>JBPYFL010000100.1:0-2634 GCA_051986485.1 Streptosporangiaceae bacterium | reverse complement strand
TGATGATCGCGATGGCGCTGAGCTGTGAGCCCAAGCTGCTGATCGCCGACGAGCCCACTACCGCTCTGGACGTCACCATCCAGGCGCAGATCCTCGCCCTGTTGCATGACCTTAAGGATCGCCTCGGAATGGCGATGCTGCTGATCACGCACGATATGGGGGTGATCGCCGGGCACGCGGACCGGGTCCAGGTGATGTACGCCGGCCGGATGGTCGAGGTCACCACGACGCCGGACCTCTTCAAGCACATGCGCCACCCGTACACGCGTGCGCTGCTGGCATCGATACCGCGGCTGAGCCAGGACGGCAGCCGGCGGCTGCTCACTATCGGCGGGCTGCCACCGGACCTGTCCCGGCCGCCGGCCGGCTGCCGGTTCGCGCCCAGGTGCAGCCGGGCCACCGACAAGTGCCGCGACCAGGAACCGCCGCTGACCGGGGCCACCTCGCACCTCTTCTCGTGCTGGCACCCGGTCGATGGAGCAGCCGACGCCGGGACCGGGAACGGTGCGACGGCCCGCGCGTCCGTGGCGGTGTCGCCGCCGGGCCCTGACGGCGAGACGGCGGTGGCGCCGGTTCCCCCGCTGCTCGAGGTGCGCGATCTAGTCAAGGAGTTCCCGGTCACCGCCGGGGCGATCTTGCAGCGCCAGGTCGCGGCGGTGCACGCGGTCTCCAACGTCTCGTTCACCGTGGCCGCTGGGGAGACGTTTGGCCTGGTCGGCGAGTCGGGCTGCGGTAAGACCACGATCGGGCGGGTGGTCGTGGCGCTCGAGCGCCCGAACACGGGCTCGGTACTGCTGAACGGCCAGGACATCTCGGCGCTCAGCCGGGGAGAGCTGCGAAAGCAGCGGCGCGACCTGCAGCTGATGTTTCAGGATCCCTACGCCTCCCTGGACCCGAGGATGCGGGTCGGCTCCATCATCCGCGAGCCGCTTAGCATCCAGCGTGTCGGGACCCGCCGGGAACAGCAGCAGCGCGTTTTCGAACTGCTTGATGAGGTGGGGCTGCCGCGCAACGCCGTCGAACGTTACCCGCACGAGTTCTCCGGCGGGCAGCGCCAGCGGATCGGGCTGGCCCGGGCGCTCACCCTGAACCCGAAGGTCATCGTCGCCGACGAGCCGGTCAGCGCGCTTGACGTCTCCATCAGGGCACAGGTGCTCAACCTGATGAAGCGGCTCCAGGCGGACCACGGCCTCACCTACATCGTCATCTCCCACGACCTCGCGGTGGTCAAGTACATGGCCGACCGGATCGGTGTCATGTACCTGGGCAAGCTGGTCGAGATGGGTTCGGCGGAGGACATCTACCAGCGCGCCACGCATCCCTACACGGCCGGGCTCATCGCGACCATCCCGGTCCCGGATCCGGCGGAAGCGCGAGCCAGGACGGGCGCGGGGATCAAGGGCGAGTTGCCCAGCCCGGTGACCCCGCCATCGGGCTGCCGGTTCCGGACCCGGTGCCCGTTCGTGCAGGATCTGTGTGCCGAGGAAGAGCCGCAACTGCGCTCGTTCGGGCCCGGCCACGTCGCCGCCTGCCATTTCCCGTTGCAGGGCAGCTAGCAGTCGCGGTCCGCCCAGGAGTTCGTCCCGTTGCGGCTACTCGGCGTCCAGGCGGGGCGGCGCGGACATCACCGCGCGGGCGGAGCGATAGGACATGACGGCCGCGCGGGACCGTGCCGACAACAGGGAGAGGACCGAGAAGGCCGAGCCCACGGAGAGCAACGACGCGAACGAGCCGACCGAACCCACCGACAACGCGGACCCCACCGATCCGATGGACAGGACCGAACCGCGCGACCCTATCGACAGGACCGAATCCTGGGACCACAGGGACCACCGTGACCGTGACGACGCCATGACCTCATCATGGCGTATCGAGGCCCACGCCCTCCGCCGCGCCCGAAAGCGCCGCCACCGCGAGCCCGCCGAGTGAGGGCAGATCGTAGCCGCCCTCCTGGATCAGGACCGCAGGCCCGAGCGCCCCGACCAGCCGGCCTGCGGCGCGGTAACCCGCCTCGGTGACGCACAACGGGCTCTCCGGGTCGGCCGCCGCCGCGTCCAGGCCGAGCGACACCACGATCGCGTCGGGCGCCAAGGCCCGCGCCTCGTCGCACAGGGCGGTCACGCCGGCGAGCCAGCCGTCGTCCCCGGTCCCCGGCGCCAGCGGCAGGTTGCGGTTGCCGCCCTCGCCGTCGCCGCGACCACGTTCCGCGGCGTAACCGGCGTAGTGCGGGAACCACCCCGCGCCCGGATCGACGTGCACCGAGCCGTACCAGACGTCGGGCCGCTCGTAGAAGATCATCTGGGTGCCGTTGCCGTGATGGGCGTCGAGGTCGACGACCGCGACCCGCCGCGCCCCGGCGGCCCGCAGTGCCTGCGCGGCGATCGCGGCGTTGTTGAGGTAGCAGGAGCCGCCGTACGCGCTGCGGGTCACGTGATGGCCCGGCGGCCGGCACAGCGCATAGGCCAGGCGCTCCCCGGAGCTGACCAGGTCCGCGGCGGTCAGCGCGGCGTCCGCCGCCCCCCGGATCGCCGCCCAGCTGCCGGGGCCGACCAGCGTCATGGTGTCGTAGCAGAACAAACCGGCCCGCCCGTGCACGGCGGGCGGGGAGCGCAGCGGCAGCCCGGCCAGCATGCC
>JBPYFL010000099.1:0-64544 GCA_051986485.1 Streptosporangiaceae bacterium | reverse complement strand
CCGCCTTGCACGGGTGCGGCCAGGGCCTGGCCGGCCGGCAGCCCGCCCGGCTGGCTCCAGCGGGCGCGGCTCACGCCGGAGCGCTCGCCGTCGGCCGGTTCCGCGCCATCGCCGCCGTCTGCGGCAGCGGCCGCGGCGCCACGGGCGCCGCGAGCGCCGTTGCCGCCGAATGCGTAGATCCGCGAATGCTCGAGGAACCGGCCCAGGACGCTGCGCACCCGCACCGTTTCCGACAACCCGGCAACGCCGGGACGGATCGCGCAGATGCCCCGCACCCACAGGTCAATCGGGACGCCCGCCTGGGACGCCCGGTACAGCGCGTCGATGACCGCCTCGTCGATCAGCGCGTTGCACTTGAACCGGATCCTGGCTGGGTTCCCGGCTTCGAACCGTTCCCGCTCGCGGTCGATCCGCTCGATCAGGCCGGTCCGCAGCGAGACGGGGGCGACCAGCAGCCGCCGGTAGGAGTCACGGCGGCTGTAACCGGTGAGGTGGTTGAAGAGGTCGGTGACGTCCTCGCCCACCTGCGCGTCGGCGGTGAACAGGCCGAAGTCCTCATACAGCCGGGCGGTTTTCGGATGGTAGTTGCCGGTGCCGATGTGGCAGAAGCGGCGCAGCGTGCCATCCGCCTCCTGCCGCACCACCAGCGCCATCTTGCAGTGGGTCTTCAGCCCGACCAGCCCGTACACCACGTGGCAGCCGGCTTCCTCCAGCTTGCGCGCCCAGGAGATGTTCGCCTGCTCGTCGAACCGGGCCTTGATCTCCACCACCACCACGACCTGCTTGCCGGCCTCGGCGGCGTCGATCAGCGCGTCGACGATCGGCGAGGAGTCGCTGGTCCGGTACAGGGTGTGCTTGATCGCGAGCACGTTCGGGTCTTCGGCGGCCTCTTCAACCAGGCGCTCGACGCTGGTGGTGAACGAGTCGTACGGATGGTGCACCAGCACATCGCGTTCGCTGATCGTGGTGAACACGTCCGTGTCGCGCCGCAGCGCCGACTCCGACGGCACGAACGGCGGGTACTTCAGCTCGCTCAGGTCCAGGTCGGCGATGGCGTTCAGCCCTGCCAGGTCGAGCGGCCCGGGCAGCCGGAACACCGCCTGCTCGCCGATGGCAAGCTCGGTCACCAGCCGGTCGAGCACCGCGTCCGAGATGGACTCCTCGACCTCCAGCCGGACCGCGGGCCCGAACTTGCGCCGCAGCAGCTCGCGTTCCAGCGCCTGCATCAGGTCCTCGGTGACATCGTCGTCTACCGCCAGGTCCTGGTTGCGGGTAACCCGGAAGGCGTGATGCTCCAGGACTTCCATTCCCTCGAACAGCTGCGGAAGGTGCGCGGCGATCACGTCCTCCAGCGGGACGAACCGGTACGGCGACACGTCCAGGAACCGCGGCAGCAGCGGGGGCACCTTGACCCGGGCGAAGGCGGTGCTGTCCAGCCGGGGGTCGCGCACCATCACCGCCAGGTTCAGCGACAGCCCGGAGATGTACGGGAAGGGGTGCGCCGGGTCCACCACCAGCGGGGTGAGCACGGGATAGATGCGCTCACGGAAAAGGCGGTGCAGGCTGCGCCGTTCGGTATCCGACAGTTCGGACCACCGGAGGATCTCGATTCCGTGCTTGGCGAGCAGGGGCTGCACGTTGTCGCGGAAGCATTCCGCGTGCTGCAGCATCAGCTCGCTGGAAACCTCGAAGATGCGGTTGAGGACGTTGCGGGGCTGGCGCTCACTCGGTCCTTCGACCGGGAGGCCGGTGGCCAGCCGCCGGGTCAGCCCGGCGACACGCACCATGAAGAACTCGTCCAGGTTGCTGGCGAAGATCGCCAGGAACCGGACCCGCTCCAGCAGCGGCAGCGACTCGTCCTCCGCCAGTTCGAGAACGCGCTGGTTGAACCGCAGCCAGCTTTCCTCCCGGTCGAGGTAGCGCCCGGCAGGCAGGTCCGCCTGCCCGTCTCGCGCGGGTACCTCGGAAGCGCTCATGCTCTAGATTGTCCCCGGATTCCGCCAACACTTACATAACGGCTTTCGCCCGTACCCGTTCGCGCGAGGCGGACGGGGCTCGCTGCAGCCATCGAAACAACCAGGTTAGGGCGATTAAACCGGAGGCTCAACACGTGGCATGCAGTGGTCACAACCAGCCGCGGGCGTCGGCGATGCGCAGCGCCTCCGCCCGGCTGCGGGCGCCGGTTTTCTGGATGCAGGCGGACAGGTAGTTGCGGACCGTTCCCTCCGACAGGTGCAGCCGGGACGCGATCACGGAGATCATCGAGCCGTCCGCGGATGCCGCGAGGACGTCGCGCTCGCGGGGGGTGAGCGGATTCGCTCCCTCGGACAGCGCGGCGACCGCCAGGTCGGGGTCGATCACCCGCTCGCCGGCGATCGCCCGGCGGATTGTGCCGGCCAGCTTGGTGGCCGGCGAGTCCTTGACCACGAACCCCGACACGCCCGAGTCCATCGCCCGCCGGAGGTAGCCGGGGCGCCCGAATGTGGTGAGGATCACGATCTTCACGTCCGGGCTGGCGCGTCGCAGCGTCGCGGCCGCGGCGAGGCCGTCCATCCCGGGCATCTCGATGTCGAGAAGCGCCACGTCCACGTCGTGGTCGGCCACCGCCCCGGCCACCTCGTCGCCCCGCGCGACCTGCGCGACCACCTCGATGTCGTCCTCCAGCGACAGCAGCGCGGCCAGCGCCTCACGGACCAGGTGCTGGTCCTCGGCGAGCAGGACCCGGATCACGGGGCGGCGTTGACGATCGCCTGCCCGGCTTCGTCCGGCGGTTGGACGCCGGGGCCTGCGGGCTGGGCGGCGACCGGCACGGTGGCGATCGGCACGGTGGCGACCAGCCGGAAGCCGCGGCCGGACGACCCGCCGACCCGGGCGGGGCCGGCCGACAGGCTGCCTCCTACCGCCGACAGCCGTTCCGACATTCCGCGCAGTCCGCTACCAGGCTCCGGCCTCCCGCCCGGTCCGGAGCCGCCCGGTCCGGAGCCGACAGGCCCGGAGCCGATAGGCGCGGTGCCGGCCGGGACACCGTTGCTGCCGGGGCCGCCGATCCCCCGGCCGTCGTCGGTGACCTCGAGTGACAGCTCGCCGCGGCGTTCGAGCAGCCGGATGCGGCAACTGCCGGCGCCGGAGTGGCGGATCACGTTGGTGACGGCCTCGCGCAGGCACCAGGCGAGCGCCGCCTCCTGTTCCGGTCCCGCCGGGCTGGGCTGGGGCAGCGCGGGCTCCCCGTCGAGGCGGATTCCGGCCGCCTCGAGCGCGGTGCGGGCGGTCGCGAACTCCACCGGCAGTGTCGGGCGGCGGTAGCCGCTGACCGCCTCCCGGATGTCGTGCAGTGTCTGCCGGCTGACCTGCTCGATGTCTGCGGCGTCATGGGCCGCCCGGTCCCGCTCGGCCGAGGCCGGAAGGCGGTCCAACATCCGCTGCGCGAGTTCCGCCTTCAAGGTGATGAGCGACAGTGAGTGGCCGGCCAGGTCGTGCAGGTCGCGGGCGAGCCGCAGCCGCTCCTGATTCGCCGCCAGCCGGGCGACGGTGTCCCGGGCCTGGGCGAGTTCACTGATCAGCGCGATCTGCATCCGGAACCCGGTCATCGCCCAGCCCGCTAGCACCACCGGCACCAGGATGATCAGGAAGTCCGCGGTGCCAACATGGGCGAGCCAGGAAAACAGCGCATAGCAAGCCCCGACCACGAGCACCGCCAGCATCGCCAGGCGCCGGCCGGGGACCGCGAAACCGGTGGCGACGGAGACATAGATCCACAGCGGGGTCCAGTCCTTGCCGTAGATCACGCACGCGAGCACGGCCACGGCGAACAGGACCGCCAGCCCCCACTGCGCCCAGTACTGGTTCCGGTCCCACGTCATGCACAGGCCGACGTAGACGACGCAGAACACGGTGACGATCGCCAGGCCGCCCGCTATCCACAGCGCGCCGTGGTGGCCGCTGAACAGGGCGCTGACGGGCTGAATGAGATAGACGAGCCAGATGGCGGAGAAGAACCAGCGCATCCAGCTCCGGGAACCGGGACCGGAGCGGGCAAAGCCGGCGGCGTCGACCGGCCCTGCGGTGCAATCGGCGGCGTTGTTGCGGATCCTGCGCCAGACCCCGTGCCGGACGTTCATCACACCCACCCCATCCTGCTCGCTTCCATGCTGCCACCGGTCCGCCCCGCCCCCGGATGGGGCGGACCGGCAATGCAGCACGGAGTCAGACCTTCTCCACCGTGCTGCGCACCGACCACGCGGCGAGCACGACGAACCCGGTCAGCCAGGCAAGGACCACCATTACCGAGACCATCGGAATGGTCCCGGCGGCCATCACCTGAGCGCCGAGCCGCACGATCTGGTACGTCGGCAGCGCCTTCCCGACGGTCGCCAGCACGCCCGAGACGGCGAACCACAGGCCGCCCGCGATGGACATCGCGAAGTAAACGGCCATCGAGACCGCCTGCGCTGTGTCCGGCTTGTACCGGTAGCCGATCGCAACCGCCAGCGCCGAGAAGCTCATCGCGCCGAACCAGACGGCCACCCCGATCGCGAGCCACTTCCACGCCGCGAGGTGGATGTCGGCGTAGAAACGGCCGAGCGCCAGCACGAGCACGATCGACGGCACGGTGGTGACCATCGCCGCGATGATCTTGGCGCCCACATATGAACCGGCCGGGAGCGGCGTGAGCCGCAACTGCCGCACCCAGCCGTCCTTGCGCTCCTGGGAGATGCGGCCGGCGTTTCCCTGCAGGGCCGCACCGAAGGAGCCGAACGAGGCCATCGCGACCATGTAGTAGGCCCGGTACGGGACGCCGTAGGCCTTGAAGCTCGCCGGCACCGACCGGGCGACCAGCAGGAACAGCACCACCGGGATTCCGATGGTGAAGATCGTGTACCGCTTGTTGCGCCACACCCGCAGCATCTCCACCCGCGCAAGGCTCAGCGTGCTGGTCATCGAACCGTCTCCGTTAGCTCCGAGCCGGGCTTAACGTCTCCGGCTTCCCCGTTGTCGCTCGCCGTGATGGCGAGGAAGGCCTGCTCCAGGCCGAGGCTGGCCACCTCGATCTCCCGGGGCCGGTAGCCGGCGTCGAGCAGCGCGTAGAGCGTCCGGTCGGAGTCCGACGACTGGATCCGGACCAGGTCGTTGCGCACTTCCAGGTCGACCAGGGCCGGAAGCTGCAGCAGGAAGGTCTCGTCCACCCGGTCCAGGCGGAACGAGATCCGCTTGGCGCCGGCCCGTTGCTTGATCTCCGCGGGAGTGCCGTCAGCGAGCAGCCGGCCCTTGTTGATGACCAGGATCCGGTCGGCGGCCTGGTCGGCCTCCTCCAGGTAGTGGGTGGCGAACAGCAGCGTGTGCCCGGAGGCGACCTCGGCCTTCATGTTCGCCCAGAACGCCTGCCGGCTCTCCACGTCCATCGAGGTGGTCGGCTCGTCGAGGACGATCATGTCGCACTCGCCGGCGATCGCCAGCGCGAACCGCAGCCGCTGCGATTCTCCGCCGGACAGGCGTTCCACCTGCCGACCGGCCAGGGCCGCGATGCCGGCCCGCTTGAGCGTCTGCTCGACCGGCAGCGGGCGCGGGTGGAAGCCGGCCACCAGCGTCACCAGTTCGGCCACCGTGACCTCGCTCATCAGCCCGCCGGACTGCAGCATCGCGCCGATGCGGCCAGTCCGGACGGTGTCGGCGGGCGCTGATCCGAACACCCGGATCGTGCCGCTGGTGGGCTTGCGCAGGGCCAGCAGCATGTCGAGCGAGGTCGATTTGCCGGCGCCGTTCGGGCCCAGCAGGGCGACCGTTTCCCCGGGCCGCAGCTCCAGCGACAGCCCGTTGACCGCCGTGACCGGCCCGTACACCTTCCTGACGTTCTGGTACGTGACCACCGGCGACCCGGCGGCCCGCGTATCGCGCTGATCGCGCATTTCCCCTCCGTCGCCACCATCTGCGCGGCATCCCGGAGTTGAGTTGCCGCCGCAGTCCCTCGTGGCAATTACTGAGGAAACCATCCGGGCGGGCACGGCGACAGTGCCGTCCGTCCGCTTCCCGCCGTGACAGATGTCATGGCCCCCGCGCCTATCGGGACGGACCGCTGGTGAGGCGTAACGTTAGGTCACCAGGGACGCTCGCAGGAAGGTGGTGCCGATGCCGCAGCAGGTTCAGGGGGTAGTGGCCCGTTCCGCCGGTAAGCCGGTGACCCTCGAGACGGTGACGATCCCGGACCCGGAACCGGGCGAGGCGCTGGTACGGGTGCAGACCTGCGGGGTCTGCCATACCGACCTGCATTACCGCAACGGCGGGATCAGCGACGAGTTTCCCTTCCTGCTCGGCCACGAGGCGGCCGGCGTGGTCGAGGCGGTCGGCGACGGCGTGACCAGCGTCGGCGAGGGCGACTTCGTCATCCTGAACTGGCGTGCCGTCTGCGGCCAGTGCCGGGCGTGCCGGCGCGGGAGGCCCTGGTACTGCTTCGCGACCCACAACGCGGCACAGAAGATGACGCTCGCCGACGGCACCGAGCTCAACCCGGCGCTCGGCATCGGGGCGTTCGCCGCGAAAACGCTCGTCCACTCGGGGCAGTGCACCAAGGTCAACCCGGCGGCGCAGCCCGCCGCCGCGGGGCTGCTCGGCTGCGGCGTGATGGCCGGGATCGGCGCCGCGGTCAACACCGGCGGTGTCGGCCGCGGCGACTCGGTCGCCGTCATCGGCTGTGGCGGCGTCGGCGACGCCGCGATCGCCGGCTCCCGGCTCGCGGGCGCGGGGACGATCATCGCCGTCGACGTGGACGACCGCAAGCTGGAATGGGCCAGGCGCTTCGGCGCCACCCACGTGGTCAACTCCCGCGCCACCGACCCGGTGGAAGCCATCCGGAGCCTCACCGGGGGCAACGGCGCCGACGTCGTGATCGAGGCGATCGGGCTGCCGGAGACGTACCGGCAGGCGTTCTACGCGCGCGACCTCGCCGGGACCGTCGTGCTGGTGGGCGTGCCGGCGCCGGGGAAGACGATCGAACTGCCGCTGCTGGACGTGTTCGGCCGTGGCGGGGCGCTGAAGTCGTCCTGGTACGGCGACTGCCTGCCCAGCCGCGACTTCCCCACGCTGATCGATCTCTACCTGCAGGGGCGGCTGGACCTCGAGGGCTTCGTGTCCGAGACGATCAGCCTGGACGGCGTGGAGGACGCGTTCGCGAAGATGGAGCGCGGCGACGTGCTGCGGTCGGTGGTGGAGCTGGAACGCGGATGACGCTGGGCGCGCCGGGCCTGGAGCACGGCGCGCGCCAGCAGCAGCCCCAGGGCGGCGCCGGCCAGCAGCATCAGCGCGAGCCAGCCGTCGACGGCGGACACGGCGTGCGCCGACTGCTGCCGGGCCGGCTCTCCCCCGTCCGGCCGCGCGAGGGTGAGGAAGAGGCTGCCGAAGGTGGCGACACCGATCACCTGGCCAAGCTGCATCGTCGTGGTGAGCAGGCCGCTGGCATCGGCCGCGTCCGCCACCGGAACGTGCACCAGCGCCTGCGTGGTCAGCGGGCTAAACCCCACGCCCAGCCCGGAGCCGAGCACCACCAAGATCACCAGCAGCGCCGCGCCGCCGTGGGTCCCGCTGCGCAGGTCGGCGGCCAGCGCCAGGAAGGCCACCGCGGCGATGGCGAACCCGGCCGGCGTGAGCGCGGGGTGCAGGCGCTCCGGCAGCTTCCGCCAGTAGAAGCCGAACAGGCCGAAGGCCGCGGCAGTCGGGGCGAACGTGAGGCCGGAGCGCAGGGCGCTGTCACCCAGGCCCGCCTGGAGGTGCAGTGAGAAGCTGAACAGGAACCCGCCGTAGGCGGTCATCGCCATCATCAGCGCCGCCAGCCCGGAGCCGAGCCCGGGAGCGCGCAGCACCCGGAGGTTCAGCAGCGGATCTCCCCCGCGAGCGGCGACGTGGCGCTCCACCCAGATGAACGCCGCTGCCAGTGCTACGCCGGCCGCGATGCAGGCCAGCACCCATGGCGGCCAGCCCACCTGGTGCCCGAGCACCAGCGGGAGCACGATCAGGAACACCGCGGGTACGGCGGTGGCGAGGCCCGCGACATCCAGTCCGCGGGAGCGGCGGCCGGCCTGGGCTTCGTCCCGGGGAACGACCCGCGGCACCACCGCCACCACGGCGATCCCGATCGGGACGTTCACCAGGAAGACGGGCCGCCACTGGGCGCCGAGCAAATTCGCGGTCACCAGCACCCCGCCGAGCACCTGGCCTGCCACGAAGCCCACGGAGAGAACGGCCGTGTAGGCGGACAGCGCCCGCGCCCGCGCCGCTCCGGAGAAGCGGGCCTGGATCACGCTGATGATCTGCGGCATCATTGCGGCCGCCGCCGCTCCCTGCACGAACCGGGCAGCGATCAGCACCGATGTGCCGGGCGCGATCCCGCACGCGAGCGAGGCCGCGGTGAACGACCCCACGCCGATCAAGAACATCCGGCGCCGGCCGTAGAGGTCACCGAGCCGGGCGCCGGTGATCAGCAGCATCGCGTAGCTGACGGTGTATCCGGACACCACCAGCTGGAGAGCCGCGCCGGATGCGTGCAGGGTCCGGCCGATGGTCGGCACCGCCACGTTCACGATGGTCACGTCAAGCAACGCCATGAACTGGCCGAGCAGCAGGACGATCAGCATCAGCCAGCGCGACGGCGCCGCGCCCGGGCGCCGGCCGGCGACGGTCGCGGCACCCCGGGCTGGCGTTACGTCGGAGGTCGTCATAGTCCGACCATCCGGCCTGGGCGGCGGCGTTGCCGAGAGCCTGGTGGTCCTAGTGCTGGCAGCACCTGGATGGCTGACCGGGTCCCCGGCGTTGTTCCGGGTGGCACTGCCGCGGTCAGCTGCGGTGCGGGGAAATGTCAGTGCCCGGTCGTAGCGTCCCCGTGGGAGGTATCTGCCGATGACTATCGCCGAGCCGGCCACGGATGTGCACCCGGCCCGGGCGGCCGCCAACGTGCGCGGACCCGGCACCGGGCAGCCAGAGGCTGCCAGACCCCGCCCGGTGCGCGTGGCCAAGACCCGGCGCGCCGAGCTGTCCCGGTTCCTCAAGGCCCGCCGCGCGCGGCTGCGGCCAGCCGACGTCGGACTGCCGCCGGGACTTCGCCGGCGCACCCCCGGCCTCCGGCGCGAGGAGGTCGCGCTGCTCGCGGGCGTCGGTGTCACCTGGTACACGTGGCTCGAACAGGGCCGTCCGATCAATGTGAGCGCCCAGGTGCTGGACGCGGTCGCCCGCACCCTGCGGCTGGAGAACGCCGAGCGCGAGCATCTGTACCAGCTCACCGAGGCCACGCCGGTGCGGTCGTGGGCGGGATCGGTGATCGTGCCCCAGGCGCTGCGCGACGTGCTGCGGTCACTGGACCCGGTTCCGGCCATCCTGGCCAACTGCCGCTTCGACGTCATCGAGTCAAACGAGGCCCACGATGACCTGTTCCGTGACTGGCACCGGATGCCGTGCATCCACCGGAACATGCTGTGGTGCGGCATCACCGAGCCGTCCGCCCGGGAGAAGTTCGCCAACTACGACGAGGAGGTGCCCTACCTCGTCGCCCGGCTGCGCGCGGCGTACGGCCCGCATGCCGGCGACCCGGACTGGGAGGAGGACATCCGCCGCCTTGCCGACCTCAGCCCCGAGTTCGCGGAGCTATGGTCGCGGCACGAGGTCGCCGAGCCCGAGGTCCGCACCCGGCGGTTCCTGGACCCGGTTGCCGGACCGCTGGCGTTCAGTGTGACGGAGCTGGACGTCGCGGCCGTACCGGGGCTGCGGATCATCACCTACTCGCCGCAGGACGAGGGGACGTGGCGGCGGCTGCCCCTCACCCGCCTGCCTAGGTCTGCCGGCCCGCCAGAGCCGCCGGGCATCGCTGATCCTGATGCTGAAACGATCCGACCATAAGGTTCTGACCGGTATCAATCGGACAAACGACGCGTCAGGTGACGTCCAGTCCGTCAACTTGACACTGGTCACGCAGAACTTGGGTATTCACAAGAAACATAGCCAGTTCGCTGGCCGGCCCGGGCCCGCAGGTTCCGGATCGGGAACTGGTGCCCGATTTGGGGTGTTTGTGACCATGTCACAACTCCTATGTCCCAGTCCGGGCGTTTTCGACCCTGTTGAGCAAAATATTTTGGTTTGACTGCGCCCAGGCCCGTTGCCGGCAATCTTCGGCGGAATGAGTAACAAGCACCGAGGCCGGCACGCCCGGCCCGCTCTGATGACCAGGGCAGCTCTGCGGTCCGCCAAGACGGGTGCGGCGATGGCAGTCGCGGGGGTGGCGGTAGCTGCCCAGCATGCGGGCGGCGCCGCGCACGTCCAGCACCAGGCGGTGCACCAGGCGGCGGCGGCTCAGGCGGTCCCGGTTCACCTCACGGCGGCAACCACCGTGACCCAGTCGGCCGACAGCTCCGGCGGCACCTATACGGTGCAGTCGGGCGACACTCTGAGCTCGATAGCGGCGCAGTACGGGACGAGCTGGCAGCAGCTATATCAGGCCAACTCCAGCACGCTGTCGGACCCGAATCAGATCTTCGCGGGGCAGCAGCTCAGCGTCCCGGGTTCTTCCGGGACGAGCGACCAGGCCTCCGCGCCGAGCGACCAGACCCAGGCGGCGCCCACCGACCAGTCCGCCCCAGCGGCCAGCTCAAGCGGCTCGGCGTCACCGGGCTCGTTCCAGAGCTGTGTGCTCAACGCCGAGTCCGGCGGCAACTACAGCGCCGTCAACTCCTCGAGCGGGGCCGGCGGCGCCTACCAGTTCCTGCCGTCCACCTGGGCAAGCCTCGGGTACTCAGGCTCGCCGCAGGATGCGTCCCCGGCGCAGCAGGACCAGGCGTTCCAGACGCTGTACGCACAGCAGGGCAGCGCCCCGTGGGCCAGCGACGGCTGCTGATCACACGTAACGACCTAAGAAATAAGGGATGCAGGCAGGCCACCCACCGCACGCTCGAAGCCAGGTGAGGCAGGCCGGCCGAAGACATGAGAGGCCGGGCAGGCAACTGCCCGGCCTCGCTTATGTGCTAGGCGGCCAGCGGGCCGGGGATGGGCTCGATCATGCGCGCGAGCACCCGGAGCCGGCCGCCGGCCTGTCCCGCGACGGCGACCACTCGCCGCGTCACCCCGCCGTGCGGAACCGGGATCAGCCACCGCCCGGCGTCGCCAGCGGCCAGCACGCCGACGACGGCCTGCCGCGCGGGCCGCAGCCGGCCCCGCTTGGTGAGACGCGGCACCCGGACGATGAGCGGATTCCCTCCGAGCCAGGCCGGTGTCCAGTAGCGCCGCGCCGTCAGCCCCACCAGAACGGGGACCGAACCTGGATTGCGGACGGTGACGACAGCGGCAGGGCAGCACTCATCCGGGTGCTGGAACCGGCTCATCACCGCCGAGACCGTTACGTCGCCGGGCCGGTCGCCGCGGCGAAGCCCCTCCAGGCCGAGGAGGATCGCGGCCGTCATCAGCGCAAACGAGAAAGCGAAGGTCAGGGCGAGCAGGGCCACGACACACTCCAAGCAATTACCTGCGGCTCCGGCTGAACCAGGGCCGGCAGGTATGCCCGGGAGACAGCGAGCCGACCGGGGACCAGGGCCGACTCGCCAAGTTTATCAACCCGTTATACGGGCCATGTCGAGGAGGTCGTCGAGGATCCGGCCCAGCCGGGAAGCGGTGAGCGTGAGGTGACCCTCCCCCGGCAGCAGATGCGCACGGGCTCCCGGCACGTTCTTGGCGAGCCAGGCACCGTGGGCGTAGGGGACCATCCGGTCCTGGTCGCCCTGCCAGATCGCCACCGGTGCGGTCCGGCGCAGCGAGAACCCCCAGTCGCGGACGAAAGCGAGGTCGTCGTCGCGCCATCCGGAGATCCCGTTCCGGATGGCCGCCCGCAGCGAAGCGGCGAGGTAGTCGGCGAATCCGCCGGTGAGCACCGCCTTGTCGGCATCCGATACCAGGCCGCCCAGCGCGTCGGCCACGGCCGGCCCGTCCACCGCCTGGAGCTCCGCGGCGGCGGGCTCGAGGTAGGCGCCGAGATCCGCGGCGCCTCGCTCGGCCGCGGTGAACTCCTCGATGTTCTCCGGGCCCATGCCCGCCGTCCAGTCGAGCCCTTCCGGCCGGTGCGGCGCGACCCCGGCGATGATCGCCCCGGCCAGGCACCGGCCGCGGAAACGGGACGCGGTCGCCAGCGCGTGCGGGCCGCCGCCGGACCAGCCGGCCGTCAGGAACGATTCGGCGCCGAGCGCGTCCAGCACCGGTCCCACGTCCCCGGCCGCGTCCGCGACCGACCGGCCGGGCCACGGCGCCGACCGCTCGTACCCGGGGCGGGCGAGTGCCACGACGCGCAGCCCGCGCACGGCCGCTGCGGTGGCCAGGCGCTCGAATCGGACCAGTCCGCCGGGCGTCCCGTTGTGGAACACCAGCGGCAGCCCCTCTTCCGGCCCGGCGAGCAGCACGTCCACCGTCCGGCCGGCCCTCGGGGCCGCGGCGCCGCGGGACTCGCCGGCTCCGTCCGGGATCTCCACCAGGATCCGGTCTGTCACGAGGCACCTCCAAGAGTCTCGCTAACGGCGCTGCGCGCCGGTGGGAGCATCAGCGAACTGAGGAGCGGAGGGATGGCGCCGGGAAGCGCCGTCTGCCAGACCAGAGGCTAATGGTGGGTAAGCGTCAGCGTCACCGGGGGTCCGGCCGGTCCAGGTTCCAGTGCAGCGACTGTATCGCCAGCCAGCCCTCGGGTTCGCGTGCACGCAGTGCGAAACGGGTGACGGTGCGCTGGCCGCCCTAATGGTCGCCGTACAGCACCTCGATCGTCAGCTCCTCGCGGGCCTCCACTGCCCGCTGCGCCGCCTTGTTACCGTTACCGGCCGCAGGCCCTCCAGCAGCGACCGCTCGGCCGCACGCGCCGCCCGGTTCGCCGACCGAACCGACGCGAACGTCGCGATCGCCAGGATGAGCGTCCCCCCAGCGGTCGCCAGCGAGGCGACCGTCGTCCAGTCCACCAATCCAGGCTAAACCGCGCGCGCCGACCGCCAAGGGGCCCTCAGGCATCCGGAGCTTGGTCTAGGCGTCGCGGAGCCTGGCACGCAGCAGCGCCAGGTCGTCCTCGCCGAAGCCGTGATCGGTGAGCCAGCGGGTAACCCCGCCGTGGCTGCTGTCCATCTGCTCGAGGAACGCGGCCATCGTTTCCGGCCGAGGCTCGTGTGAGCTCGCCGGCTTGCGGTCGACATCGTCGGCGTACGTCCGCGAACCTCGCAGCCGGTCCAGGACGGCGTCCAGCTTCTCGCCGGTCGCGGCGTAGTCGGCGACCACGGCCTCCCGGCGCACACCGGCGACGGTGAGCGCGAGCGCCACGATCACACCGGTGCGGTCCTTGCCGGCCGCGCAGTGCACCAGCGCCGCCCCCTCGGATCGCGTGACGGTTCGCAGCGCCTCGACCACCTGGCCGGGCCGGTCCTCCAGGTAGCCGAGATAGTGCCCGCACATCGGGTCATCCGGATACAGCGACCGGTCCCGGTCGTGCCGGGTCAGCAGGGCATCGGCGGCCGCGTCGGTGGCGGTCCCCTCTTCCGGCAGTACCGGGTGGTGGACATGCAGCACCCCGGTGACGCCGTCGAGCGGCGCCGGGCCCTCCGACGTCAGCTCGGCAGAGCTGCGCAGGTCCACGACGGTCGTCACGCCGATCTCGCGCACCAGCACCGCGATGTCCGAGGCCGACAGTTGTTGCAGGTTGTCGCCGCGCAGCAACCGGGCCTCCACGGTTTTGCCGCCGTCTTCCGTCGGCAGCCCGCCCAGGTCGCGCACATTGACAGCACCATCGAGTTCGATCCACGCCATACGGCCATGGTCCCAAAGATGACCCGGGCCCCGGGACGACGGTACCGAGAAACCGCGGTGAACAGCGTGCCCGGGTACCCGGCGCGGGCCGCCGGCTACAGGCGGGCGACGTCGTCGCAGGCGGCCAGCAGCTCGGCGTGGGTCGGCAGCTTGACCCGCTCGCCGCGGTCGAGTTCGGCCGCCAGCTTGACCTCGCGTGCCTCGATCGCGAGCCAGTTCTGGTAACTGATCGCGCGGATGCCGCGCCGCTCGATCAGCTCGTCGATCGGAGCGCGGTCACCGGCTCCGGCCGCTGCCTCCGGGAAGCGGAGCAGGCCGGCCCGGGGCAGCGCGCCGTCGCCCTGGCCGGTCAGGTCCGCGAGCAGCGACCGGACGGTCTCGGCGGCGTCGGACTTGTTGGTGCCGATCACCCCGGTCGGCCCGCGCTTCAGCCAGCCGGCCACGTACTCACCCGGCAGCGGGCTGCCGTCGGCGTCCAGTACCCGCCCCTGCTCGTTCGGCACGGTGGCGGTGCCCGGATCGAACGGCACCCCGGGCAGCTGCACGCTCTGGTACCCGACCGAGCGCAGGATCAGCTGCGCCGGGATCTGCTGGAATTCGCCGGTTCCGTGCAGCCGGCCGGTTTCGTCCAGCCGGGTGCGCTCCACCCGCAGCCCGGTGACATGCTCGTCGCCGGTGATCTCGGCGGGCTTCAGCCAGAACCGCACGGTCAGCCGGCGCGGCCGGCCCTCCGGGACGCTTTCGGCCCAGCGCCGGATCACCTCGACGTTGCCGCGCACCCGCCGGTCGCTACCCGCGAGCGCTTCGCCCTCGCCGGCCATGTCGAACGTGGTCAGGTCGGCCTCGTCCTGGAGCACGACCACGTCGGTGCCGGGCAGCTCGCCGAGCTCGCGCAGCTCCTTGGTGGTGAACTTGGCCTGCGCCGGGCCGCGGCGGCCGATCATGTGGATCTCCTTGACCCGGCTGTCCGTCAGCGCCCGCAGCACCGGCTCCGGAACGTCCGTGCTGCGCAGCTCGTCAGCGGTCTTGGCCAGGATCCGGACGACGTCGACGGCCACGTTGCCGACGCCGATCACCGCCACCGACTCGGCGTCCACGTTGAACGCCTCGGAGCGCATGTCGGGGTGCCCGCAGTACCAGTTGACGAAGTCGGTCGCCGCCGCGCTGCCGGGCAGGTCCTCGCCGGGCACGCCGAGCTTGCGGTCCCGCATCGCGCCGGTGGCGTACACGACCGCGTCGTAGCAATCCACCAGGTCGTCCCGCGACACCTGGCCCGCGCTGCCGGATTCGCCCAGATGGATGCCGCCGAGGAACCGGACGGCGGGCTGCTCCAGGACCCGCTGCAGGTAGCGGGCGATCGATTTGATCGAGGTGTGATCAGGCGCGACGCCGTAGCGGACCAGGCCGTACGGCGTTGGGAGCCGGTCCAGCACGTCCACCCGGATCTCCGGCGGGTCGGGCAGCGCTGCCGACTGCTTGATCAGTGCTTCGGCGGTGTAGATCCCGGCAGGGCCCGAGCCGACGACCGCGACCCGGAGGGGGGTTGTACCTGGCACTACCGTTACACCTCGCGGCGCTGCTCGACGACGTTGCTTCCCCCGGTGTTTCCGCCCCCGTTGTTTCCGCCCCCGTTGACCGCCTGCAGCTTGGCCACAGTCTCGGTGATCTCGCGCGCGATGTGCTGGGGGGTCAGCCCCGCCGCTTCGAGGATGTCGGCCCGCTGCCCGTGGCCGAGGAACTCCTGCGGCAGCCCGAACGTGCGGACCGGCACGTCCACGCCGTGATCGCGCAGCAGCCGGGCGACCGCGTCGCCAAAGCCACCGCATCTGCCGCTGTCCTCGACAACGGATACCAAACGGCTGGAGCGTGCGGCCTCCACCATCGCCGGGTCCACCGGCTTGGTCCACCGGGGGTCCACCACGGTGACGGCGATGCCCTGGTCGGCGAGCCGCCCGGCGGCCTGCACGCACACCGCGGCCATCGGCCCGGCGCCGATCAACAGCACGTCATAGCTCCCCGGCGGTTTATGCAGCACGTCCATGCCGCCGATCGTGCCGACCGCCGGCAGGTCGTCGGCGACGCTGGCCTTCGGGTAGCGGAGCACGGTCGGGCCGTCGCTGATGCCGACCGCCTCGCGGAGCAGCTCGCTGACCCGGGACGAGTCCCGCGGCGCGGCGATCCGCAGACCCGGCACCACCTGGAGGATCGAGCCGTCCCACATGCCGTTGTGGCTGGGCCCGTCCGGGCCGGTCACGCCGGCCCGGTCGAGCACGAAGGTGACCGGCAGGCGGTGCAGTGCCACGTCCATCAGCACCTGGTCGAATGCCCGGTTGAGGAACGTCGAGTAGAGCCCGACCACTGGGTGCAGGCCGCCCATCGCGAGGCCGGCCGCCGAGGTGACCGCGTGCTGCTCGGCGATCCCGACGTCGTAGATCCGGTCCGGATAGGCCTCGGCGAACTTCGCCAGGCCGGTGGGGTGCAGCATCGCGGCCGTGATCGCCACGACGTCGGGGCGGTCCGCGCCGATCGCCACCATCTCGTCGGCGAACACCTTGGTCCAGGTGCGCTTCGCGGAGCCGTTCGGCAGCCCGGTCTCCGGGTTGGTGTCCGCGCCCACCTGGTGCAGCCGGTCTTCCTCGTTCGCCTCGGCCGCCGCGAAGCCGAACCCCTTGCGGGTGATGGCGTGCACGATCACCGGGCCGCCGAAGGCCGCGGCGCGGCGGAGCGCGAACTCCAGCGCCGCCTCGTCGTGGCCGTCGATCGGGCCGAGGTACTTCAGGCCGAGATCCTCGAACAGCACCTGCGGCTGCAGGACGTCCTTGAGGCCCTTCTTGATGCCGTGCAGCGTCCCGTACAGCGGCCCGCCGACGAACGGCGTCCGGGAGACGGTGGTCTTGATGAAGTCGAGGACGTTCTCATACTGCTGGGTCATCCGCACCGCGGTCAGGTGGGCGGCGATGCCCCCGATGGTCGGCGAGTAGGACCGGCCGTTGTCGTTGACCACGATCACCAGGCGGCTGTTACGGCTGGCGGCGATGTTGTTCAGCGCCTCCCACGCCATCCCGCCGGTGAGCGCGCCGTCGCCGATCACCGCGACGACCGTCCTTTCTGCTTCGCCGCGCAGCCGGTACGCCTTGGCGAGCCCGTCCGCATAGGACAGCGACGTGGAGGCATGCGAGTTCTCCACCAGGTCGTGCTCGGATTCCGCGCGGCTCGGGTACCCGGACAGACCGCCTGCCTGGCGCAGCTTCGCGAATCCGTCCTGCCGGCCGGTGAGCAGCTTGTGCGCGTAGCACTGGTGACCGGTGTCGAAGACGATGCGGTCCCGGGGCGACTCGAAGACCCGGTGCAGCGCGATCGTCAGCTCGACCACGCCGAGGCTCGCGCCCAGGTGCCCGCTGGTACGGCACACCGCCGGTATCAGGAAGTCGCGGATCTCATCGGCCAGCTGGCCAACCTGCGCCTCGTCGAGGCGCTTGAGATCATCCGGTCCGGCGATGGACTCCAACAGGCTCACAGTTTCTGCTCCTCGCTGCCGGTTGCGGTGGCTTTTGCTCTGCACTGCCTGCGCCGCTTGGCCTTCCACTGCGTTGTCTGCATCCCTGGTGTGGCGCGGAAAACTACCCGTCGGCCTCAGCCGGTGAACGTATGCAGTCTATTTTGTTGACGCGCAGCCCCGGCACCGCGTTGCCCGCAACACGCACTACCTGGCACGATCCGGGCCGGCCGGGTCCCGGCGCAGCCCGTCGAGCACCAGCGACACGAGGCGCTCGGCGCTGTCGGCAGGCTCGCCCGCCTGCTCCGACGCCAGCACGATCGCGTGGCACAGCCGCATCACGTCGGTGATATCCGCGTCCGCGCGGACCGCCCCGGCTTGCTTCGCGCCCTCCAGCAGGTCGCCGCCGGTCTGGCGGATCAGGCTGCTGCACGAGGAGAGGAACTCGGAGTCCCTGCCGAGGGAGTTGATCAGGGTCTGCGACAGGCCCCGTTTGGTGGCGACGTAGCCGACCAGGGCGCGCATCCAGGTCTCCAGCGCCTCGCCCGGCGCGGATTGGCCGAGCAGTCCCTCGCCGAGGGCACACAGGTTCTCCACCTGGTCGCGGTACACCGCCTCCTGCAGTGCCAGGCGGGTCGGGAAGTGCCGGTAGAGCGTGCCGATCCCGACGCCGGCCTGCCGGGCGATATCGTCGAGCGGCGCGTCGGCACCGTGTGCCGCGAACGCGTCCCGCGCGGCGGTGAGCAGCCGCTCGCGGTTGCGGCGGGCGTCCGCGCGCATCTGCGGCGCGGCCCTGTCCTGGGTTTCCGTGCTGCCCATCTCCTGCTCATCTCGCCCCGCCGGGCGGCCGGCGCTTTCCGCACGGGCCGCGCCATCGCGAGGGCCGGTCACATCATAAACTTGCCAACCGGAGGATACCTCCGTATATTAAACGGAGAGTACCTCCGCTTCATGCCCTGCGAACGCCGGCACGCGGGGCGGCTGGCCAGCACGGAGGTCGCGCCGAAGCGATCCGGCCCGGAATCCATCCCGGGCCCGCGCCACGGGAGCCAATCCAACACCGAACCACCTCGCCCGCGGGCGACAGACGCCCATGCGGCCCATGCCGGGCTGCCCTGATCTCCGCGGCCCGCCGCCGACACCAGCCGGTCATCTGCCGGAGCACCGCGCGGGCCGGCTTGCACAGCGTGAAGGGAATCCGTGTCTCTTTCCTCGATACCACAGACAGGTGCGCGCGCGACCGCACCGGCTCAGCCGGGCATCGTCGCCCGGCTCCGCCCGAGCGCGGGCCGGCCGGCCACCAGCCGGCGGGGTCCGACCCGGCGGGGCATCGCCCTGCTGGTGATGCTCGGCGCGCAGCTGATGATCATCCTCGACATGACCGTGGTGAACATCGCCCTGCCGCACATCCAGCAGGGACTGCACTTCTCCGCCACCAGCCTGTCCTGGGTGCTCAACGGCTACACGCTCACGTTCGGCGGCCTGCTGCTGCTCGGCGGGCGGGCCGGTGACATCCTCGGCCGGCGGCGGGTCTTCATCGCCGGGATCACCCTGTTCACCATCGCGTCACTGGCCGGCGGTGTCGCCACGTCGGCCGGCCTGCTGCTCGCGGCGCGGGCGGCGCAGGGGGTGGGCGGCGCGCTCGCCTCCCCCGCCGTGCTCGCGCTGGTGGTGAACGCCTTCCCGGAGGGCCGGGAGCGGACCCGCGCGCTCGGCATCTACACCGGCGTCGTCACCGGCGGCGCCTCGCTGGGGCTCGTCCTCGGCGGGCTGATCACCCAGTACGTCTCCTGGCGGTGGGTGCTGTTCGTCAACGTGCCGATCGGGATCGCCGTGCTGGCGGCCACGCCGGCCTTCGTCGCCGAGACCCGCAGGCAGCCCGGGCAGTTCGACGTCACCGGGGCGCTCACCTCGACCCTGGGGATGGCGACGCTGGTCTACGCGTTCATCCGGGCCGCGTCCGGCGGATGGGCCAACCGGTGGACCGTGTCCGCTTTCGCCGCCGCGATCGTGCTGCTGGGCGTGTTCATCGTCACCGAGCGCCGGGCGCGGCAGCCGGTGACCCCGCTGAGCCTGTTCGCCGACGCCAGCCGGTCCGCCTCCTTCGTCGCGAGGCTGCTGCTGGTCGCGGGCATGTTCGGGATGTTCTTCTTCCTCACCCAGTTCGTGCAGGAGGTCCTCGGCTTCAGCCCGCTGCGCTCCGGAATCGCCTTCCTGCCGATGACCGTGGCACTTTTCGGGGTGTCGAGGATGGCGCCGCGGCTGGCCAGCCGGTTCGCCGCCAAACCGCTGATGATCGCGGGGATGCTTCCCGTCATCGGCGGGATGGCCTGGCTGGCCCAGGTCTCAACCGGCACCGGCTACCTCGCCGGCGTGTTCGGCCCGATGCTGCTGGTCGGATCCGGGATGGGCGTGGTGTTCGTCCCGCTGACCACCGCCTCGCTCGCCGGGGTGCAATCGCAGGACTCGGGCGCGGCATCCAGCATGGTGAACGTGATGCAGCAGGTCGGCGGGTCGCTCGGGCTGGCCGCCCTGGTCACCGTGTTCGGCACGGCGACCCGGCACGCCGCCGTCCATCCGGCCGCCGGTGCCACCCGGGCAGCCCTCGCTCATCAGGTGTTCGCGCACGGCGCCGGCGCGGCGTTCGCGGTCGCGGCGATCTTCGATGTGTGCGCGCTGCTGGTGATCCTCATCTTCATCCGCTCCACCCGGCGGCTGCAAGCCGCCTAGAGCCGGGGGCTGGCGGTGCTCTGCCGGACGATCAGCTTGGTGTCGATCAGGATCTGCTGCGCGGCGTCGGCGCAGCCATCGATCTGGCTGAGCAGGGCGCGGAGGCTGCGCCGGCCCACCTCGCCGAAGTCCTGGCGCACCGTCGTCAGCGGCGGCGTGAAATACCCCGACTCGGGGATGTCGTCGAAGCCGACGACGCTGATGTCGTCGGGAACCCGGCGCCCGTGCTCGCTGAGCGCCCGCAGCACGCCGAGCGCCATCTGGTCATTGGCGACGAAGACGCCGGTCAGGTCCTGGACCCGGGCGAGGACCTGGCCGGCCTGATAACCCGAGCCCGCGCTCCAGTCACCGGTGAGCAGCGGCGGTTCCTCCGCGCCGACCTCGCGGAGCGCGGCCCGCCAGCCATCCATCCGGGCGCGGGCGTCGAGCCAGTCCGACGGGCCGGCCAGATGCCACACGGTGCGGTGCCCGGCGTCGAGCAGGTGCTCGGTGGCGGCGCGGGCGCCAGCCTCCTGATCGATCCGGACCACGGTGCCCGGGATGCCCGGGTCGCCGTCGACCGCGACGACCGGGATGCCTGGCGGAAGCTCGCCCAGTTCCTGCCCCGCCGACACCAGCGGGGCGATCACCACGACCCCGTCCACCGCGTCGTCGAGCAACCGGTCCACCGCCTGCCGCAGCGATGCCCGGTCGATGGAACGCAGGCTGGCGACCGTCACCGAGTAGTTGACCTGGCTCGCCGCCTCCTCGATGCCGTAGAGCATCGAGGCCGGGCCGTAGAGGGTGCTGTTCATGCTGACCACGCCGAGCGTGCGGGTCCGTCCGGTAGCCAGTGCGCGCGCCGCCCGGTTCGGCCGGTACCCGAGTTCCTCGATCGCGGCCAGCACCCGTGCCCGGGTCTGTGCCCGGACGTTGGGGTGACCGGCCAGCACCCGGGACACGGTCTGGTGCGACACTCCGGCGAGGCTGGCAACGTCCGTCATCGACGGAGCCTGCTCCCCTGGCATCGGGCGCGTGCTCACCATGCGCCGTCAGCCCCCTTCTTCGAGTGCCCGGCTGCGGGGGGTAAAGGGCTCGGGACGCCGGGTTCGCCGGGCACTCATCCGCCTTGTTGTCGGTGCCGGCCCATGCAGCGGCAGGCGCCGTGACCTGCCAGAAGCGTTAGCGTTAACACTAGCAAACGCCCGATGGCCAGCCGTTACGCCATTTGGCACCGGGTAGCGGTGGGCTAGGGTGCGGTGTGAGATAGGAACAAAGCGCAGGCACGACCGCACGGCTCCGGGGAAACCCGCGCCTCGTCCCGCACTGGAGCACAGATGACGCCGCGCGATGTTAGCGCTAACCAGCCAGCGCCACAGGCGAGTTCCTCCGCCGCGCCTGGCGGACCGGCCGCGGGCGACGTCGTGGTCGGAATCGACTTCGGCACGCTGTCTGGTCGCGTCGTGGTGGCCCGTGCCGCCGACGGCGGCGAACTCGGGACGGCGGTGCACGAGTTTACCCACCGCGTCGTTTCCGACGCCCTGCCCTCCGGCACACCGCTGCCGCCGGACTGGGCGCTGCAGGTTCCGTCCGACTGGATCGACGTGCTGCGCATCGCCGTCCCGAAGGCGCTGGCCGCGGCCGAGGTGGACCCGGCGAGGGTCGCGGGGATCGGCACCGACTTCACCGCGTGCACCATTATCCCGGCGCTGGCCGACGGCACGCCGTTGTGCGAGTTCCCGGAGTACGCGGGCCGGCCGCACGCATACCCGAAACTGTGGCGCCACCACGCCGCTCAGCCGCACGCGGACCGGATCAACGCGCTGGCCGCCGAGCGCGGTGAGCCGTGGCTGGCCCGCTACGGCGGCAAGATCTCCTCGGAGTGGGAGTTCGCCAAGGGGCTTCAGCTGCTGGAGGAAGATCCGGAGATCTACCAGCGGATGCAGCGCTGGGTGGAGGCGGGCGACTGGATCGTCTGGCGGCTGTGCGGCAGATACGTGCGCAACGCCTGCGCCACCGGCTACAAGGCGATATATCAGGATGGCGGATACCCCTCGGCCGGCTTCCTGACCGCGCTCAACCCGGGCTTCGCCGGTTTCGTCACCGAGAAGGTGGAACAGCCCATCGGCCGCCTGGGTGACAAGGCCGGCGGGCTGACCGCGGAGGCGGCCGGCTGGACCGGCCTGCCGGAGGGCACCCCGGTCTGCGTCGGCAACGTCGACGCTCACGTCACCGCGCCCGCGGCGCGGGCGGTGGGGCCCGGCCAGATGCTGCTGGTAATGGGGACGTCCACCTGCCACCTGATGAACTCGGCGTCGCTGGGCGAGGTTCCGGGGATGTGCGGGGTCGTCCGGGACGGGATCGTTCCCGGGATGTGGGGATACGAGGCCGGGCAGAGCGGCGTCGGGGACATCTTCGCCTGGTTCGTCGGGACGTCGGTTCCGCCCGAGTACGCCCGGCGTGCCGAGGCCGAGGGAATCGGGCTGCACGAGATGCTGACGCGGCTGGCCGCGCAGCAGCCGGTCGGCGCGCACGGCCTGGTGGCGCTCGACTGGCACAGCGGCAACCGTTCGGTTCTGGTCGATCACGAACTGTCCGGGCTGATCCTCGGCCAGACGATGGCGACCAAGCCGGAGGACGGTTACCGGGCGCTGCTCGAGGCGACCGCCTTCGGCACCCGGGTGATCGTCGAGTCGTTCCGCTCGTCCGGGGTCGGCGTGCAGGAGCTGGTCGCGGCCGGCGGCCTGATCCAGAACGAGCTGCTGATGCAGATCTACGCGGACGTCACCCGGTGCGAGCTGCACGTCAGCGGCTCCTCGCAGGGACCCGCGCTCGGCTCGGCCATGCACGCCGCCGTCGCCGCCGGAATCCACCCGGACATCGCCGCCGCGTCCGAGGCGATGGGCACCCCGGTCGCGGCCACCTACCGTCCCGACGAGCGCAACGCGCGCCGTTACGACCAGCTGTACGCCGAATACGTCCGGCTGCACGACTACTTCGGGAGGGCAGAGAACGACGTGATGCACCGGCTCCGGGCCATCCAGCGCGAGGCGCTGAGCCAGTGACCGCCTCCGGGGTACTCGCCGCGCACGCCGACCCCGGGGACGTCGCCCGGGCCCGCGCCGAGGTGTGCGCGCTGCACGCCGAACTGGTCCGCGGCCAGCTCGTCTCATGGACCAGCGGCAACATCTCCGCCCGGGTCCCGGGTTCCGGCCTGATGGTGATCAAGCCGAGCGGCGTGAAGTACGACGACCTCACCCCGGAGTCGATGGTGGTGGTCACCCTCGACGGGGCGGTGGTGGATGGCGACCTGTCGCCCTCGAGCGACACCGCCACGCACGCGTACGTGTACCGTGCGATGCCGGACGTCGCGGGAGTGGTGCACACGCACAGCGCGTATGCGACCGCCTGGGCGGCCCGCGGCGAGGCGATCCCGTGCTCGATCACCGCGATGGCGGACGAGTTCGGCGGCGATATCCCGCTGGGGCCGTTCGCGCGCATCGGCGGCGATGAGATCGGCAAGGGCATCGTCGCGACGCTGTCGGGCCACCGATCGCCGGCGGTGCTGATGCGCAGCCACGGGGTTTTCACCGTCGGCAAGACCGCCGAGGCGGCGGTGAAGGCCGCCGTGATGTGCGAGGACGCCGCCCGGACGATGCACCTGGCGACGGCCGCCGGGCCGGTGCCACGGCTGCCGCAAGCCGATATCGACGCGCTTCATGACCGGTACCGCACCTCCTATGGCCAGGAAGGACAGCACAGGTGACCCTGATCCCCGCGGAGACCGCCCCCGCCGCCGCGCAACGGCTGCAGCGCCCGCGCATCGGAGTGCTCGGCATCATGCAGACGCTCTACGACGACATGATCCCCGGTATCACCGAGCGGCAGGCGGGCTACGCCCAGGAGGTGGCGGACCGCCTCGGGCCGATCGCCGACTTCACCGTCGGCCCGCCGGTCAAGAGCCGCGAAGACGCCGAACGGGTGATCCGCGAGTTCACCAATGCCGACCTCGACGGCGTGCTGGTGATCATGCTGACGTACGGCCCGGCGATGCGGGTCGCGCGGCTGTTCAACGAGAACCGGCTGCCGGTCTGCCTGGCGAACATCCAGCCCGAACCCTCGGTCACCCCCGCCTGGGACATGGCGGACATGACCTACAACCAGGGCATCCACGGCGCGCAGGACACCGCCAACGCGATGGTCCGCGCCGGGCGCCCGTTCTCGGTGATCACCGAGGACTGGCACAGCGAGCAGTTCGCCCAGCGGGTGGACCGGTGGGCGCGCGCGGCCGCGGCGGTCACCGCCTGGCGGTCGCTGAAGATCGGCGTCTTCGGTTACGCGATGAACGACATGGGCGACATCCGGGTGGACGAGACGGCGCTGCTGCGTGCCCTCGGGCCGGAGATCAGCTTCGTCGCCCCGGGCGATCTGTGGCGCGGGATGCAGGCGGTGACCGGCGACGAGGTGGCCGACCTGACCGCCTGGGAGGACGAGCACTTCGAGATCGACCCGGCGCTGCCCGACGAGGAGCGCGACGACCACGCCCGGATGCAGCTGGCGATCGAGCGGATCCTGAACGATCGCGGTTACGGCGCGTACTCGGCACACTTCGACGCCATCGGCGAGGACGGGCGGTTCGCGCGACTCCCGCTGGCGGCGGCGTCGTCGCTGATGGCCAAGGGGTACGGGTACGCGGCCGAAGGCGACGCCCCGGCCGCGGCGATGGTCTTCGCCGGCCACCGGCTTGCCGGTGACGGGCACTTCACCGAGATGTACGCGATGGACTTCCCGTCGGACTCGATCCTGATGAGCCACATGGGCGAGGGGAACTGGCGGGCGGCCCGCTCCGACGAACCGGTCCGGCTGATCAAGCGGGGGCTGGGGATCGGCAACCTCGCGGACCCGCCGACCTTCCTGTTCCGGATCCAGCCCGGCCCCGCGACGATCGCCTCGCTGGTGTCGCTGGGCGGCGAGCGGTTCCGGCTGGTCGTGGCCGAGGGCGAGGTGCTGGACTCACAACGGCTGCCCGCCCTGGAGATGCCCTACGGGCAGTTCCGGCCGGCCACCGGGATACGCCGCTGCATGGACTCCTGGCTGCAGGCGGGCGGCACCCACCACATGGTGATGAACCTCGGCCGCTACGGCGCCGACTGGGAGGAATTCGCGCGGCTCGCCGGCATCGAGTACCGCCCCGTCTGACCGGCCGGCCGGTCCGCTCGGGGAACCGTCCCTGAACGTCACGGGGCTTAGGTAACGAAAACCATGGGACTATGGTCCCTTTTCCGGCGCACGCGAACGAGGTAGACCTAGTTATCTCGGGGGCGCGCCCGGTCTGTCCAGCGACCGGGCGCTTTTCTTGCCCAGATCTCCCGTGCCCGGCGGCACCGGGCGGCTGCCCGCGTCAGCCGTTCTGCCGGAGCAAAGAGCGCAGGACGTAGGGCATGATGCCGCCGTGCCGGTAGTAGGCGGCCTCCCCCGGCGTGTCGATCCGGACCACCGCGCGGAACTCGCGGCCGTCCGCGCTCACCGTGACCTCGCGCGGCACGTCCCCGCCGTTCATCGCCTCGATGCCGGTGACGGAGTAGACCTCCCGGCCGGTCAGGCCCAGCGACGCGGCCGACTCGCCCGGGCGGTACTGCAGCGGCAGCACGCCCATGCCGATCAGGTTGGACCGGTGGATCCGCTCGAACGACTCGGCCAGCACCGCACGGACGCCGAGCAGCACGGTGCCCTTGGCGGCCCAGTCGCGCGACGAGCCGGACCCGTACTCCTTGCCGCCGAGCACCAGCAGCGGCGTCCCCTTCTCCGCGTACTCCTGGGCGGCCTGGTAGATCGTCGTCTGCTCACCGTCCGGCAGCTTTACGGTGACCCCGCCCTCGGTGCCGGGCGCGAGCTGGTTGCGCAACCGGATGTTGGCGAAGGTGCCGCGGATCATCACCTCGTGGTTGCCGCGGCGGGAGCCGTAGGAGTTGAAGTCGCGGCGCTCCACGCCATGACCGCGCAGGTAGTCCCCGGCGGGGCTATCGGCCTTGATCGCCCCGGCCGGCGAGATGTGGTCGGTGGTCACCGAGTCGCCCAGCATGGCGAGCACCCGCGCGTCATGGATGTCGGACAGCGGGGCCGGATCGGCGGGCATGCCGTCGAAGTACGGAGGCCGGCGGACATAGGTGGAGTCCGGGTCCCATTCGAAGATGTCGCCCGCCGGAACCGGCAGCGACCGCCACTGGTCGTCGCCGGTGAACACGTCCGCGTAGTCGCGGGTGAACATCTCCGCCGCCACCGCCGAGTCGATGACCTGCTGGATCTCCTGCGGGTCCGGCCAGAGATCGGACAGGTAGACCGGCTCGCCGCCGGGCCCGGCGCCCAGCGGCTCCGTGGTGAGGTCGATGTCCATCGTCCCGGCCAGCGCATAGGCCACCACCAGCGGAGGCGAGGCCAGGTAGTTCATCTTCACATCGGGGTTGATCCGGCCCTCGAAGTTCCGGTTCCCGGACAGGACCGAGACCACGGCGAGGTCGTTGTCGTTGACCGCCTGGCTGACCGCCTCGGGCAGCGGGCCGGAGTTACCGATGCAGGTGGTGCAGCCGTAGCCGACCAGGCCGAACCCCAGCTTCTCCAGGTACGGCACCAGCCCGGCACGCTCGTAGTAGTCCATCACCACCTTGGAGCCGGGGGCCAGCGTGGTCTTCACCCACGGCTTGCGGTTGAGCCCCGCCTCCACCGCCTTCTTGGCCAGCAGCGCGGCACCCACCATCACCGACGGGTTGGAGGTGTTGGTGCAGGAGGTGATGGCGGCGATCGCCACCGAGCCGTGGTCCACCGACGTGTGGGTGCCGTCCTCCAGCGTGACCTGGGCGGGATTCGACGGCCGCGGCTGCGGCTGTTCGCCGGGGCCTGCGGCCACCGGGTCCGACGCCGGGAACGTCCCGGCCACGCCGTTGTCGACCGAAGGGCCCGCGTTCGGGACATAGGCCCGCAGCGCGTCCCGGAACGAGGTCTTGGCGTCGGCCAGCGCCACCCGGTCCTGGGGGCGTTTCGGCCCCGCCAGCGACGGCACCACGGTGGACAGGTCCAGTTCCAGACGCTCGGAGTAGCGCGGCTCGGCGGCCGGGTCGTGCCACAGGCCCTGCTCCTTGGCGTACGCCTCCACCAGCGCGACCTGCTCCGGCGGGCGGCCGGTGAACCGCAGGTAGTTCAGGGTCTCGGCGTCCACCGGGAAGATCGCGCAGGTGGAGCCGAACTCCGGGCTCATGTTCCCGATCGTCGCCCGGTTCGCCAGCGGGACCGCGGCGACGCCGTCCCCGTAGAACTCCACGAACTTGCCGACGACGCCGTGATGGCGCAGCAGTTCGGTGATGGTCAGCACGAGGTCGGTGGCGGTGGCGCCGGACGGGAGGCCGCCGGTCAGCTTGAACCCGACGACCTTCGGGATCAGCATGCTCACCGGCTGGCCGAGCATCGCGGCCTCGGCCTCGATGCCGCCCACGCCCCAGCCGAGGACCCCGAGGCCGTTGACCATCGTGGTGTGCGAGTCGGTGCCGACGAGGGTGTCCGGGTAGGCGGCGGTGCCGCCATCGGCGTCGCGCGTCATCACCACCCGGGCCAGGTGCTCGATGTTGACCTGGTGCACGATCCCGGTGCCCGGCGGCACCACCGAGAACTCGCGGAAGGCGTGCTGCCCCCAGCGCAGGAACTGGTAACGCTCCCGGTTGCGCTGGTACTCCAGTTCCACGTTCCGCTCAAAGGCGTCCGGCCGGGCGAACACGTCGGCGATCACCGAGTGGTCGATGACGAGCTCGGCGGGCACCAGCGGGTTGATCTTCGCCGGGTCGCCGCCGAGGTCCCGCATCGCCTCGCGCATCGCGGCCAGATCCACCACCGCCGGCACGCCGGTGAAGTCCTGCATGATCACCCGGGCCGGGCTGTACTGGATCTCCCGGGACGGGTCAGCGGCCGGGTCCCAGTGGGCCAGCGCCTCGATGTCCGCCGCGGTGACGGTGGAGCCGTCCTCGGTGCGCAGCAAGTTCTCCAGCAGGACCTTCAGGCTGAACGGAAGATCGGCCGCGCCGTCCACCGAATCGAGCCGGTGGATCTGGTATGCCGCCTCGGCAGCGTCTGCACCGGCACCGCCCACCCGCAGGGTCGCTTTCGCGCCGAAGCTGTTCCCGGTCACGGCGGATACCTCCTCATCGCTCGATCACGTCCACGCACTGCCATGATATGCCTTGATATCAAGTTACTCACTGGTAATGCTAACAATCCGGGCCCATCCGCGCGTCATCCGCCCCACCGGTCGCCCGCCCCCCGTGCGCGGGTGGGCGTGCGACCGTTCGCGTATCACGCGCAGGTACCCGGGCACCATACTGATGAGCGCAGCCGACGACGGCTCCCGGGGCGGGCGAGAGCCGCGCCGATGGAAGGACTGACGTGCATATCGTGATCATGGGATGCGGGAGAGTCGGGTCGACGCTCGCCCACATCCTCGAAGACCAGGGCCATTCGGTCGCGGTCGTCGACCAGGACCCGGAGGCGTTCCGCAAGCTGCGTCCCGGTTTCCGCGGCAAGCGGGTGACCGGCGTCGGGTTCGACCGTGACGTGCTCGGCGAGGCCGGCATCGAGGACGCAGCCGCGTTCGCCGCGGTCAGCAGCGGCGACAACTCCAACATCATTTCAGCGCGTGTCGCCCGGGAGACGTTCGGCGTGCGGAACGTGGCCGCGCGCATCTATGACCCGCGCCGGGCGGAGGTATACCAGCGCCTGGGCATCCCGACCGTCGCGACCGTCCGCTGGACCGCCGAGCAGATGCTCCGGCGCATCCTTCCGGACGGCGCACAGGCGGTCTGGCGCGACCCAACCGGGAAGATGGTCCTCGCCGAGGTCGCCTACAACGAGTCATGGATCGGCGAGAAGGCCAGCGCGCTCCAGGAGGCCGCGCAGGCCCGGATCGGCTTCATCTCCCGGCTGGGCGAGGCAATCCCGTATTCACCCGGTACCGTCCTGCAGGAGGGCGACGTTATCTTCGTCCTCGCCCCAGAACCCGACATCGAGCGCATCACGGCGGCGTTCGCGGGCCGCAGCGGAGGAGAGCACTGATGCGTGTCGCGATCGCCGGAGCCGGTTCGGTCGGCCGGTCCATCGCCAAGGAACTGGTCGAGAACGGCCATGAGGTCCTGCTGATCGACAAGAACCCACGGTCGATCAAGGTTGACAGCGTCCCCAGGGCGGAGTGGCTTCTCGCCGACGCGTGCGAGATCGCGTCGCTGGACGACGCCGGGCTGCAGCGCTGCAACGTCGTGATCGCCGCGACAGGCGACGACAAGTCCAACCTGGTGGCCTCGCTGCTGGCCAAGACGGAGTACGGGGTGCCCCGCGTGGTGGCGCGGATCAATCACCCCAACAACGAATGGCTGTTCACCGAGGCCTGGGGGATCGACGTCGCGGTATCGACGCCGCGGCTGCTCTCCGCCCTGGTGGAGGAGGCGGTCAGCGTCGGCGACCTGGTCCGGCTGATGACGTTCCAGCAGAGCGAGGTGAACCTGGTCGAGTTGACGCTTCCCCGCGAGGGAGAGCTGATCGGGCAGCGGGTCGGCGCCGTCGAATGGCCGGCCGACACCTCGCTGGTCGCCATCCTGCGGGACGGCCGGGTGATCGTGCCCGACAGTGATGACCCGCTGGAGCCGGGAGATGAGCTGCTGTTCGTTGCCGGCGAAGAGGCCGAGGAGGAGCTGGGGCACCTGCTCGGCGCTGACCGCGAGGCAGCCAGCTAAGGGCTGTCCGGGCCGGCTGGCGGCTGCGGCTCCGGTGCCACGCCGTGCGGCTGCGGTGCCACGCCGTGCTGGTCCGGTGCCACGCTGCGCTGCTGCGCTGCTGCGCTGCTTTGCGGCCGTTTCAGGATCCGCCAGCTGATCCACACGACCAGGGCGTACAGCGGGTAGCCGAGCACGATCCGGCCGATGCCCAGCGGCACCAGCAGCCCCGCCAGCCACAACGGGAACAGGGCGGCGACCCGGACGATGAACATGCCCATCCAGATGGCGGTGGCGGCCGTGTACGCGCGACGGCGGGCCGGGTCGGCCCGCCAGTCCGTACCCTCGCCGAGAAGCGGGCCGATCAGCAGGCCCAGCAGCGGCCAGCGGACCGCCAGTGATACGGCGGACCCGACGGCGTATGCGGCATTCAGGATGAGCGACGGGAGGAAATAGTTCTCCGGCTTGCCGGTAACAACGGCGAGGCCGGCCGCGATGGCCACGCCCACCAGGCCGCCCGCGGCGTGCCGAATCGGATCCCGCCGCACCAGGCGGTACCCGAAGATCAGCGCGGCGGCCGCCCCGGCGATCAGCAGCGGCGGGCCGAGTGTCCGGAAGACGATGTACAAGGCCACGAAGATCGCGCCCGGCACCGCCGAGTCCAGCATTCCGCGGCCGCCGCCGAGCATGTCCAGAAGGCTTTTCGCCGACGCCGGTGCTGGTGTGGATGATGGCGCGGATGCGGATTCGGACGGCTCGCGGCGCACGCCGGTCACCGTTGCGCGGGCCGGCCCGTCACCGGGTCTCGGTTATTTCCGGACCCCGCTGGAACAGCCCGAGAGGCGGCGGGTCGACGCCCTCGCCCGTGCCGCCATCGCCTTCCATGGCCTGCTGCGCCTCGGCCGGCAGCCGCAGCTCGAGCATGTCCCGCGGCGGCGCCGGATGATCGCCCCGGACCACCACCACGTCCGCGAACACGTCCTCCAGCTGCTGGGCGGTTTCCCGCTGCACCGCCGCCGGGCCGCTGATCACCCCGCGCAGGAACCACCGGGGGCCGTCGACACCGAGGAACCGCGCTGGCTGGGTCGCGCCGGGCCGGGCCGGGTCGCCCGCCGGGACCTGGGCCTGCACCTCCGTGCCGAACGGGCCGTCGGCCTCATTCCCGGACCCGCCGACCGAGCGGAGTTCCTCGATCAGCTCCAGCCGGACCTCATCCCACAGGCCGCTGCGTTTCGGAGCCGCGAACGCATGCAGCTGCAGCGCGCTGTCGCCGCGCACCACGGTCGCGGCCACGATCCTGTCATCGGCGACGTTGACCTGCACCTCGCTCCCCGGGTCCGCCGGAATCCGGAGGCTGCCCAAGTCGACGCGCTCACGCGCCGGAAACGGGTCGGCGACGTCCCACGGGCCCTCGCCCCCGGCCTCCTCCTGGTCCTCGGCGGCGAGGTCGTCCTCGTCCCACGGCGGCTCGTCTTCCGGCAGCTCGCCCTCTGTGAGCTCGTCTTCTTCGAACTCGTCCTCGGGCAGGCCATCCTCGGCGGCCTCCCCGTTAGCAGCGTCCTGAGCGCTGCGGCCCCGACGACGGAACACGAGTCACCCTCCTTCGCATCTCCGGCTGCGCGGCGATCAGGCCGCCGCCCATGAGGTACCCGGGCCGCGCCCCGTCACCCCGGCCGAGCGCCGTCTCCCATCGCCGCTCCGGCGGCATGACCGCCGGTCGATCCGAACCCCCCGTCTCCGCGCTCGGAGCCGGGCAGTTTCCGCACCTCATGAAAGACGGCTCGCTCGACCCGTTGGATAACCAGCTGGGCGATCCGGTCACCGCGCCGGAACCGGACCGGCTCCGCGCGATCGGTGTTGAGCAGCGTCACCTTGATTTCGCCACGATACCCAGCGTCTACCGTACCCGGGGCGTTCACCACCGTTACGCCGTGGCGGGCCGCGAGACCGGACCGCGGATGCACAAACGCCGCGTAACCCGCAGGCAGCGCCACCGCCACCCCGGTGCCGACCAGCGCACGCTGGCCGGGCCCGAGTTCGACGTCCTCGGCGGAAACGAGGTCGGCTCCCGCGTCCCCCGGATGGGCGTACCCAGGAAGCGGCAGGTCCGGGTCGATCCGCTGGATGAGCACATCCACGCCGCTGTCATCGCCGGCCACTGCTGCTCCTCCACTGTGCGTCGGGGCGCGGGGGCCGTAGCCCAACCGCGACCCTACCGGGAAGTGGGCTCGCTGCCGTCCTCGTCCGCTCCCGGACCGGCCACTTCCCCGGCCGTGCTCCCGTCGGCACCTCCCCCATCCGGGTTCGCGGCGGCGCCGTCGCCCGGATCTCGCAGCACCCGTACGGCCCGGTAGACGGCGGCGGCTGTCGGCACCGCCACGATCGCGCCCGCGATGCCTCCGAGAACCTCTCCGACCGCGAGCACGAGGATGATCGCCAGCGGGTGCAGCCGCACGATCCGCCCGAGGACCAGCGGCTGCAGCAGATGGCTCTCGACCTGGTTCTCGACGATGAAGATGATCAGCAGGATGATGGCGGCGAGCAGGCCCTTGGTGGCGAGCGTCACCAGAATGGCGACCGCTCCGGCGATCAGGATGCCGATCAGCGGCACGAACGAGGCGACGAACACGAGCAGTACCAGCGGCCCGATCAACGGCGCGCCGATGATGAACAGCGCCACCCCGATGACCGCGGCGTGTATCGCGGCCACCAGCACGGTGCCGCGGATGTAGTACACGAGCGTCTGCCAGGCGGCCTGGCCCGCTCGTTCCGTCCGCGCGAGCCCCCGGCCGCTCAGCGCCCCGGTGATCCAGCGCCAGATCCGCTCGCCGTCCTTGATCAGGAAAAACGTGACGAAGACCATCAGGATCAACCCGGCGACGACCTCCAGGGCGATCCTCCCCCCGGTGAAGACCGTTCCCGCCACCACGGACCGATGCGAGTTGAGCCAGTGCAGGATCGTGTTGGACAGCCCCTGCAGCGATTTCTGGTGCACGTGGAACGGGCCCGTCACCAGCCAGTGCTCCACGGTGCGGGTGGTATGCGCCAGCTGGTTGACCATGGTCGAGTACTCGGTGCTCACCCGGTTGGCGATGAGCGTCCCGGCGCCGGCGATCACGATGATCGCGGCCAGCAGCACGCACCACGTGGCGGCCAGCGACGGCATTCCGGCGCGGCGGAGCCGGACGGCGGCCGGCTGCAGCAGCGCCGTGAGCAACAGCGCGCCCGCGCACGGCAGCACCACGATCCGCAGCGCGCTGATCGCCCGCGCGCCGAAGTAGAGCACCACGCCGATGGCGATCAGTCGCCACGACCAGGACCCCGCGGTCTGCAGCCACCGCGGGACGCCGGAACCGGCCGGCTGCTCCCGGCCTTCCGGAGTTCTGTCGACCGCCGGGCCCCCACGGCTGCCCCTGGCCCAGTCCCACCGGCCCGTCATAGGTCCATCCAACCAGGAACCAGGACTTCAGCCACCGGACGCGCGCGGCGGGCGGGCAAACCCTCCACTACTGTTGAGCCGTGCCCGAGTATCAGGAACGGCTGTATGCGCCCGTCGGCTGGTGGCTGGTGACGGCGGGGTGCGTGGTGCTGTTCGGGGCCGAGATGGGGGCGGGGCTCGGCTGGGCGGCGGCTGCCGCGAGCTACGCCGTTCTGGCGGCGGTGTGCGGCACGTTCCTGTGGCACTGGAGTGCCGGGCGGGTCCGGGTCACCGGCGGCGAACTGCAGGCCGGACGGGCCCGGCTGCCGCTGCGCCATGCCCGCGAGGTGGTGACGCTCGATGAGCGGCAGACGAAGGCCATCCGCGGGCCCGATGCCGACCCGTCGGCGTTCCTTTTCGTACGCCCTTATCTGCGGCGCTGCGTTTATGTCGAGGTGGATGGCGGCCAGGGCGCCGCACCGTATTGGCTTATCGGCACCCGGCGGCCTGCGGATCTGGCAGCGGCGATCAAGCGCGCCCGCGGCTAGATGTACGAGGCGCGGTGAGCACCCGGGCCGCGCGGGCACGGACTGAGCCCAGCCCATGGCATCATCGCGTACATGGCAAGTAAGGACATCCGAACGCGGGCGTCCAGCGGGATCGCTGCCTTCGCTGCCGGGTTCGTTGCGAAAAAGGCGATCACCTTCGGCTGGACGCGCCTCACGGGGAAACCGCCACCCGACGAACCGGAAGATCCCGATGTGGCGCTGGTCGAAGCCATCGGCTTCGCAATAGTCGCTGGCGTAGGCATGGAAATCGCCCGGCTGCTCGCAACCCGGGCAATTACGAAACGGCTGGCGGGTGGGCACCCCGATTCAGGCGGCCCCGCATAACCGCCCCCTGCTATCCCCGTTCCGCTGATCCTCCGCCAGTTCGGCGGACAGCCAGCGGAGCATCCGCCGGGCGGGCCGCTCGCGATTGACGGTCACCCGAGCCCGCCCGGCGAGGGGGCACCGACGCGGGTGTTACACGGCTTTCTGCGGTCCGTCCCGCACTGTCTCGGCTCACAACATCAGGTCACACGATTAGCCTCAGGTTCGGCCGCGCCATCACCGGCGCGGGTCAGGCAGCGCACTCCCGGCAGACCAGCTGTCCGTTCTTCTCCTCGGCGAGCTGGCTGCGGTGATGCACAAGGAAGCAACGCGAACAGGTGAACTCGTCCGCCTGCCGCGGTATCACCCGGAACGAGAGTTCCTCGTTGGACAGGTCCGCCCCCGGGAGCTCCAGCGACTCCGCAACCTCGTCCGGGTCGATGTCTATCGTGCCGGAGGCCTTGTCCATCCGGCGCGCCTGAAGCTCCTGAAGGCTGTCCTCGGTGAGGTCCTCTTCAGTCTTGCGCGGGCTGTCGTAGTCGGTGGCCATCTCCTGGTCCATCCCCCTCCATAGTCATGCGCCCCATCGCGCGGATGTAACGCTCCGGAAGCCGTGGTTGTGCCCGATTCCGGCGGCAAATTCTGTCACCGGTACCACCCCCGTTACACGTAACACGAGATCCATCGGCTGTCCGTGTCGCCACGCATCCGCACCGGCCGCAACGAGGCGATCGAACAGTGTACAGGTACCCCTCACAACGGTTGGTTCAAGCAGTCTCGCGACACAAGGTGCGTATGGTACGAAACCCATACGCTAACCCCCAACCTCGGAGCCGAGACGCCCGATGCCGAACGTCACGCCGCTGCCCGTTGCCGACCCCGGCCGGGTCGGGCAGTACCGGCTTGCCGCGCGCCTGGTTCTGCAGACCTCCGAGGACGGGCCAGGTCCCGGCGGGCCCGCGGCCGGGACCATCTACCTGGCGAGAACGGGCCGGAACGAGCGGGTCACGATCACACTGCTTGATCCACTTCCGCTAACCGACAGCGCGACCCGGGACCGGTTCATCGCGGAGGCCCGGGCGGCCCGGAGGGTCGCGCCGTTCTGCGCCGCGCGGATCATCGACTCCGGTTTCCACCGGGATTTTCCCTATATCGTCTGCGAGTACGTTGCCGGGCCCACCGTGGGCGAGGAGGTGCTACGCGACGGCCCGGCCAGCGGTGACGCCCTGCAGGCGATCGCCATCGGCAGTGCCACCGGCCTGGCCGCCATTCATCAGGCAGGCCTCGTGCACGGCGATTTCGGGCCGCACCGCGTCGTGCTCGGCGCGGACGGACCACGGATTCTGCATGCCGGGATCAGCCCGCCGTACGGGCCCTTCACGCCCACCGGCGACCTGCAGGCCTGGGCGCACACCGTGCTCTTCGCCGCCTCCGGCGACGAGCACGCCCCGGCCCGGCCGCCGGACGTGGCCGCGCTGCCGGAACCGCTCCGCGAGGTGATCGACGAGTGCCTCGACCCAGAGCCCGCGTCGCGGCCGACCGCCAAGATGGTGGTCACCCGGCTGCTCGGCTACGCCAGCACGCCGGCCGGCGTGCTCGCGGAAGGCTCCCGGGTTTCCCGCAGCCTGGCTGGCACGGCCACGGGCAGCGGCACCGCCACCGCCGCGGGTGCGACCAGCCGGGGCCGCGGCGCGGGCGGGCGACGGCGGGGCCGCTTCCGCCCTGCCGCGCTCCCGGCCGGCCCTCTCCCCCCGGCCGCCCTCCCGGCCGGCTCCCCGGCTCCTGGCTCACCGGCTCCTGGCTCACCGCCCGCGGGCTCCCTTGCCGCCGCCTCCCTTCCTGGCGGGTCCCCTGCGGCCGGATCGCTCCCCGCCGGGTCCACCGAAACCGGGTCCGCCGAGGCCGGGCCCCCCGAAGCCGGATCGCCCTCCGCTGCGTCCCCAGCGGCCGGGTCCCCAGCAGCCGGGTCGCTCACCGCCGGGTCACTCGCCGGCGGCTTGCCCCCCGCCGGTTCAGTCCCGGAGGCCCGCCCGGATGGCGCAGCCCCGGGCAACCCCGCCGCCACCGGGACGGCCACCGGCCTGACCGAGGGCGCCGCGACGGACGAGTACGTCCGGGACCGGTCCGAGGCGGCCGGTACCCGGCCACCCGATCCCCCGGCCGGAGCGGTTCCGGAGCGGTCGGCCGACCTGGCCGAGAAGGTTCCCGCGGCCCGGCCGCGCCCCTCCCCCGCGTCGCGCAGGCCAGGGCGGACGGGCCTCGCCTGGGCCGGGGTCGCCGCCGGTACCGGTGCCGTCGCGGCGATCGGCGCGTTCGTGTTCGTGCAGCATGACACCGCGAGCCAGTCACCAGCACCGGCGGCCGGTCACATCCGGCCGGCTGATCAACGGCCGTCGGCATCACGCTCGTCGGCGCCGGCGCCGTCCGGATCGGCGACCCCGGAGATCCCGTCCGCCTTCAGCGGTACCTGGACCGGCAACGTGCACCAGCGCAGCGCTCTCGGACTGAACTTCCCGGCACAGATCACGCTCCGCGGCGGCAGCCAGGACGGGACGGTGAATTACTCGTCGCTCGGCTGCTCGGGGCCGCTGACGCCGGTGTCCGCGAGCAATCAGACGCTTGTGCTGCAGCAGGGGGTGGTATCGGGACAGCAGACCTGCGGACAGGGGACGATCACGCTCACCCGCGGTCCGGATGGCACACTCGGCTACAGCTTCGCCCCGCAGGTCGCCGGGGGTCCGTCCACGACCGGGACCCTCTCCCACCAGTAACGGACCCAGCTGTTCCCAGCCCTGCGCAGCACTCGGCACGTTCGCCCGACCGCCGCGTCGCTCCAGGCTCCAGGGCGTCGCGGTTACCACGAGCTTCTCCTCGGGCAGCAGCCCGTGCTGAACGGCGAACATCGCGGCGGTGGCGCGGTTCGACGCGTCGATCTTGGCGTAGATGTGCTCCACGTGGTTCCCGGCGGTCTTCGGAGTGATCATCAGTCGCTCGGCGATCTGCTTGTTCGACAGGCCGCGTGCGACCAGGACCAGCACCTCGACCTCGCGGGCCGTCAGGCCCGGCAGGCCGTCCCTGCGGCGCGCCACCCGATGGCCCGCTGCCTGCAGCACGGCATCAACCGCTGCGCTGTCCAGGCGGCCCGCGCGGGCGTCCACGCGCAGCTCGGCAGCCGCGTCCGCGGCGGAGAGGGCGGGCCGGTGCGGCCGGGGCTCTCGCATCGACTGGTAGGCGTCGGCTGCCCCGAGCACCCGGGCCTGCCGGGAAATCGCGGCGGAGGTGAGCCCGCGCGGATATCCGCTGCCGTCCAGGCGCTCGCGGTGCTGTACCGCGATCTTGCCGAGCGGCGCCAGGGCCGCCGACTGATACAGCATCCGCTCGGTCAGGTACGGGTACATCCGGACGCGTTCCCACTCACCGGCGCTCAGCGGTCCGGGCCGGTCCCAGATCGAGTTGGAGACGCCCAGCCGCCCAAAGCCGTGAACGAGCCCAGCCCGGCGCAATGTCAGCAGCTCATCCCCCGGCAAGCCGAACCCCCGTCCGGCCTCGACCGCCAGGTCCGCGACCGCGACCGAATGCCCCAGAGTGAACGGCGACTTCAGGTCCACGAAATCCGCGATCGCCGCCAGTGCGGTATCCAGCTGCTCCGCCGATAGCTCGACCGCAAGAGCCGGCTCGGCGGCGATCACGGTCTGCCATGCGGGAAGCGAATCGAGGCCGCCCAGGATGTCCGCCGCCCGCGCGCACAGCAGTGCCGCCAGTGCCGGATCGAACTGCCTGCCCGCGCGCCGGAGCGCGAGCGCGGTCGCGCCCTCAGTTCCGCTGACGCGGTGCGCAACCTCGATGAACTCGGCAAGTTGCACGACCCTCGCCGCCAGCGGCACCGCGCCGACCTTAAGGCTCCCCGGCCAGCCGCGCCCGTCCCACTGCTCGCACGCCGCCCCGATCACATCGCGGGTATGACCAGGAAGATCCAGTTGCTCCGCGAGCGTCTGCGCCAGCCTCGCATGGTGGGAGATCATCCCGTCCAGGTCCCGATGGCCCGACATGGCGAAGGCCAGTCCGACCCGGAACCGGTGCACCGTCGGGTTCCCGGCGCCGACCAGTCGCAGAGCGGCCAGCATCCCGCGCACGCTGCCAAGTTCATGCCGGTATTTACCGGACCTGAGGGCGATGTCGTCCCCGAACCACTTCGCCTGCTCGTGCGCGTCGGCATGACAACCGACGTTGACCAGCAACGCCGTGTAATACACCGCTGTCCGGTCCTGCTCGCTGAGACCCGCGTGTTCAGCCAGCCGGAGCGCGATCAGGCACTGGCGGAGGACGTGTTCCATCGGCTGGCCGAACCCCAGATCGACGCCAAGCGAAAGCGCCGCGACAAGCTCAGCCAGCCGGACCCGGGAGTAACCGGTCCCCCCGTCCATTACCCGAGCTTACCCGCGGGACCCCGGCCGGGATTCCGGCGGCCCCGGCGGAAGTGCTGCGTGAGCTGGACGGGTACTGCGGCCCGGTGGCCAGCTGGTGTCCACCCGTGAGTTCCGCGTCCTAGCCGGGTACCTCGCGGGATCCGTCCGGGAGGGCCGCGGCGAACGGCGGGGCCTCCCGGCGCAGGCCGTTGCGCGGCGGAGCCGACGACAACCGGACCGTGATCGCCAGTCCGCCGCCGTCTCGTGGCACCGCGTCGATCCGGCCGCTGTGCGCACGGGCAACCGAGGCGACGATGGATAGGCCCAGCCCGGCGCCCCGGTCCGACCCGAGCCGGTCGTCGTCCAGCCGGCGGAACGGCTCGAATAGCCGGGGCACCGCGTGCGCGGCCACGGTCGGCCCGGTGTTCGCCACGTGCACGTAGGACCATGCGCCCTGGCTCCAGGTACGCAGCCAGATTTTCCCGCCGTCGGTGTTGTATTTGACCGCGTTGTCGAGCAGGTTGCGGACGAGATGCTCCAGCAGCACCGGCTCGCCGGCCGTCGGCGCCGCGTCGAGCCGCTGATCCAGGTCCACCCCCGCCTCGGCCAGCGCCGGCCGCACGCCGGCCGCCGCGGAACCGGCGACGTCCGCGAGGTCCACCGGCGTGCGCGCCCGCATGCCGCGCTCGCTGCGGGCGAGCAGCAGGAGCCCCTCGATCAGCCGCTGCTGCCGCTCGTTGGTGGACAGCAGCGTCTTGCCGAGCACCTTCAGATCCGCCGACGCCTCCGGATCCGCCAGCGCGACCTCGATCAGCGTCCGGTTGATCGTCAGCGGGGTGCGAAGTTCGTGCGAGGCGTTGGCGACGAAGCTGCGCTGGGCGTCGAACGCGCCGGCCAGCCGTTCCAGCATCGCGTCGAAGGTGTCCGCCAGTTCCTTGATCTCGTCCTCCGGGCCGGCCAGCGCGATCCGCTCGTGCAGGGTGCTCTCGGACAGGCGCTGCGCGGTGGCGGTGACCTGTTGCAGGGGCGCCAGCGCCCGTCCCGCGACGAAGTAACCGAGAGCGATCGCAATCACCCCGACCGCCACCAGCGCGATCAGTGACTCGGCGAGCAGCTGGTGCATCACGGAGTTCACCAGCTGACTTCGGTACTGTTCCGGAAGCACCTCGCCGAACGGCCCGATCACCGCGATGTTCCCCATGATGCTGCGCACCAGCACGTAGGTGACGGTGAGCAGCACCAGGCCCGCGCCGAGGAACATCGAACCGTACAGCACGGTCAGCCGCGCCCGGACGCTCAGGCGGCGCGGCGGGGCGGCCGGTGCTGGGGCCACCGGGCCGACGGCGGCCGGGCCCGCGGCGCCGCCCGTGTTCCAGCCGGCCGGGCTCCAGCCACCCGTTCGGTCGTCCGGGTGGCGGCTTGCGCCGCCGGAACCGCCGTTCACAGCCGGTACCCGGCGCCCGCCACGGTCTCGATCACCGCGGGATCACCAAGCTTGCGGCGCAGCGTCATCATCGTGACCCTGACCACGTTCGTGAACGGGTCGATGTACTCGTCCCACGCCTTCTCCAGCAACTGTTCTGCGCTCACCACCGTCCCCTGCGCTCGCATCAGCACTTCGAGCACGGCGAATTCCTTGTTGGTGAGCGGGATGGGCCTGCCGTCCCGGTCGACCTCGCGCCGGTTCGGGTCCAGCCGGATACCGGCGCGCTCCAGCACCGGCGGCAGCGGCGGGGTGCTCCGGCGGCCAAGGGCGCGCACCCGGGCGGCGAGTTCCGCGAAGGCGAAGGGCTTGGCCAGGTAGTCGTCGGCACCGAGGGACAGCCCGGTCACCTTGTCGTCAAGCTCGCCGGCCGCGGTGAGCATCAGGATCCGCGCCGGGCTTCCATCCCCCACCAGCGTCCGGCACACCTCATCGCCATGCACCTGGGGAAGGTCGCGGTCGAGCACGACGACGTCGTAGTCGTTGACGCTGGTCCGCTCGAGCGCGCCGGCACCGTCGTAGGCGACATCCACCGCCATCGCCTCCCGGCGCAGCCCGGTGACGATGGCGTCGGCCAGGACCTGCTCGTCCTCGACAACGAGTACCCGCAACGTGCTTTCCCCTCGGTGGCTCGCCAGCGCGCTCGACCGGCAATCCCAGTCTCGGTGAGCAGGCGTAAGCCCTCGGTAAAAGATTACGCGGACCGCCGGCGGCGCCCGGCCGCGCCGAATTCACCGTTTGGCGGTCATTTCAGCGGTTTAGCGACCATGCCGGACTGGGTACCACTGCGGTACCCGTGGCCTGCCCGGGCCCCGGTGGCCCAAGATCTGGCTGCTCGGCTGGCGGAGCCACCAGGTCCGGCCACTTCCCCGGCGGCACGCAAAACAGGACGGGTAGCGGGCACGCAGCCCGCGAGGACGGTTGCGGACCGGTGAAGGGAGCCCGATGGGAGAGTTCATGACCGTGCTCAAGCGGCGGATCCAGGACGAATCCAACTCGCTGAAGGCCGCCCGCGCAGCTGGAGACGACGAGCTCAGCGACGCCCTCGTCGCCGAACTCGAGAACCTGCGCCGCATCGCCGACCGGCACGGCGTCGCACTCAGCTGCAGCTGACAGCTTTCCCGGAGCCCCCCGCTCGCCCGCGAGCGGGGGGCTTTCTGATGTCAGGCCCCGTCGCGCTCGGGATCCAGGGACGCGAGCAGGTCATGCAGCGCGCCGAACAACCCGGGCCCCGCGGCGATCGCCAGCTCGGGGCTTTCCGCCTTGCCGTGCAGGCCTTCCATCCGCGCGCCGGCCTCCCGCGCGATCAGCCCCCCGGCGGCGCGGTCCCAGTACTGTGTCCCGCGCTCATAGAACGCGTCGAGCCGTCCCGCCGCCACCGAGCACAGGTCGACGGCGCACGAGCCACCGCGCCGGATGTCGCGCACCCGCGGCAGAACCGCCGCCGCGACCTGCCCCTGCACAGTCCGCCGGCTCGCCGCGTAGCCGAAGCCGGTACCGACCAGTGCCGTCTCCAGCGGCACGTCCGGGTTGCACCGCAGCCGGATCAGTTGTTCATCCTCCTCGCCGTGGCAGCACCCCGCGCCGCGCCGCAACCACGCTCCCCCGCCCTGGACCGCGGTGAAGACCTCGCCCCGCGCCGGAACGGCGACCACGCCGGCCATCACGTGGTCCGCCCGTTCCTCCCCGTCGGCGGAGGCACCGGGGAAGCCTCCCGGCTCGTCCCATACCTCGGCGGCGATGCTGACCGCCCAGTCCGGAAGGCCGTAGAGGTAGTTCACGGTCCCGTCGATCGGGTCAACGATCCACCGCACCCGCGGCCCGCCAGCCGTGGCGCCAGCCGACGCCCCTCCCTCCTCGCCGAGGAAGGCGTCGTCCGGCCGCTCCGCCCGGATCCGCTCGATGATCAGCGTCTCGGAGGCGCGGTCCATCTCGGTGACCACATCGGTCGGGCTCGATTTGGTCTCGACCACCGCCGGCCGGTCCTCCCGCCGCCCGGCTCCGCCCGGATCGCGCTCGGTCAGCAGCCGCCCAGCCGCGCCGGCCACGGAGACCGCGAGCTCCAGCAGCGCGGCCCGGTCGATCTGGTCAGCGCGCCGCACAGCACCCCGCCGGGCATACGTCATGGGACGGGCCGAAGGTTCCGAGCGTGAGCCGTTTCGCTGAATCATTCATCCGCTCGAGCACCAGCTCGCGCACCATCGTGACAAACCGTGGATGTGTGCCTGCAGTAGCGGCACGCGCCACCGCGAGCCCCAGCCGTTCCGCCTCGGCGGTGGCTTCCACGTCCAGGTCATACCTGACCTCCATGTGGTCGGATACGAAGCCGGCCGGCACCAGGACGGCGGCCCGCGCCCCGCTGGACGCCAGCGACGCGAGGTGGTCGGACACGTCGGGCTCCAGCCACGGCTGCGACGCGGGGCCACTGCGGCTCTGGTACGCCAGTTCCCACGGGTGCCGGCCGCCGTCCACCTGTTCGCTGATCAGCCGCGCAGCCTCTCGGAACTGTGCCTCGTATGCCCCGCCGCGCGGCCCGCTCGCCGCAGCCATCGCGCGCGGGATGCTGTGCGCCGTGAACACCAGGTGCGCATCCGGCCGGACGCTCTGCGGAAGCGTCCCCAGGGCCGTCCGCGCGTGCTCGGCCAGTGGTTCGACGAAGCCGGGATGGTTGAAGTAGTGCCGCAGCTTGTCGATAATCGGGGCGGCCGGGCCGGCCTCGACGCGGGCCCGCTCGATGTCGTCGAGGTACTGGCGGCAGCTCGAATACGAGCTGTATGCGGACGTGGTGAAGGCGATCGCGCGGCGCACCCCGTCCGCGGCCATCCGCTGGACGGTCCCGGTGAGGCACGGATCCCAGTTCCGGTTGCCCCAGTACACCGGCAGGCGCAGCGCGTGGTAGGCGAAGTCGGCCTCGATCGCCGCGATCAGGTCCCGGCACTGCTGGTTGATCGGGCTGACGCCGCCGAAGTGGTGGTAATGCTCGGCGACGTGCTCCAGCCGCTCATCGGGGATACCGCGGCCGCGGGTCACGTTCCGCAGGAACGGCATCACCTCGTCCGGGCCCTCCGGGCCCCCGAACGAGACGAGCAGGAACGCGTCGTAGGAGGGCGGCACGACGTCACCCTATCCGCCGGGCAGGCCAGAAACTCAGCCGAACTGCTGCCCGTACTCCTGGGCCAGCGCGAGGACCTCGTTCACGTACCAGGTGGCATGGTTGTAGGCGTAGATCGCCTCGCTGACGTTGCTGGGCGCGCCGGCCGCGCACAGGTACCGGGCGGCCGAGGGCACGGCGTCATACGGGTCCATGATGTTCGCGGTCGTATCGCCGAAACCCGGGATCCCCCAGCTTTCCCAGGTGGAGGGCTCGAACTGCATCGGCCCGAGCGCGCCCGCGCTCGACGGACCGACGTTCTCCCCGTGCCCGCTTTCCACCTGGCCGATCGCGGCGAGGATCGTCCAGGAGAGCCCGGGACAATATTGCGCGGCGGACTGCTTGTACAGATCCAGGTACGTGCCAGGCCTTGAGCTCGAGCTGGACGAGCCGCTCGAATTGTCGACCGGCAGCTGGTTGGCCGAGGCCTGCAGGTTGAGGATCTGGCTCCCCCCGCCGACGATGCCGTGCACCTGCTTCATCAGCGTGCCGATATTGCCGCCCGGCGCGTTGATCATCGCTGCGACATTGTGCACCAGTCCAAGTGCCTGCGCGGTCTGCGGACTGACCAGGGCGTCCACGCCGGGAATGCCGAGCTGCGCGGACGCGCCGAGGGTGACCAGCGGCTGGGTGGCGCCGACGAGAGAGTATGGGCTGTTCATCTGCAGGCCCAACTGGTTCTCGGCGGTGCTGGAGAGCACGAACTGGTTCCGGGCCAACGACGACCAGATGGACTCCTGCGCCGCCGTCCCCGGCGGCGTCCAGGACCGGAACGCGCTGGGATCGACGCCGAGGACGTTGGTCAGGTGCGCGTGCAACTGGATCGCCCCGCCGTCCACGGAGATCATCTCCCGGACGTTCGGCAGCTTCTTGATCGCGGCGAGCTGCTGCGACGTGATCCCCTTCGGCACGACCACGAGCACGTCCGGCGGGATGATCCGGCGCAGCGGCGCGACCTGAACCGCGGTTATCACGTCGGAATGCCCGTGCGATCCCCTGGATGAAGCGCTGGCGTGCGGCAACGGCGTGCTCACCGCCTTCGGCGGCTTCGGCGGATGGCTGGAGGTCTCAAGCATGACGGCACCGCCGGCGACCGCCGCCCCCCCGATCGCGACAAGGATGCCGACTGCAAATATCGGTGCACCACGCCGAGCCAGTCGTTTCACAGCGCTACCCACGATAAGGCTTTTCCTCCCGTCCCGGGCCCGACCGTCATAGACATTGGACGCAGCGGCCGCCGAGCCGGTTGCCAACGGCGATCAGAATGGTGCTGCGACCAGCGAAAGTGTCCAGCCATCGTGGCCGGGACAATACGTGGGGTAATTGGGCGACTAGCTCGTCAGGGCCCCGCCGATCCCCAGGCCGACGTTCCGCGCTGGCCGTTCGGGCTCGTCGGGACCGCCCCCCGGGTCGGCGGGTCGGCCGGCGGGATGGACGCGCTCGGCGGTGCCCCGTTCCCCGGAATCGTCGACGGCGCCTTCGGGGACGGGGACGGTGCCGGCGCGCGCGCCGGGACCTTCGGCGACGGCGACGGCTGCGTGGGCTGCGCGGATGGGCTCGCCGGGGCGGTGCTGCCCGGGCGCGAACTGTGCGAGGGCTGCGGGAGCGACGGGCCGGTGGCCGGCTGACCGCCGAACAGGTTCGACACGCTGGTACCCGAACTGTGCCGTCCGCTGACCAGTGCGTTCAGCGGTTTTCCGGCGAGAAGTTCGATCGCCGTGACGACCCCGACCGCGACCACGAAGACAACCGCCGCGACGGCCGCCACGCGCTTCCAGCCAATCCTGTCCAGCAGGTCGCGGACCGGGCGGCCGACGACGGGGTGATCGCCACCGGCGACCGTGTCCGCTTCGCCGTCACCGACGGCGCTCCCCGACACGTTCGTTCTCGTTGGCGGTCCGCCGGTTTCCCCGGCACCGAGTGGGTGCGCGGTATCCTCGGCGGCGGTGTCCCCGGCAGCGTCCTCGGCGGCGGTCTCTCCGGCAGCGACCGGGTGCCCGGACTGCTCGGCGACGGTGTCCCCGTCTGGCGGAGCAGCGCGATGGCCGTCGGCCGCCGTGGCCTCGTCCTCCGCTGCGGCGTCTTCCCGTGCGGCCAGCCCGCCAGCGATGTCCGTGTCGGAGTCGTCGTCGGGCCGCCAGTAGCCGACGACGGTTGTGTGGCCCGGCTCGCCATGACGGGCGCCGGAGACGCTGCTGTGGTAACTCACCCGGTAGGCGCGCGCCCGCGACGCCACCGCATCCCGGGTCTCGATGAGCTGGTCCTTCCCGGACTGCAGCGTGGCCTGGTAGAACGCGGCGCCGACGGTGCTTGCCACGCTGATCACGGCGGTCCCGATCAGCGTCCCGTAAACGCCGAAGAATGACGCGATCACCGCGCCGGTGACCGTTGCCAGCATGCTGGCAACGACGTATGTACCGCTCAGCTCAATGCGGCGCTGACGCAATTCCCTTCCCCCGGAAGCACTGCCGTACCTGACCCTGATTCATGATCGTTTACGCACCCAACGCCCTCTAGGTTAGGGGCGGGCTCTCGAGTTCGTGCCAACTGAGCCAAACTCGGCGGCATTCCCGACCGGCGTGCCAGTTTTGGGTCCGTCACCCGCGCGGTGAACTTACCGGCCGTCCAGCGGTGGTGGCCTGCTCGCCGATGCGCGGACGCAGGCCGTCCATCAGCAGGTCCAGCATCCGGCCCGCCTGTTCGCGCTGGGCGGGCGCGCCCGCGGCTAGGAAGATGCCGGTGAGGGTGGCGAGCACGTCGGACGCGCCGACGTCATCCCGGACCGTTCCGGCCGCCTTCCCGGCGTCCAGCAGGCCCTGGATGGTCGCGGTCAGCGCATCACGCGTCTGCGACTTGCTGATGGACCCGGATGCGACGGCCGCCCGCAGGGTGTCGGCCATCCACCGCTTGGCCGCGACATAGTCCGCGAACCGGTCCATCCACATCCGCAGCGCCACGTCGGCAGCATGGGACGCCAGCAGTTCCTCGCCACTGCCGAGCACCCGTGCCAGCTCATTCCAGTACACAGCCTCGATGAGCGCCGCACGGGTGGGGAAATGCCGGTAGAGCGTCCCGATGCCGACACCCGCTTCCCGGGCGATCGCTTCCAGGCTCAGCTTCTCCCGGTCGGCGGCAAGGGCGCGCAGGGCAGCGTCCAGCAGCCGCTGGCGGTTGCGCTGCGCATCGGCGCGCATCGGTGAGGATTCCGAACGGGTTCCCATAGATAACCGGAGGACCCTCCGGTTATGCTAGACTGGCGACCGTAGCGGAGGCTCCTCCGGATCAGAGCCTACCGCTCGTCGCTACTTACCGGAGGGGAGCGTTCCATGCCCGTGAACAACGGCAAGGACAACAGCACGGTGGCCGCGGACGGCGCCCGCCAGGTTTGGCCCGGCGGTAGCTTCACCCTTGCCGGCCGGCCGGTGGCCCGCGTCGGCTTCGGCGCCATGCAGCTGCCCGGGCCGCATGTGTGGGGGCCGCCCCGGGACCGGGACACCGCCCTGACGGTGCTCCGCCAGGCGGTTGAGCAGGGCGTCAACCACATCGACACCGCACAGTTCTACGGGCCCACCGTCGCCAACGAACTGATCCACGCGGCGCTCCATCCGTACCCTGACGGCCTGGTGCTGGTCAGTAAGGTCGGCGCCGAGCGCGACGGCGACGGCGGCTGGATCCCGGCGCAGCGGCCGGAGCAGCTCCGCGCCGGGGTGGAAGCCAACCTCCGTACGCTCGCTGCCGACCGGATTGACGTGGTCAACCTGCGCCTGGTTGACGAACTCCCCGGCGGCCAGTCGCTACCGACCGACGAGCGGGTCGACCTGGACAGCCAGCTGGCCGAGATGGCCGCCCTGCGCGACGAGGGAAAGATCGGCGGCATCGGGATCAGCAACGCTTCACTCGACCAGGTCCGCCGGGCGCTGCCGGCTGGCATCGCCTGCGTGCAGAACGCTTACAGCCTCCTCGACCGGTCGGGTGAGCCCATCCTCGAGCTGTGCCGCGAGCACGGCGCTGCCTGGGTTCCGTACTTTCCGCTGGGCTCCGCATTCCCGGGCATGCCAAAGGTGACGGACGATCAGACCGTGGTCAAGGCGGCGGCAGAGCTGGGCGCGACACCGGCACAGGTCGGCCTGGCCTGGTTGCTCGCCCACGACCCCGGCATCCTGCTGATCCCCGGCACATCCAGCCCCGTCCACCTGTCCGAGAATGTCGCCGCCGGGAGCCTCCGGCTCGACCGCGCGACGATGGACGCCCTGGACGGCCTGGCGGTCCCGGCCACCTGAACGGCCCGGCCACCTGAACGGCCCGGCCACCTAAACGGCCCGGCGACCCGAGCGGCCCGGCCACCAGGGCGGCCGGCGACCGGCGTTTCCGGCATCGATGACAAGGTCCGCCTGGCCCCTCGGCAAAGAGCAGCCGGTTTAGTTCGGGACATGCCGGGCCCGGTGGTGGCGGAATGGGTGGCTAGCAGGCCAAACTCTTTCAGGGGAAGTGTGGGCGACTTCCCGCGGCCCGCACGGAACCCCGCAACGCCATGGGGGAGGCGTCTGATGCGGATCCGGCCGCATAATGTACGCCGGTACGGCCCGGTAGCGCGGAAGGGATGCCCATGCAGGAACTGCGCCTCGTCGCGGTCAGTGAGGACGGCAGTTATGTCATCCTCACGCAGCCGGGGCGGGGTACGCGCTTCTCGCTGCCGAATGACGAGCGGCTGCGGGCCGTGGCACGCGGCCAGTTCTCCCGCCTCGCCCAGTACGAGATCGAAGTGGAGAGTCCCTTGCGACCCAAGGAGATCCAGGCCCGGATCCGTGCCGGCGAGACGGCCGAACAGATCGCCGACACCGCCGGCGTCCCGCTTGACCGGATTCGGTGGTTCGAGGGCCCCGTCCTCGCCGAGCGAGCGTACGTAGCCCAGCAGGCGCTGAACGCATCGGTGCGCCGTCCGGGCGACTCCGGCCCCGGGCCGCGGCTGGGCGAGATCGTCGCCGAGCGGCTGCGCGCCGTCGGCGACGATCCGGAGGACGCGGAATGGGACTCCGTCAAGCGGGGGGACGGGAGTTGGCTGGTGCAGCTTGCCCCGTCCGCGGGCGGACGGCACGAACGGGCGTGCTGGGTCTTCGACGCCAAGCGGCGTCACGCCGTCCCGGACGACGATGAGGCATCCCGGCTCTCGCTCCCGGCGGACGTCCTCGCCGAGACGGGCCTGGAAGCTGCGCCAGCCCCACGGACCGGGAATGTGACGCCATTCGTGCCGCGGTCGGTGCCGAGCCACGAGCCGTCTCCCGGCCCCGACACGGAGCAGGAACGGCGGCCGGCCTCCGGCACCCGGGCCGCTGGCGGCGCGGGGCCGGGCGGCTCCCCTGCGCTCCGCCACCCGGGCCTGCCGCGGCAATCGGCACCAGCGGCGGACCTCCCCCGCCCGCAGGAGCCCGCGGAGGGGGATTCAGGCTCTCCGGCGGCCACGTCTCCGGCCCGGGAGGAGCATGCCGCCGCCGGACCGGGCACCCGGGCCGCGGCGGGCGACGCCAGCGCAGCGGCGGACGACCCGGGCGCGGCAGCCTCCGAGGAGGGGGCAGGTCACGCCGGCAAGGCCGCGGCACGCACCCAGGCTGCCGCCGCCTCCGATGAGGTACCGGCTCGTTCGGCCGAGGGCCAGGACCAGGCCACCGCAGCGGAGGGCCAGGGCCGCCAGGCGGCGGCCAGCGGCCGGGGCGGCCGCAGGGGCAGGATCCGCAGATCGTCCGTCCCATCGTGGGACGAGATCATGTTCGGCGATTCCCGCCGCCAGGACTGACGTAGCAGTCCGCAAGCTGAGCTGACTGCCCGTCGCGGCGTCGCTCTCTCCACGCTGGCCCTGGGCCGGCTCCCCCTTTTGCGCATTGCCGGGAAAAGCGCGCCTCCCGCATTTGCCGCATGGTCCGTTCTAAGCTGTTGGCCGTGCTTATCGCCGGGCCAGTGTTCCACACGGAACTAGGGGGAGCAAAAAATGGATAAGCCATCATCAAACCGATCGAAACGTCGCTTTTTCGGTTATCTCTCTGCGTTGGCCGCTGGCGCCGTAGTGCTCAGCGTCACCGGAATGACGGCCGCAGGCGCCGTGGCGCCGGCGGCCGCGCAGCGCCCGGCCGCCAGTAGCCACCCAGCCTGCAAGACATCGGCTCCGGCGTGGGGACGGAACCCACTGCGGGGCATCTGCCGCTACCTGTCCGGACGGCAGGGAGTAGTTCAGGTGGCGCTGTTCAATCGCTACACCGGGAAGACGTACCTGCTGTCGAACGGAAACGACACTCAATACACGGCCAGCATCGTCAAGGTGGACATCGAAGCCAAATGGCTGCACGATTATCAGCGCAGGGGGACCAAGATCCCTGATGGCATCCCGTACTCGATCCAGTACCTGATGCAGAGGATGATCGAGAATAGCGATAACGCTGCGGCAACTGCGCTGTTCTACTTCAAGGGCGGCTGCGACGCACTGACGAAGTTCAACAACATGATTCCGCTGAACCAGACCAAGGTGGGGTGCCAGACGCCCACCTACTACGGGTGGGGGAACACCACGACCACCGCGGCCGATCAGGCCAAGTTGATGCGGATCATCGCCTACGGCGGGCGCGATGACATCGTGGGCAGCGCTGCCAGGAAGTACCAGCTGCAACTGATGCAGAGCGTTGAACCTGATCAGCGCTTCGGGATCACCTGCGGTCCGTGGGGCACCAAGTGCGATCCGCCCAACTACGCGTCGCCGAGGCCAGGCGTGACCGTTGCCCTGAAGAACGGCTGGAAGACGCTCCCGACCTGCACACAGCCGATCGCGCAGTGCCCGTGGCAGGTCAACAGCATGGGATGGGTCGCGGGTCGGGGCCGTAACTACGTGCTGACCGTGCTGACCACCAACGACCCGGTCGGAACCGGCGACCTGTACGGCTTCAACTACGGGATCGACACCATCCAGGGTGTGTCCCAGCGGATCTGGAAGAACCTGCGGTAACCGGTAACCGGTAACGAGTAACCAGCCCGGTGTCCTGCCTGCCGGGGGGATCACGTCGGCGTGATCCCCCCGGCAGGCCATTGCCCGTGGAAGCCGCCAGGTCACCGGTGCCGCTGCGGCCGGTGCGGATTTATTTCAGTTGCGGTGGCCGCATCTGGCCGGGAACGATGAGATCCGCCTCCGGCACTGGTCCGCACTGGCATGAACGCCACCGCCAGGAACGTTAGTCATGAAGGCCGGTGGGCCAGCCGGAGATTTTCGCTCGTTACCAGGGGGCGGTACATGCATCGGGACGCGACTGACGCTATCCAGGCCGAGGGCCTGGTGAAGCGGTTCGGGACGACGACGGCGCTGGCCGGGATCGACCTCACCGCGCGCACCGGGAGGGTGCTCGGGCTGCTCGGGCCGAACGGCGCGGGCAAGACGACCGCTGTCCGCATCCTCGCCACGCTGCTCACGCCCGACGCCGGACGGGCCACGGTGTGCGGCTACGACGTCGTCCGCGAGGCCCATCAGGTCCGTCAGCTGATCGGGCTGACCGGCCAGTACGCGTCGGTGGACGAAGGGCTCACCGGCGTCAACAACCTGATCATGATCGGGCGCCTGCTCGGGCTGCCGCGAGTACAGGCTCGTGGCCGGGCACGTGAACTGCTTGCGCGTTTCGAGCTCACCGACGCCGGTACCCGGCCGGTGAAGACCTACTCCGGTGGCATGCGGCGCAGGCTCGACCTCGCGGCCAGCCTGGTGGGCCGGCCAGCCGTGCTGTACCTCGACGAGCCGACCACCGGTCTCGACCCGCACAGCCGCAATGAGGTCTGGCGGATGATCCGCGACCTCGCGGGCGAGGGCGTCACCGTGCTCCTCACCACGCAGTACCTGGAGGAAGCTGACCAGCTCGCAAACGACGTGATGGTCATCGATCACGGCGTGGTGATCGCCCAGGGAACCCCCGACGAGCTCAAGGCGACGACGGGCGGCAAGGTGCTGGAGGTGCGGCCGGCCGAGCCCGGGCGGCTCGAGGACGCGGCCGCGCTGGTCGCCGCGCGGGCGCACGTCACGCCGGCGCTGGACGCCGCTAACGGCCTGGTCACCACGCCGGTGGCGGACGCCGGGATCCTGTCGGCCATCGTCCGCGACCTGGACGACGCGGGCATCACCCTGGCCGAGTTCGCGCTCCGCAAGAACAGCCTTGACGAGGTGTTCCTCGCGATCACCGGCCACCCCGCCGAATCGGCCGCCGGCGAAGGCCCCGTGGACGAGGGCCCGGCCGCCATCACCCGCGAGACCGAGAGGACACCCGCATGACCATCGCCGTCCTGTCACCGCCCAGCCGGCATGTCGGGCTCGGCGCCGCGGTTCAGCACACGCTCACCCTCACCTGGCGCAGCCTGCTGAAGATCAAGACGAACATGGAGGACCTGATCGGGCTGAGCCTTCAGCCGGTGATGTTCCTGCTGATCTTCGTGTACGTTTTCGGCACCGCGATCGGCGGGAGCGTTCACCAGTACCTGCAGTTCGTGCTCCCCGGCCTGCTGGTCCAGGGAGTGCTGTTCGCCACCATGGGCACCGGCCTGATGCTCAACCAGGACATCAACGCCGGCGTCTTCGACCGGTTCCGCACCTTGCCGATCGCGCGCTGGGCACCGCTGGCCGGCGCCATCCTGGGCGACATCGTCCGTTACATGATCTCGCTCGCGGTGATGCTCGCCGTCGCCATGATCCTGGGCTTCCGGATCGAGACGAACCCGGTCGCCGCGGCGGCGGCGTGCCTGCTCATCCTCGGCTTCGCGCTGGCGATGTGCTGGGTATCCGCGTGGATCGGGATGGTGGTGAAGACTCCCCAGGCCGTCCAGATGTTCGGCTTCATCGGCATTTTCCCGATCGTCTTCACCAGCAACACCCTGGTCCCGACGGCCAAGATCCCCGGCTGGCTCCAGACCTGGGTGCGGATCAACCCGCTGACCTACCTGTCGGACGCGGGCCGTGGCCTAATGGTCGGGGGCCCGGTCGCCGGCCCGACGCTGAAGGCGCTGGCCTGGGCGGTGGGGATCCTGGTGGTGTTCGCTCCGCTCGCCGTCCGCGCCTACCGGCGGCACAGCTGAGTGCTGAGCCGCGGAACCCGCGCCGCGGCGTCGACGCGACCGGAGAGCTGCCGGGGCCCGCAGCTCAGGGGCCGCGTACCGCCTGCGGGCCGGTCAGCGCCCGCTCGCGCTCCGGGCCGGCAGCGCTCGGGATGGCGACCGGGACACGTGTGCCGTGCGCGGCCTGCGGCTCGCGCGGCATCTCGGCGACCGGCCGGATGGCTGGTTCCGCTTCCCGACGCCTGATCCCCACGAGGGCCAGGAACAGGGAGCCCACGACGACCAGGGAGCCGTAGGCCCACCAGATGTGCGCGTGCTGCCACGCCGACCAGTTCATCGGCCCGAGGTACAGTTCCCCGGCCCCGACCCAGGCTGATGCCACCAGCACCGCCTGGGTGCCGAACCGGGTCTTCCGCGCGATCAGGAACGGCAGCGCCCACATCAGGTACTGGTCGCCGAACCGCGGGGAGAAGATCAGGAACGTGATCAGCAGCGCCATCGTGAGATCGATGGGATGGGCTCGCCGCCACAGGTAGCCGACCGCGATCAGCGCCGCGATCAGTATCAACATGCCGGGCCTGGTGAGCGCTGCCGACATCTCCTGGTGGCCGTGGGTGGCGATCACCGTCCAGCCCCAGTCGCCCACCAGTGGCTGCGCGGAGATGAGGGTGCTGACCACTGACGGCAGCTTGCCGACCGGGGTGCCGACAGTGAGCGGCGAGGTCAGCAGCACGGCGGCTGGCACGAAGACCGCCCAGGCGGCCGCGTGAATCCGCCGCGCCCGGCCGGGCAGGGTTTTGAGGAGCCCCGGAAGCAGGAGCAACGACCACGTCCCCATCGCGATGGACGTGCCCAGCAGGATCCCCGGCCCACGCGCGCCGCTCGCGCCCCGGTCGGCCGCGCGGTCCCGGAACCGCCTGGCCACCACGAACGCCGCCACGCCGAGAGCGAGCATCTCCGGCTCGACCTGGCCGTGGATCGCGCAGATCATGATCGAGAGCGGATTGCACGCGTACTGGAAGCTGCGCAGCCGGCTGCGGTCGCGGCGACGGTCCCGGCCATGGTCACGCGCGAGAGCGCCGACAAGCGGGATGAGCAGCACGTCGGCTACCACCGAGGCGAGCCGCCCGACCAGCTGCCAGGGCAGGTGCACCGCATGACAGAACCACAGCTCGCCAGCGAACACGAACGCCATCGGCGGCAGGAAGTGCCAGCCGCCGGTTCTCCCGGTCAGCAGGGGGTCGTGGTGATGCAGCACGGCGATCGCCGCCGCGGAGAAATCGTCGGCGAAGTCGAACGGCTGCCACGCGTTGACCGCCGCCAGGGCCCACACGGCCACCCGCAGGATGATGCCCACGGCGAGCGCCGTGCGGAGCGACGGCCGCCAGCCGCGCCACTGCGCGACAAGGAAGAGCGCCGTGCCGGTGACCAGCAGGGCGCCCGTCCAGAACATGTTGGCGTCGATGAGGTGAGAATGCCAGGTATCGGATCGAAAGAGAACGCTTGAACTCGAACTCCCGGCATGTTCCCAGTGTCCGGTCAGGTCGCCTTCAGAAAAACCGCGCTGACGGCGACCACACCCCCTATGACCGGGGCAGAGGCGGACGCCGCATAGCGGAGCCATTGACGCCGCCGGCCGGCAGGCACGGCCCCGGCATCGCCCGGTCCCGCGTAGCATCAGGCACCGTGAGTCACCCCCTGGCCGGGACCGTGGCGCGGATCCTTTGCACCGCGGCGTGCGCCGCGCTGGCCGGCTGCGGGCTCATCGGCGGGCCGGGAGCGGTCGGCGCTGACGTTCCGAACACCATCACCGTCACCAGCCCGGCTTTCCACGATCAGGGCCAGATCCCGACGCGCTACACCTGCTTCGGTCCCGGGTTGAGCCCGCCGATCCACTGGTCCGGCGTTCCGACCGGAACACGCGCACTGGCGCTGGTGGTGGATGACGCAGGTGCACCGGTCAAGCCGTATGTTTACTGGCTCGTGTTCGATATCAGCCCGCAGACGACCGAATTCCAAGAGGGTGCCCTGCCGCCGGGTGCGCTGCAGGCGCAGGCAACCAACGGAAAGGCCCGGTACCACGCGCCATGCCCCCGGTCCGGGACCCATACCTATCGATTCACCGTCTACGCGATGAACCAACCGGTATCCCAGGCGTCCGGGGCGGGTCTCAAGCAGGTATGGTCGGCGGTTGCGCAACAAGCCATTGCCCGGGGCCGGTTGACGGCGACAGCTGTTGCCCCACCTGGGCATACAAGCTAATTGTGACCTAATGAGCACCAAGGGTATATGACTGCGTTAAAACTTCGCCAAGCGTGTGACAGAGCCCATAGTGTCGGCCAGAATTGCTCTCCAAGAGTGCAGCCCTGGACCGTCCGCTGTGCCAGCGTTATGAGGGCAGGCCGCGTCAATGGCCGCGTGTGCCTCGCTGGCACCGAAAGCTTGGCCATGGCGTGTTGGGTGGTGCGATGACGCTGTTCTTGGTCCTCGGCTTGGTCGCTCTCGTCATCGGAGTCCTTGTCGCGGTTGCTCTCGGCATGCGCTCGAAGCGTGCCGACGGCGGGCCGCGGCCAGCCGGGCGGAACCCCCGGCGGGCCGGTTACGGGGCGGAGCCGGAGTTCCTCGAAGAGCCCGAGCCGGGCAGCCGGATGGCCGGCCGCCCGCGCAGCGCGCGCCGGCCGTCGAGATCGCGGCAGGACCGCCAGGGCAGGGACCGCGGTTTCCGCGAGGCTGACGTGAGCGATGGCTTTGAGGAACCGGATGACGATACAGGTGCAGGCCTCGACGTCCCGGCACCGCGGGGCAGGCGAGCGGCTGCGGGCGGCCAGACCGACCTGAGCGAACTGGTAGCGGAAGCCGACGCGATGGATCAGGACCAGCCGCCGGACAGGGCCAGCAGGCGCGGTGGAGCCGAGCGGAAGCGGCCGCGGCCTGGCCGCGGCCGGCTGTCGCGAGCGGATGCGGCGGACGACTGGCCGGACACCGACTGGACCAGCGTCTCGGAAGCGGACTTCTGGGCCGACATCTCGTCGGACAAGCCGCTGGCTAGCAGGTCGCGTTCCGCGCGCTCGGCCAATGACTTCGAGCCACCGGGGGGCGACCGGGACGAGCCGGCACCGCGTGGGCGCCGGCGGTCGCGCCGGGCACGCCCGGCAGAGCCGGCGTTCGGTTCCGCCGCGGGCCCGGAGGCCGGGCCCGGCGACGAGCAGGAGACGACGGCGATCCCGGCCGGCATGGCGGGAATGCCACCCTCGCGCGGCTTCGATCCGCCCGGCCAGCCACCGGAGCCGCCACGACAGGACTACACCGATCCCAATCTCGCCGTGCTCGCGAGCCTCGGTGTCACCCCGCCCGCACGTTCCACCGCGGATTCGGGAACCGAAACGCCGCCGGAAGCGCTGCCTGGACCTTCCCATCCGGACAGCGCCGGCACCCGGCGCTCCGGGCGGGGCCGCAGGCACCGGCCCGAACCGGCCGAGCACGCCGATCCGGGCGGATACCGGGGAAGCGGCACTCCGGGCCGGTACGGGGACCAGAACGCCACGCAGGCTTTCCACATCGGGGGATCGCCCCACGACGGGTCGGATCCGGAAACGCCGGATCAGGGCATCGGTTCCTCCGCCCCGGGTTCCTACCGGAGCGACATGCCGACCGGAAGTTCCTCGTACCCCGGTTCGTCCTTTCCCGGCGGCTCGCACCTCGGCGGCTCCCGCGACCCGGATCTGGGATCCAATGACCTCGGCGGACACGGCCCGGGCGCGTACCGGGACTCCTACAGCGGTGGTTCCTATCCGTCAGGTACCCCCACAGGTGGTTCGTCCATCGAGGGTTCCTATCCGGGCGCGTCGTACCCCGGCTCGAGTGACTGGAACTGGAATCCCGGCGGCTCGTACGGTCCGGGATCGTACGGAGGAAGCACGTCCGGACAGGACGCGTCCGGCCGCGACACCTACGGCAGCGACTCATACGGATCTGGCTCGTTCGGAACTGGCTCGTACGGTGGCGCTTCCCACGGCGCCGACTCCTATGGCACCGGTTCCTACGGCAGCGGTGCGTATGACGTCGGCTCATATAACCCCGGCTCCCCCGGCAGCGGGTCCCATGACAGCGCCTCCTACGGCGGCGGCTGGTACGGGACCGGCTCGCACGGAGGGGCATCCGACAGCGCCGACTCGTATCCGGCAGGCTCCTACGGCACCGGTTCCTACGACAGCGGCTCCTACGGCGCCGGTTCAGGCGCCGGTTCCTATGACGCCGGTTCCTATGACCCCGGCTCATATGACCCCGGCTCCCCCGGCGGCGGCTCGTACGACAGCGCCTCCTACGGCGGCGGCTGGTACGACAGCCGGTCCCACGACGGCGGATCCCACGGCAGCGATTCCGGCAGTAGCGCCTCCTACGGCGCTGACCACTACCGCGACGGTTCTTACGGCGGCTCGTACGGCGGCGGCTCGCACGGCGAGGGCTCCTACGGCGGCGCCTCGTACGGCAACGGCTCATACGGCAACGGCTCGTACCCCAATGGCACCGTCGGCTCTTACCCGCAGGAGAACAGCGCGGACCCGGGAGCCGGTTCCTACGGCGCCGGTTCCTACGGCGCCGGTTCCCATGGCGCCGGTTCCCATGGCGCCGGTTCCCACAGCGCTGGTTCCCACCGCGGCGGCTCCCATAGCGCCGGGTCTTACGGCGACGATGCCTACGGCGGTGGCGCTTACCCGGATGGCTCCTACGGGAGTGGCGCTTACCAGCCGGGTTCCTACGAGGAGCCGGGGGCGGCGTCGCCGCCATCGAATCCGCCATCCGGCCGTTACGGCGGCGGTTACCTGTCGAGCAGCGCACTGTCGGCGCGGCAGCCAAATTCCTCGTCGGGCGGAAATCCCTACGGACGGTATGTCAACGGATCGCCCGGCGCCGACGATGGCGGCAACGAGAGCTGGCCCGGGGACCCCGGCAACCCCGATGATCACAACAACGGACGCCACCGCCCGGGCGGCAAGCATCGCTGAACCTCGGCCCTCCGCGGCGTCTCAGAGGGCTTTGAAATACCGGGCGACAGGGAGCAGCGTGTAGCCCGCTCTCTCGTAGACCCGGCGTGCGGGCGCGTGGCCGGGGTCCCCGCCAGTGTCGATCATGGCGACGGTCATCCCGGAATCGCGCAGCCAGCCGGTTGCGGCCTCGGTCAGGGCGAGGCCGATGCCCCGGGACTGCGCTGCCGGGTGCACGGCGACCATCGTTACCTCCCCGATCCGCCGCTCGTGGTTGAGCGTTGCCGTGGCGAATCCGGTCAGCCCGTCGCGCGAGTCCGCGACCCACGCCTTGGTCGCATCATCCGCGAGCGTGCCGCGGACCGCGTTCTCCTGGTCTTGGCGCCAGTCGGGATGCAGCCGGGTGAAGATCGGCATGCCGAGGACCTGCTGTAGTGACTGGAACACCGGCGCCCACGCGCGAAGCGACAACGCGACCACGGCGTCCTCGTCGTCCGGCCGGTAGTCCCGGATTCTGGCGTCCACGACGGGTCCATGGTCGCACGGGAGCCCTCGCGGACGCGGACGACGACGGCAGGCGGGAGGCCTCGCCCGATTTATCACTGGCTGACAGATTTGTCACCATCAAGGTTTCTGACGTGCCATGATGATGTTTGATCCCGATTTGGTGCGGTTTGGGGGCCAGCAGTAGGAGGTAACGACTTGGTTACCGTGCACAACTTTTCCTATGGGCTCCTGAACCCGCTACTCGCCTATGCGGTGTCCTGTCTCGGTGCGTTCCTGGGCCTGCGCTGCGTGACCCGAGCGCGGGCCTATGACGGCGGGCGGCGCGCGTCGTGGCTCATTCTCGCGGCCGTATCGATCGGCGCCACCGGGATCTGGGCCATGCACTTCGTCGCGATGCTCGGATTCACGATCCCGGGCGAGCCGATCGTGTACAACGTGCCGCTAACGATCGCGAGCATGCTGCTGGCGATTTTCGTCGTCGGGATCGGCCTGTTCATCGTCGCCTACGGGTACAGCGGTTGGACCCGCGTGGTTGCGGGCGGCGCGATCGTCGGCATCGGCGTGGCCAGCATGCACTACATGGGCATGGCCGCCATGCAAATGCCGGACGCTGTCCACTACAACACGAAACTGGTCGCCTTGTCCGTGCTGATCGCGATCGTTGCGGGGACGGCGGCCCTGCGCGCCGGGACCCGCGTGCACGGTGTCGGGGCAACGATCGGGGCCTCGCTGATCATGGGCGTCGCGGTGAGCGGCATGCATTACACCGGCATGGCGGCGATGAGGGTCGGCCACGGTTCGATGCCGATGATGTCGGGTTCGAGCACTTCCAGCTTCATTGTCCCGCTGGTGATTGGCCTGACGGTCGTTACCTCCGTGATCACGATGGCGGTCTCGATAGCGCCGAGCGAGGATGAGATCACCGCCGACGCAGCGCTTCAGCAACGCATCGACGAGTTCAAGGCCCGCCAGGCTTACCGTCGCCGCGGCCGGGTCCCGGTTGGGCGGACCGGCCAGGCCCCGCCGCAGCCCGATAGCGCGCGACAGACATGATCAAAGAAAATCCGAGTGCTGATTCGGTCAGCGCGGCCTTTACCAGACGTCTTCAGGTCTCCAATTGGATACGAGCATTTCCTTGAGACGCGTATCGTTTACGACCTGGTAGATCGGAAGGGAAGGGTCGCTCGTCGGCCCGGCAGGCTCGAGTTCGCCGTCAACGAGCTTTCCAAGAATCCATCCCCGTCCCTTGCTGCCGCTCCTCATCAGCGGGAATGGCTTCAAGTCCGCAGGAACGGTGGTGACCCCGATGGGGCTGACGAGCTTGCGGCGGATCGCCGCACCTAGGGGGAAGAAGACCGGCCACCTCCATCGACGGATCTGCCCGACGTCCTGGATCCCTGGTTCCTCAGCAAATGTGGGCTCAGCGATCCACAGGAGATGCCCGGTCCGGGGAAGGTGATGGGTCATCAACCCGACCGCGAACCCCAGGTCGCACGGGACCGAGAATGCCGCGCCCGGTTTGAGCTGAGACACCACTCTGGATCGTTGTTCCTCCCAGGCCACAGGCTCGAGGTGCGGACGAGTCGGCCTGTAGGCCGGGTTCTGTTCCCGCGCTGGGCGCGGGAGGCGGCCATCCATCTGGGACCGTCGTTGCCGACGGCCTCGTGCGGTCTACCCGCGAGCATCGGGCGGGCTACCCTCGAACGCTCGCGCAGCGAGCCCGTGCGGGACGGGCTCACCTCTTGACCTTGCTCCGGGTGGGGTTTACCGAGCCGCCGCAGTCACCTGCGGCGCTGGTGGTCTCTTACACCACCGTTTCACCCTTACCCCATGGACGCCGTGACCGCAGCAATAGCTCCGGCCATGCGCCTGGGGCGGTCTGCTTTCTGTGGCACTTTCCCGCGGGTCACCCCGGGTCGGCGTTACCGACCACCCCGCCCTGTGGAGCCCGGACCTTCCTCGACGGCGCCGGAAGGCGCCGCCGCGGCCGCCCGGCCGACTCGTCCGCTCTCACAGGATAGCGATACCCACGTGACCGCGATTCCCGCGAGGACGCGACGGAAGCGTGGCTGCCGGACGAGACCCCCGGCGCTGCGCCGGTCGCGGCCGCCCGTCGGTGACCGGGTCCCCGCTCCGGCCGTTGTGCTCAATCGGCGGGCAGGTGCGCGGTGTCGTTCAGCGAGCGGACCACCGCCGGCCCATCGGCGTACCAGGCGATCTCGCACAGGCAGCCGACGTCGAGATGCATCCGGTACAGCGCCGCCGGGGGCGCCAGCAGCGCGTGCCGGAGGAGGATCTTGATGGGCGTGACGTGGCTGACCAGCAGCACCGTCTTCCCGTCATGCTCGGCGAGCAGCTTCCGCAGCGCAGCCAGCACCCGCTGGTCCACGGCCGCGAAGCTTTCGCCTCCCGGCGGCGCGACCTCGGCGCTGCCCAGCCAGGCGCCCACCTCGTCCGGCCACCGGCGACGGGCCTCGGCGAAGGTGAGACCCTCCCACTCGCCGAAGTCGGTCTCGGCGATGCCGGGTTCCACGATCAGTGGCACCCCGGTCACCCGGGCGGCCTGTTCGGCGGTGCGCCGCGACCGCTGCAGCGGCGAGGTGACGATGAGGTCGATCCCCGTCGCGGCGACACGGCTCGCCGCCGCCCGTGCCTGCTCCTCCCCCACGGCGGTCAGCGGGATGTCGGCGGTGCCCGCGAATCGCCGCTCTGCCGAGTACGGCGTTTCGCCATGTCGCAGCAGCAGCGTGGTTGTCGGGGTCTGCTGCGGCGGGACCCAGCCGCTGACCAGCCTGGCCGGCCGTTCCGGTTCCGGCGCCGCGCGCCAGCCCTGCTCAGGCGCGGCGGGCGCCTTTCCCGGCGCGGCGGGTGACCTTTCCGGTGCTGCGGGCGCCTCTGCTGGAGCGGCCGGCGCCCCCTCCGGAGCGGCGGCCGACGTTTGCGGCCGCGGGCTCGCGGCGCGTGCGGGCGAGGCGGCCGGCGGACGGGTGCGGGCGCGGCCCGCCGGACCGTCACGCCGGGCAGCGCCGTCCATCGCCTCGTTCGCCAGCCGGTCCGCGCGAGTGTTCTGGGCGCGCGGCACCCAGTGGTACGTCACCCGCCCGAGCGCGCGTGCCTCTTCCCGGGCGGCCCGCGCGAGCGGCTGCATGTCCTGGTGGCGGATCTTCCAGCGGCCCGACATCTGCTCGACGACGAGCCGGGAATCCATCCGGACCTCTACCGCGGCGCCCGGGGACAGCCGGGCCGCGGCGGTGAGCCCCGCGATGAGGCCGCGGTACTCGGCCACGTTGTTGGTGGCCCGGCCGATGCTCTCCGCGACCTCAGCCAGTACCTCTCCGGTCCCGGGGTCGATCACGGCCGCCCCGTACCCGGCGGGCCCGGGGTTTCCCCGGGAGCCGCCATCGGCCTCGACGATCAGCTTCCGCGCCACGGGCGGGCCGCTCAAAGCCCGGATTCTGGCGTGCGGACGAGGATCCGCCGGCATTCCTCGCACCGCACCACCTCATCGGGCGGTGCGGCGCGGATGGCGTTCAGGTCCGATGTGCCCAGAGCCAGATGGCACCCTTCGCAGCGGCCGCGCCGCAGCGCCGCCGCGCCGACTCCATGCTGGTCGCGCAGCTTCTCATAGAGGGTGAGCAGGTCACCGGGGATGTCGGCGGCTATGGCGGAGCGCTGCTGGTCCAGTTTCCCGGTCTGGTCGTCGATCTCCGCCGTTCCCGTATCACGCCGTGTGATCGCGTCCGACCGGGCCGTCGCCACCTCACTGCGCTCCGCGGTGAGCGCGCCGGCGTGGCCGGTCGCCTCTTCCTGCCGTTCCATCACCTCGAGCGCCGCCTCTTCGAGGTCATCCTGGCGGCGGCGCAACGACGCCAGCTCGGACTGAAGGTTCTCCAGCTCGCGCGGCGAGGACACCTGTCCCGCGTCCAGCCGTTCGCGGTCCCGTTCGATCCGGGACCGTACCTGGTCAACGTCCGCTTCTGCTTTCCGCTGCTCTTTGGTGAGGTCGCCGGCCTCGGTCTCGGCGGCGACGATCTCGTCGCGAAGCTCCGCGTCGCGCACGTCCAGCCGCTCAACTTCGGTGATCTCCGGCAGGCCGCGACGGCGGTGCTGAAGCCGGCCCAGTTCGGTGTCCAGATCAGCGAGCTCTAGCAGGCGCAATTGCGCGTCGGGGGATGCCTTCACGCAGTCCAACGTAATGCCTTGGCGGGACCGGGGCATCGATGAGGTCCGTCCCCGGCGCCGCGGCCAGCCCGCCTACGCCGACAGGTCGAGCATCAGGATCGGCGACGTCGTGGGGCGCGGCGAGCCCGCCGACGGCTCAACGGTGAGTCCCACCTTGTCGCCTCTGGCCAGGCCGGAGGCCACTACCGGCGCGGTCATCCCCCGCCGCGGCCGGGGCAGCATCCCGGCTGGCCGCTGGCCGGCCGGGCTCAGCAGCCACAGTTCGTAGCTCTGGGCGCCCGCCAGCGCCGGGAGACCCCTGGTCGTAAAGACGAGCATCCGCTTGGAGTGCGACATCACCACCGTCGCGCTGCCGCCGCCGGAAACCGGCGCGGTCATCATGTGCGCGTCGCGCGCGGTCAGCACGGCGGCGACCTCGCTGCTCCCGGCCTCCGCGTGATCAAGGCTGTGCCGCGTGCCGACCGCCGCGACCCCGGCGACGGCGGCGCCCGCCAGCGCCGCCAGCGCCGCCACCACTGCCAGCCGCGGCGCCCACCGCCGCCACCCCGCGAGAACCGGCGCCGCGCTGCGCCGGGCATCTGCCGGGGGTCCCTGCTGGGGTGTCCGCCGTGCCGCGGCGATGACCCGCTCACGCAGCCCCGGCGGGGGCCCGGTGGACGCCGCCTCCCCCAGGCGAGCGGCCGTCTCACGCAGGCCGCGGACCTCCTGGGCGCAGGCGTCGCAGCGGGCCAGGTGCCGTTCGAACGCGATCCGCTCCGCCGGGTCGAGGGCGTTCAGCGCGTAGGGGCCCGCCAGGGTGTGCAGGCCGGGACGGCTGAATCCCGGCCACCGCATCAGTCCACCCCCAGGCAGTCGCGCAGCCGGATCAGCCCGTCGCGCATCCGCGTCTTGACCGTGCCCAGCGCGACCCCGAGCAGGCCGGAGACCTGCTGGTAGGTGTAACCGCCGTAGTAGGCGAGCGTCACGGCTTCCCGCTGCAGCGGGGTCAGCGAGTCCAGGCAACGGCGCACCTGCTCACGTTCCAGCCGCGCGAATGCCTCCTCGGCCACGTCATCGGGCGCCGTCGCCGGCATCGCGACGCGTTCCTCCCGCTCGGCCGCGGCCCGGGCGGAACGGACCCGGTCGACCGCCCGCCGGTGCGCCATCGTCATCACCCATGCGGTGGCGCTCCCCCGGCTGGCGTCGAAACGAGCCGCGGTCCGCCAGACGTCGAGCAGGACTTCCTGGACGACCTCCTCCGATTGCGCCACGTCGCGGACGACGCTGCGCACCAGGCCGAACACCGGCCCGCTGACGTGGTCATACACGGCTTCGAACGCCTCCCCGTCGCCGCGGGCGACCTGGGCCAGAAGGCCGGCGAGGTCCGCGGGCGTCCGCCCGGATCCGGGGTCCGGGCCGGGCCACTCACGCTCTTCGGGCCCTCCGCCCATGTCCACATCTTTCATTCGGAGCCGTCCTCCCGCCGGATTGGGCGGGGAGTGACCACGAGCCTACGGCCGGGAGGGCACCATGGATGTGTCAGCCGGGCAGGCCCGCCGGCCCCCGGGCGAAAAGAGCAATCCGCGGCGGTAGCCGCACCGAATGACGGGCGTGAGGATGACGTCTCAGGGCCGCAGCAGCCCCGCCGGGACCGGCGCGCCCGGGCCGCTGGCAGCATCGTCGCGGGTGGCGGGAGGCGCTGCGGGCCTGCTCGCCGGCGCGGTGGCGCTCGGAATCGCCCAGTTGGTGGCAGGGATCATCAGCGCGAACGCCGCACCGGTGGTGGCGGTCGGCCGCGCGGCGATCGACGTCACGCCGCGGCCGATCACCGACTTCGCGATCAGCACGTTCGGCTCGAACGACAAGACGGCCCTGCAGATCGGGATCGTCGTGCTGCTCGCCCTGTTCGCGGTCGCTTTCGGCGTGCTCGCGGTGCGCCGGATGGCGTTCGGCTACGCGGGCCTGCTCGTCTTCACCGCGATCGGCCTGCTCGCCGTGACGACGCGGCCGGATTTCCGGCCGGTGGACGTGATTCCCACCATTGCCGGCGCTGCAGCCGGGGCGGTCGCGCTTCGCCTGCTGGTGCTGGAGGCGCGGTCGGCCGGCCGCGTCCCGCCCCCGCGGGAGGAGGGGCCCGCGCGGGCGGAGACGCGGCGGCCGACCCCGGCCGATCTCAGCGAAGCAGCAGAACGGCAGGGTGCGGCAGACCCGGAACCCACCCCGGCACCCTCACCGGAGGCCGCGCCCGCCGGCGCTGCGGCGGCGGAGTCCCTTACGGCGGCGGAATCCCCTTCAACGGCGGAACCCGTTGCGCCGGCCGAACCGCAACTGCTGGTGCCGAACCTGGGCCGACGGCGTTTCCTGGCCGGGAGCGCGGTCGCCGTGGGAACCGCCGCCGCAGGCGTGCTGCTCGGCGACGCCCTGGCCGGGCGGAGCACGGTGTCGGGTTCCCGGGCCCAGCTGCGGATCCCGGCACCGGCCAGCCCCGCCCCGCCGCTACCGGCCGGGACCGATCTGCACATCCCCGGGCTGAGCTCGTACATCACGCCGAACGGCAGTTTCTACCGGGTGGACACCGCCCTCGTGCTGCCACAGGTGGCGCCGCAGAAATGGCGGCTGCGGGTGCACGGGATGGTCGACCGTGAACTCAGCCTCAGCCTCGACGATCTGCTGCGCCGCCCGCTCACCGAGGCGTGGGTGACGCTCAACTGCGTGTCGAACCCGGTCGGCGGCCCCTATATCGGCAA
>JBPYFL010000098.1:0-2543 GCA_051986485.1 Streptosporangiaceae bacterium | reverse complement strand
CCGCGGCGGCCCGGGTGGCCCGCGAGTTCGCCCGCACCGCGGAGCTGTCGAAGGGCCGGTCGATGATCGCGATGGGCGCGGGCACCAACCACTGGTATCACTCGGACGAGATCTACCGGACGTTCTTTACGCTGATCATGCTGTGCGGCTGCCAGGGCGTGAACGGCGGCGGCTGGGCGCACTACGTCGGGCAGGAGAAGGTGCGGCCGCTGGCCGGCTGGCAGCAGGTGGCGTTCGCGCTGGACTGGCAGCGCCCGCCCAGGCACATGGCCGGCACCTCGTTTTTCTACCTGCACTCCGACCAGTGGCGGTATGAGGGGTTCGGCCCGGCGGAGCTGGCCAGCCCGCTCGGCCGCGGGCTGTTCGCGGGCCAGTCTTTCGCCGATTGCGTGGCGACGGCGGCCCGTCTCGGCTGGACCCCGTCGCACCCCGCTTTCGGCCGCAACCCGCTTGATCTTTTCGACGAATCGGAACGGGCCGGGCTGACTCCCGCCGACTACATCGTTCGCGAGCTGCGGGAGGGCCGGCTGCGGTTCGCCGCCGAGGACCCGGATGACCCGGCGAACTGGCCGCGGGTGATGACCGTGTGGCGGGCGAACCTGCTGGGCTCGTCGGGCAAGGGCATGGAGTACTTCATGCGGCACCTGCTCGGCACCCACGACGCGGTCCGGGCCGAGGAGTCCCCCGAGAGCCTGCGCCCGGCCGGGGTCACCTGGCGGGAGCAGGCGCCGCACGGCAAGCTGGACCTGCTCACCACGATCGACTTCCGGATGACCAGCACCTGCACGTTCGCCGACGTGGTGCTGCCCGCCGCCACCTGGTACGAGAAGCACGACATCTCCTCGACCGACATGCACCCGTTCGTGCACTCGTTCAACCCGGCGATCGCACCGCCCTGGGAGACCCGCACCGACTTCGGCGCGTTCACCGCCATCGCGGCCGACTTCTCCCGGCTCGCCGCCACCCACCTGGGCAAGCGCACCGACGTGGTGGCCGCGCCGCTGACGCATGACACGCCGGACGAGCTGGCCCAGCCCGGGGGCGCTGTGCCGGAACGCGATTCCCTCATCCCCGGCGTGACGATGCCGCGGCTGGTGACGGTCGAGCGGGACTATCCGGCGACGGCGGAGAAAATGGCCGCGCTCGGCCCGCTGGCCAGCCGGCTCGGCAGCTCGGTCAAGGGCATCACCTGGATCCCGGAGCGGGCCGTGGAGTACCTGCGCCACGCCAACGGCACCGTGCGCGGCGGTGCCGGAGACGGCCGCCCCGCGCTGGCCCGCGACGTGCACCTGGCCGAGGCGATCCTCGCGCTGTCCGGGACCACCAACGGCGAGGTCGCCCTGGCGGCCTGGCAGGAGCTGGAGAAACGCACCGGCGTCCCGCTGGCCGACCTCGCCGGGGAGCGCGCCGGGGACAAGATCACGTTCGCCGACACCCAGGTGCAGCCGCGGGCGGTGATCACGTCGCCGGAGTGGTCAGGCAGCGAGACCGGCGGCCGGCGCTATTCGCCGTTCACCGTCAACGTCGAGCGGAAGAAGCCCTGGCACACCCTCACCGGGCGGATGCACTTCTTCCTCGACCACGACTGGATCGCCGAGTACGGCGAGGCGCTGCCGGCCTACCGGCCGCCGCTGGACTACCGCCGCCACTTCGGCGAGCAGGGGCTCGCGGAGACCGGGCGGCCCGAGGTGACCGTGCGGTACCTCACCCCGCACTCGAAGTGGTCGATCCACTCCGAGTACGCCGACAACCTGCACATGCTGCGGTTGTTCCGCGGCGGCCCGGTGATCTGGATATCGCCGCAGGACGCCGCCGCGATCGGCGCGAGTGACAACGACTGGATCGAGGCCTGGAACCGGAACGGGGTGGTCGCCTGCCGTGCCGTGGTCAGCCACCGGATGCCGAAGGGCACCGTGTACATGTACCACGCCAAGGACAGGCACCTGATGACGCCGAAGTCGGAGATCTCCGGCTGGCCCGGCGGCTCCGACAACTCGCTGACCCGGGTCGTGATCAAGCCCACCCACCTGATCGGCGGGTACGGGCAGCTCTCCTACGCCTTCAACTACTACGGGCCGACCGGCAACCAGCGCGACGAGATCGCCGTGATCCGCCGCAGGTCTCAGGAGGTTGAGTTCTGATGCGGGTCATGGCGCAGATGGCGATGGTGATGAACCTCGACAAGTGCATCGGGTGCCACACCTGCTCGGTCACCTGCAAGCAGACCTGGACCAACAGGCCAGGCACCGAGTACGTCTACTTCAACAACGTCGAGACCAAGCCGGGCACCGGCTACCCCAAGCGCTACGAGGACCAGGAGCAGTGGAAGGGCGGCTGGAAGCTGGACCGCAAGGGCCGCCTGCAGCTGCGGGCGGGCGGCCGGCTGCGCAAGCTGGCGTCCATCTTCTACAACCCGGAGCTGCCGGAGATCGACGACTACGGCGACCCGTGGACCTACGACTACGAGACGCTGATCCAGGCCCCGCCGGGCACGCTGACCCCGAGCGCGCACTCGATCTCCGCGCTGACCGGCCGGGACATGA
>JBPYFL010000097.1:0-66169 GCA_051986485.1 Streptosporangiaceae bacterium | reverse complement strand
GGACGAGGTGATCGACACGCTGCCACTCGCGGCGCTCGCATCGCCGACGTCGCCGTCGAGGTGCGCGGAGGTATGGCCCGCGGCGGTGGAGGTCGAGCTGCTCTTGCCGACGCCGACGATGCCGCCGCCGGCCGCCGCGCCGGGCGGGGTGATGGCCGATGACCGCCCCGCACGTGCTGGTGGTCGGCGGCGGGCTGGCCGGCATCACCGCGGCGATCACCCTCGCCGACGCCGGCGCCCGGGTGACACTGACCGAGGCGAGGCCCCGGCTCGGCGGCGCGACCTGCTCGTTCACCCGGGACGGGCTGACCGTCGACACCGGGCAGCACGTGTTCCTCCGGTGCTGCACCGCCTACCGGGATCTGCTCGCGCGGCTGGGCATGACCGATGGCACCGTGCTGCAGGACCGGTTCGACATCAGCGTGCTCAGCCCGGCCGGAGCGGTGCGGCTGCGGCGAAACGGGATGCCGGCGCCGCTGCACCTCGGGTCGGCCCTGGCCGGATACGGCCTGCTGTCGCGGTCCGAGCGAGCCGGCGCGATCCGCGCCGCGCTGGCGTTCGGCCGCCTGGACCTGGACGATCCGGCAACAGACCGGCAGCGCCTCGGCGACTGGCTGGGCAAGCACGGGCAGGGACCGCACGCCCGGCGGATGCTGTGGGACCTGTTCACCGTCTCCTCGCTCAACATCGCCGGTGACGACGCGTCGCTCGCGCTCGCCGGGATGGTGATCAAGACGGCCCTGCTCGGCGGGGCAGGCGGCGCGGACATCGGGATCCCGCGGATCCCGCTCGGCGAGTTGCACGGGGACGCCGCGGCCCTCCATCTCGCCAAGCTCTCAGCCGACGTGCTGACCAGCACCAAGGTGACCGGCATCGAGCGGGCCGGCGACGGCTTCCGGGTGCGGGCCGGGGAATGCGAGCTGGCCGCCGACGGCGTGGTGCTCGCCGTACCGCCGGACACCGCGGCGGACCTGTTCACCGCGTCCGCACAGCCGGCCGAAGTTGGCTGCCCCGGACCGGCGAGCTGGCGGCAGCTCGGCGCGTCGCCGATCGTGAACGTGCACGTCATCTACGACCGGCCGGTCACCCGGTTGCGATTCGCCGCAGCCGTGGACTCGCCCGTGCAGTGGATTTTCGACCGGACGGCGGTTTCCGGTTGCGATCACGGGCAGTACTTGGCGGTGTCGTTGTCGGCCGCTGATCACTACGCCGGTCAGCGGACGGCCGATTTGCGCGAGCAGTTCCTGCCCGCGATCGAGAAGATCTATCCCGCGGCCGCGGCGGCCCGGGTGACTGACTTCTTTGTGACCCGGGAGCGGCGGGCAACGTTCCGCCAGGTCCCGGGGACTGCAAGGCTCCGGCCCGGATCCACGACCGCCATCGGCGGCCTGGTCCTGGCCGGGGCATGGACCGATACCGGTTGGCCGGACACGATGGAGGGAGCCGTGCGCAGCGGACGTGAAGCGGCCCGGGTTCTGGGCGGTCAGCTGGGCCAGTTGGCCCAGCGGGCGCTACCCGGGCAGGACGGCAGATCAGCGGCGGCAGCAGCCAGACCAGGCGCCGCGCGAGCCGCGGGGGCCGGCCGATGACCGCGGTCATCCCGGCGGGCGTGACCACCGCCCGTGACCTCGTGCAGCCCGGGCTCGCTGCGGCGCTGGAACGGCTTGCGCCGCAGGTCCGCCGGGTCGCCGCCTACCACCTGGGCCTCGCCGACGCCGAGGGCCGGCCCTGCCAGGCAGGCGGGAAGGCGCTGCGGCCCGCGCTCGCCCTGCTCTCGGCGCGCGCGGCGGGCAGCCCAGCCGAACACGGCATCCCGTCCGCGGTGGCCGTTGAGCTCGTGCACAACTTCTCGCTGCTGCACGACGACATCATGGACGGCGACACCGAGCGCCGGCACCGGCCGACCGCCTGGACGGTGTTCGGCAGCCCGGCGGCGATCCTGGCGGGCGACGCGCTGCTCGCCCTGGCCCAGGACATCCTCCTGGAGGACGGTGCCCCACAGGGCCGCTGGGCGGCGCGCTGTCTGCTCGCGGCGGTGCAGCGGCTGATCGCTGGCCAGAGCGCCGACATCGAGTTCGAGCGGCGGTCCGACGTCTCCATGGACGAATGCCTGACCATGGCGGGCGACAAGACGGCGGCACTGATGGCGTGCGCGTCCAGCATCGGTGCGATCTTCGCCGGGGCGCCGCCCGCGCTGGCGATGAGCCTGGCCGACTACGGCTCGCACATGGGGCTCGCCTTCCAGCTGGTGGACGACCTGCTCGGGATCTGGGGGGCGCCGGAGACGACCGGCAAGCCGGTGTGGTCCGACCTGCGGTCGCGGAAGAAGACCCTGCCGGTGGTGGCCGCGCTGACCGGCACCGATCCGGAGGCGTCGCGGCAGCTCCGCGAGCTGCTCGGCGGCGAGGACCCGCTGGCCGAGGACGACCTGGAGCTCGCGGCCGGCCTGGTGGAGAAGGCCGGCGGCCGGTCCTGGGCCGAGGCGGAGGCGGCCCGGCAGCTGGAGACGGCGCTGGCCTGCCTGGACGAGGGCGGAATCCCGGGCGACGTGCGGGACGAGCTGGCGGGGATCGCCCGCTTCATCACGGAACGGGCCTACTGATGACGGTCACACAGCCGCGCCGGACGGCGGGCGGCACAGCGGCGGACTCCGCGGCCGGCACAGCGGCGGACGCTACGGGCGGCACACCGGCCGGAGCAGGGGCGGACGCTGCGGGCGGCATGCCGGCGGACGCCGTGGGCGGAGCGGGGGCGGGCACCGTTAGCCCGGCCCGCACCGCCGAGCGCGGGCCCGGCAGCGCCGGCCATACCGTCGAGGGCGCCCCCGGCCGCGCCGCCGACCAGGCCGCCGACCAGGCCGCGGCGACGCTGGAGCGGGCCCGGCAGCACCTGCTCAGCCTGCAGCACCCGGACGGCTGGTGGAAGGGCGAGCTGGAGACCAACGTCACGATGGACGCCGAGGACCTGCTGCTGCGGGAGTTCCTCGGAGTGCGGACCGCCGGGGAGACGGCCGCCGCGGCCCGGTGGATCCGGTCTCAGCAGCGCGATGACGGCACCTGGGCGAACTTCTACGGCGGGCCGGCCGACCTGTCCACCACGGTCGAGGCGTATGCCGCCCTCCGGCTGGCCGGCGACGAGCCGGGTGAACCGCACATGGCCAGCGCGGCGGCGTTCGTCCGCGACCGCGGCGGCATCGGGTCGGCCCGCGTGTTCACCAGGATCTGGCTGGCGATGTTCGGCCAGTGGCCGTGGGACAAGCTGCCGGTGATGCCGCCGGAGATGATCTACCTGCCGCGCTGGTTCCCGCTGAACGTCTACGACTGGGCGTGCTGGGCCCGGCAGACGATCGTCCCGCTGACGATCGTCGGGTCAATCCGTCCGGTCCGGCCGCTGCCGTTCACCCTCACCGAGCTGAACCCCGATTCCCCGGCCGGGGAGCCGCAGCCCGGCGGGTCGCGCTGGCGGGACGCGATCGGCTGGGGCGGCGTGTTCCGCGGCCTGGACCGGGTGCTGCACACCTACGAGCGGCGGCCGAACGCCGGGCTCCGGCGGGCCGCGATGCGCCGCTGCGCCGAGTGGATCATCGCGCGGCAGGAGGCGGACGGCTGCTGGGGCGGCATCCAGCCGCCCTGGGTGTACTCGCTGATCGCGCTGAACCTCGTCGGCTACCGGCTGGATCACCCGGTGGTGCGCCGCGGCCTCGCGGGTCTCGACCGGTTCACCGTCACCGAGGACACGCCGGACGGCCCGGTGCGCCGGCTGGAGGCGTGCCAGTCGCCGGTGTGGGACACCGTGTTGGCGATGCTGGCGCTCAGCGACGCGGGCCTGCCCGCCGGTGACCCGGCGCTCACCAAGGCCGGCGGCTGGGTGGTGGCCGAGGAGATGCCCGGCCCCGGCGACTGGCAGGTACGGCGACCGGACCTCGCCGCCGGCGGCTGGTCGTTCGAGTTCGACAACGACGGGTACCCGGACACCGACGACACCGCCGTAGCGGTGATGGCGCTGGCCCGGGCCGGCTTGCCGGTGGCGCGCGGCGCGCTCCGCAACGCGCTGTCCTGGCTCACCGGGATGCAGTCCGCCGACGGCGGGTGGGGAGCGTTCGACGCCGACAACACCCGCCAGCTGGTGACGAAGCTGCCGTTCTGTGACTTCGGCGCCGTGGTCGATCCGCCCTCCGCGGACGTCACCGCGCACGTGGTCGAGGCGCTGTCCCAGCAGGGGATGGCCGACACCACGCCGGTGCGGCGGGGCGTGACCTGGCTGCTGCGGGCACAGGAACCGGACGGCTCGTGGTTCGGCCGGTGGGGCGCGAACTACGTGTACGGGACCGGCGCGGTCCTGCCGGCCCTGGTCGCCGCCGGGGTGAAGCGGGGCAAGCCGGTGATCCGCCGCGCCGTGGCCTGGCTGGAGGAACGGCAGAACCCGGACGGCGGCTGGGGCGAGGACCTGCGCAGCTACGACGACCCCGGGCAAGCCGGGCGGGGTGAGTCGACGGCGTCGCAGACCGCGTGGGCGCTGCTCGGGCTGCTGGCGGCGCTGCGGCCAGGGGAGCGGTCCGAGGCGGCCGACGCCGGCGTCCGCTGGCTGGCCGAGCATCAGACCAGCGACGGCACCTGGGACGAACCGCAGTTCACCGGCACTGGCTTCCCCGGCGACTTTTACATTAACTACCACCTGTACCGGCTCGTCTTCCCGGTCATGGCGCTCGGCCGGTACCTCGGAGGAGGAAGGTGACCCTCAACAATCCCACCCGCACTGGGGGGCACCCCCCCAGGACCGAGCCTGCTCCGGCAGAGCAGCCGGCCATCCAAGGCGGGGTTCCGTGGACGATCTGCGCGCCGCTGCGGCCCGAGGCACGGGCCGTCCGGCGGGGCCTAAGCGAATCCGGCGATGCCGGCGCCGGCGCCGGGCGCGCGACCGTGACCCGTACCGGGTTCGGCCCGGCCCGGGCCGCGCGAACGGCCAGTGCCCTGGTGCGGGAGCCGTTCAGCGCGCTGGCGGTCGCCGGTGCGGGCGGCGCGCTCGACCGCGAACTCCAGCCCGGCGACGTCGTGGTCGCCACCGAGGTTCGGCCGGGTCCCGGCATCGCCGGCGAGACCGTCAGCTGCCCGTCCGCGCCGTTGCTGGCCGGCGAGCTGCGGCGGGCCGGCCTCACCGTGCGCACCGGCCCGGTGGTGACCGTCGCGAAGCTGGCCCGCGGCCCGGAGCGGGAGCGGCTGGCGCGCGACGGCGCGATCGTGGCGGACATGGAGTCGGCCCCGCTGGCCGCGGCGGCGGCCGGACGGCCCGTCGCGGTGCTGCGGGCGGTATCCGATGTTCCCGGCCGGCCGCTGGCGCACCCGGCGACCGTCACCGGCGGGCTGGCCGCGTTGCGCTCGCTCCGCCACGCCGCCCCGGCGCTGCGCGGCTGGGCCGCCGCGGCGGGGGACCGGCAGGTGCTGCTGGCCGGGCCACGCTCCTTCTGCGCCGGGGTGGAGCGCGCGATCGAGATCGTCGAGCGGATGCTCGACCAGCACGGGCCGCCGGTGTATGTGCGCAAGCAGATCGTGCACAACGCGCACGTGGTGGGCCGGCTGGCCGCGCGCGGCGCGATCTTCGTGGAGGAACTGAACGAGGTCCCGGACGGGGCGGCCGTGGTGTTCTCGGCACACGGGGTCGCGCCCGCGGTGCGGGACGAGGCGGCCCGCCGGGGCCTGCGGGTGGTCGACGCGACCTGCCCGCTGGTGTCGAAGGTGCACGTGGAGGCCCGGCGGTTCGCCGAGCAGGGCTACCAGGTGGTCCTGATCGGGCACGAGGGCCACGAGGAGGTCGAGGGCACCCTGGGTGAGGCGCGGGCAGCCCGCGGCGGACCGGTGGTCCTCGCCGGGAACGTGCGGGACGTGGAACGGCTGGCCCCGCCGGATCCGGCCAAGGTCGCGTACCTGATGCAGACCACGCTGGCGGTCGAGGAAGCGGCCGAGGTCGCCGACGCGATCCGGGCGCGCTTCCCGGACGCCCGCGGACCGCACAGCGAGGACATCTGCTACGCGACGACGAACCGGCAGCGCGCGGTGCGGGCGATCAGCCAGCGAAACGGCGGTGCGCCCGCGCCCGGCGGCGAGAGCGCGGCCAGCGACGTGGCCGGGGCGGCAGACCTGGTGCTCGTCGTCGGGTCGGCGAACTCGTCGAACTCGCTGCGCCTGGTCGAGACCTCGGTGCGGGCGGGGACCCCGGCGCACCTGGTGGACGATGTCAGCAAGATCGAGCTCGGCTGGCTGGCGGGAGCCCGGGTGATCGGGCTGACCGCGGGCGCCTCCGCGCCCCCGGCCCTGGTCGACGAGGTCATCTCGGCACTCGGCGGCCTCGGGCACGTGGACGTGGAGGAACGCGTGGTCGCGACCGAGTCGGTTACTTTTAACCTGCCCAAGGAGGTACGGCTGTCATGAGTATGCCGCTGCGTCTGAGCATGCGGATGGGGAGCTACCTGCTCCAGCAGAAGATCAAGGGCAGGTCGAAGTTCCCGCTCCTGGTCGAGCTAGAGCCGCTGTTCGCGTGCAACCTGAAATGTGCGGGCTGCGGGAAGATCCAGCAGACGCACGACGTGCTGAAGCAGCGGATGCCGGTCGAGCAGGCGATCGCGGCGATCGAGGAATCCGGCGCCCCGATGGTGTCGATCGCCGGCGGCGAGCCGCTGATGCACCCGCAGATCGACGAGATCGTGAACGAGCTGATCGCCCGGAAGAAGTACGTGTTCCTGTGCACGAACGCGCTGCTGATCCCGAGGAAGATCGACAAGTTCAAGCCGTCGCCGTACTTCGCCTGGGTGGTGCACATCGACGGGCTGCGCGACCGGCACGACGAGTCGGTGTGCAAGGAGGGTGTGTTCGACGACGCCGTCGCGGCGATCAAGGAGTGCAAACGCCGCGGCTTCAAGGTCAACACGAACACCACGTTCTTCAACACCGACACCCCGCAGACCGTCATCGACGTGCTGAGCTACCTCAACGACGACCTGCAGATCGACGAGATGCAGATCTCGCCGGCCTACGCCTACGAGAAGGCCCCGGACCAGGAGCACTTCCTGGGCGTCGAGGAGACCCGCGAACTGTTCCGCAAGGCGTTCGGTGACGGCCGCCGGAAGAAGTGGCGGCTGAACCACTCACCGCTGTTCCTCGACTTCCTCGAGGGCAAGCGGGACTTCAGCTGCACCGCGTGGGGGATTCCGTCGTACTCGCTGTTCGGCTGGCAGAAGCCGTGCTACCTGATGGCAGACGGGTACGCGAAGACCTACCAGGAGCTGCTGGAGACCACCGACTGGGACTCCTACGGCCGCGGCAAGGACCCGCGCTGCGCGAACTGCATGGCGCACTGCGGCTACGAGCCGAGCGCGGTGCTCGCCACCATGGGCTCGCTGCGCGAGTCCATCCGCGCCATGAGCGGCAGCTGAGCCGTGCGTCCTCGCCCCGGCGGCCAGCCGCCGGGGCGAGCGGCGCGTTCCGCAGGGTGATCACGTAACCGGAGCGTTCTTTGCTCCCGGCAGCGTCGGGTTGCCGCTTTCCGTGGTCAGTCCGGCGCCCCGCGGTGCGCCGCAATTGCCGTTAGGCTCGGCCCATGTTGTCGTTCCGGCCGGCGGTGGCGGCGGATGTTCCGGCGCTGGCGGAGGTCGCGCGGCAGGCGTACGCCCCGTACGTGGAGCGGATGGGGGAGCAGCCCGCACCGATGACCGCCGATTACGACGCGGTCGTCGCCGGGGGCGAAGTGTGGGTGGCCGAGGATGACCAGCGGATTATCGGCATGCTGTCGCTGGTCGCCGAGTCCGGCTACCTGCTGGTGGAAAACGTCGCCGTTGTACCGGAGGCACAGGGGAAGGGCGTCGGAAATGCGCTGATGCGGTTGGCCGAGGACCGGGCCGCCGCCAGCGGACTCGCCGAGCTCCGGCTGTACACGAACGCGGTGATGACGGAGAACTTGCACTACTATCCGCGCCGCGGCTATGTCGAGACCCATCGCGGCGAGGAAGGCGGCTTCCAGCGGGTCTTCTTCCGCAAGCGGCTGAAGATGTGACCCATCGTTGCCGATCCGCCCGGCTCTGTTATATTCCGGGCGGAAATGGCATAGAGTCCCTATCCGCCGCCCGCCGTCCCTGCCTGGTGGGCCCTGGTGGTCTCACCCGGCCCGGGCGACGGGCCGCCAGCTCCGCCGCCGCCCGTCTCTGACGCCGCGGGCGGCGGCGGGTCCGGCGGTGCTGCTCCCGCTTCCGGCTTCGCGGCTGACGAACCCGCAGGCTCGCCCGCCGTCGGCGCCCCCGTCTGCTCGTCTGGTGCTGGCGTGTCCGTCTGCTCGCCTGATGCTGGGGTCGCCGGCGGTGGTACTGGCGTGGCGGCCAGCTCGGTTGACGCAGCCGCCCGTGCGCTTGGTTCCGGGGCGCCCGCCGGTGGCGAGCCGGGGGCCACGGTACGCGGCGCGGCGCCGCGCGACGCGTGCGGGACCTGCGGAGCCGGCGGCCGGGTCCACAGCGCGACCCGCCGCTCCCTGGCGATCACCTCACCGATGATCGCGCCGAACACCACCATCGAGCAGACGATCGTCAGCCAGATCATCACGACGAACACGGTGCCGATCGGGCCGAACTCCCCTTCGGTGGTGGCCACGAGGGTGGGCATGATCAGCGGCGAGAGCCAGACCAGCACGGCGAGTTCCAAGCCGGTCACGACCGCGGTGGGCAGCAGGGCCCGCCAGCCCACCCGGGCCCCGAGCAGCAGGTGCGGCGTCCACCACCAGAACAGCACCGCACCGGCCAGCCCGATCAGGGTGAGCACGGCTTCGTCTCCCGGAACGCCCCGCAGCGCCGCGTCGGCCAGCCCGGACAGCACGAAACCGACGGTCGAGACGATAAGCCAGGCCACGGCGCGCCAGGCGGAGCGGACGATACGGAGGCGGGGGAGCTGCCAGGTCCGCTCGTAGGCGCGCTGCAACGCAGAGACGAAGCTGACGCCCGCCGACAGCAGCAGGATGAGGCCGATCACGCCGCCGACGCGGGCGGCGCGGCCGGGACCGGCCAGGATGCCCTGGAACGCCAGCGAGCTGTTCGCCAGTCCGAGCGCGCCCTGGAGTTGCGACGACAGCTGCAGCCCGAGCAGTCGTGGCGCGAACGCCGCGAGCACGATGACCAGCGGTACCACCGTGAGGAACGCCTGGGCCGCGAGAATCAGGCCCAGATCGAAGGCCTCCAGCGTGGTCACGTTACGGATGGCACGTCCGAGCGGCTCGAATCGGTCCAGCAGCCGCCAGGTCTCGCGATCGAGCCGCGCGGCGGTTCGCTCGCCGAGTCCACTCAGCCGCGAAATTTGCCGCCGGGCCCCCGGCGTGAACCACCTCATCTCCCTAGAGTGCCCAACAATGGGAGCGTGATCGTCACTGTCACGCTGAACGCCGCGCTGAATGTCTCCTACGACGTCGCGGGCATCACCTGGGACGCGATCAACCCGGTCTCCGCGCCACGGCACCAGGCAGGCGGCCGTGGCGTCATGGTCGCGCGGGTGCTGCACACCTTCGGCCATGATGTGGTCGCCGCCGGGCTGGCGGGCGGGGCAACCGGCGAGCTGATCCGGACCGACCTGTCCACCTCCGGCATCCCGGCCGAATTCACTCCGACCGGTACCGAGTCCCGGCGGATTCTCCAGCTGACCGACACCGTGACCGGGCGGGTGACGATGTTCGGGGAAGCCGGGCCGTACATCACCACCGAGGAACTCGGCCGGTTCGCCGCCGACTACCGGCGGCTGATGCGCGACGCCACCGCGGCGGTGCTGTGCGGCAGCCTTCCGGCCGGGCTGCCGGCGGAGATCTACGCGACGCTGGCGACGTACGCCGCGGACGCGGGAGTGCCGGTAGTGATCGACGCCGGTGGGCAGGAACTCGACCACGCCTTGTCCCGCCGGCCGGCGCTTGCCGTTGCGGATCCGCTCGCCGATCCGGGGGCGCTGGTCGCGGCCGGCGCCGGCGCGGTCGTGCTGCTCTCCGGCGGTGAACTGCTGGCCGTCACCCCGGAGGGCCGCTGGCACGCCTGGATACCGCCCGGCGACGGTGAACCGGCACCCACGGCGGCCGGCGAGGCCGCGGCGCTGGCGGGTACGCCGGAGATGGCCGTGCAGGCTGGTGCCCAGGAAGCCGCGGCGCCGCAGCCCGCCGCGCGCGGGGCGCTGGTTGCCGGGCTTGTCCCTGGGGTGCTCCTCGGCTGGTCGTGGCCGGACCGGCTGCGGCATGCGCTGGCGCTGTCCGCCAGCGCACGCGTGGTCACGGCGGCACCGGCCAGGGGTACCGGGGGCCCGGCCGGCAGCAGCACGGCGGCCCATCCCGCGCCGGTCGATCTCGCCGCGTATGAGCGGCTGGTGGGGCAGGTCCGCGCCGAGCCTTGCTGATGGACGTGCGGGGAGCGGGCGGCACCGGCCGTTAGGGTCGTCCATCATGACGGTGGTACCGCGCACGGTGACCCGCTCGGATCGGGTGCTGATCGTGCTCGCCGTGGCGTTGGTGGCCGCAGCGGCGCTGGTCGCCCACCACGGCGGCGTCGCCTCCTTCGTGGTTTCTCTGGTCGCCGTCGCCGTGCTGGCCGCCCTGGTCAGCCGCTGCGTCGATCATCTTGCCGATCGACTCGGCGCGGGCGCGACCGGTGTCCTGCAGAGCGCCCTCGGCAACCTCCCGGAGCTTTTCATCGCGCTGTTCGCGCTGCGGGCGGGGCTGCCCAACGTCGTGAACGCCGCGATCATCGGCTCGATCCTGGCGAATCTGCTGCTGCTTCTCGGGCTGTCGTTCACGGTGGGCGGGACCCGGCACGGCGTGCTGCGGTTCTCGGCCGGCCGGGCGCGCACGATCACCGCGCTGATGTTGCTGGCGGTGGCCGGGATGCTGGTGCCCAGCCTGGCCGAATTCGTCCACTCACCGGCGGCGCACCACGAACTCTCGCTATCCCGGGTGACAGCCGTCGTTCTGCTGGTGGTGTTCGCGCTGTCCGTACCCACTTCGCTGCGCCGCCGAGATCACGAGAGCCCGGCCCCGGGCGAGGCGCCAGAGCAGGCGGACGGGAACGTCGCCCGGTGGCCGCTGTGGCTGGCGATCAGCCTCCTCGCAGCGAGCAGCGTCCTGGCCGCCTATGTGTCGGACCTTTTCGTTAACGCGCTGCAGCCCGCGATGGCCACGCTGCACATCTCCCAGTCGTTCGCCGGGCTGGTGATCGTGGCGATCGCCGGGAACGCCGTGGAGCACACCGTCGGGATCAAACTCGCCTGGCAGAACCAGGCGGACCATGCCCTGTCGGTGATCCTGAACAGCCCACTGCAGATAGCCCTGGTCCTCGCGCCAGCGCTGGTCCTGCTCGCGCCGCTGGTCGGGAACACGCCGTTCACCATGGTGTTCAGCCCGCTGCTGGTTTCCACCGTGGCGATCGGAACCGTCGCCGTTGCCTTCATCATCTACGACGGCATGTCCGACCGGCTCGAGGGCGTGGCGATGATCGGCCTGTACATCCTGATCGCGACCGCCTTCTGGTGGGGCTGATCGCGCCTGCCGTCAGCCGGGTTCCGGCGGACTGGCACCGGGAGGCGGGTCACCCGGGGGCCCGCTCGGGGCGGTCCGTCCTTTCCACCCGCCACCACGGCCCTGCCAGTGCCGTACCGCGGAGTCCACGGTCATTGCCGCGTACAGCATCGCGATCAGCGGAAGCGTCGGCGCGCGCTGCGCGCTGAGCGGGTAATAGCGCCGGTAGTAACGCAGCATCGGCAGGTAGCTGACCGTCATCAGCGCCCAGCCCGCCGCGCCGGCCGCCGCCACCCACAGCGTGTCCGCCGTCGATCCGGCCCCGGCCGCGAGGCCGGCAAGGCCGGCCACCAGGGCGGCGGGAGGAAGCGCGTACAACAGCAACAGCCCCGCCACGGTCCCGGCCAGCAGCAGCGGCGAGTACCGGAGCTGCGTGTACGCGCTGCGGGCGATCATGTCCCACAGGTCCGCCAGGACGGGGTAGGGCCGGCGGCTGAAGACGCCGGTGGCGAGGCCGAGCCAGCAGCGTGCGCCCGGGACCCGCCGTTTCAGCAGCCGCGCGAGCCCGACGTCGTCGATCAGCGCATCGCGGATCCCGTCCAGGCCGCCCGCGGTGGCAAGCGCCCGGCGCCGGACCAGCATGCATCCCCCGGCCGCGGCCGCCGTCCGTCCGCCCGGCCGGTTGACCCGGCGGAACGGGTACAGCTGGGCGAAGAAGTAGACGAATGCGGGGACCAGGGTGCGTTCCCAGCCCGTGGCGGCGCGGAGCACCGCCATCTGGGAGAGCAGGTCGCGCCGGTCGGCGACGGCCGCGCGCACCAGGGCGGTGAGCGTCTCCGGCGCGTACGCGATATCGGCGTCGGTGAACAGGAAGTAGCCGGGCTCGCCGGCGGCGCGGACGCCCTCGGCCATCGCCCACACCTTCCCCGCCCACCCGTCCGGGCGCGCCGAAGCCTGGACCACCCGCAACTCGGCCGCACCGCCGCCGGTGGCCGCCGACGCCGCGGCCGCGATCTTCGCCGCGGCCTCGGCGGTGCCGTCGCAACTGCCGTCGTCGACCAGGACGGCGCGGAACCTGCCCGGATACCGCTGCCCGAGCAGGGTCGGCAGCGTATCCGGCAGGATCGCCGCCTCGTCGCGGGCCGGAATGACCGCGACCACCTCCGGCCATTCCGGCGGATCGCCGGCCTGCGCCGCCGGCAGCCGGACGCTGGTCCGCCAGAAGCCGCCGTGCGCCAGCACCAGGTACACCCACCCGGCGAGCGCAACCGTCGCTACGGCACCAAGGAACACCACGCCCAGCAGCGTGTCATACCGGCACCGACGCTCCCCCCTTCGCTGGCACCCCGACTCGCTAGTAACTAGAATCGCGTTCTAAAGCAGGCGTGCCGGGCCCGGCCGGGCAGCGGCGCCGCGGCCCCGACGCACTCGGCGGCGGCGCGGACATGCCATCAGGGCCCCGCGGGCAATGGGCAGCGGAGGAGATGAGATGCCGATCGGGCTGACCGAGGAACACGAGGCGCTGGCCGACGCGGTACGCGGTTGGGCGGAACGCCACGTGACCACCGACGTGGTGCGCAGCGCGCTGGACGCCGCCGCGCACGGGAGGCAGGATGCGGCGCGGCTGCAGTCCGGCCTCGCGGAGCAGGGCCTGCTCGGCCTGCACGTCCCGGAGGAACTCGGTGGCCAGGGTGCGGGCCTGCTGGAACTGGCCGTCGCGGTGGAGGAACTCGGCCGGTGCGCCGCCCCCGGCAGCTTCCTGCCGACGGTGCTGGCCAGCGCCGTGCTGGCGACCGCCGACGCGGATGGCGCTGCCAAGGCACGCAAGGAGCTGCTGCCTGGCCTGGCCGACGGAACGCTGACCGGCGCGGTCTTCGCCGGCCGCGCGGCGCCGGCCGGGGACGCCGATCGCGGTACGCGGCACCCCGCCGGTGGACCCGTGGCGGACCTGACCGGCCGCCAGGATGACTCGGGCCTGGTTATCAACGGCACGGCCTCGCCGGTGCTCGGCGCGGCCGCGGCCGATCTGCTGATCCTCCCGGTGGCCACCGATTCCGGCGAGGTCTGGGCCGCGGTGGATGCCGCCGACCTCACCGTTACCGAGCTTGCCAGCATGGATCCGGCCCGGCCGGTCGCCAACGTCGAAGCACGCGAGGTGACGGTGCCGGACGGCCGGGTGCTCACCGGGCTGGACGGCGCGGACGTGCTCGACCTGGTGGCCGTCCTGTTCGGCGCGGAGGCCGCGGGCCTCGCGGCGTGGTGCGTGGACGCCGCGGCCGGGTACGCGAAGACGCGCGAGCAGTTCGGCCGGCCGATCGGGCAGTTCCAGGCGATCAAGCACAAGTGCTCCTGGATGCTGATCGCCCTCGAGCAAGCCCGCGCGGTGGTGTGGGACGCGGCCCGGGCGCTGGACGAGGGGCCCGGACGGGACGAGGCCCGGCTGGCCAGCGCGATGACGGCGGTGCTGGCCCCGGAGGCCGCGGTCCGCTGCGCGGAGGACTGCATCCAGGTGCATGGCGGCATCGGCTACACCTGGGAGCACGACGCGCACATCTACTACCGGCGGGCGCTGACGCTGCGCGCGCTGACCGGCTCGCCCGACCGCTGGGCGGGGCGCGTCGCGGCATTCGCCCTGGACGGCACCCGCCGCGAGCCGGGCATCGACCTGCCCGACGAGGCCGGGCCATTGCGGGAACGGATCCAGTCCGAGATCGCGGAGATCGCCGCGCTGCCGGAGGCAGACCGCGCCCCGCGGCTCGCGGAGCGGGGCATGGGCATGCCGCATCTGCCGGAGCCCTGGGGCCGCGGCGCCGGCCCGCTGGAGCAGGTACTGATCCAGCAGGAGATGCGCGCGGCCGGGGTGCGTCCCCCGGTGCTGGCGATCGGCGCCTGGGTGGTCCCGTCGCTGGTCTCTTACGGAACCAAGGAGCAGCAGGACCGCTTCCTGCCGGCCACCCTGCGCGGCGAGACCGTCTGGTGCCAGCTGTTCAGTGAGCCGGGAGCGGGCAGCGATCTCGCCGCGCTGCGGATGAAGGCCGAGCGCGCCGACGGCGGCTGGAAGCTGACCGGCCAGAAGATCTGGACATCGCTGGCGCAGCGGGCCGAGTGGGCGATCTGCCTCGCCCGCACCGACCCGGACAAGCCCAAGCACCAGGGCATCACGTACTTCCTGGTGGACATGGCCGCACCGGGCGTCGAGGTGCGCCCGCTGACCGAGATGACCGGCGAGCAGCTGTTCAACGAGGTCTTCTTCGACGGCGTCTTCGTCCCGGACGACTGCGTGCTCGGCGAGGTCGACGCTGGCTGGAAGGTGGCGCGCAACACGCTCGCCAACGAGCGGGTGTCGCTGTCGTCCGGCGGAAGCAACGGCCTGGGCGCCAAGGAGTTCCTGGACGTGGCGGGCCAGGCCGGTTCCGATGCGCTCGGCGCGTCGGAACTGGAGCGCATCGGCCGGCTGTGCTGTCAGGACCAGTCGATCGGGCTGCTGGGGCTGCGGGTCACCCTGCGGCAGCTGACCGGCTCCGACCCGGGAGCCGCGTCCAGCGTCCGGAAGCTGCTCGGCGTGGAGCACGCGCAGCACATCGCCGCGGCGTGCTGGTCGCTGCTCGGCGCGCGCGGCGCGATCGGCGGCGGCGCCGCCGGCGGCCCCGAGGGCTGGTGGGGGCGGATGGTGCTCGCGACCCGGGCGATGACGATCTACGGCGGCACGACCGAGGTGCAGCTGAACATCATCGCCGAGCGGATGCTCGGCCTACCGCGCGATCCGTAAGCCCTTTACCGGCTACAACGAATCGCGCATAACGGCTCACGCGGCGGGACCGGTGCCCTCCCGGCGACCGGTGACGATGTGCAGCGCCATCCGCCAGCCGCCACCGTAGCCGGGGTGCGGCACCGAGTCCGCCAGCGAGCAGCCCAGGGGTTCCACGGTCTGCCGCACCCGGTGTGCGGGCAGCGTGTGCATCCGCATCGGCGCCGGATAGCCGAAGATCCGGCGCTGGATCCACCCGGTGACCTGGTGCGGCGCGAACGCGTAGACGCCACCGCGAAGCGTCCGCGGGTGGGCCACCGGGACAAGCAGCATGATCGCGCCGCCGGGTCGCAGCACCCGGACGAACTCGGCGAGGTAGGCACCGGCCAGCGGCGGCGGAATGTGCTGCAGCACCAGGCTCGAGTAGACGAGGTCAAACGAGGCGTCGGCGAAGCCGCGCAGGTCGGCGGTGTCGCCGAGCACGTACCGGCAGCGCCCGTCCGCGCCGTTGATCCGCGCCGCCTGCTCCAGCATCGGCGGGGAGATGTCCACGCCGGTCACCTCCGCGAACCCGGTGGCCAGCGCGGCGGTGAGCCGGCCGGCCCCGCACCCGAAGTCCAGTGCCCGGTCGCGCCGCGGGCAGGCGCCCAGCCGGTCCAGGTGTGCCAGGGCGGCGGTGATCTCGGCGCGGCCGGTGGCATTGAATTCCCCTACATCCCAGCGCCCGCCTTTCCGGGCCGGGTCCACGCACACCGCCCACAGCGGGTCCGCCTCGCCGAGCCGGGTCCAGTCCGATCGCAGTTTCCGCAGATCCGACCGCAGCTTCTGCGGGGCCGCCTCGGCCGCGTCGTGGCGCTCTGGGCGTTTCCCGGGCGCGTCGAGATGCATGGCGGAAGTGTACGGGCCGACCATAAGTCATCTTAAGTAGGTAACTATTCTTTAAATGGGGTTACCACCTGGTATGCGACGTTCTAGTCTCGTGCCGCTCGGTATGCCCGGCCCGGTAGTCCGCCCGGCTGGAGCGCCGGCCCCTAGACGGGATGTGCCCGGAACCCCCCTCGTCCGGGCAGAGGAGGACCGCCTTCGTGGGAAAGCCTGTCCGGGCCTGGGAGAGAACCGTACGTGACCGTCCGGGCCTGTCCCGGTAGCCGGCCCGGTGATGTGGGGTGCGGAGCTGCCGGCTGATGACGATGGGCAGCCGGCTTCCGTTGAAATCATCATTCCGGCCCGCAACGAGGCCCAGCGCCTCCCGGCGGGGCTGACCGCGCTCACCGAGGCCGCCGCCGCGCTGCCCTGCGGTGCGGCGATCACGGTCGTCGACAACGCGAGCACCGACGCCACCGCCTCGATCGCGCGGGACTGGCCGGGCGAGCGGGTGCCGGTCCGGCTGCTGCCGTGCTCCCGGCGCGGCAAGGGTGCCGCGGTCCGTGCCGGCCTGCTCGCGTCCCGGGCGCCGTTCGTCGGGTATCTCGACGCGGACATGGCCACCGGGCTGTCCGCGCTCGCGACCGCAATGGGCCTGCTGGCGAGCGGGAGCCAGGTGGTCATCGGCTCGCGCGCGCACGCCGGGTCGGTGGTGCAGCACCGGCACAGCCGGGTGCGGGCGCTCGGCGCGGCGGTTTTCCGTGGTTCCACCCGGGTTATCGTCCCGGGCGTTTCCGACACCCAGTGCGGGTTCAAGTTCTTCTCCGGTCCGCTGGTCCGGGCCGCAGCCGGTGGGATGACCACCTCGGGCTTCTCCTTCGACGTGGAACTGCTCGCCCGGTGCCGCCGGCTGGGCGGCGAGGTGACCGAGATCCCGGTGCTGTGGCGGGACATGCCCGGATCGACTTTCTCGGTCAAGCGGCACTCGGTCAGCGCGTTCACCCAACTCGCCGCCATCTGGATGAGCCTGCATGCGGCAGGGGATCACGGCCCGCGCCCGATCCCGATCCCGCCCGCGCTGGAGGTGGACCTTCCGGCTGGGATCGCGTCGGCAGGGCTCGCGCCGACCGGGATCACGCCGACCGGGATCACGCCGGCCGGGATCACCGATGTGCCGCCCGCGGCGCCGGAGGGTCAGGCTCCGGCCTTGGCGTCCCCGGCACCTGGCGAGGCGCCCGCCCCGTAGCCGCAGGAACCGACAGTGCAGACCAGCAGCGGCCCGGCCGCTCGTGCAGCCGCCGGGGCCGGCAGCACCGAACACGGCGCCGGCAGCGCCCAACGCGGCGCCGGCAGCGCCGAATACGGCACCGGATCCGGGTGGATCGATGAGATCGCGCGGCTCGACGGACGGCGGGTCGCGATCGTCAACTGGCGGGACCCGTGGCATCCGGACGCCGGCGGGGCGGAGCAGCACGCGTGGGAACTCGCGAAGGGCCTGTCCGCGCGGGGAGCGCAGGTCCGGTACGTCACCTCCCGGCCGGCCGGCAGCCGGCGGCGGGAGCGCCGGGATGGCGTGCAGATCGCCCGGATGGGCGGGCGGTTTACCGTCTACCCGCGGGTGCTCGGCTGGCTGCTCGTCCGGCGGTTTACCCGGCAGTGGCGGCCGGACGCGGTCGTCGACGTGCAGAACGGCATCCCGTTCTTCACGCCATGGGTGGTTCCGCGCGGGGTCCCGGTGCTGTGCGTGATGCATCATGTGCACGACGCGCAGTGGGGTAAGCACTTTCCCGCCTGGATGGCGCGCATCGGCCGGATCCTGGAGGGCCCGGTCGCCCGGCGTTGCTACCGACGGCACGCGTGCGTCGCCGTCTCGCCCTCGACCGTGGCCGCGATGCGGCAGCGGCTGAACTGGCCCGGTCCGGTGTACCTGATCCCGAACGGCGTCTCGGTGCAGCCGCACGCGCGGCGGCCGCGGGGGAGCGGTCCGGCGCTGGTCTGGGTCGGCCGGCTCGTCGCGCACAAACGGCCTGGGCGGCTCGCGGACATCGCCGAACGGCTCCGCGGCAGCGGCGCCACCATCGACGTCGTCGGCCAGGGGCCCGAGGCGGCTCCGCTGGCCGCCGAGATCAGCCGCCGCGGCCTCGGCGGCGTCGTCCGGATCCGCGGCTTCCTGCCGCCCGGTGAGAAGGAGTCGCTCGTCGCGTCGTCATCGCTGCACCTGAGCACCTCGCAAGGGGAAGGCTGGGGGCTCTGCGTGCTGGAAGCGGCAGCCCTCGGCGTGCCGACGGCCGGCTATGACGTCGATGGCCTGCGCGACGCCGTTAAGCATCGAAAGACCGGCTGGCTGGCAGGCGGTGGCGAGCGGATCGAGGACGTGGTGGAGCGCGCGCTCACCGAGCTCGCCGACCCCGGGCGGCGCGCCGAGATGGCCGCGGCGTGCGCCGCGTGGGCGGCCGAGTTCGACTGGGACCGGGCGGCCGGGCGGTTCGCCGCGCTGCTCGGCGCCGCCATCCGCACCGGCTCCGCGCAGGGCAGCCGGGCAGGGGCGTGGGTGATCGAATACCCGGACGGGGAGGGGGCCGGAAGCGAGCCCGGAACCCGTGCGGGCGGAAGCCGGCCTTGTGTGGTCGCCGAGGGGCCGGTCTTCGACGTTCTCACCGGGCAGGCGGGCGGCACGGTGCGGGTGCGCCCCGCCAGTGAGACCGAGCGGCTGCTCGGGCGGACGGACCGCGCGGCATGGCTCTAGCCACCCGCGGGCTCTACATCTGGCTCACCGACCCGGATGCTCCAGTCGACGAGGCGGATCCCGGGGTCCGCCGCAGGCTCCGGCTGACCGTGGCATCCCTGCTGCTGGCCGTGCTGGCCTTCGTCACCCGGCCCGGCAACATCATCGCCGACACCAAGATCGACATGCCGCTGAACCCGGTGGGGTTCCTCGGCCGCGCCCTGCACCTGTGGGACCCCGAGCAGTTCGGGCAGCTGCAGAACCAGGTCGCGGGCTACTTCTTCCCGATGGGCCCGTTCTACTCGGTCGGCCGGGCGATCGGGCTGTCCCCGTGGGTGGTGCAGCGGCTGTGGCTGACCGCCCTGATGGTGACGGCGTTCATCGGCGTGGTCAAGCTTGCGGAGAAGCTCGGCATCGGCTCGTCGGCCGCCCAGCTTGTCGGCGGCCTGGCCTACGCGCTGTCGCCGCGGGACCTCAGCCTGCTCGGGCAGCTCTCGGCGGAGGCGCTGCCCGCGGCGATGCTGCCGTGGATCATCATCCCGCTCATCACGGCGCTGCGCGGCGGGAGCCGGGTCCGGGCCGCGATCCGGTCGGCGGTGGCGGTCGCGCTGTGCAGCGGGATGAACGCCGCATCGGTCGTCGCCGTCCTGGTCGTGCCGGTGATCTTCCTGGTCGCCGCGGCACGCGGGACGCCGCGCTGGCGGACGCTGCTGTGGTGGTGCGGCGCCGTCGCCCTGGCGACGATCTCCTGGACGGTCCCGTTGCTGCTGCTGCAGAAATACGGGTTCTCCTGGCTCCCGTACACCGAGAGCGCCCAGGTCACCACCGCGACCACCAGCCTGCCCAACGCCCTGCGCGGCACCGAGGACTGGGTCAACTACCTGTACTGGATGGGCCAGCCGTGGCTGCCGGTCAGCTACGCGGTATCGACCCAGCCGGCGATCGCGCTGCTCAGCGGCGCGGTGGCGGGCGGCGGGATCGCGGGCCTGCTGCGCCGCGGCATGCCCGCCCGCAGATTCCTGCTGATCACCTTGCTGGTCGGGGTCGCCGTCGTGGGTGCCGGCCACGTCAGCGTGCTGCATGCCCCGTTCGCCGAGGCTGTCCGGAACCTGATCAACGGCCCGCTGGCGCCGTTCCGCAACCTGCGGAAGTTCGATCCGGTGATCAGGCTTCCGCTCTGCCTCGGGCTGATCCACCTGATCTCGTCGGTTCGGGTGCCGGCCCGCCGGGCCTATGTCCACCTCGGCGCGCTCGCGGTGGTGACGGGGGTCGCGGTGCCCGGGTTCGTGATGGGGCTGTCGCAGAGCGGCGACTTCCCAACGGTTCCCGTCTACTGGACGCAGGCCACCCAATGGCTGAACCACCACGCCGGCGATCAGGGTGTGCTCGCGGTTCCCGGCGCGCGGTTCGGCGAGTACCTGTGGGGCCGCCCGATGGACGACATCATGGAGCCGCTGTCCACCACGCGGTGGGGCAGTCTCAGCGTCACCGCGTCCGGCTCGGTGGGGTACACCCGGCTGCTCCAGGTGGTGGATCAGCAGGTCGCGGCGGGCGAGGGGTCAGCGGGCCTGACCCAGCTCTTGCAACGGATGGACGTCAAGTACGTCGTCGTCCGCAACGACCTGATCCGGGACGACCTCGACGGGGCCTGGCCGTCGCGGATCCAGCAGGCGCTCGGGACGTCGCCGGGCATCCGCCAGGTCGCCCATTTCGGCCCCTTGGTCGGCGATAAAGCGCCCGGTGACGCCGTCAGCACGTTCGACCTGCCGGCCCCGGCGCTGCAGATCTACCAGGTAGCCGGGACCGCCCCGCTGGCCAGCACCGTGCCGGCGAGCCAGGCGATGCGGGTGGCGGGGGCGCCGGACGCGCTGCTCCAGCTAGCCGACGCCGGCCTGCTGCGGGACCGGCCGGTGCTGCTCGATGGTGACGGCAGGGGCGCCCCGGCGGCGGCGCCGCTGGTGGACACCGACTCGCTGCGGCGGCGTGACCGCGATTTCGGCGAGCTCAGGAGCAACTACACGCCGACGCTCACGGCGACGGCGCAGTCGGCGACGTTCCTGGCGACGCAGGATCTCACCTACCCGGCGTGGGCGCCAGACGAGACCGTGGCGCAGTACGACGGGATCAAGGGCGTCACCGCCTCCTCATCCTCGGCCGACGTGAACAACCCGCCGGGCCAAACGGCCACCGGGTTTCTCCCGTTCGCCGCGATCGACAGCAATCAGTACACCGCGTGGGCGACCGGCGGCTGGACCGGGCCGGTCGGCCAGTGGCTGCAGGTCAACTTCAACTCGCCGGTCGATCCCGCGGGGACGCGGGCCGCGTTCGTGGACAGCCAGGACCTCGGGCCGCCGGTCTCGGAGGTGGCGGTCTCCACGGCGGCGGGCCGCGTCGTTGATCACCTCAACCAGAGCCCGGGCCCGCAGGCGCTGCAGGTCCCGGCAGGCCCGACCGGCTGGCTGCGGATCCAGATCCTGCGGCTCGCCTACCAGCCGCCACAGGCGGCCGGAGTCCGGGCCGGCATTTCCCAGCTGGTGATACCGGGCGTGCACGCCAGCCGCAGTATCCGGCTGCCCACGGTGCGCGCCGCGGACGGGACCGATCCGGCCGCGATCATGATGTCGCTCGCCGAGCCGGTGGCCAGCGGGTGCATGCCAACGACGCTGCGCTGGGAATGTTCCAGCCAGCTGACCAAGCCGACCGAGGAAGCATCCAGCTTCGACCGCACGTTCAACCTGGCCGGCCGTCACACAGCGCAGCTTTCCGGCACGGCCACCTTCACCGACCCGGCGCTGATCGGGAAATACACCCGGACCTCGCCGGCCGAGCCGACCGTCACCGCATCGTCGTCGGCCAGCGGCGACCCGCAGCAGTTGCCGATCGCCGCATTCGACGGGAAGCCCGCGACTACCTGGATCGCCAGCTCCGGCGACCCGCATCCCCAGCTCATCATCAGCTGGCACGGCACCCGCACCGTGCGCCAGGTGACAATCGAGCGGCCAACCGGGGCGGACCAGCCGCTCCAGGTCATCGCCGCTGGCTCCGGGGGGCAGGCGCGGGGCGGCATCGTCAGCGGAGCCGATGCCACGCTGAAGTTCGCCCCGATGCGCACCAGCCAGCTGCGGCTGATCTTCTCGCCGGAGCAGCCGCCGCTGCAGATCAGCGACGTCATCATTCCCGGCGTGCCGCACCTGGACGACCCCGGCACCACGGCGTTCAAGCTGCCGTGTGGGTACGGGCCGAAGCTGACCCTGAACGGCCGGACCGTCGCGACCCGGGTGTCCGGCAGCTTCGCCGACCTGCTGCGCGAGCAGCCGGTGAAATACGCCGCCTGCCGCGGACCGGTCCGCCTGACCGCCGGGGACAACCGGCTGCTCGATGATTCCCTCGACGGCTTCCGGGTGGACAGCGCCACCGTGGACGCGCTGAGCGGCACCGGCGCCGCCCCGCTGAGCTCGGCCCGGGAGCAGCCCCCGGCGCCGGCCAGAATCGTCAGCTGGGGGGCGCAGACGCGGCGGATCCGGGTGGCGGCGAACCAGCAGTCCTACCTGGTGGTGAACGAGAACTACAACGCGGGGTGGCAGGCGCAGGCGGGCCACACAGTGCTGAAGCCGGTCCGGCTGGACGGCTGGAAGCAGGGGTGGATCATCCCAGCCGGGACGGATTCGCTGGTGACGCTGACCTACCGGCCCGACACGATCTACCGTGCCGCGCTCTTCGGCGGGCTGGGCGTGGTGGTGCTGTTCATCATCATCTCGCTGATCCCGTCGCGGCGCCCGGCCTCGCTGATTCCGCTCCCGCCGCCGACAGCGCTGCGGATCGGCGGCCGGATCAGGCTCGCGGCGGTGCTGGCGCTGTCCGGCGTGACCGGCATGTGGCTCGCGGGCTACACCGGAGCCGCGGTGATGCTGGTCTCGGTCGGCTCCTTCGTGGCGGCCGCCCGGTGGGCGGCCGACCGCGTCGGCGTCCGCGACGGCCCGGCCGGACCGCCCGACAATCCGGACGGGCCCGGCAGCGCGGTGGTGCGGGCGGTGCTGCGCGCCGTCCTCTCACCGGTGCTGGTGATCGTCCTGGCGGTGCTCGCGTCGGCGACGGAGCTGGCGGGGCTGCGGGTCCAGGACGCCGGCGGCCCGCAGTCACTGGTGAGCATCGTGTACGACGCCGTTCCGCAGGTGCTGTGCCTGATCGCCCTCGCCCGGGTCGTCGCCGACCTTGTCGGCCGTCTCCCCGGCGAAGGCCGCCCGGATGCGTTGTAGCGCCGCTTATCCCCCGTTATCGTGCGCCAATTTGGACATTAAAGGATATTTCGAGTCCATAACGGGGGATAAGCGGTCCGGTCAGGGCGCCGGGAGGCTCCAGGGATTGCGGGACTTGCGGTGCTTGGCCGCGTGCCGCGGCGCCGACTGCGGGACCAGCCCGTACAGCCGCCGCGTCGGCGCCTCGATCACGAAATAGGAGGCGGTGGCCACCACCATCGTGATCACTGTGATCACGACGAGCAGGCCGGCCACTTCGGGGCCCGAGTAGAGCTGGTGGAAGCCGTCCTTGAGGTGCAGCACGTTGAAGAACCCGATGATGACCAGGAACTGCCACAGGTACGCGCCGTAGGAGATCTTGCCGAGGAACCGCATCACCTGGTTGCCGAGCACCCGGCTCATCCGGGTCTCCCGGGCGGGCTGCAGCGCGGCCGGGGCCACCAGGACCAGCCCGATGATCGCGTACAGCGCGGTCTTCGTCTCGCTGTCCCAGACCGTGCTCCCACCAAATCCGGTGGGGCCCGCCACCGGCGTGCAGGCGATGGCGAAGACGAGCGCCGCGAGCAGCCAGCAGGTGCCGGCCGAGGCGGCCACCGTCCGGCACAACCGGTTCACCGGTCCATCCGGGTTGGCCTCAACCTGCGCCCAGACCGCCACGACGGACAGGACCATCCCGCAGGCGAACCAGACCAGCGACTGCGGCAGCGTCTCCTCCAGCCAGTATTCCGGCCGCGGCAGATACACCAGCACGGTGAAGCCGAATGAGCACATCCCCAGCGCCGTAAGCCCGGCCACAAGGCGGCGCGCCCGCCTCTCGGCGCTCGCGCGGCCGCGGCAGGCGAGTGCCGCGAGCATCACCGCGATGAGGGGGAGAACCAGGTAGAACGCCATCTCGGTCGCCAGGCTCCACATCTGGCCCACGCCGGGGGCGCCGGTACCGGGCCACCACGGGCGGGGGTCGTAGACCTGGAGCAACAGCAGGTGCTGGGCCCACGTCCAGGGGGACGATGAGTGCCGCGGGCTCAGCGCAGGCAGGGCGATCAGCACGACCGCCCAGTACGCGGGCAGGATCCGCAGCACCCGGCGCCACAGATAGGAGCGCACCCTCGGCCACGTCCGCTCCTCCAGCAGCGACCGCACCCACGGGCGGAATAGCAGCAGCCCGGAGAGGGTGAAGAAGATGGGGACGCCCACGTCGCCACGGGCTGTCACCCAGGCGGCGGCCGAACCGTGATCGGAGAAAGCGGTCTGCCCAGCGACGTGGGTGACCAGCACGGCGAACGCCGCGATGGCCCGGATCCCGTCCAGCGCGCCCTGATGCCCGGAAATGGCCGGCCGCTCGGGTGCGCGCGGCTCCCGCTCAGCCAGGCCGACCGGGGCGGCAGCGGGCTCCCCGGCGCGGTCTGCGCCAGATCCAGCCAGCCGAACCGGATGGTCCGCCCCGGCATCGGGACCATGGCCAACTTCGGGGAGGTCGCCGGCATCGGGGTGGTCGGCTTCGGGGAGGTCGCCGGCATCGGGGTGGTCGCCGGTATCGGGGCGGTCCGGGTCGGCTTCGGGACCTTCGTCGGCGTTGGCGAGGTCGCCGGTATCGGGACTGTCGCCCGCGTCGGCGCGGTCCTCGGCTTCGGGGTGGTCGCCTGCGTCGGGGTGGTCGCCCGCGTCGGCTCGGTCTTCAGCTTCGGGGTGGTCGCCTGCCTCGGGTTGGTCGCCTGCGTCGGCGCGGTCCTCGGCTTCGGGGTGGTCGCCTGCGTCCGGTTCATCGCCTGCGTCGGGGCGGTCCTCGGCTTCGATGTGGTCACCGGTATCGGCGCCGTCCTCGGTTTCGGGGTGGTCGCCTGCTTCGGGACCCTCGCCGGTCTCGGGACCCACGTCGGTATCGGGACCCGCGTCGGTGCCCACCCCCGCGTCCGTGCCGAGCCCCACGTTGGTACCGGGACCCACGTCGGTACTGGGGCCGTCGCCGGTAACGGGGCCGTCGCCGGTACCAGGGTCGGTATCGGGGCCGTCGTCCGCACCACCGTGGTGGTCTTCGCCGGGGTGGTCGCCGGCCCCCGCGGGCGCGACCACGACCCTGGGCATTGGGGCGGTGTCGGGAGCGTCGGGGTTGCCGCCGTCCTCGCCGCGGGGCGGCGATGGCCGCGGGTCCTCCGTCTCGGCGGGGCCGGGGCTGGGATCCGCGATGGCCATGATTCCCGTCAGCGATTCCGGTCAGCCGGTGATGTTGTCAGTGGCCGCACCACGATACCGGAATCGTTGATATGCCACCTATGCGCGGTACGCCCGGCTTCGGAGCTACCGGCGTTCCGCCAGCCCGCGCACGAACGCGGCCTGCCCAGCGTGCTGCAGGTCGTCGCCGATCACGCTCACCAGCCGGACGCCGAGGGTCACCGGCGGGTCCCACGCCTCGTCCACCACACGGGACAGGTCGGCATCGTGGATACCGCGCACGAACCGGATCGTCTGCTGGTAAACGGCGTCGTGATAGCCGATGAGAAGGTCCCCGGACTCGACCCTGACCGCCGCGACGTCGTCGGAGCGGTGCCCGTAGCCGGTCGCGCGCGGCTGGAAAGGGACCTCGAAGCGCTCGGCCCACCGGCCCGATGTCCAGACCTGCTCGACCTTCGCGACATCGGCGACGTGGTCGTCCTGGACCCGCGTCAGGTGCCACACCAGCCACGCGATCGAGTTCGCCTCGGGGTCGGCCCGGAAGGCCAGTTCCTCGGCGGTCAGGCCGGTGACGACGTCATGGACGGACTCACGTACCCGCCCGAAGGCGTCGGCGAGCAGTTCAGCACTGGTCATCCATCAGCTCCTTCGTGGTCTGCTGCCAGGCATCCGGCGCGTTTACGTCGGTGACTCTACAGACCCCGGGAGCCGACGATCGGGAAACTCCGCAATGGCCAGGGACCGCAGAGCAGGTGCCCTGCTGACGTCCCTGGCCGCGCTGACCGGAGTGAGTTACCGGGAGCCGTAGTTGTACAGAGGCTGGTTGACGGGCTTCGGCTGCGGGCCCGCCACGCTCGAGACGGTGAACGCCACACTCACCGCCAGCACGACTCCGATAACCGCAGCGATGATGACCCGAGTCACGGTTTCCTCCTCACCTGGGATTCCAGGCGTTAAGAGCAGTGCGGTGCTGCGACATGAGATTAGGGGATGATCTACGGGCAAAGCCAGGCAAACAAGGAAAAAGGCTACCGCGCGGTAGTGGTGCGGGCGGGCTCGGGTGCATTGGCAAGCACGCGGGCGCTCACCGGCGCGCTAACCGCGGGGACGGATGAGGACTTCCTGCGCCACCGAGGCGATCAGCGTCCCGTCGAGGGCGTGCATCGCGCCCCGGGCCAGGCCGCGGGTGCTTACGTGGGCGACTGGGTCCATCGAATACAGGAACCAGTGGCCGGCCTGTGGTGGCCGGTGGAACCAGATGGAGTGGTCGAGGCTGATCCCGCGGTCGTGCCGGGCCGCCGAGCGCGGTGCGCGGGCCGCGCGGACGACGGCGATGTCGGACAGGAATGTCACCACGCACGCATACTTGGCGGGGTCGGTGCCGATATCCGCCGTCACCCGCATCCAGCAGGGATGTGAAATCGGGAACGCCCCCGGGGCGGCGGTGGTGACGGGGCGGATATCCACGGGCTGGTCGTCGCCGAACAGCCAGGGGAATTGCACCGGCTGCAGCTCGTCCGGCGGCGGCACCGCCGGTGGTGCGGGGGGCGGCCAGTCCTCGCCGGGCGCGGGGTCGCAGAAGGAGGCGATCATCTCGAAGATCGGTTTGCCCTCCTGGACCGCGGTGATGTGCCGGGTGGAGAACGAGCGCCCGTCCCGGGTCCTGGCTACCTCGAACTCAACGGGCTCGGCCGGGCGGCCCGGCCGGATGAAATAGCAGTGCAGCGAGTGAACCAGCCGTGGGCTGGTGACAGTCAGGCTGCCGGCGCGCAGGGCCTGTGCCGCGACCTGGCCGCCGAAGGTACGCTCCCGCCCCCATCCGCCCGCGGGCGCCGCGAACCGGTCGCCGTCCATCTGTTCCAGCCCCAGCACGGCCTGGAGCACTGAAGCGGCCACGTTCAGCCGATGCGGAGCGGGAGGCTGCGCGGCCCGCGGATCTGGCCGGCGGACCAGGTGACCGCAGACGGGTCGTCGAGGGTGAAGACCGGGATCCGCTCCAGCCAGACCTGGAGAGCGACCCGCAGCTCCATCCGTGCCAGGTGCGAACCGGCGCAGCGGTGGATGCCGAGGCCGAACGCGGCATGGCGGTTGAGCTCGCGGTCGATGACGACCTCACCGGCGCGGTCGAACTGGGCTGGGTCACGGTTGGCCGCCGGGAACGACAGCAGGATCCAGTCGTCGGCCTTCATATCGGCGCCGTGCCAGTGCATGTCCTCCTTGACCAGTCGCGCCATGGTGACCGGCGCGTATGCCCGGAGGAACTCCTCGATCGCGGTCGGCAGCAGCGAGGGGTCGGCGGCCAGGCGGCTGCGGTCGTCGGGGCTGGCGGCCAGGTGCCACAGCGACGCGCCGATCGCGCTCCACGTCGTATCGATGCCGGCGATCAGAAGCAGCGCCATGGTCCCCGCCACGTGGAAGGGATCGAGCTTCTGGCCGTTGATCTCGGCGTTGACGAAGTATGTGGTCAGGTCGTCACGAGGGTTCGCGACGTGGTCGCGGATCTGGTCGAGCAGGTACCCGAACAGCTTGTCCATCCGCGCCACCCGCTCGTCCGGCGGCCCGTTGACGCCTTCCAGCGCGTTCTCGACGAACTCGCGGAACCGCGGTCCGTCTTCGGGAGGGAAGCCGAGCATGTCGGCGATCACCCGCATCGGGATGTGCTGCGCGTACTCGGCCGCGGCATCGACGACGTCCCGGCCGTCGAAGGAGTCGATCAGCGAGTGGCAGAACGCCCGGGTGGCCGGCTCCTGCCGCCCGACCGCGGCCTTGGTGAACGCCGGAAGCAGCAGCTTGCGCGCGTCGTGGTGGAACGGGGGATCGGAGGAAATCGGCGGGGAGCCGCCCACCGGCGCCACCTCGCGGGGCGGCCGGAAGTTGCTCATGATGATCGACCGAGACGAGAAGTGCTCGGTGTCGTAGGCGATCGCCGAGACGTCCTCGTACCGCGTCGGCAGCCAGGCGCCGCCGAACCGGTCGGTGTGCGCGATTGGGCACCGCTGCCGGAGGTCCTCGATGATCGGGTACGGGTCGGCGGCCCACTCGGGCTCGACGTGGGAGAAGTCGGTCTCCCAGTCGGCGACCGGGCCGGTGACGATATCGCTGCGGGTGCCCGGCGGCCGCTCCCGGCGGATGTCCGCCAGTTCGCGGGCGAACCGGTCGTCGGCAGCCATCTCAGTCCTCCTCGGTGACGCTGACCGCGTGTTCCGGGCAATTCGCCTCGGCCAGCCGCGCCTGGCGCTGCGATCCCGGCGGCACGCTGCCGCCGCCGAGCACCGTGCCGTAGCCCTCGTCGTCGTCGCCGAACAGGTCAGGCGCCAGCTCGTAGCAGCGGCCGTGGCCCTGGCAGCGGCCAGGGTCAATGGCGGCCTTCACTGCCCCCCTCCGGTTGGTTCCGCTCGGCCGGCGCGGTGCCGGCCAGCGCGGGGGTGCGAGGTGCGCGCGGCCGGCGCGAGAACCGGATGACGCCGTCGTCGATCCGGCCGAACCGCAGCCGCAGCAGGTCGAGTGGGTAGCTCATCGCCACCTGCCAGGGCCCGCGGGATCCGGCCTTCGGGAACTCGTGGATCGAGCGAAGCACGTATCCGGCCTGGAAGTCCAGCAGCGGCCGCTCGGTGATCTCGGGGTCGTTGTTGACCGGGACGCACTCGTCATACCCGTGGTGGTCCAGGTACCGCAGCACCCGGACGACGTACTCGCTGACCAGGTCGGCCTTGAGGGTCCAGGATGCGTTGACATAGCCCACGGTGAATGCGAAGTTCGGCACGCCGCTGAGCATCATCCCCTTGTAGACCATCGTCTCGGGGAGCTTGACCTCACGGCCATCGACGGACAGCTCGATGCCGCCGTTGGCTTGCAGCCGCAGCCCAGTGGCGGTGACCACGATGTCCGCCTCGAGTTCGTTCCCGGATTCCAGCCGCAGCCCCGACCGGGTGAACTCGGCGATGTGGTCGGTGACCACCGACACGGTTCCCCGCCGGATCGCCCGGAACAGGTCGCCGTCCGGGACGAGGCACAGCCGCTGGTCCCATGGCTGGTAATCCGGCTTGAAGTGGGTGTCCACGTCGTAGTCCGGCGGCAGCTGCCGAGTCAGCCGCTTGCGGATTATCGTCTTGGCGACGTCGGGGCGGCGCCGGCTGAGCCGGTAGAACAGCGTCTGCAGCGCGACGTTCTTCCACCGCACCACCGGGTACGCGGCGCGCGCCCCGACCAGGCGCCGCAGCGTGTTCGCGATCGCGTCCTCGGCGGGCAGCGAGACGATGTACGTCGGCGAGCGCTGCAGCATGGTCACATGCTCCGCCTGGTCGGCCATGGCCGGGCCGAGCGTTACCGCCGTCGCGCCGCTTCCGATCACCACGACCTTCTTGCCGGTGTAGTCGAGGTCCTCCGGCCAGTGCTGCGGGTGGATGACGGTGCCACCGAAGTTCTCGATGCCCGGGAAATGCGGCTGATGCCCGGCGTCGTAGTGGTAGTAGCCGCTGCACAGGTAAAGGAAGGAGGTGGTCATCCGGACCGCCCGGCCGTCGTGGACCGCTTCTACCGTCCAGCGCGCTTCGTCGCTGGACCACTCGGCGCGCACCACCCGGTGACCGAAGCGGATGTGCCGGTCGATGCCCGCCTCGGCGGCGGTGTCGCGGACGTAGTCGAGGATGGACGGCCCGTCGGCGATGGCCTTTGCCTGGGTCCACGGCCGGAACCGGTAGCCGAGGGTGTGCATGTCGGAGTCCGAGCGCACGCCCGGATACCGGAACAGGTCCCACGTCCCGCCGCTGGCCTCCCGCCCCTCCAGGATCAGGTAGCTCCGGTCGGGGAACGCGGTCTGAATGTGGTGCGCCGCGCCGATCCCGGACAGGCCGGCGCCGACGATCAGCACGTCGACATGCTCAGCCGCATTTCGGACATGCTCAGCGGCATCTGGCATAACGGTTGTCACACAGCCTCCTTTGCCCGGCGGGCAACCTGTTTCGGTCAGGAACTCGTGACGGCGCCGGCGCTCCCGGTCGGCTCCGGCCGCCCGCCGCGGCTCGCATGACCGTCGATGAGGTCGATCAGCACCGGCCACAGCTGCCGCGGCATGTCGTGGCCCATTCCTGTGATGGTCTCAAGGCGGGCACCGGTGATCGCCCGCGCGGTGGCCGCGCCGCCGGTGGGGTTGACCATGCGGTCGCGGTCGCCGTGGATCACCAGCGTCGGGGCGGTGACCGAGCGCACCTGGGCCGTCCGGTCCCCGGACTGGAGTATCGCGGCGAGCTGGCGCGCAGTCCCGGCGGCGACCGCCGGATCGCGGTCCCACGCGAGGCCCCCCAGTTCGCGCGCCAGCTCCTCATCGAAGGGATAGCCGCGCGAGCCGATGTGCCGGAAGATCCGCACATGATGTTCGATGGCGGCCTCCCGCGTCTTGGCGGGCCGGGCCGCCATCAGCCGCCAGGTGGACAGTGCCGGCCGGCCGATGCGGCGTGCCCCGGTTGTCGACATGATCGAGGTCAGCGTCCGAACCCGCTGCGGCCACAGTGCCGCGGTGGTCTGGGCGATCATGCCGCCCATCGACGCACCCACCAGATGGGCGCTGTCGTAGCCGAGGGCGTCGAGCAGGCCGACGGTGTCGGTGGCGAGGTCGGTCAGGTCGTACTGGCCGACGGGGAAGCGCTGGCGGAGGATCTCAACCGGCCGGGGTGGCCGGGAACTCATGTGAGTGGACCGCCCGCAGTCGCGGTTGTCGAAGCGGGCGACCCGGTAACCTCGTCCAGCCAGTTGCTCGCAGAAGGCGGCGGGCCAACTATGCATCTGCTGCCCGAGGCCCATGATGAGGACCAACGGTTCGCCGTCGGCGGCGCCGAACCGCTCGTAGGCGAGCGAGATGCCGCGGCCAGTGTCGGCGATCTCCTCGGTTACCTGCCCGGTCATCGGCCGTGCCTTCCGCCGTGGTACCTGATCGTACCAACGACATGGTACGGTGAAGTACCAGCGGGTTCAAGTCGTGGCCGGGACAGCGGCAAGGGGGGATAGCGTGACCAGCGTGTCCACGGTGCAGGCCGCGCGCCGTGCCGGCCGGAGGGCGCCGGCGTCCGGCGGCGCGGGAGATTTCCGCCAGCGCCTCCTCGACGGGCTCGCCGAGTCGATCGCCGACGACGGCTACCGCAACACCACCGTCGCCGGCATCGTCCGCCGCGCGCGCACCTCGCGGCGGACCTTCTACGAGCATTTCGCTGACAAGGAAGCCTGCTTCGCGGCGCTGCTCACCGACGCCAACGAGCGGATGATCGGCCTGATCTACGCGGCCGTCGACGCGGAAGCGCCCTGGGACACCCAGATCCGGCAGGCGGTCGAGGCGTGGATCGCCTGCGCCGAATCCGAGCCCGCCATCACGCTGAGCTGGATCCGCGACATGCCCTCGCTCGGCGCCGCGGGGCGCCGGCTGCAGCGGGACATGATGGAGGCCTTCATCGTCATGATCCAGGCGCTGTGCGACACCGCGGAACTGCGCGCGATCGGGATCGGGCCGGTCACCCGGCCCCTGGCGATCATGTTGCTCGGCGGGCTGCGTGAACTCGTTGCGGCCACGGTCGAGGACGGCGGGCGGGTCAGCGACATCACCGAGACCGCGGTCCAGGCTTCGGTGGCCCTGCTCGCCCCGCGCTAGCACCTCCGGCCGCGCCGGGCGTCACATGTTCTCGGCGCCAGCCATGATTGCTTCGCGGATGCGGTGGTATGTGCCGCAGCGGCAGATGTTGCGGATCTCATCCAGCTCGGCGTCGTCGATGCCGTGGCCTTTGGCCCGGGCCTGTTTGACCTTGGCGACCGCCGCCATGATCTGCCCGGGCTGGCAGTAGCCGCACTGGGCGACGTCGTAATCCAGCCACGCCTGCTGCATCGGGTGCAGATCCGCGCCGACGGTGCCGGGCAGGCCCTCGATCGTGGTGATCTCGTCGCCCGGCTTGATTGCCGAGACCGGTACCGAGCACGGGTTGAACGCCTTGCCGTTGATGTGGCAGGTACAGGCCTTGCAGACATCCAGGCCGCAGCCGTATTTCGGGCCGGTGACGCCGAGGATGTCGCGCAGGACCCACAACAGGCGCACGTCGTCGTCGGCGTCCACCGTGACCGTGCTGCCGTTGAGGATGAACGTGTGCTGCGGCATGGGATCTCCGATGCGCTCGCTGAGCCGTTTAGTAGCTGAGCCGTTTAGTGGCAGGGCCGTTTAGTAGCTGTATTCGAGGCCGTTCGTCGGTGAGGGCGGAATGGGCGGAACCGTGGGGTAGGGCTTGAAAGCCAGACGGCCGTTGTGGTTGACGGGGAATTCGGTCGGGGTATTCCCGGTGGCGCGTGCCAGCGCGCAGGCGGTGGCGGCCTTGGACGCGGCGACCCCGAACTCCCCGGCACCGCCGGGCTCGCCGGTGGTGGGCGGCATGACGATGATCTGCATATCCGGCGGGGTGTTCCATTGCCGGGAGTAGAAATAGTTGTCCCAGCTGCCCTCGAGGAAATGCCCGCCGGACAGGTGCAGGCTCTCGGTGAGCACCTGCCCGATGGCGTCCATCGTCCCGCCCATCATCTGCGCCTCCAGCCCGCGCGGGTTGACCGGGAGCCCGGCGTCGATGGCGAAGACGACCTTGGTCACTCGGGGGCCGGTCACCGCGTTCCGGACCTTGCGGTGCACCGTCCGCGGGCGCGTGTCGATCTCGATCAGGGCCGCGGTCGCGCCCTTGTACTCGGTGTGCAGCGCGATCCCCTGGGCGGTGCCGGCCGGCATCGCGCGCCCCCAGTTCCCGGCCTGGGCGACCGTTTCGAGCACGGCCCGCGCCCGGGGATCCTTGCAGAATGTACGGCGGAACTCGTACGGATCCTGTCCCAGCGCGTTGGCCAGCTGGTCCACGACCACCTCCACCGCGGTGACCACGTCGGGGTTGTACAGGTTGCGGTTGCTGCCGGTGTGGAACGTGTCCCATTCCATGATCTCGTTGATCGCCTGGCTCACGACGCCGAAGTTGTACGGCACGTTCGCGGTGGTCTGGAAGATCGTGTTCGAGTACTCGGTGTAGTTCCCGAGTCCCAGCGGGACCAGTTTCGCCCCGTCGGCGCTGATCATCTCCCCGAGCGCCATGGTGTAGTCGGTGGCCACGCTGGTGTGGCGCTGCTCGAAGGACAGCACGTTCCCGGCGGCGTAGGACACCCGGATGCGGGACACGCACATCGGGTGCACCCTGCCGTAGCGGAACTCATCGGTCCGGTGCCACATCAGCTTGACCGGCTTTCCGATGGCGTGCGACGCCTCCGCGGCCTCCACCGCGACGTCGGGGAACATCCGCCGCCCGAACGCCCCGCCGCCCTGCGGAACGTGGACGGTCACCGCGCCCTGCGGCACGCCGAGCTTCTGGGCGACCATCTGCTGGGCGTAGATCGGTGTCTGCATGCACGACCAGATCTCCGCGCCGCCGTCGCGCACGTCGGCGACGGCCGTCTGCGGTTCCAGCGCGCTGTTGCTCTTCCAGTAGAAGGTGAATTCCGTCTCGATCGTCTTCGCGCCCACCGCAGCTTTCGGCACCGCCAGCGGGATCTGCGCGGCGCGGAGCTTGGCCCGGATCGTCGCGTCGGATTCGTGGTCCACGGTGCCCGGGCCCCAGCTCACCCGCAGCGCGCGGACCCCGTCGATGCACTGCCCGAACGTCTCGCCGCGTACCGCGACGCCGGTGGAGATCACCGCGACATCGGTGATCCCGGGCATCGCCTCAACCTGGGCGGCGTTGTGCACGGCCCGGACGGTGCCGTTGATCGTCGGGGCGCGGCAGATCATCGTCGGCTTCGCGCCCGGGACGGCCAGGTCCATCCCGTAAGTCTTGCGGCCGGTCACCGCGTCCAGCGCGTCGACGCGGTTGTGCGGCTTCCCGATCACCTTGAACTTCGACGGGGGCTTCAGCGTCACCGAGGCCCGCTTCGTCGTCGGGGTGGCGGCCTTCTCCGCCAGCGCGCTGTAGGGCAGCGCTTTCCCGGTGCCGGAGAGGATCTCACCGGCCTTGGTCTTGAGGTACGTGCTGTTGTCGCCGAACTCGATCGCGGCCGCCTGCAGCAGCCGCTTGCGTGCCAGCGCCGCCGCGACGCGGAACGGGGTGAACGTGGAGATCGTCGTGTTCGACCCGTAGGTGGCCTGGTTGGCCTCCAGTTCCGGGCGCGCGTCGGCGAGCGTCACATGAACCTTGTCCACCGGCAGGTCCAGTTCCTCGGCGATCAGCATCGCCGTCGAGGTGGTGATCCCCTGCCCGGTCTCACAGCGCGGCATCGCGAACGACGCGGTGCCGTCCCGGTTGATGGTGACCGTGATCAGGTTCGCGGTGGGCCGCGTCGCGTCCGTCAGGATGTCGTTGAGATCGATGATGTCGGACATCTGCGGTCCGGATGGAACCGCGGCCTTCGCCTCCCCGGCTGACAACCCCCAGCGGCCCAGTTCTGCCGCGGCCACCAGGGTCGGCGCGGCCAGCAGGTAGCCGAGGAAACGGCGACGGCCGGTCTCACTCGCGGCAGGCTGCCGCAGGGGGCGACGAGCTTCCATCAGTGGGTCCTCTCGGACAGGAGAGACGGCCTCGTCACCCGGCCGCACCTCTCTCGCGGCCAGGAACACGGCGACCGTCACGTCCGCCGAGTGCTCGCTCGACCACATCCGAGTGACGTCGTAATCATGCCGTAATTCCATGAGGCGGAACAATTCACAAAAAATACGGTTTGGCCACGGTTTGCGGCGGGGACACGGCCCGCCGGCGGCTAGGAGGCCGCGCCAGCGGCCTTGGCGTCGGGCAGCAGGTAGACGGCGAGCCCGGGACCGCCCGCGACCCGTACCGCCCCGCTCAGCCGCGCCCGAAGTCCCTGCGCATCCGCCGCAGTGCTGTCCTGGCCGGCCGTGCTGTCCTGGCCGGCCGTGCCGTCGGGGCTGTCGATGATCACGTAACGCACGCCGTCCGCCCGGAGCGCGGCGGTCAGCGGCGCCCCGGAGCGGATCAGCGGGCTGAGCCGCCGGGCCTGCGGGTCCTCGGGCGCAAGCTGGAGGTTCCCGACACTCGCGCCGTCGTTCCAGATCGTCCGCCGCCGAACGAGCCGCGGCCAGGGATCCAGCACGGTGCGGCCGCCGTTCCATGGATAGCGGCGGTAGGCGGCCCACGGCAGGATCACCGCGCTGCCCGGGGCGTGGTCGGCGTCGATGACCCGCCGCGCCGCGAGCCAGCTCGCCGGATAATGCACCGCGCTCAGCCGGCCCTCCGCGCCCCACGCCAGCCCGGGAAGCAGCAGTACCGGGGCAAGCAGGCCGAAGGTCCCCAGAGCTGCGGCCGCGGCGGTAGCGCCGGGAACGGGGCGGGCGACCGGCCGGGGGCGGGCGGCCCGCGCGCCGGCCGACCCGGCTCGCATTGCCCAGCTCACCGCGGCGCCGAGGCCGAGGGCGTCGGCGAGGGCGAGGGGCGCGGCAAATTGCTGGCCGTCGCGCAGCACGGCGAATCCCGGCCAGGCCGTGATCAGTGACCGCAGCACCGAGCGCCCGGCCGGGAATACCCCGATGCTCGCGATCACCAGGCCGATCACGGCCGCGGCGCCGAGCCCGCGCCAGAACGGTTCCCGGCGGCAGCCGAACGCGTAACCGGCCAGGCCGGTCAGCGCGAGCAGCAGCGGGAACAGCGTGGCCAGGCCCGCGTAGCCGGGAGGGGTGACCTGCGCGTTCCAGATACCGCCGAGCCCCAGCAGGCTGCCCACCGACCCGAACGGGGTGTCGGCGCGGGCGGCGAACGCGCTCACCCCGGCGGGGTCGGTATGCACCTGGCGGAGCAGCGATGGCACCAGCCACGGCAGGCTCAGCATGCCGATCAGGGCGAGTACCCCCGCACGTATTCCCCACCGCCACGCGGCGCTGCGGATGCCCTGCGTGGTGCTGAGGCTGACCGGGACGGCCACCAGTGCCGCCACGCACATCGCCGAGAAGCCGCCGACGGCGGCCGGGATCAGGGCGCACCCCACCCGCGCGAGCAGCCGCGCGGATGACCCGCTGCCCGGCTGGCCGGCGCCCCGGAACGCGACGATTAGCCACGGCAGCGCGCAGTACCCGAGCAGCAGCGCCCACTGGCCGATGATCAGGCGCTCCGCGACGAACGGGTTCCACCCGAACAGCACCCCCGCCGCCAGCCGTGCCAGCAGCGGACGGCCCCGCAAAACCGCCGCTGCGCCGCTGCAGGCGAGCACGAAGATCGCCAGCAGCAGCAGCTTCTGCACGAGCTCCGCTCCGATCGCCTGGCTGAGCACGTCCACCACCGCGTCGCTCGGGACCGCGCGCGGCAGGGTTCCGGTGAGCCCGAGTGTCGTCCGGCTCAGCGGGGGAGCGGGCACGAAGACCATGTCGTAGGAGAGGACGAAACCCGGCGCCAGCCCGGGCCCGACGGCCAGGACGCCGAGAACCAGGCCCGCCAGGGCGGGGACTGCCCGGCCGGACTTCCGCAGGCCCGCGGACCCCGCGGTCCACCCGGTCCGCGCTCCCGCCGGGCCGTCCGGCCCGGCCTCGGCTGCCCTGGCGCCCGGATGGCCCGATGCTCTGGAAATCAAGACCTCATAACGATCACGGCAGGACGCCCAAATACATCGGGCTGCCCGGGAAGGTTGCAGCACCCACAGGTAAAGTCCACGCGTCAGCGGCCTCGCAGCTTCCCGGCGCCGGGCTGCGGCGCCCGGGTTTCCGCGCTTTCGCCTGCTCCGGGTCCGGCTGCTGTCCGGCCGCCTCCGGCGGGCGCTCCTCCGGTGGCACGGGCGGCCGTAAGCCCGGGTGCCGGCTGGTGATGATGCGCCACCCTGGCCCCACTACTATACCCAAACCGGTACAAAACCGTTGGTAGCCGGTGTTTCCGGCGGCGGCGAGTACATCCCCGGGAGGATCGATGCGTCGAGTCAGTGGGGTCATACTTGTTGGCCTCGGGGCTTTTTTCCTCGCGCTGGCTCTCATGCTCCGCTTTTACGTCGCTGGCCAGCTGACCAAACATCCGCTGGACCAGTACCAGGTCTCGACGCTGCAGGGCAGCAACGTCACCTATTTCAGCACCACGAAGCTCAAGGACCTCACCGTCGGCGTGACGCTCACCGACACCATCCGGGGTGACGTCGCGGCGGGCAACGCGCAGCGCGCGGTATGGAACGAGTTCACCGATACCCGGGACACCACCAATGGCGTCGAGATCCAGGCTGCCACCCGGCGCGTCGCATTCGACCGCAGCACCGGAGAGATCATTAACTGCTGCGGCGACGAGGTAAATGGAAATGCCGGTATTAACCAGTCCGGGCTGGCCCTCTTCTGGCCATTCAATTCGCAGCAGAAGACGTACACGATCTTCGATACGATCGCCGAAAAGCCGCTGCCGGTCAGCTACGCCGGAACCGGTACGGTCGGCGGCCTGCCCGTTTACAAGTACGTCGAGAACGTGACCGGCGTCCCGGCCGGCTCGCAGACCCTCCCCGGCAACCTGGTGGGGATGAGGGGGCAGCCCTCGGTGACGCTGCCCGAGTACTACCAGGGGACGAGCACCTACTGGGTGGAGCCGCAGACGGGAACCCCGGTCAAGGTCACCCAGAGCCGCCAGATCACCCTCCGCGACTCCAGCGGGAACACCAGGCTGATGCTCTTCTCGGGCAACCTGGGCATGACGCCCGCGACGCAGGCCGGGATCCTGGACAAGGCGAAAAAGGCGAAGTCGCAGCTGGGCACCCTCACCACGACGGCGCCGCTGGCCGGCCTGCTGACCGGGCTGGTGCTGATCGTGATCGGGCTCGTTCTCGCCGTCACCGGGCGGGAACGGGCGTTCGACGAGGACGCCTTCGACGACACCTTCGCTCCGGAGACCGCCCCGTACTAGAGCGCCCGGACTGAAGCGCCCGCGCTAGAGCGCCCGGACAAGAGCGCGGCGTTACCTCCGGCGCAGGACGAGCAGCAGGTTCCAGGTGAGGATCTCCCGCACCCCGGGCATCCGCACCAGCGGCCGCGTCCACCCGGGCAGGTAGCGGGGGACCGCGTCCACCACCTCGGTGGCCGCGTTGCGGCGGGCCCAGCCGAGGGCGTCCGCGACCGACACCGGGAACAGTCCGTGGCCGTAATGGTTCTTCGGCGCCCGGCCGTAGCGCCGCTGGTACCGACGGGCGGCGCGGTCGCCGCCAAGGTAATGCCACGGCGAGGTCTCGTGCCCGCCCCAGGGCGACAGCCAGTTGGTGAAGGCGCAGAACACGATGCCGCCGGGCCGGGTGACCCGGACCATCTCGTCCAGCATCCGCCGTGGCTGGGGGACATGTTCGAGCACGTTGGAGGAGAAGCAGACGTCCACGCTGGCGGGCGCCAGCGGCAGCGCCAGCGCGCTGCCCAGCACGCCGCCCTGCTCGGCCCGGCGCTGACCGGCGTCACCCGGCCGTAGACCGCCCTCATAAAGGCGCTGACCGGACAGTTCCCCGGCGTCCGCGTCCACGCACAGCGCCCGCGCCCCGACGGCGCGGAACGCCCGGACGAAGTATCCGGGCCCGCCGCCCACGTCGCACACGATCGCGCCGCGCAGGTCGGCGTACTGGCCGAGCTGCCGCGCGGTGTCGTCGGCGAGCAGCGTGTAGTAGCGGTCCGCGTCGCTCTGCTCGGCGCGAAACGCCCGCAGCAGCCGCGCGCTGCGCGCGATGTCCGCGCGGAACGGGGGAGCCGGGATCGTCACGCGCAAACCGTACCGGCGGTCCGGCCGGCCCGCAGCGCGGTACACTCACGTACCACGGCGGCAGGCCGCAGCGGTAAAAAAAGGGCTCCGGGCGCGCCAGGCCGGAGGCGGCGGGCCCTGCCGCGAACGGAGGTGAGCGATGGCGTCGCTGGGCTTCTGGCGGCTGGCACAGGCGGATCCGGGGTGGACCGCCACCGTCGACCCGGACGGCACCCGTCACCGCGCCGGCGACCTGCTCGCCACGGTCAGCCGGCTGGCGAACGGCCTGCGAGCGATGGGGCTGCGACCGGGTGACGGCATCGCCGCGTTGCTTCCCAACGGCACGGCGTCGCTGGCCGCCTACCTTGCCGCGACCGGGTCCGGGCTGTATTTCACGCCCATCAACTGGCATTTCACCGCCGGCGAGATCGCCTACATCGTGGCCGACAGCGGGGCCAAGGCCTTCATCGCCGACGTTCGGTACGCCGCCGAAGCCGTTAAGGCTGCTGATGAGGCCGGGCTGCCGGCGGACGCGCGGCTGTGCCACGGCGAGGTGCCGGGCTTCCGCCCCGTCGACGACCTGCTGGCCGGGCAGCCCGCGGCGCTGCCGGATGACCGCACCGCCGGCGCGTCGATGCACTACACCTCGGGCACCACCGGCAGGCCGAAGGGGGTCCGGCGGCAACTGTCCGGGCTCGACCCCGAGGACGCCGCCGAACTGGCGACGGTGCTGCTGCAGATCTTCGGCGCGCCACCCGGGCAGCCGAACGCGCATCTGGTCACCTCGCCGAACTACCACACCGCGGTCACCGTGTTCGGCGCCGCGGCGCTGCACCTCGGCCACACCGTGGTGTACATGGACCGGTGGGACGCCGAGCAGGCGCTCGCCCTGGTCGAGCGCTACCGGATCACCAGCACGCACATGGTCCCCACGCACTTCAAGCGGATGCTGTCGCTGCCGGAGGGCACGCGCAACCGCTATGACCTGTCCTCGATGCGGTGGCTGATCCACGCCGCCGCGCCGTGCCCCGTCCCGCTGAAGCGGGCGATGCTCGACTGGTGGGGGCCGCGGATCTACGAGTACTACGCCGCAACCGAGGGTGGCGGGACGATCGCCACGCCGCAGGAATGGCTGGAACGGCCCGGCACCGTCGGCAGGCCGTGGCCGATGAGCGAGGTGCGCGTGCTGGACGACGACGGCCGGGACTGCCCTCCCGGCGTGCCCGGCACCGTCTTCATGAAGACGAGCGAGGAGCGGGACTTCGCCTACAAGGGCGATCCGGACAAGACCGCGGCCGGCCGGATCCCGGGCTTTTTCACCGTCGGCGACATCGGCTACCTGGACGATGGCGGCTACCTGTTCCTCTGCGACCGTAAGGCCGACGTGATCATCTCCGGCGGCGCCAACATCTACCCGGCGGAGATCGAATCCGAGCTGATGGCCCATCCGAAGATCGCCGACGTGGCGGTATTCGGCATCCCCGACGACGACTGGGGCGAGCAGGTCATGGCCGTGGTCGAGCCGGCCCCGGGCGCCGAGCCGGGCCCGGAGCTGGCCGCGGAGCTGATCGCGTCACTGGACGGGCGGCTGGCCCGGATGAAGTGGCCCCGGTCGGTGGACTTCATCGCCGAGATGCCGCGCGACCCGAGCGGGAAGCTGCGCAAGCGCCAGCTGCGGGACAGCTACTGGCAGGACCAGGGCCGCGCTATCTGAGCCGATGCTGCGGGCTCAGGAGCTGGTCGCGACCTTCGGCCCGCAATCGGGGGAAAGAAGCTCCGGCCGCAGCAGTGCGCGCAGCGCGGTCCGGATCATCGCCGGGTCCACGTCGCCCAGCAGCAGGAACTGCAGCACGTACCCGGGCATCAGGGCGAAGAGCGTGGCGCCGACCGCCTCCGGGTCCGCGCCGGGCTCCAGCCGGCCCTCGTGGTGCAGCCTCCACGCGACCTTCGTCCAGGAATCGCGGAACCCGGTGAGCACGTCGGCCACGACAGCGGCGATGTCCGGGTCGTGCAGGGCCGCCTCCCAGGCGGTCACCGCGATCCGGGTGGGGCCGTCCGGCCCGCTCAGTTCCGCCGCGGCAGCCGTCAGGCTGCCCACGATCTCGTCGATCCCCGGCATCGGGTCCTGGGCGAGGGCGGTGTCCACGACGGCCGCGATCTTGCCGTAGGCCTGGCCGGCAATCTCCTGGATGATCGCGTCCTTGCTGCTGAAGTAGCGGTAGACGGCGCCGGCGGACAGCCCGGACTCGCGGAAGACGTCCTGCATCGACGTCTCGTGGAAGCCTTTGCGGGCGAAGCAGCGCCGGGCCGCGGCCAGGATGTGCTGCCTGCGCTGCTCCAGATATTCATCGCTCACCCTCGGCATCGGGCTGGATCCCGCCTCCTCACCATCGCTGGACCGTGCTCTCAGCACAGGCTCCGGCCTTGAATATAAAACGGACGTTCGCTCTTGACAATTAGCAGCGCACGGGAGCATCCTGTGGCTTAAGAGAACGAGCGTTCGGTTTATTTGCGGAGGGTAGCCGGATGAGCAGCACGGACGGCAGGATGAGCGACGCGATGCCGGGGGCTGCGGGCCCGGGCGATCAGGCGGGCACCACCGGCACTGCGGCGGATGCGGGGGCAGCCGGCCCGGGCGCGCCGGGCGGGCAGACCGCCGAGCCGGACCCCCGGCGGTGGCTGATCCTGGCGGTGGTCGGCCTCGCGCAGCTGATGGTCGTCCTGGACGTGACCATCGTGAACATCGCACTGCCGACGGCGCAGCATGCGCTGCATTTCACCACCGTGGACCGGCAGTGGGTGATAACCGCGTACGCGTTGTCGTTCGGCAGCCTGCTGCTGTTCTGCGGGCGGCTCGCCGACCTGATCGGCCGCAAGGTGACGTTCCTCGCGGGGCTTTCGGGATTCGCCGTCGCGTCGGCGGTCGCCGGGGCGGCGACAAGCTTTGGCATGCTGGTGGCGGCGCGGGCGGTCCAGGGAGCGTTCGGCGCGCTACTGGCGCCCTCGGCGCTGTCGTTGCTCACGACGACCTTCAGCGACTCCCGGGAGCGTGGCCGGGCGTTCGGCATCTACGGCGCGATCGCCGGCAGCGGCGGTGCCATCGGGCTGCTGGTCGGCGGGGTGCTGACCCAGTACCTGTCGTGGCGGTGGTGCCTGTATGTGAACGTGATCCTCGCCGTGCTGGCGATCATCGGCGGCGTGACGCTGCTGCGGCGGCAGCGCCCGGCACAGCGGCCGCGGCTGGACATCCCCGGTGTGCTGCTGGTCTCCGGGTCGATGTTCTGCATCGTCTACGGCTTCTCCAACGCGGCGTCGCATGGCTGGCACGCGACGTCCACCTGGGGCTTCCTCGTCGCGGGCGGGGTACTGCTCGCGCTGTTCGCGCTGTGGCAGGGGCGTGCGCCGAGCCCGCTGCTGCCGCCACGGGTCGCGCTGAACCGCAACCGCGGCGGCGCTTACCTGTCGATCCTCATCGCGAGCGCGGGGATGTTCGGGATCTTCCTGTTCCTGACCTACTACGTGCAGCAGACCCTCGGCTTCTCCCCGGCGCTCGCCGGGGTGGCCTTCCTGCCGATGGTCGGAATGGTCATGCTGTGCGCCAACCTGTCGAACGTGGTGCTGATGCCGCGGATCGGGCCCAAGCCACTGGTCGCGACCGGCATGCTGCTCGCCGCCGCCGGGATGGCCTGGCTGACCCGTATCGGGGTGCACACCAGCTACGTCGGCGCGGTGCTCGGCCCGGAACTGGTCACCGGGGCCGGCCTCGGGTTCGTGATCGCGCCGTCGTTCAACACCGGCACCTACGGCGTGGACCCCTCCGATGCCGGCGTCGCCTCGGCCACGGTCAACACCGGGCAGCAGATCGGCGGCTCCATCGGTACCTCGCTGCTCAACACGCTGGCCGCCAGCGCCACCGCGAGCTACATCGCCGGGCACATCGGCCCGAGCACATCGGTCGCCGGCCATCCGTCGCCGGCGCTCACCAGCCAGGCGCTGGTCCACGGCGACACCACCGCGTTCTGGTGGGCCGCGGCGATCTTCGCCGGCGGCGCCGTCGTCGCCGGGGTGACCTTCCGCCGCGGGCCGCTGACCGCCAGGCCGGCCGTCGCCGACGCGGAAGCCGGTCCCGTCCCCGCCCGCGACCGCGCCGGCGAGGCTCCGGCCCGGCGCGCGGCGCCCGGCTGAGGCCCCACGGTTCATCGCCCGCCGATGGGTACGCTGACGAGCGGATATCCCAGTAGACGCGCGGGCAGCAGAAGGGAGCGCGGTTGTGAGCGCCGTAGCGAAGGTCTCGGACATTGCCGTCCCGACCGGCCTGTTCATCGGGGGCGAGTGGCGCCCGGCGCCGGCCGGGGCCGTCTTCGACGTGATGGACCCGGCCACCGGTGAGGCACTGTGCTCGGTGGCGGACGCGACCGCCGACGACGCGGTCGCGGCACTGGACGCGGCGGTGGCGGCACAGAGGTCGTGGGCCGCGACGGCACCGCGGGCGCGGGCCGACATGCTCCAAGCGGCGTTCGGCGCGGTGAAGGCGCGGGAGCGGGACTTCGCCACGCTGATCACCCGGGAGATGGGCAAGACATACCGGGAGGCGGCAGGCGAGGTGGCCTACGGGGCCGAGTTCCTGCGCTGGTTCGCCGAGCAGGCCGCGCACGTGCGCGGCGACTTCGGCCCGTCGCCGGATGGCAGCTACCGGATCGTCACGACCAAGCAGCCGGTGGGGCCGTGCCTGCTGATCACGCCGTGGAACTTCCCGATCGCGATGGCAACCCGCAAGATCGGGGCGGCGATGGCCGCCGGCTGCACCATGGTGGTGAAGGCGGCCCAGCAGACGCCGCTGACGATGAACCTGTTCGCCGAGGTCCTCGCCGAGGCCGGTGTGCCCGCCGGGGTGCTCAACATCGTGACCACCCGCGACGCCAGTGGCTTGTCGAAGCAGCTGATGTCGGATCCGCGGCTGCGGAAGGTGTCGTTCACCGGGTCCACCGCGGTCGGATCCACGCTGCTGCGGCAGGCGGCCGACAACGTGCTGCGGTCCTCAATGGAGCTCGGCGGCAACGGGCCGTTCCTGGTATTCGACGACGCGGACATGGACGCCGCGATCGACGGGGCGATGCTGGCCAAGCTCCGCAACGGCGGGCAATCGTGCGTGGCGGCGAACCGCTTCCTGGTGCAGCAGCCGGTGGCGGACGAGTTCACCCGGCGGCTGACCGCCCGTTTCGCGGAGCTCACCGTCGGCGACGGGATGGACGACGCCACCGACGTCGGCCCGCTGATCGACGCTAAGCAGCGCGACAAGGTGGCCGAGATGGTCGAGGACGCGGTGGCCAAGGGTGCGCGGGTGGAACTCGGCGGCACGGTTGTCGAGCGGCCCGGGTTCTTCTACGCCCCGACGGTGCTCACCGGCGTGTCACGGTCCGCCCGGGTGTGCTCGGAGGAGATCTTCGGGCCCGTGGCGTGCATCTACTCCTTCGGCGACGACGAGGAGGGGATCACGATGGCCAACGACACCCCCTATGGGCTGGTCTCCTACCTCTACAGCCGGGACGGAGCGCGGGCGCTGCGCGCGGCCGAGGCACTGGAGTCCGGCATGGTCGGCATCAACCGCGGGCTGGTGTCCAACCCCGCCGCGCCGTTTGGCGGGATCAAGGCGTCCGGCCTGGGCCGTGAGGGCGGCGAGCTGGGCATCGAGGAGTTCCTGGAGACCAAGCAGATCGCTATCCAGATCTGAGCTGGCGCGGCCCGGTCACGGCCGTCGCGTCCCCTCCGGCGCCGGCGTCGCAACGCTGTCCGGGCGGGCCTCACGGCCCCGGGAGCGCGGGCATTGCCGGGTGGATGGTGGCCGGGGTCACGCTCGTGCCGCTGACCTCGACGGTCGCGCCATCGGGGTGGCCGCGCCGACGGCCGGTGCGCCGGCGCCAGGGTCGCTGGCGGGCTCGCCGGTGGCGGGCTCGCCCGCGCGGGGTGCGCCGTACGCGGTGGAGGCCGCAGCGACCAAGGCGTCGATCAGGCGGGCGGTCGGCGGCGGATCCGGGGGAGCGCCGTAGGTCACCGCGAACACATACCGGTGCGCGGCCGCCAGCGGCGAGGCCTGAATGCCCTGGTGCCGGGCGGCGCGCAGCGCCAGCCCGGGCAGCACGGTGACGCCCAGCCCGGCGGCGACCAGCGCCTGAGCCGCCACCGTGTCGTCGGTGGTGAAGGCGACACTCGGAGTGAAGCCGGCCCGTGCGCACAGGTCGAGAAGCTGGCCGCGGGAGCGCTCGCAGCCGGCGATCCAGCGCTCGCCCGCGTAGGCGGCGAGATCAGCCCCGGCGGGCGCCCCGGCCGCAGCGCCGCCCGCCGCAGCGCCGCCGGCCGCCGGTTCCGGTTGCATCGGATCACGGTCTGCCTCGTACCGGGCGGCGGGCCCGGCAGCCGGCCCGGCGGCAGGCCCGGCCGCAGGCGCGCGGTGCGAGCGGGCGGGCGTCACCAGGAAGACCTGCTCGTCGAGCAGCAGCCGGGCGCGTGAGGCGGCGCCGCCGTCCACCGAACCGGCCTGGTGCTGGAAGACCAGCGCGACATCGACGGAGCCGGCACGCAGCATCCGCAGCGCCTCGGGCGGCTCCGCCTCCGTCAGCATGATCTCGAGGCCGGGATGCCCGGCCCGCAGCCGCGCCGCGGCCAACGGGACGATCGTGCCGAGCGCCGACGAGAAGGCGGCAAGCCGTACCCGGCCCCGGCGAAGCCCCGCGTGCGCCGCGAGTTCGTTCTCCGCGGCGTCCAGCCGGCCGAGGACCTCGGCCGCGCGGTCGGCGAGCAGGCGGCCGGCCTCGGTGAGCCGGACACCGCGCCCGGCGCGCTGGATCAGCTTCGTTCCCGTCTCCGCCTCGAGCCGGGCGAGGTGGTGGCTGATCGACGGCTGCGCGTAGTTCAGTTCCCGGGCGGCGGCGGTCACGGAACCTTGCCGTGCCACGGATACCAGGACACGGAGCCTGGTCACGTCGAGCACGAAAGTAATAATAGATCGCTTTGATCTATCAGCCCATGGCTTGGCACGGTATTTATCTCTCCAGGCTGGTAAGGCAGCACCCGAGCCGGATGCCCGGTATTGCGGAGTTTTGCCCGGCAGCGCCCTCGATGCCTGCTGAGGCGCGCCCGGGGGCGGTGTCCGGGGGACGGTGCCCGGGGGACGGTTAGACCGGGGCGCCGGTGAGGTCCTGGCTCGGCACGGGTGGGGGCCGGCGCGGCTGGGAGTCCGACGAGCCGCCCGCCTGTCCCGGCAGCAGGATCAGCACCGATGCCGCGGCGAGGATCCCGCCGATGCGCAGCGACAGCCGCAACGGGTCGGCCGGCAGGTGCTCGTGGAACAGCAAGCTGCCCACCATCACGAAGTACAGGCTGCCGGCGATGTTGTTGACCGGCACGATGATCGACGCGCGGCAGCGCTGCAACGCGGACTGGAACAGGCCGAAACCGCCAAGCGCGCAGCAGCCGAACATGTAGAGGTACGGGGACTCGGCGGCGGCGAGGACCAGGTGGCCCGGCGGCCGGTGCTGGACGAGGATGCCTGACAGGCCCTTGATGCCGAGCGCCGCGACGCCGTACATCAGCCCGGTGCCGAAACCGAAGGCGACCCCGGGGGCCGGCACGCGGTGCCGCCGTTCGGCGGCGCGCGACGCGCTGTTGTAGATGAACAGCGCGAGCAGCACGGAGGGCAGCGCGACCGCGCAGACGGACGCGATGCTCGCGTCGCGGCCGGCGCCGCCGCCGGCGGACATCGACAGCAGCACCACCGAGACGGCGAGCGCGGCCAGGCACAGCGCTTCCCCGCGGCCCATCCGCTCCCGCAGCACCACCCGCGACAGCACCAGGACGATCGCCACGCCCCCGGCCAGCAGTGGCTGCGCGATGGTCAGCGGTTCGATGCTCAGCACGACGAACTGGCAGGCCAGGCCGACGAGAATCAGCGCGAAACCACCGAGCCATCCTGGCGTGGTGAGCAGCGTCCGGGCGAAATCCAGTTGCCGCCGGAGGTTGAGCCTGGGCATGTTCTCCAGCGCGCGCTTCTCCAGGACGAGACCGGAGTTGTAGGTGACCGCAGCGACGAGCGCCAGCGGGATCCCGGCGTGGCTCAACGGCGTCTCTCCAGGCTGCTGCGTTCGGGGCGAACCCCGCTGACAGGTTGCACCGGGATTGCCGGGGGAGGCCTGCCAGAAATATGCGGCAGCCCGCCCGGACGGCAGCCGCGGCGCTGACACCGCAGGCCACTCCGGCTAGGCCGATACGACACTAACCGCGATTCGGCGGGGATGTCAGGCTACGACCGTAACGCGATGGAATGCCCCATTGCGCTCCGGGGCGGACCGGGTAGATGATCCATGCAAACGGTTGCGCCACCGGGCCGGTCAGCGCCCGGCGACGTACCGGGAAGCCAGAGGAGAGCGAGTCGGCCTTCCGCGAGGTGGCTTACATGCCTGCTGCGTTAGGGCCTGCTGCTGCAGGTCCGGCATTCACCCAGTACCTGGATCCGCTGCATTCCATGGTGGGCACCACGCTGGTGGCGCTCATCCCCATCGCGCTGCTGCTCCTGCTGCTCGCTGTCGTCCGGATGACCGCGTGGCAGGCGGTAATCATCGGCGCGGTCGTAACGGTGATCATGGCGATCGCGATCTGGCACGCGCCCGTCTCCGGCTCCGTCGGCGCTTGGGTTCTCGGCGCTGGCACCGGGATCTGGGCCATCGACTGGATCACGTTCTGGGGCGTCGTGCTTTACAACACGCTCGCGGTCACGGGCGCATTCGACGACTTCAAGCGCTGGATCATCGGGCAGGCGACCGCCGATGTCCGGGTGCAGACGATCTTGCTGGCGTGGTGCCTCGGGGCGCTGCTGGAGGGACTGGTCGGGTTCGGCTACCCGTGGGCCGTTATCGCGCCGATCCTCGTCGGCCTTGGGGTGATCGAACTCGACGCGATCCGGGTCGCCGCCCTCGCCAACAACGCGCCGGTATCGTTCGGCGCCCTCGGCGCGCCGATCATCGCGCTCGCCGCGATAACGAGCGTCCCGCTGCTGCAGCTTTCCGCGTCGATCGGGCGGATCGTCGCCATCCTCGCACTGCTCCCGCCGTGGGTCCTCATCCTGCTCGTCAGCGGACGGCGGGGGCTGCGCGGCGCATGGCCGCTGGCGCTGACCGGCTCGCTGGCCTACATCGTGGGCCAGTTCCCGACGTCACAGTTCCTCGGGCCATACCTCCCGGACGTCATCGGGGCGCTGGTCTCGTTCGCCGCGGTGCTTATCCTGCTGCGGTTCTGGCGGCCGCGGGAAACCCTGGGCTTCGGCGGGGTGCCAGTGGAGCCGGCTCTCGCGGCGGCGGCGGTCGGAGGCGGCGGGGCAGTCGGGACCGTCTGGGCCGGCGGGGATGCGGGCAGCGGACCGGGAGCCCCGGGACAACCCCCGAACCCCGGCAACCCGGGGCCCGGCAACCCGGGGCCCGGCAACTCCGGCGCCCCCGGCAATCCGGGAGGCCCCGCCGGTACCGGCGGTCGTGGCGCCGATCCCGGCAGCCATGCCAGCCACGGCAGCGCCGGCGGCGGCAGCGCCGGCCTGGTCTCGGCGGCCGCCGGCGATGCCGGCCGTACGAGCTTCCGCCAGGCGCTGCGCGGCCTGGTGCCCTTCGGGATCCTGATCATCGTGGTGGTCGCCGCCACCGGACCGTGGTCCCACCTCGGCAAGTACGACTTCATCAAGCCTGAGGTGGCCGCGATCAACTCGCTGTCGCACAAGCCGTCCAAGGTGACGTTCGAGTTCGCGCCCGCGATCGCCGGCACCTGGATCCTGGTGTCCTGGCTGATCATCCTTGCCGCGCTGCGGGTGACCGGGCACCAGTTCCGGGAGGTGTTCCGGCGGACCTTCTCGCAGATGTGGGGAGCGCTGCTGGTGGGGCCGATCATCTTCGGCCTCGCCGACGTGTTCAACTACGCCGGGATGGCGAGCTCACTGGCGTACGGCTTCTCCCGCATCGGTCCCGCGTTCATCCTGCTGGCCCCGGTCCTCGGGTGGATCGGCGTCGCCCTCTCGGGCAGCAACACCTCCACCAACGCGCTCTTCGGCGGCTTCCAGTACTCGGTCGGCAAACTGCTCGGCTTCCCGCTGCTGCTGCTGCCCTCGATCAACTCGGTCGGCGGCGAGGTGGGTAAGCCGGTCGCGCCGCAGACAGCGAGTGTCGGCGTATCGACCAGCAGCTACGTGCGGCGGGAAGGGATCGTGATCCGGCACAACATGGGCTGGACCCTTGTCATGCTCGGCTACCTCATCCTGATCGGGCTGCTGTACCGGTACGTGCTCCCAGGCTGGATGCGGTAAAGCTCGCCGGATGGGTCGCGCGCCTCGGGAGCGGATAACGGCTAATCGTGCTCATTTCCGCACAACCCCCATTACCATGCGCAAACGTGGTAGCTGACAACGAGCCGTCGGGACTACTGCCCCGGCGCACCTCGCATTACCGGCGCTCGGGGCGGCACCGGAGCCCGCATCAGCTGTCGGTGCCGGACGACGCCCCCGCGCTGATCCTCGCGGTTCCCGGGGCGGCTTCGGCGGCCAGCGAAGAGATCGTGGCCGAGTTGGCGGCCTTCGCCAGCGCGTCCGGCACCTCCGAGGTGATCCGGGCGGGTTACCTCAGCGGCGACGTGACGCCCCTGGCCGCCGTTCTGTCCGCGTTCCGGGCGAACGGCGAGGCGGGTGTCCCGCGGGCCGTCGTCGTCCCGCTGATGACCTGCCCGAACCCGGCAGCCGACGCCGCCATCGCCGCGGCGGTCCAACAGTCCGGGGCGCCGGTCATCGTCGCGGGCCACCTCGGGCCGCACCCGTTCCTCGCCGACGCGCTGCACGCGCGGCTGGCGGAGGCGGGGCTTACCCGATCCGGCCGCGCGGGCCGGATCGGCTACGCCAGCACGGCCGAGGGCGTGATGGTCGCCGCGGTGGGCGGCGGGGAAGCCGCCAGTGTCGCCGGGGTCGTCTCGGTGCTGCTGGCAGGGCGGCTCGCCGCCGCGGTCGTTCCCGCCGCGCTCGACGATCCCGGCAGCGTCTCCGGGGCGGTCCAGCGGCTGCGGGAGGCGCGCGCGACGCGGCTGGCGATCTCCCCGTGCGTCATCGGGCCGGAGTGCGACCCCGCGCTGCTGTCCGCCGTCGCCACCGAGGCCGGTGCGCAGCCGGCGCCGCCGCTCGGCGCCCATCCCGCGATCGGCCAGCTTGTCACGATGCGTTACGGAGCGGCGCTGGAGGATCCCCGGCTCGTCGGCCCGGCCGGCTGATCCGGCGCGGACGGCCGGGCGCGCGGGTTCCGGCGGTACTGCCGGTCCTACACTCTCGGGTGTGACGTTCGGCGTAGACAGCGCCTACGAGCTGGGGACCGACGGTCCTTCCTCCATCCTCGTCGGCGTCGACGATTCCACCACGTCATTGCGGGCCGGCGCGTACGCGGCCGGGCTTGCCCGCCGGCAGCGGGCACGCCTGACGGTCGTGTACGTCGGGCCGCTGGTCACGGCGGGCGCCACCGGGCCCGCGGCGGGTGACGTGATCGTCGCGGAACGCGCGGTCTTCGACGAAACCGCCAGCGACCTGCGCCGCCGCGCCGAGGAAGCGGCCCGGGACCTGCGCGTCGACATGACGTTCATCGCCGCGATGGGTGACCCGTTCATCGAGATCCGGCGCATCGCCGACGAGACCCGCGCCGACGCGGTCGTCGTCGGGGCGTCCGCGAAGGCCGGCCACCGGCTGATCGGTTCGCTCGCGGTCCGGCTGGTGCGGGCCGGTAAGTGGCCGGTCACGGTGGTGCCGTGACGGGCGGGTCGGCTGGGGCGGGTCAGCGGCAGAACGCCGGAAAGCCGCTCACAGGCCGGCGAGCAGATCGGTCTCGGTGATGCCCGGCCCCTGGCCGTCGCGGATGAACCACTCGGTGCCGAACGCGGCGCGGAATGCGTCGTCGGGCATCGCGAGGAAGAACGAGTGCTCGCTGATCTGGCTGGCGTGGGCGCGCATCGCCGCGCGCTTGCGGTCCAGGTAAGCCGAGACGTCCACCGCGGCGGTGATGACGGACTCGGGCTTTCCGAAGTTCTCATCGATCTCGGGTAGTTCCACGCCGGGTTCGGCCTGCCCGGCGAAGGCCTCCCGGGCGCGGAGGATCTGGTCGCGGTTGATGGTGCTCTGATACACGCGGGGAGTGCCGGCCTGCCCGGCGGCGCGGGTGCCGACCCGGTGTACCTGAATGTGGTCCGGATGGCCGTAGCCGCCGTTGTCGTCGTAGCAGGTCAGCACGTCGGCGCGTTCCTCGCGCAAGATCTCGGCCAGCCGGTCCGCGGCGGCGCCGACCGGAGCCGTCCAGAACGAGCCCGGTGCGTCGTTCTCCGGCGTTCCCATCATCCCGGAGTCGCGGTACCCGAGGAACTCCACCCGCTTGACCCCCAGGATCTCGGCCGACGCATGCGTCTCGGCCACCCGGCGGCTCCACAGCTCCTCCCCGTCGTCCAGGAAGCCGTCGGGAACCTCGCCGTTCTCGCCGCGGGTCGCCACCACCAGCACGACCCGGTGGCCGTCGTCGGCCGCCTTGCGCATCACCCCTCCGCAGGCGATGCACTCGTCGTCCGGATGAGCGTGGAAGGAGACCACGGTAGCCATGATGGAACGCTAGCGTGCGGCGCTGACACGTCCGGCCGCGGCCGCTGCCGCACCGGTCCTATGATCGAGCCGATGCGGCGCGAGTCTTCAACCGTGGTTTCGGTGGTCGGCGAGGTGCGTGACGCCCTGCTCGCGCAACTTGCCACCTCGCCCAACGTCTCCGTGGCACGCCTGCCGGACGACGTCGGCGACGCAGCCGGCAGTGCTGATCTGGAGGCGGCGGTCCTGGCCCTGGGCCAGGCCACCGGGAAGGCTTCCTCGTTTGTGCTGGTGCCCGCCGACCCGCTGGCTGGCGTCGCCGCGCAGTGGCGGGTTATGTGGGACCTGTCGCGCGGGCCGCAGGGCAGCGCCGGCTTCGAGGCCCGGGCGGCGGAGGCGCTGGCGGCCTGGCGTGCCGGACGGTTCGAATTGCCGGACTACTACCTGGTGCTCGCTTCCGCGCCGGCGGCCGGTCCCGGTCGCGAAAGCGCGGTGGCGGCCGGTCCCGTGGCGGCCGGGCGCGCGGCTGGCGGACCGTCTGCTGGCGGACCGCCGACGGGCGGGCCGGCGGGCGAGGATGCGGCGCCGGATCTCTATCTGGGGCCGTTGCGCGCCGCACGGCCGCGCAGGGTGGCGGTGGTGCTGATGCCGCGGGCTGACCAGGCGGGAGCGCCGCGGGCCGGCCCGGTACTCGATGCCCTGCGGCGGCTCGAACATGGCCCATGGTGGCCGCCGCTCGATGAGCTCATCGACACCGCACGGCGGTTCTTCGCCGGCGGGCTGACCGGCGCGGCCGCCTCCGTGACGCCGCCGCGCTCGGGTTAGCTGGTCACGGTGCCACCGGCGCCGCGCGCGATCTCACGCGCCCGGCGCGCGGTGCTGCGCCCATCCTCGGCGATACGCCGCAGCTGACCGGCGCGGATCGGGCGGCGCGCCGCAAGATCCTCGCAAGCCCGGGCGATATCCTCCTCGACCGCCGCGAACGCGGCCAGCAGCGAGGCGGTCTCGTGCCGCGATGCCGCCGAACGGGCGCGCAACGTTCTCGCCCGCTGCTTCTCCCTGCGGCCCAGCACCCGCACCACGCGCCGCTGGCTCTCGGCAATCGCCTGGTCAACGGCGAACTGGTCCCGCGAGGCCCGGTCGACCGAGCGGACCAGCGCCGCGGCCCGGCGGTCGCGGCACTCCTGAGCCGCCGCCACCAGCCGGCGCGACTGCTCGATCGTGGCCCGCACTCGCTGGTAAAGCTGGCTGACGGTTCTCTCCTTGTCCCGGAGAGACCGCTCCCACTCTTCCAGCCCCTGCGCCCGCAGGTCCGCCCTGGTCTGCTGTTCGTCGGCGAGCGTGTCGCGCTGGTCGGCGCGGCGGTCGCGTTGGTCGGCGAGGGCATCCCGCTGGTCGGCCCGGCGGTCGCGTTCGTCGGCGAGTGCGTCGCGCTGGTCGCGTCTCTGCTCCGCTTCGCCGGGCCAGGCCAGCCTTTCCGGGTGCCGGAAGCGCATCGCCTCGCGCGGGGACTGCGGTGCCCCGCGGCCCGCGGTCCCGGCCGGGTGCCCGGACGGCCCGGCCCGGCCATTCAATGACCCGCGCCTCTCCGGCGAATGCCTGGAATTCGGGTCCATGCAAACAGGATCAGCCTGCGAGCGGCCGGGCGTCACCCCTTCGGGCAGAGAATCAGCGCTTGAATTGCTCCTCGATTTCGCGGGCGCGCCGAGCGGCTTTGCGGGCGCTGGCGGCGGCAGCCTGGTGCTCCGGCGCGTAAGCCGGGCGGTGCGAGATGAGAGTTTCCTGCGCTCGCGCGATCTCCTCCCCCGTCGCGGCGAGATGGGCGGCTGACTCAGCCAGCTGCCGGCGCAACGCTGACGTCTGTTGGGCCGCAGCCTCGCTGCGGCCCCGCATCTTCCGGATGTCACTCACCCTGACATGCGGCACGTCGGCTCCGGGCGAAACGCGCCCGGGCCCGGTCTGCGGACCGGTTCCCAGCTCGCCCGCCGTGACCGGAGGTTCGTTTTCCGAACCGGACGAAGCGTCGTGCTCCGGCGATCCTCGCTTCGCACTCATGACTTCAGGATGACAGCCCGGGGACCGTCATCCGCCGGGCATCAGCGGCTCTGTTGTGGGTCGGTGCCCGGGCTCAGCCGCGGCGTCCGCTGCTAATGCGGCCGGGACCGGGATGGTCGCCTCGAGCGAGGTTCCGCCACCGGGCGGGCTGCTGACCTGGATCCGGCCCCCGAGCGCCTCAACCCGGTCGCTGAGGCCGATGAGGCCCGACCCGTGCGCGGGATCCGCGCCACCGGTTCCGTCGTCAGAGACCGTGAGCCGCAGCGCGCCGTCGACGACACTCGCCTCGATCCGGACCGCCGCCGCACCCGCGTGCTTCGCCACATTCGTCAGCGCCTCGGAAACCACGTAGTAGCCGGCGACCTCCACCCGTTCTGGCAGCCGTTCGTCGATGTCCACGCTGACTTCGGCGCGCACGCCGGAGCGGCGGGCCAGCGCCCGCAGGGCCGGTCGCAGGCCGCCCTTTTCCAGGGTGACGGGATGCAATCCGCGTGACAGCTCGCGCAACTCGTCGGTCACGTCGCCGAGCTCCCGGGTCGCATGGGCCCACTCGTCCGCGATCCAATCCTGGTCCGGTGGGAGCCGCGCCGCGGCGGTGCGCAACTCGAGCGCGAGCGTGATCAGCCGCTGTTGCGCTCCGTCGTGCAGGTCGCGTTCGATCCGGCGGCGGGCTTCGTCGGCGGCGGCAACGACCCGGGCGCGGGACGTGATGAGCTTGACCCGGCTCTCGGTGTTCGCTATCGCCATCGCCGTCAGCTCGGTGAAGCCCAGCAATCGCTGCTCCGCGTCGTCCGCTGGCGGCACCGGGTTGCCCGAGAACCCAAGGGCCACGCCCCAGGTGCCCCCCTCCACCATGATCGGTGCGCCCACGGACCAGCGGACACCCTGCTGCCGGGCCCAGGCCGACAATTCGCCCGGGACGTCCTGGTAGCTGGTCACCCGGGCGGGTTCGTGGGTATCGAGGATCAGGCCCAGGTTGCTGTTCTCGGCGACAGACCAGCGTGAGCCCAGATCAGGCCCGGGGCCGCTGGGTTCACCCCAGGTGCCGACGACGGTTGCTGACCGGTCCGCTTCATAACGGATTACAGCGGCCCGTCCGGCCCGCAGGACCAGACCCGTCTCAGCGGCGACCGCGTGGAAGACCCGGGACTGTGGGGCCCCGGCGGCGACGAGTGTGGCCACCCTCCGTAGCGCCGCCTGCTCGGCGGCACTGCGCTCGAGTTCATCACGGCTCGCCCGGAGCGACCGCGTCATCACGTTCAGCGCTCGCGCGAGCTCGCCGACCTCGCCCGGAATGTTCTCCCGCATCCACACCGAGAGGTCGCCCTCGGCTACCTGGCCGGCCAGGACGGCCGCCTGGCGGATCGGCCGGCCCACCCGCAGGATGAAGTAACCGCCGGCGAGCAGGATGAACAGGACGGACAGCGGGATGGCCGCGACTGCCGTCACAACGGCTCGTTTCGAAGCGGACGAGGCGCTGGCCTGCTGAGTGGCGAGAAGATGCTGCTCGGAGGCTTCCAGCGTGGCGAACTGGTTACGGATTGTATCGATGCGCTGTTTTCCTTGTGCCGCCTCTAGCGTGCTCTCGGCCGCGGCCGGGTTACGCCGCGCCGTCGCGACCAGCGGTACGACAAAGTCGTTGACGTACGACGAGGCATCCGTGCTGATCTGGCGCGCACGGGCCCCCTGGGCCGCGCTGCTGGCGGCGGCGGAGCGCTCCAGTGTTCTGGCCTCGCCAGGCAACGCCGCCTGGCCGGCCTGCAACGGCTGGAGGAACTGCGGTTCGCCGGTGATGATGTAGCCGCGCAGGCCGGTCTCGACGTTGACGATCAGCAGTTCGAGCTGATCCGTCGCTGAGAGTACGCGCTGGGTGTTCCGGGCCTCGTCGACCGCGTTGTTCAGCGAACTGATCGCTGACAGCAGCAGGGCGAATGTCGTGGCGATAACGGCAGAGAGCACAATGCATACAGTGACGGTGCGCCGGACCAATCGGGCGCCACCGCCGGTGCCCCCGGGACCGGTCGGGTTCAGTGTGATCCCCTGCCCATGACCAGCGAAAACAAACCGATAATGTGATGAGATATACCGGTATCGCCACTGTACGGTGTTGAGGCAAGTGAGTGAAAGCAGGATCCGGGTCGTCCTGGCCGACGACGATGTGCTGCTGCGCGAGGGTATCGCCAGCCTGCTCGATCGGTCGGGGTTCGAGGTCGTCGATCAAGTCGGCGACGCTGACGGGCTGCTCGACATGGTCCGAAAGCTTCAGCCCGATCTGGCGGTCATTGATATCCGGATGCCACCCGGGGGCCTGACGGCGGGTCTCGAAGCGGCCCAGGTGATCCGGAACGAGCTTCCCGTCGTCGGCATCCTGCTGCTGTCCGCGCATGCCGAGATCGAAGAGGCAATGGGGCTGCTCGCCACCGGCGAGCGAGTCGGTTACCTCCTCAAGAGCCGGGTTACCGACATGGAGGAGTTCGCCGATACCGCCGAGCGCGTCGCGCACGGCGCCTCCGTCGTGGACCCCGCGCTGGTGCAGGAACTCATCTCCGTCCGCCGCCGGGACGACTCGCTCGAGCAGCTCACCGAACGGGAGCAAGAGGTGCTTGCCCTGATGGCGGAGGGCCGTACCAACGCGGGCATCGCCCGCCGGCTGTGGATCACCGAGGGGACGGTCGAGAAGCACGTCCGCCGCATCATGGCCCGGTTGCAGCTGCCGGACACCGACGATGATCATCGACGGGTGCTGGCGGTGCTGGCCTACCTTGATCAACGGTTAGCTCGCTCGGATTAGAAGCTTCCCGCACTGGCCGGGTGCGGCGCCCTCCCGCCGGCCCTCTGATGGCGCAGCGCGGTCCGGAGTCAGGAGCCGTTCGCCGCCATCAGGATGCCCTTGATCGCCCCGGCAGACAGGTCAGGCTTGGGCAGGAACGACAGGGCGGGACTGTCCTCGATCAGTTCGGTGAAATCGTCCGCGGAGTAGGAGGAGATGAGAATGATCCGCGGGTCGGAGGTCCGGCCCGCCGCGGCGAGCAGCCGGGCCACATCGAAACCGCTCTCCTCGCCGAGCTCAATGTCCACCAGCGCGACATCGGGCCGGAACTCCTCGCTGCGGCGGCTGGCTTCGGCTCCCGAGGACGCGACCGCGACCACGTCGATACCCTCCCGCTCGAGCAGGTGGCGGGCAGCCCGAAGGAAGACATGGTTGTCGTCCACAAGCAGGCAGCGTACGGCCATGTTTCAAGGATGGAGCACCGGCTGCCGTAAGGCATCGAAGGTGACCGGACACTGAGGTACCCGCTAGCAGGACAGGCAGGTTGGATGCTGGCGGCGACGACAACGGCGGCGTGATGGGGGAGCATGAATGCAAGCCCAGGGCCGGCATCAAAGCCCGGTACGTGCCCCCGGATCCCGTGCGGCGCCGGTGCCGGCCCTGCTCCTTCCCCCGAGAGCGGTTCCCGAGATGCACCATCCACCTTCGCGCACGTTCGCGCGGCAGCTGACCCTTGCCCCCCACCCGGCTGCCGTGCCCTGGGTGCGGCGCCTGGCCGGCCAGGTGCTACGCGACTGGGGCCTGGACGAGCTGTCCGACACGGCGCTCCTCTTGGTCTCCGAGCTGGTCACGAACGCAGTGCGGGCGTCCGCGGACGGGGGCTGGCCGGTCGGCGCTCCGGACGGGTCGCCGGAGGTCGCGCTGACGCTGAAGCTGACGGCCGGCAGGCTGGTGATAGCGGTCTGGGACAGCCGCCCTGACCCTGCGGTGCTGCAGTGCCCGGACGCCACCACAGACTCGGGCCGCGGTCTCATGATCGTGGAAGCACTGGCGGGCGCGTGGGGCCAGCGAGCGGTTGACGGCGGCAAGGAAGTCTGGTGCGAGGTCAGCCTCGTGCCTGCCGCCGCCGCGCCCAGTGAGCCGATCATTTCGATTTCCGGCGCAGACGGACTCCCTGGCGCCGATTGCTCCCGGCAGCCCCTGCCCCGCCTGCCGTGCGTGAAAGTGGCCTTCAGCCAGGTGTAGGAGACGAGCGCAGCGAAAGGTCGGCCACCTGGCCTGCGGTGATGCGCTTGCGCTGGACGGCCGCTGGTCTGCGGCTACGCCGCCAGCGGGCACCGGTTTAACAGCGCGTTAGCGTCCCACGCGTCGGCACACTCGCCTCCGTGGGCACCCAGAACGTGATCACGGACTTCCCGGATCGTGTCGTCAACCACGCGCAGCGCGGCAGATGTTTGCGCCCTGGACGTCTGGCCCGGCGAGGCGAGGGCACCTCGCAGGCCGACGCCGGCGCTGAACAGATTATTGACGACCCGGTCGAGGAGCTCCAGCTCCTGGCCATCGTGTGCGAGGCCGGCGGCGCCCGTCCAGGAATCCGGAAGAGCTTCGCGCTCCCAGGTGTCGGCGACCTCCCGGATCACCGCGAGGGTGTACTGCCCCGGCTCGGTGCTGACCGGGCTCAGGCTGATCTCGAGCAGAACGGTGGTCCCGTCCTTGCGCACTCCCGGAAGCCGGGCCCGGTCGTCCTTGAGCTTGACCTTTGACGCCCGCCCGTAGGCGGCCCGGTATTCGCGGTGGGCGGGCCGCACGGCGGCCGGGATGAGGATCTCAACGGGCTGGCCGAGCAACTCGGCGCGTTGGTAGCCGAATATCTCCTCCAGCTTCCGGCTGGCCAGCGTGATCAGGCCATCGCCGTCCGCCACAATCACCGCATCGGGGAAGGCGTCAACCAGCCTCCACAACACGGAGGAATCTTCCGCGAGACGGCTGATGAGCGCGTAACTCGTCGCCCATCGCCGCTCCGCGGACGCTTGCGCACGGGCCTCTGAGCCCAGGGCGCGCAGTTGCTTCGAATAGGACGGCTGCGATTCAGCCAGCCGGTCCATCGTTGCGGCGAACTGATCCTCCGCCACGGCGACGGCCTCCGCGACCTTCAGCACCCGTGCATGGGTGGTTTTCGCTCTCGCCCTTACCCTGCGCGCGTGCTCCAGCGTTATCTGCGACACCCCGACACCCCGTCGCCCCTCTGCTTGCGCCACTGCCGAACCGCTCACCTGTGGCCTGGACGGCACCCGTGCAGAGCCGTGGCGGAATGATCTTGACCGACCCCGTTCTAACTGCCATCAAAGCCCCTGGTGGGCATGCCCGTCAATTGGGCTATCGCAGCTAGTCAGACGGGTGGCCGGTGGCCCGTGGTCGCGTTCGTGGGCCGGTGCCGAGTGGCACCGGCCCACTTACCGTCCGGGCGCGCATCCGACCCTCTCGCCGCAACCGGACGTGCCGTCTCCCTGGTCTCCTCGGCGCTGATCGTGCCGGATTTACCGGGAGGAGGCCAGGAGCTTGTCCTTCTCGCGCTGGAACTCGTCCGGACTGATGACGCCCCGGTCGCGCAGGTCCGCGAGCTGGGTCAACTGGTCAGCCGTGGTGGGCGGCGATGTCGAGGCGTTCTGCCGGATGTAGTCGCGGAAGGCCTGATCCTGGTGCTTGGCCTGCGCCACCGCCCGCTCGTGCATCGAGCCTCCGCGGACGATCAGGTAAGCAAGCACCCCGATCAGCGGGATGAACAGGACGAAGATGAACCACAGGGCCTTCGCCACGCCGGAAAGGTCATGGCTGCGGAAGATATCGATGAACACCCAGATCAGGACCCAGATCCAGATAATCCAGATGACGATCTCCAAGATCGTCCAGAAGATATTGAGGAGAGGATAGGAGCTGGAGCTTACGGAGAGTGGCACGGCTGTCCTCCTCGGCGAATGGGCGGCCGCGGTCGCCTGAAAAGCAGGATGGCGTCTCGGCGGGCCATTGCCCTCACCCGTACCGGGTGATTACTCCCTGGCGCGGCCGGTGCCACGACGGGCTAGCAAGGCGTTGCCGCTTGCTGAAGTAGCCTGATGCCGTTCGGTGGCCTTCACCCGCGGCAGCTTGGGGGGCAGGGCATGCACGCTGATGAGGTACGGCGGGTGCTCGTGGTCGGCAGCGGAACGATGGGCCTGCAGATCGGGCTGCAGGCTGCGATGCATGGCTATGACGTGGTGCTGCACGATGCTGACCCCACGGCCCTGGACGGGGCAAACCAGCGCATTCGTGGCTATGGCGAGGCGGCCGTGGCGGCGGGAGCCGCGGACGCCGGCGCGCTTGAGCGAGCGCTGGAAAGAATCGAATGCTCCGGCGACCCGGCCGCTGCCGCGGCCGGTGCCGACATCCTCAGTGAATCGGTGCCCGAGGAACCCGAGCTCAAGGGACGTATTCTCGGTCAGTTCAATGGCCTTTGCCCAGAACGGGCGATTTTCACCACGAATAGCTCGACGCTCGTGCCGTCGATGTTCGCGGCGGCGACAGGACGGCCCGACCGGTTCGCGGCGCTGCACTTCCATACGCCGGTGTGGTCGTCAAACGTCGTGGACGTGATGCCGCATCCGGGCACCTCGGAAGAGACGACGGAATGTCTCATCGGCTTTTCGCGGCTGATCGGCCAGATCCCGATCCGGCTGCGCCGGGAGAGCTTCGGCTATGTCTTCAACGCGCTGTACACGGCGATAAACCGGGAGGCGCTCACGCTGGTCGCCAATGGCGTCGCCGCTGTGGAAGACGTCGATCGTTCCTGGATGGGGATCATGAAGATGCCCATTGGCCCGTTCGGGATGCTCGATGGTGTCGGCCTGGACACCGCCTGGCATATCACCGAATACTGGGCGAGGCTGACAAAAGACGCGCAGACGGTAACCAATGCCCGGTTCCTCCGCGCCTATGTAGACAGCGGTCACCTGGGCGTTAAGAGCGGCCAGGGGTTCTACCGGTACCCGCACCCCGCATACGAGGCACCCGGCTTCCTGGAGGCGGAGCCCGGGTAGGCGCCCAGGCCTACGGGCTGCCGCCCATCCGGCTGATCATCTCGTCGTGGGAAATGCCGTGCCGGTCGCCGAATGCCTGAAGCTGCGCGCGATCAAACTCCTCGGGCATTTCCCGCAACGCCTCGTCAGCGGCCTTCTGGTAACCGAGTTGACGAAGGGTGGCGACCATCCACTGCCTGGTATACCCCATTTGCACCACCATGCCCGGCTTCAACTGGGCACCCTAGCGATGACCGTAGCTAGGCCGAGCCCCCTAGTGAGCCCCTGCCGAATGCTGGCCCGGATGCAAGCCTAACCGTCACCGGGGCGACGGAGCACCCCACCGCGTGCTGCGTCAAGGCTCCCTTGACGCCGGTGATCGTCAAGCTTAAGTTGACGGCATGGCTGAATCCCCGGGTGCGGCGCCAGGCGCCAGCCCGCTTGAGACCGTGTGCTGCTCGTTCTGCATCAAGGACAAGGGCGCCGTGGCCAAGCTCATCGCCGGCCCTGGTGTCTACATCTGCAACGAATGCGTGCACCTCTGTGACCTGATCCTCGCTGAGGAACCGGCGGGGGAGTTCGGCTCATGGACCGAGCGGCCGGACGACGAGTTGCTCGCAAGCCTGAGACGGATTCAGGCCGTGGTTTCCCAGGCCGATGCCGCGGTGCACCACCATGTGGCCACCTTGCGCGATCGCGGCATCAGCTGGACCCGCATCGGACAGGCGCTCGGCGTGTCGAAGCAGGCAGCGTGGGGGCGGTTCTCCGGAGAGGACTGACAGGAGGCTGCCGCCGCGGCTGCTCGTGGCAACGGTGGCGCGATTACCCGGTGCCGTTGCGCTAATCGCCGAAACGCCGCCCGGCCGTTGATCATCGTCCGTCGGGCGCGCGCAACGAGCAGCCGAACGGCGACCGTCACCGCAGCGCCGAGCAGGTATCGCACCACTGGCCGGGAGAAATCCCGGGCATGTCTACACCATGATCTGGCTAACGTCGCTGCCGGCCTGGGTGCTCGTCGTCGGCGGACTGGCCGCAGCGGTGCTATTCGCGGTTGCTGCCCGGATGGCGGTACGAGCGCTGATACCGCCCGCACACCGGGACAATGCCTTCAATGTCGCGGCAGCACTCATGACCGCGATCGGCGGCCTTTTCGCACTCATCACGGCACTCACGCTGGCCAGCGAGGCGGGGCAGCAGTCATCGGCGCAGGGGATCGTGAGCACCGAGGCCGCCGACGCGTCCCGCCTGGCCTGGGCAGCGACCAGCGCCGGAGCCGACCCCGGGCCGATCCATTCAGCGTTGGCCGGCTATCTGCAAGCGACGAGGACATATGAGTGGCATGGCAACCAGGCAGCGGTAGGGGACGATCCCGCCACCTCGCGAGCCCTGGCCGACCTGGAGAGCGCCGTCCGGGCACAGTCGGCCCGCCCCAGCCTGGCCGGATCCGAAAGCGGCGAGATGCTGTCCTCCCTCGACGCCCTCACCGCGGATCGGCGAAACCGCTTGGCCGCGGCCTCGCACGAGCCCGCCGTCCTTTACGTGGTCGTCCTGGTCGCCGCCGGGGCGGCGCTGATCACCAATGCCACGGTGCTTACCCTGGGCAGAGGTTGGCCGACAGCGCTCCCGGTCGGCGGGCTCGTACTGGTGGTCGGACTCTGCCTGGCCTTGCTCTTTGCACTGGCATCGCCGTGGCGAGGCTCCATCACCGTGAGCGGGCAACCTATCGATGCGATCGTGCGAGACCTGCACACCGGCTACTTCCACCGTTAGCTTCGAGGGCACGCTCGCTTGATGAACGGCCGGGCGCGCCGGTGGGCTCAGGCGCGACAATAGGCCGATGGTCGAACGACTCGAAGTGCAGCGGGCTGTGGCCGCACCCCCGGAAGACATCTTCGCCGTGCTCAGCGATCCCCGGGGGCACGTGGCCATAGATAGCTCCGGCAGTTTGATGGAAGCCAGCGGGGACGCTGTCTCCAAGGTGGGAGACAACTTCGTCGTGCACATGGACCGGGAAGCGCTCAACGACTATCCCCTCGGTCTCTACGACGTCACCGTCGAAATCGTCAGGTTCGAGCTGGACCGGGAGATCGCCTGGACCGTCAGCGGCAAGCTGGACCGCGGCAAGCTGGAACTTGGACATGTGTACGGCTACCGGCTCGCGCCCATCGAGGACGGGACACTCGTAACGTCGTACTACGACTGGTCGGCGGCCGAGCAGGCTTGGAAGGACGCCGCCGTCTTCCCAGTGATCCCAGAGCGCGCACTGCGTGCCACGCTCGGGATCCTGGCCCGTACGGTGGCCCCCGGCAAGCCCCGGCCCGCAGTCTCAACGTGAATGACTTACATCGTGTTACGATGTAAATGCCGCGAAGCGGCCGGGTGGTGCTGGCCCCGGAAGGGGGCGGCAGCAGTGCAGAGCACGGAGTACACACGGCTGGCCTGGGACGCCCAGCCGGCCATCGGCGAGAAGACCTGGCCTGGCGACTTCATCGCCAGCCTGATCGCCCTGGGCAGGGCGGGCTGGCAGGTCTGCGGGCAGGAGGAGGCACCGTCCGGCGCCGTCATCGGGCGCGTTCAACCGGGCCTGCACAAGACCCCCGTCCTCGTCCTCAAGCGGCACGTGGCGGCGTGAGCCACGCTGCTCAAGCTGGCCAGGCGCGCCGCTGAGATCATCGGACCGACGAGACCGGCCCGCTCGGCCCGCACATCATGCGGCCGGCTACCAAGCCGGACCCCGCGCGCTACCTACTCCCGCGGCTGGTTAAGCGACAGGAGGATCCGGCCCGCGAACCCCGCCCGCAGCCAGGAAAGCCAAACCGGGCGCGGGCGGGCGCACGCGGTGGCGCCACGGGCGCCTGGTTTGCGATCGTGCTGAGCCAAGGCACACCGAAGAGGGGCGCGGTCAGCCAAACTTGCCAGTAGTTCTTGGGCTCCCAGCGGGAGAATCGCATGGCTACGGCCCTTCCGGCTGACCCATGCTTCACCTCCGAGGGTGGCGCAAGCCCCTGTACCGGCTTCAGTGTGACGCGTCCCCCCTGATAACTGCCAGTAGAGGTTGATCTGAGTCGACGGGTCAACCTGGCCGCCCCCGCTAGTGGGCACCCGGGCTACCCGGTTAGCCGCGCTGCGCGGTGGTTGCCCGGCGCTTCATACTTGGACCGTGGACATGCGCTGCCTGCTTGTCGACGACGACCCTTACTTTCTCTGGGCCGCTCCCATCATGCTGGAACGGGAAGGGATCGACGTGGTCGCCGCCGCGGCGACGTGCGCCGAGGCCCGCCGCTACAGCGAGGATCTGCGGCCGGACGTCGTCCTGGTCGACATCGCCCTTCGCGGAGAGAGCGGCTTGGGCCTCGCCCGCCAGCTCACCGCCGGTGATACGGATGGTGATCCGCAGGTCATCCTCATGTCCAATTACTCGCCGGATGATCTCGGAGACCTGATGGCGGACAGCCCTGCGATTCCGTTCTTGTCCAAGACCGACCTGTCCGGGGCGGCCATCCGCGCGATCCTGACGGAAGCGGGCGCTAGCCGCGACTGGAGGCAGGCAGGAACCCGGCAATACCTGGCAGCCTCCGGTAGTCAGGCGACAGGGCGGGGTCCTTCGGGCCGGTGAGAGACGCGCGCCGCGGCTCGCAGCACAGCGCTGGGCTTGGATGCGGGCGCGCACTCGGCCTGAGCCCGCCCAGCACGCGGCCAGGCGGCTCGTCGGCGCCACCTACACCGAGTTCGCCGGCTGGCTGGCAGAAAGAAACGCGCTCCCCGCCGACCGCGCCCGGGCGGTCGCCAACGTCGGGCTCGGCGCGCTGCTCTCGTCACGAATGCTGAGCACCGTGCTCGGCGTCACCCCGCCCGGCACCGACGACGAGACCTTCGTGACGACCTGGGTGGACATGATGTGCCGGGTCATCGGTGACAAACCCCGTACACCGGGAACGTCGGCATCCCCGGCGGTTTGAGCTGCGCAACGCCGCGCTGCAACGACCGCACATGCCGCCGCCGGAACCGCTCTTCCCGGCACGCAGGAGGCACGGGCCGGATTCGCGGATTACGGAGGTCCGGCTGGCGGAGGACCTTGGCCGCTGTTGTGTGTCCATCTGGCTGGTTGATGCTGGTACGGGCCGAAGGGAGGTGCCATGAGATCAACAGTGAGCACCGTCCGGTGGCGGGATGTGCTGTCTCGTATGTGGCAACGGCCGACGGCAAAGAAGGCACTGCTCGCCGCAGGCATCGCTGGTGCGGGAGTCTATGTAGTGGGAGACCTGCTCTCGGGCCTGCTGTACACGGGTTACAGCTTCAAGGGCCACGCCATCAGCGAGCTATCGGCATACGGCTCTCCCGTCCGCCCCTTGATGGTGACGTTTTTTACCGTGCATGGGCTGCTGCTGGCCGCGTTCAGTATGGGCCTTTGGCGAGCAGGCGATCGGAATAGGGCGCTGCGGGGAACCGCAGGTTTCCTGTTCCTAGCAGTCATGCTCGGGCTGGTACTCCATCCGTTCTTCCCGATGAGTTCTCGCGGGATGAAAACGGGGTTCAACGACACCATGCACGGCGACTTGACGGTTGTGTGGGTGCTCCTTGTCCTCGTGGCGGTGATCTGCGCCGTTACTGCATATCGAGGATGGTTCCGGTACTACTCGATCGGGTCGCTGGTGGTCATGGCAGTGTTTGGATGGCTGGCCGGGACGTACATGCAAGATATTGCGAATAATCAGCCGACGCCGTGGCTGGGCGCTTTTGAGCGCATCAATGCCTACGCTTACCTGGCCTGGCTCGTGGTGTTGGCCGTGACGGTCATGCGCCGTTCCACCGGCGAGGTCCAGCCTCAGATAGCGAGCGTCCCTGACGGTGCCAAGCGGGCGATATGGAGCACGGCAGCGTGGATATCGCACAGAGGTGGCCTGCCTGGTCCGGAGCTTGGCGGGTGTCTATGAGCTACCGTCCCTGACCAGGTGGCCGCCTGGCGTGCGGCCCGTGTGTGGTCCACGGTGGGCCTGCCTGATCCGTCCTGCCGTTACCCCGTGGTGGCTCGCGGATCGCAGCCTTAGGATCCGTAGAGCTGATTATCCCTGCGATGCCTTCGTGTGTGGTGTCCTCCGGCGACTGACGTGCGACATTCTTCCGCCCCTACTGAACGATCCGGGCCTGGCGGTCCCGCCTTGACTCTCGGGCGGCCGAGGGTTGGACACTGCTGGTGTGGACTCAGGCGAGTTGGTCGGTGTCGGCGCGTTCGCGCAGTTGTCGGGGCTGACGGTTGAGACGTTGCGGCACTACCACCAGGTAGGCCTGCTCGTGCCGGCCGAGGTCGATGATCGCACCGGCTACCGCCGCTACGGGCTGCGCCAGCTGCCGCGAGCGCGCACCCTTGCCGCGTTGCGGGACGTCGGAATGCCGTTGGAGGATGTCGCCGCCATCGTCGACGCCACTGACCGGGGCGCGCGACGGGCGCGGCTGGTCGAGCACCGCCGGCGCCTGACGGAGGCTGCCCGGCAGGCGGCTGCCCGGGTCGACGCAATGAACCGGATGATCCAGAGGGAGGACGTCATGGAGTCACCGCTGCGGATCGAAGGAGGGACGCCGATGCTCTCAGACGAGAGGCTTGCGAGGGAACTGCTGGGCACTCTCGACCGAACGGACTTCGGTCACCTTGGTGTCCGCCACGAGGGCAAAGTGCGTGACAGCTACGTCCACGGTGACGTCCGCACCATC
>JBPYFL010000096.1:0-3244 GCA_051986485.1 Streptosporangiaceae bacterium | reverse complement strand
TACAACTTCCAGTTCACCGGGCAGCGCTTCTACAAGATCGCGAACGGCAGGCTGGCCGGCCAGCTCCGCGACGTGGCCTACCAGGCCGTCACCACCGACTTCTGGAACTCGATGGAGGCGGTCGGCGGCCCGCAGACCTATGTTCTCGGCGGCGCCTTCAACTGCGGCAAGGGCCAGCCGCAGCAGACCGCGCCGGTCAGCCACGGCTGCCCCGCGGCCGTCTTCCGCGGCATACGGATCCTCAACACGGCGCAGGAGGGATCATGACTCCGCAGGAGGCCGTGGAGCGCGCCCTCGCCGCCGCCCGCTGCGACGACTGCGTCGTGATCGCCGACGAGTGGTCCGCGGCGAACCTGCGCTGGGCCGCGAACTCGCTGACCACCGACGGCGTGTCCCGGGGCCGGCAGCTCACCGTCATCGCGGTCACCCGCAGCGGCGACGGCACCCGGGCCGGCGTGGTGTCCCGGGCGGGCGTGCGCGAGGACCAGGTGGCGGACGTGGTCGCCGCGGCAGAGCAGGCCGCGCGCGAGAGTTCGCCGGTCGATGAGGCACAGCCGCTGCTCGGGCCGTCGGACCCGGCCGCTTTCGGTGTCAAGGAAGCGCCGGAGCCAGGGCTCCCGGGCTGGGACGACGAGCCGGGCAGCACCGGCATTGGCGTGTTCGCGGCGTTCTCCCCCGCGCTCGCCGAAGCATTCCAGGCCGCCGCGGCGGCCGGGCGGAAGCTGTACGGGTACGCCAATCACTCACTGAGCAGCACCTTCCTCGGTACCTCCACCGGGCTGCGGCTGCGCTACGACCAGCCAACCGGCAAGGCCGAGATCAACGCCAAGTCGGCCGAGCCGGGCGGGTCGGCCTGGGCGGGCCAGGCCACTGCCGACTTCACCGACCTGGACGTGCCGGCGATCACAGCCAACCTGGACCGGCGGCTGGACTGGTCGCGGCGGCAGGTGGACCTGCCCGCGGGCAGGTACCAGACGCTGCTGACGCCGAGCGCCATGGCCGACCTGTTCATCTACCTTTACTGGTCGGCCGGGGCGAAGGACGCCCTGGACGGACGGACCGTGTTCAGCAAGCCCGGCGGCGGCACGCGGGTCGGGGAACGGCTGGCCAGCATGCCGGTGACCCTGCGGAGCGATCCGGGGGCCGCCGGGCTGCGGTGCGCTCCGTTCATGATCGCGCACGCCTCCGGGCCGGAGACCTCGGTGTTCGACAACGGCCTGGCGATCCCCCCGGTCACCTGGCTGCGCGACGGCGTGCTCGCCGCGCTGCGGCAGACCAGGTGGACCGCGGAGGCGTCCGGGCTGCCTACCACGCCGGTCACCGGCAACCTGATCCTGGAGAGCGCTGCCGCGGGCGGCACGCTGGACGACCTGATCGCCGGGACCCGGCGCGGCCTGGTGGTCAATTGTCTCTGGTATGTCCGCGAAGTAGATCCGCAGACGCTGCTGCTCACCGGGCTCACCAGGGACGGGGTGTACCTGGTAGAGGACGGCGAGGTCACCGGCGTGGTCAACAACTTCAGGTTCAACGAGAGCCCGGTTGCCCTGCTCCGGCGGCTCGCCGAGGTCGGCGCCACCGTGCCCGCCCTGCCCCGCGAGTGGAGTGAGTACTTCACCCGGGCCGCGATGCCCCCCGCGCGGTTCGAGGACTTCAACATGTCCTCGGTCAGCCAGGCAAGCTGAACGAGGCCGGTGCCCTCAGGTGTCTTCCAGGCGGAAGCCCACTTTCATGCCGACCTGGTAGTGGGCTACCTCGCCGTCTCTGATCTGGCCGCGGATCTCGGTGACCTCGAACCAGTCGAGGTGGCGCAGCGTCTGGGCGGCCCGCTGCACGCCGTTGCGGATCGCGGTCTCGATGCCGTCCGGCGAGGTGCCGACGATCTCGGTCACCCGGTACGTTCGATCAGTCATGATCCCTCCAGGTTGTGGGAGCGCCGGTGCCCGTCAACATCGCGGAACTGGAGCGGCGGGCCCGGCGCCTGCTAACCCCAGAGGTCTATGACTACTACGCGGGCGGCACCGGGCGCGAGCGGACACTGCGGGCCAATGTCCGGGCGTGGCGGCAGTACTGGCTCTTGCCCCGGGTGCTCCGCGACGTCTCCGTGGTCGACACGAGCGTCCGCCTGCCGGGCGTGCCCGAGGTCACTGCGGCGACCCCGGTCGCGGTCGCGCCCACCGGGTTCCAGGGCCTTGCCAGCCCCGAGGGCGAGCTGGCGACCGTCCGGGGTGCGGCGGCCGCGGGCGCGCTCACGGTCGTCTCCAGCCGCAGCAGCCGGCGGATCGAGGACATCGGCCGGGCCGCCGCCGACGCCGGCGGTGCCTGGTGGTTCCAGGTCTACATACTGCGCGACCGGGACCTGACCGCGCGGATGATCAGCCGCGCGGTAGCGGCAGGCGCCCGGGCGCTGGTACTCACCGGGGACACCCCCGTCGTCGGGCACAAGCGCCGGGACCGTGGCGAGAGCCTGTTCACCGAAGCCGAATTCCTCGTCAACACGGGGCCGCTGGCGGACCTGGCTCAGGCCGACCAGGCGGCCGACCTGAGCTTCGCCGATATCGGCTGGCTCGCCCGGCTGGGCGTCCCGGTCCTGGTCAAAGGGGTGCTGCGGCCCGATGACGCGCGGGCCTGCATCGACGCGGGCGCGGCCGGGGTGATCGTGTCCAACCACGGCGGGCGCCAGCTCGACCGTGCCCTGCCCACCGCGCTCGCCCTGCCCGGCGTGACCACAGAGCTCGCTCGCGCCCCGGAGGGAACGGCTCCCGTTGGCCCCGGCCGGGTGTACGCCGACGGCGGGCTGCGCACCGGCGAGGACGTCCTTGCCGCGCTGGGCCTCGGGGCACACGCGGTGTTCCTCGGCCGCCCCGTGCTGTGGGCCCTCGCCTGCGACGGCGCCGACGGCGTCCGGGACCTGCTGACCGGCATCACCGATGACCTCGCGCACGCGATGGCGCTCGCCGGGGCGCGCACCCTCACTGACATCGCGGGGGTGACGGGACCCACGACAGCGCATAGTTTGGACACGTGAGGGTGCTGCCCAGGAGGGCGCGCAACACCGCGCAACTGGTAACGGAGGCGCGCAAGCCGCGCTCCGAGGACATCGCCTACCGGGAACGCCGCTACCTGATCATGATGGCCTTCCGGGTGGGCTGTTTCGTGCTGACAGTTGCCCTGTTCGCCGCTGGTGCAGGGTGGTTCGCGGCCATTCCCGCAGTCGGCGCGCTGGTGATTCCTTACTTCGCTGTGG
>JBPYFL010000095.1:0-17045 GCA_051986485.1 Streptosporangiaceae bacterium | reverse complement strand
GCCGACCCGCATATCTCTGCCGCCGGCGAATGCGCCGCCGTACGCGGCCGGGTGTACGGGCTGGTGGCGCCCGGCTATGCGATGGCCGAGGTCGTAGCCGCTCAACTGACCGGCGCCCGGCTGAACGGCGGCGGCGAGGCCCAGTTCCCGGAGCCCGACCCTTCGACCAAGCTGAAGCTGCTCGGCGTCGACGTCGCCAGCTTCGGCGACGCGCACGGCGCGGCACCGGGTGCGCTGCCCGTCGTGCTGAGCAACCCGGCCGGCGGCAGCTACGCCAAGCTCGTCGTCTCCGACGACGCGCGCACGCTGCTCGGCGGGATCCTCGTCGGCGACGCCTCCGCCTACCCGATGCTGCGCGCGCTGACCGGCCGGGAACTGCCGGGCGACCCGGTCGCCCTGATCGCGCCGGACGCAGGCGGTGATGACGGGGCCGGGAAAGGAGCCCGCGGAGTAGCCGCGCTGCCGGGCGACGCGCTGATCTGCTCCTGCCACGGCGTGCCAAAACGCGACATCATGGACGCGGTCAGCAGCGGCGGCGCCGGCGACGTCGCCGGGCTGAAGGCCTGCACGAAGGCCGGCACCGGATGCGGCAGCTGCGTGCCCGCGCTCAAGCAGCTGCTGGAGGCCGGCGGGGTCAGCCAGTCCACGGCGCTGTGCGAGCACTTCGGGTACTCGCGAGCGGAGCTGTTCGAGATCGGCGCCACCACCGGGATCACGACCTTCTCGGCGTTCCTCGCCGCCCGCGGCCAGGGCCGGGGCTGCGACATCTGCAAGCCCGCGATCGCGTCGATCCTCGCCGCCCTCGGCAGCGCCAGCGGCCAGCAGGCCCACGTCCTGGACGGCGAGCAGGCCGCGCTGCAGGACACCAACGATCACCACCTCGCCAACCTGCAGCGCAACGGCACCTACTCGGTCGTCCCCCGGGTGCCAGGCGGCGAGATCAGCCCGGACAAGCTGATGGTCATCGCCGAGGTCGCCCGCGACTTCGGCCTCTACACCAAGATCACCGGCGGGCAGCGGATCGACATGTTCGGCGCGCGGGTGGACGAGCTTCCGCGGATCTGGCGGCGGCTGGTGGACGCCGGCTTCGAGTCCGGGCACGCCTACGGCAAAGCGCTGCGCACGGTGAAGTCCTGCGTCGGGTCTACCTGGTGCCGGTACGGAGTGCAGGACTCGGTCGGCCTGGCGATCGAGCTCGAGCTGCGCTACCGGGGCCTGCGGTCCCCGCACAAGATCAAGGCCGGCGTTTCGGGCTGCGCCCGCGAATGCGCCGAGGCCCAGGGCAAGGACTTCGGCGTGATCGCGACCGAGAACGGATGGAACCTGCTCGTCGGGGGCAACGGCGGCGCCCGGCCGCGGCACGCCGAGCTGCTGGCATCGGATCTCGGTCACGACGAGCTGATCACGCTGATCGACCGGTTCCTGATGTTCTACATCCGCACCGCCGACCGGCTGCAGCGCACCGCGCCGTGGATCGAGGCGCTGGACGGCGGCCTGGAGCATCTGCGCTCCGTCATCATCGACGACAGCCTGGGGATCTGCGCCGAGCTCGACGCGGCGATGGCCCGGCACGTCGCGTCGTACGCCGACGAGTGGCGCGGGGTGCTGGAGGACCCGGAGCGGCTGGCGCGGTTCGTCTCGTTCGTCAACGCGCCCGACGCGGCGGACCCGGCGGTCGAGTTCACGGTGGAACGCGGCCAGCCGGTACCGGCGCAGCCCCGCGGATCCGCGGCGGTGGACCTGGGCATGCCGGTGCCCGCGCACCCGGGGACGGCCCGATGACCTGGATCCCGATCTGCCCGGCGAGCGCCCTCGTCCCGGAGCGCGGCGTCGCCGCGCTGCTGCCGGACGGTTGCCAGGCCGCGGTGTTCCGCACCCACGACGGCGGGCTGCATGCGCTGTCGAATCTTGACCCGTTCTCCGGCGCCGCGGTGCTGTCCCGCGGAATCGTTGGCGACCGGGATGGTGTTGCCATCGTCGCGTCCCCGATGCATAAGCAGGCTTTCGCGCTCGCCACCGGCATCTGCCTCGACGCCGAAGACGTCCGGGTGCCGGTGTACGCAGTGCGCGAGCGCGACGGGGCCGTCGAGATCGCCTGGCCCGGAGGAAATGATGGACTCGCTGGCCGATGAGGTTCCGCCGCTGGCCGGGTACACGGTCGCCGTCACGGCGGAGCGGCGGGCCGATGAGATGCGGACGCTGCTGCAGCGGCGTGGCGCGGCCGTGCTGCACGCCCCCGCGATCCACATCGTCCCGCTCGCCGACGACAGCGACCTGCTCGCCGCGACACGGGCGGTGATCGCCGAGCCGCCGGATGTGCTGGTCGCCACCACCGGCATCGGCTTCCGCGGCTGGCTGGACGCCGCGGACGGCTGGGGGCTGGCGGAACCGCTGCTCGCCGCGTTCGGGCGGGCGCGGCTGGTGGCCCGCGGCCCCAAGGCGCGCGGCGCGATCCGCGCGGCGGGCCTGCGCGAGGACTGGTCGCCGCCCTCGGACTCCGCCGAATCCTCGGCCGAGGTGCTCGAGCACCTGCTGGAGCGCGGCGTGCACGGCCAGCGCATCGCGGTGCAGATGCATGGCGAACCGCTGCCCGAGTTCTCCGCGGCGCTGCGGCGCGCGGGCGCGTCGGTGGAAACGGTGCCGGTGTACCGGTGGACCGGCCCGGCCGATACCGGGCCGCTGGACCGGCTGATCGACGCGGCGATCGCCGGAGGCGTCGACGCGGTGACGTTCACCAGCGCGCCCGCCGCGGCCAGCCTCCTCGCCCGGGCGGCGGCCCGCGGAATGCAGCCCGCGCTGGAGGCCGCGCTGCAAGGCGGGCTGCTGGCGATGTGCGTCGGCCCGGTGACGGCGGAACCGCTGCTCGCCCGGGACATCCCCGCGGTGTGGCCGCAGCGCGGGCGGGTCGGGGCGATGATCCGCAAGCTCACCGAGGTCCTGCCGTCCACGGCGCCCAGCTTCCGGGCCGGGGGCCACCTGATCGAGCTTCGGGGTCACGCCGCGCTCGTGGATGGTGCGCTGCGCCCGGTGCCGCAGGCGCCGATGACGGTCCTTCGGGTGCTTTCCCGCCAGCCCGGCCGGGTGGTCAGCCGGCCCGAACTGCGCAACAGCCTGCCGGCGGGTGGTGATGATCACGCGGTGGAGGTGGCGGTGGCCCGGCTGCGCGGCGCCCTCGGCGACGCCGGGCTGGTGCAGACCGTGGTCAAGCGCGGCTACCGGCTCCCGCCCGATCCGTAGGGGGCGTTCCGGAGACGGAGCCCGCGCCGGCGCCCGGACTCCCGACCCGGGTGGCGAGGACGGAACCGCTGATGATCAGGACGAAGGAAACGAGCATCGCCGCGGTGATCCGCTCGCCCAGCGCCAGCGCACCGGCCGCGACCGCGACGGCCGGGTTGACGTAGGTGAAGACGGTCGCCCGGGCAGGGCCCGCCTCCGCGATGAGCCGCAGGAAGACGACGAACCCGGCGGCGGTGCAGATGACCGCCAGCCCGGCCAGCGACCAGGCGACCCGCGCCGACGGAGCACTCGCGGGCCAGGTCAGCGCCGCGGCTGGCGCGTAGACGACCGCGGCGAACGCCAGGCAGACGGCGGTCATGCCCAGGCCGGGAACGCCGCTGAGCTTCCGGCTGGCGATGAACGGGCCGATCGTGTAACAGACCGCGACCAGCAGCACCTGGGCCACCGACCAGCCGTTGCCGCCGCGCGCCCCGGGGAGGGCGAGCAGCACCACACCGCCGAGACCGATCAGCAGGCCGGTCCAGCGCAGCGGACTCAGCCGTTCCGTGCGTGCCAGGTGCGCGAGGATCGCGCCCATGATCGGGACCGCGGCGACCAGCAGGCCGCTCAGCGAACTGGAGATCCGGCGTTCAGCGTTGGACAGCAGCATCCACGGGATGATGATCTCGACGGCGGCGAAAGCGGCGAGGTACCGCCAGTGCGGCCGCAGGACGCGCAGTTCGTGGCGGTACGCGGCGAGCGGCAGCAGCAGCACCGCTCCCCCGGCGACGCGGGTGAACACCAGCACCGGCACCGAGACGCCGGTGTCGGCGATCTTGATGAACACGTACGGGATGCCCCAGATCACGCACATCGCCGCGAACAGCGCCCAGCCGCGACGGCTCACTCGCGTCACCTTCTCCCGTCCCGGCCAGCCCCAGAAGGGTCAGCGGCGTTCCTGTCCGGTGAACACCGCCGGGCGGCAGATTGTTGCGGACGGCGGGGCGGCGGAGGATTGGCGGGGAAGGACCGGCGAATACCCGGAAGGCTGGAGGTCCCCGATGATCGTCGCATTCTCCGTCACCCCGATCGGCGCCGGCGAAGGCGTCAGCGAATACGTGGCCGACGCCGTCCGGGTGGTCCGTGACAGCGGGCTGCCCAACCGGACCGACGCCATGTTCACCTCGGTCGAGGGTGACTGGGACGAGGTGATGGACGTGGTCAAGCGGGCGGTGGACGCCGTGGCGGCCCGGGCGCCCCGGGTCAGCCTCACCCTCAAGGCCGACCTGCGGGCCGGCGAGAAGAACGCGCTCACCTCCAAGGTCGAGGCGCTGGAGCGCCATCTGAGTTCCTGACCGCGGGGCGTCGTGGCGCGTCGAGTAGCGTCGCACGGTATGAGCACGGATGGCACCTTCGTCCGCGACATGCGGTACCTGGACGCACGGATCACCGCTGATGGCCGCGACGGCTGGCCGGTGGAGCCGGGACGGTACCGGCTGGTGATCGGCCGGCCGTGTCCCTGGGCCGGCCGCCTCGCGATCATCCGGCGGCTGCTCGGCCTGGAGCCGGTACTGTCGATGGCCATCGCCGGCCCCACCCACGACAAGCGCAGCTGGGCCTTCGACCTCGACCCGGACGGCCGCGACCCGGTGCTCGGCATCGAGCGGCTGGCCGACGCCTACGAGCAGGCGGTCCCCGGTTACGACCGGGGCGTCACCGTCCCCGCGATCGTCGACATCCCGTCCGGCGCCGTGGTGACCAGCGATTTCCGCCAGATGGCGATCGACCTCGAGACCGAGTGGACCGGATACCAGCGGCCCGGCGCCCCGGACCTTTACCCGGCCGACCGGCGCGCGGAGATCGACGACGTGGCGCAACGGGTGTTCAAGGACGTGAACAACGGCGTGTACCGGGCCGGGTTCGCGACCTCACAGCGAGCCTACGAAGACGCGTATCACCGGCTGTTCGCGAGGCTGGACTGGCTGTCGGACCGGCTGTCGCGGCAGCGGTACCTGGCCGGCGACACGATCACCAACGCGGACATCTACCTCTTCACCACGCTGGCCCGGTTCGACCCCGCCTACCACGGCCACTTCAAGTGCAACCGGTCGAAGCTCACCGAGATGCCGGTGCTGTGGGCCTACGCCCGCGACCTGTTCCAGACGCCGGGGTTCGGTGACACCACCGACTTCGTGCACATCAAACGGCACTACTACGAGGTGCACCGGAGCATCAACCCGACCGGGATCGTTCCCGCGGGACCCGACCTGTCCGGCTGGCTGGCTCCGCACGGCCGCGACGAATTGGGCGGCCGGCCGTTCGGCGACGGAACGCCTCCCGGCCCGCCCCCGCCCGGCGAGCAGATCCCTCCCGGCCACGGACCTGACGGCGCGAACTGACCGCGAACGTCAGCCGGCCGCGGCCTTGCGCGGGCGCCAGCTTGGCCACCGCCCCGTGTGAGATCACGGTCACAGTTGCGTTGAGCTTCGTACAAAATCGTGTAAACCTCGCATACTGGTCAGTCAGTAGTAGTTTGCGCCGGAAGTCCCTCCGGTGACCGGGGGCGGCTTCCGGTTGCGACCGACGGCGGAAGCCGCCCGCGGGCTTTCTCCCCTGCGGACGGTGATTTGTGGTGATTCACAACAGATTGCGCCTTGCGCGCGCTGCTGGCGGCGGTGGGCCGCTTGGCTGAGGATTCGGCTCGTTGGGTTGACTGCCCCGAGGCGATTACCCCCAACAGGTTCTGTGACGCACCGGCCGAGATCATCCACCGGCAGGTAATCCAGAGCACCAACGGCCCGATCGTGCATGTGCGAATTCGCTGCGCACTCGGGCACATCCTGCTCTGCCCGCTCGCGATGTTCGGGGAGGAAGCGGCCTTCTAGGCGCTGGCCCCGCGTGCACCGGCGGGGGCCAGCCGATCCGCCGCAGCGGCCGGGCATGGTGGCGGGACCTTTGTCCCCTTACGTCCAGCGCGGTCCCGGGTTATGACGGTCTGGGGGAAGCGAGGCGCCGCCTCGCCCAGCAAACGGGGGGACCCCATGAGTGTGCTGATCAACGTTAAGTTCCAGGGCAACACCGCAAGGGCGCAACAGACTTTCCGTGACCGCACCGACCAACTGGCCAAGTTCGGCGAACAGGGCCGGTCGGCCGGCTGCCTGCACCACCGGTTCAGCGTCGGTGACGGGTTCGTCCTGGTCACGGACGAATGGGAGTCCGTCGGGCAGTTCCAGAAGTTCATGGACAACCCCGAGCTTCAGGCCTTCATCGCCGAGTCCGGCGCGAATCCGGAGCCGCCCGAGATCACGATCACCGAGCCGATCAGCACCGCCGACGAGTTCTGAGTAGGCCGGGTTACCGGGCGGGTTCGGCTGACGGGCGGCGCGCGACGACGGCCTTCAGGCCGACCGGAAGCTGCTCGGTGCCGAACGACGGCCGGACCGTCGCCTGGAGGCCGTGCTCGCGCATCAGCGAGGGCAGGCGGGCGGTGTCGATGAGCACGTTCTCGTGCCGTTCGTCGTCGCGGCGCCAGGCTCCGTTGCCGTCCGGCACGAAGGCCGTGATGTCGCGGACGAAACGGTCCGCCGACGGGATGCTGTACTCCACGATGACGGCCCAGTCGGGACCGGACCGCCCGGCGCTGCGCACCTCCGCCGCGGCCTCGCGGTACTGCAGGTCACAGATGTCGAACGCGGCCAGCCCGCCGGGCGGGATGGCACCGGCGATGGCGGCGAGCGCGCGGTCGATGGCGGCGGCGCTGGGAAGGTAGCTGAGCACATGGCCGACGGACACGATCGCGTCGGCCGGCGGCATCGGGTCGTCCGGGAGCGCCAGCAGCCGGAGGTCCGCGCCGTCACCAAGCTCAGAGCGGGCGATTTCGAGCATCGCGGGTGATGCGTCGGTGGCGATGACGCGGTGACCGGCGGCGAGCAGTTCCCGGGTGAGCAGCCCGGTGCCGCAGCCGAACTCGTGCACCACCCCGCCGCGCTCCCGGATTGGGCGGAGAAGCTGGAGGATGCCCGGAGCGGTTCGCGCGGCGTGGTGGCCGTATCCGCGGTGATGCGCGAGGGCGAGGTCGCGCCGGTAGTAGGTCATCGGTTCACCGGGCCGCCGCGCCAGGTGGGCAGGGCCTGCGTGCCGACGGCGACCTCGTAGGCGGCGCGGGCGAGCAGGCGGGTCGAGTCCAGCGTGGGCAGCGGCGAGTCGGCGGGGGCCACCAGGAGCGGGATCTCGGTGCACACCAGCGCGACCGCGTCGCAGCCACCGCCGGCCAGCTGCTCGATGATCCGCACGTATTCCTGCCGCGCGGGCGCGGTGAACACGCCGTTCACCAGCTCATCGAAGATGATCTTGTTGACGGTCCGCCGGTCCGCCTCGTCCGGCACCTCGGCGGCGATCCCGCGCGCCGCGAGCGCCCGCGGATAGACCGGGCCCTGCATCGTCTGCATCGTACCGAGGACGCCGACGCGGCTGCGGCCGTCGCGGGCGGCGCGTTCGGCGACGGTTTCGGCGATGTGCAGGCCCGGCAGCGGCAGATCCTCCCCCGGTGCCTCCAGCGCGAGGTGCACCGTGTTGTCCGGGCAGACGAAGAAGGTAGCGCCGGCCCGGGCGAGCCGCCGCGCGCTCTCCGCGAGCACGGCCCGCACCGGCGGGTAGTCCCCGGCCTCGAGCGCGGGCATCGTGCGCCCGAAAGCGATGCAGTCCATCGTCACGTCGGGGTGCTGATAGCCGCCGAGTTCGCGGAAGCCTTCCTGGCAGAAGGCCTGGAAGCAGAGGGCCGCTCCGGGAGGGCTGTAGGCGAGGATGCCACAGTGCTCCATGGGAGAACTGTAGCCATATACGGAGAAAAACGGCGGGGCCGCGCTGCCCTGTGCCGGAAGGCGCAGCGCGGCCCCGCGGGATCGTTGTCAGCAGCCGCCGGTGATGTTCCCGTCCGCCGATCCGAGCCCGTCGTTGTTGGCCGCGTTGTCGAACCAGGAGTTCGTCGAACCGCCAGAACAGGCACGGTACGCCCATGCCCAGCCCATCGGGTCGGTCGAGACGCCGTCGAGGCCGCCACTGAACGTCATGCCGGACGACGGGAAGAACAGCTGATACCAGTTGCTGGTGGAGGTGCCGTCCTTCGGGTCGCCGGCGGACGAGGGGCCGCCGAACGCGGTGGGCTGGACGTTCGACGCGGATGGCGTACCACCGCTCGCGGTGAAGGTGTAGCCGCCGGTTCCGTTGAACGATCCCTTCACCACGTTCGCAATCGAATTGGAGCCGTCCGGAGCGGTGTTGCCCGGAACCGTCAAGAACGTGCCGTAGTCGTCGGCGATGCTGCCCTCGTAATTCGAGTTACCGAGCGCTGTAACCGACGCGAAACGGGTGGCGCCGTCGAGCGACCAGAAACCGCTGTGGCCGCTGTCGGGCCGGCTGGTGTAGCTGGTCTGCGCGTAGGTCGTGGACGGCATGTTGAACTGCGCGTTTGCGGTCGGGTCACCGGGCGTGCGGGGGTAGGCGATCAGCTGCGTGCCGCTCTTCGTGGCGTATCCCGGGTCGTTCAGCAGCATCAGGGATGGACCCGCAGTGCTGCTGCCCGCGGTGGACAGGTCGGTGTTGACCACGCCCCAGTCACCGAGCGGCTTCCAGTGTTCGTCCGAGGTGGCCAGGACGACCTTGCCGTTGCTGCCGACGCCGAGCGTCTTGCCGGTGTTGCCCAGTTCGATGGTCCCATCGTTGACCATGTACCACTGCTGCGCCGGGTCACTGCCCGAGCAGGTCCAGATCACCACGGGCGCACCCGCCGTGGCGTTCTGCTTGAAGTCGTCCAGGCAGAGGCCGGCGAACTGGGCGCCCATGCTGATGTTCTGCGGCCCGACGCTGTAGCCAGTCGTCGCCGCACCGGACGTCCCGGCGGCGGCGAGGCCGCCCGCGGATGCCGCGACTGCCGCGGCGGTAATGACGATCGCGCGGGCACGCCGCGTGCGAGGTCTCACCAGCTGAGAAAGCGCATGCCGTGGGTTGTAGAACATGTCCAACCTCCGTTGGCCGGGGCACCCCGCTCTTACCTGCGACCCCGAGGGCATCGGTCAATTACCGGAAACGGGCATGACGGTCACGGCTCGTGACGGAAATCTAATGGGGGATTTGATTTGAGGCCGGGACCGGTACTGACCGGTAATACCGACCGATATCGGGGGCTTAATTAATAGGGCCCGCCACGAAACCGCAGACAGTGACCTTGGTGTGGACTTCAGGTGCCCTAAGTCCCGAACCCGGCGTTAGTTAAACAGTTTCCCACCCGGCCACAACAATGCGTTACGGCCGTAGCCGCAATTGTCACCGCGCGGTGCGAATTCCGGGCATCGCTCAGCAGGCGGCGCGGACCGGTGCGCCTGCCTCCATCCACCGGAACACGCTCTCCAGGCCCTCGGTTATGCCGATTCCGTGCCGCCAGCCCAGGTCGCGGGCGGCGAGGTCGGATGCCACCGCACTGCGCAGCAGTTCGCCGGCGCGCGCGGGCGCGAACCGCGGCGTCAGTGGGGTACCCGTGATCCGGGCGAGGATCGTCACCAGGTCGTTGACGGTCACCTCCGTCCCGGTGCCGATGTTCCAGGTACCGGCACGGCCGGCGTCCGCGGCGGCGAGAAACGCCCGGACCACGTCGCGCACATGGACGTAGTCGCGCGTCTGGGTTCCGTCGCCGTAGATCACCGGCGGCTTGCCGGCCAGCACGGCGGCGCAGAACACCGCGATGACGCCGGCCTCGCCGGCCGGGTCCTGGCGCGGTCCGTAGGCGTTGGCCAGCCGCAGCACGGCGTGCCGGGTGCTGTGCAACTGGTTGTAGAGACCGATGTACCGCTCCGCGCAGAGCTTGGCGACGCCGTACGGCGACTCGGGCTCCGCCGGCACCGACTCCGGCGCCGGGAGGGGCGCGTTCCGGCCGTACAGGGCACCACCGGAGGAGGCGAAAACGACCCGCGCGCCGGTCGCTCGCGCCGCCTCCAGCACGTTGATCGTCCCGGTCACGTTCACCTGGGCGTCGGCGGCCGGGTCGGCAACCGATGCCCGGACGTCGATCTGAGCGGCGAGATGGCAGATCAGTTCCGGGCGGATTTCCGCCGCCGCCGCGGCGAGCGACGGCGCGTCGGTGACCGACAGCTTGTGCAGTGCGGCCCTGCTGTCCAGCCGCGCAGGCTGCCCGGTCGACAGGTTGTCGACCACGGCCACGTCGTCGCCACGGGCCAGGAACGCATCCGTGAGATGCGACCCGATGAAGCCGGCACCACCGGTCACGAGCACGCGCATGCTGCGAGCCCTTCCATTTGCCTACCTGCCGATCAACCGGACCACTCGTCGCAGCACCCGTTGAGAGGACCACCGCGGACAGTCACAGAGGGCGCAGTCGGTTCCACGGCGGTAGTGGCGGTGGGCGTTGCGATCATGGCCGCACCTGCCGCAGAGCTTGGGCCGATCCGTGGCTGTCATCGCCTCCTGGCCCCCTGTACCAGGCCCTTGCGTATCCCGCTTACCTTACCGACCGGCGCCTCGCTGAGCGGGACGTAGGTCCCTGGCGCGACCGTCTGCCGCTGCTTAGCGTCTGCGGTAATAAAGGCGGCGCAGCCTCGGGGGCGGGCAGTTCGGGTCGCCCCGCTGGCATGACGCACGGGGGGCCTTCCGATGAACGGTTTGCTCGAAGGGCTGGGCGGCTTCGCCGCCAAGCGATGGTGGGTTTTCATCGTCGCCTGGGTGGTCATCCTCGCCGGGGTGCTCGGCGCCCGGAAGGCCTTCGGCGGCGAGTTCGTCAACAACTACACGGTGCCGGGTAGCAGTTCCTCGATCGGGTCGAACGTGCTCAGCTCGCAGTACCCGCAGCAGAGCGGCTACGGCGGCCAGATCGTGTTCGCCACCAACCACGGCACCGTCACCCAGAACGAGAACGCGGTGAACCAGGCGACGCAAAACGTCGCGAAGCTGCCGAACGTGGTCAAGGCGGTCAGCCCGTTCGCCACCCCGAACTCACCGCAGGTGTCCAAGAACGGCCAGATCGCCTACTCGTCGGTCTCCTGGAACGTCAACCCCGACAGCCTGGAAACCTCGTACCTGCATCAGCTTGACCAGGCCGTCGCCCCGGCCAAGAACGCCGGGCTCAACGTGCAGTACGGCGGCGGCGCCGGTGAGATCGGGCAGAAGAGCGACGATCTGCGGTCCGAGGCTCTCGGCCTGATCTGCGCGCTGGTGCTGCTGTTGTTCATGTTCGGCTCGGTGATCACTGCCTTGATGCCGCTCATCTCGGCGCTCTTCAGTGTCGGCACCGGGCTGGCGCTGGTCGGCCTGATCGCCGCCGTCACCACCCTCCCCACCACGGCCCCGACGGTCGCCACGCTGCTCGGCCTCGGCGTCGCGGTCGACTACGGGCTGTTCCTGGTGGCCCGCCACCGGGAGCAACTCGACGACGGCGAGAAGGTGATTCCGTCTGCGGCCAAGGCCGAGGGAACCTCCGGCGCGGCCATCATCATCGCCGGGAGCACGGTCATCGTCTCGATCCTCGCCCTGTACATCTCCCAGGTGCCGTTCATCGGCGCGCTCGGCCTCGCGTCGGCGATCACCGTCGCGGTGACGATGCTGGCGGCGCTCACGCTGGTGCCGTCCTTCATGGGGGTGACGAAGGAGAACGTCCGCTCGCTGGCGGCCAGGATCCGGGCGCACCGCGAAGGGATGACGGCCAGGGAGCAAGCCCAGGCCAGCGCGGCCGCCACCGAGAAGCAGCACGAGAATAGCGGCTTCGCCCGCTGGGGGCGCAGGGTCAGCAACCACCCGTGGCCGTACGGGCTCGCCGCCGTCGCGGTGCTGGTGGTGCTCGCCATCCCGCTGTTCTCCATCAACCTCGGCCAGATCGACAACGGGGCGAATCCGCCGCAGGACAGCAGCCGGCAGGCCTACGACCTGATCGAGCAGGGCTTCGGCCCGGGAGCGAACGGGCCGCTGACCGTCGTGGTGCAGCTTCCCAACCAGTCCTCGTCGGCGAACAACCAGCTGCTCAGCTCGCTAGACAGCTCCATTTCGAAGACAAACGGCGTTGCGTCCGTATCGCCTCCGAGCGTGAACAGCACGGGCACGGTTGCCGTGATCAACGTGGTCCCGACGACCGCGCCGCAGAACCAGGCCACCACGGCCCTGGTCAACAACCTGCGGAACAACGTGCTGCCATCGGCGCACACGCCGACCTACATCACCGGGACAACCGCCGGCAACGTCGACTTCACTCAGCGGGCGTCGTCGCGGATGATATGGCTGATCCTCGCCGTGGTGGCGATCGCGTTCATCCTGCTCACCTGCGCCTTCAGATCGGTGGTGATCGCGACCAAGGCCGCGGTCCTGAACCTGCTGTCGGTGGGCGCCGCGTTCGGTGTCATCGTGGCGGTGTTCCAGTGGGGCTGGGGGTCGAACCACCTCGGCATGGTGGAGAAGGTGCCAATCGCCGCGTTCGTGCCGATGATGGTGTTCGTCATCGTGTTCGGCCTGTCGATGGACTACGAGGTGTTCCTGCTGTCGCGGGTCCATGAGGCGTGGATCAGGACGCGGGACGAGAAACGGGCCGTTGCCATCGGCATCGGCAGCACCGCCCGGGTGATCACCACCGCGGCGGCCATCATGGTGACGGTGTTCGCCAGCTTCCTGCTGGACTCCGACCCGACGGTGAAGATGCTCGCCCTGGGCATGGCGGTCGCCGTCCTGATCGACGCCTCCATCGTCCGGATGGTGCTGGTGCCCTCGATCATGACCCTGCTCGGCAAGTGGGCCTGGTGGATGCCGCACTGGATGGAGCCGGTGGTCCCGCATCTGCAACTCGAGGGCAGCGAAGCGGCTGCCGCGGGCGAGGTGCTGGTGGGGGCTGGTGCTGCGGCCGGACCCGATGGCGCGGCGTCCGCCGACGGCGCCGTACCGCCACAACGCACGGCGCCCACCGACCGTGGCGCGGGATCGCGCCCCGGCGACTGACCGAGACGGCACCCGGCGGCAGATGCCGGACGCGGGCGCCGCGCTCGACCGTTTCGCTGCTTTAAAGGGAGGCGTAGCGCCGGCCGCGGCGTGCGCGCTGCCCGCGGCCGTACCGGATCCGCGCCGCCAGCGTCCGCAACCGGGACGGGGCGGGGGGAGCCGGGACGCCAGCCTCGCTGTCTCCGCTGGGTGCCGGGACGGACCAGCCCGCGGCCTCCCATCGGCGTGTGTCGGTCACCCGGCAGGCGTCCACCAGGACCTTCCGCCGCATCACGGCGCCGGCCTCCTCCGGGCTGGCATCTTCGAACTCCAGCCACCGTGTCGCGATCACCAGCACGTCGGCGTCCTGCGCGGCCTCCAGTGCGCTGTCGGCGTACCGGAGGTGCGGGTAAGCCGCCAGCGCGTGGACGGTCGCGACCGGGTCGTAGACGGTGACGCACGCTCCGAGACGGTGCAGCCGGTCGGCGATCTCCAGGGCGGGCGAATCGCGGACGTCATCGGTGCCCGCTTTGAACGCCGCTCCCCAGACGGCGATGCGGGCCCGGGCGTGCCCGGCTGCCCGCCAGGCCAGCCGGACGGCGGTGTCGCGGCGTTCCTGATTCACCCGGTTGATGAGGGCCAGCATGTCCCGGGCAGCGGCAACGCCGCAGCCGTCGGCGAAGCTCATCAGCCCCCGGATGTCCGTCGCGAACGACGGCCCGCCATAGCCGATCCCGGCACTGAGGAATGCCCGCCCGATGCGCGGATCCGCCCCCAGGGCATCGGCCAGGGTTTCGACGTCAGCTCCAATCGCCGCGCTGATGCCATCGACCGCGTTGATAAACGAGATCTTGAGGGCGAGAAAGGCGTTGGATGCCAGCTTCACCAGCTCGGCGGTCGCCAGGTCGGTGACCACGAGCCGCGCCCCGAAGGCGATCGGCTCCGCGTACATCTGGCGGCAGGCAAGCTCCGCCGTTTTGCTGGCGACGCCGACCACGATCCGGTCCGGCCAGAGCTTGTGGTCCACGGCGTGCCCCTCGCGCATGAACTCGGGGTTCCACGCAACCTCCGCGCCCCGGCCCGCTGGAGCCAGCTCGGCGATCAGCTCCTGTAGCTGGGCGGCGGTCCCCGGCGGCACCGTGGACTTGCCGATGACCAGGCACGGCTGGGCCAGGTGCGGGGCCAGCATCCGGGCCGCGTCCGTCAGCTGCGAGAGGTCGTAGGCGACCTCTCCGGGCAGCTCCGGCGTTCCCACGCACAGGAAGTGCGCCTCCCCGAACGCGCCCGCCTCGTCGAAGCTCGTGGTGAACCGCAGATGACCTGCGGTTACGTTGCGCGCGAGCATCTCATCGAGCCCGGGCTCGTAGAACCAGGCCCGGCCGGAGTTGAGCAGCCCGACCTTGCTGTCCTCGATGTCCACCCCGAGCACCTCATGCCCGACCTCGGCCAGGCACGCCGCATGCGCGGCCCCCAGGTGCCCGCAGCCGATCACGGTGATCTTCATGACTGTCCTGGCCGCACCGCGAGGCCGCGGTAGCTGGAGGTCCACGGATTGACCCTCATCAGGCCATCCCTTCGATGAGCCGAGGTCTGGGGACTCATTCGCGGGACCCGGGCCGTCATCGCCGCCCTTGCCCGCACTATGCCTGACGCGCGAAGAACGCTGCTATGACGTGGATTCGGAAGGAATTTTCCGCGCGGGATCTGGCGCAAGCCAGGCCGGGCAGCGGCCGGGCCGGGCTAGTCGTCGTCCTCGTCGGCCTCGACCTGCTGGGTTCCCTGGAGGGTGCCACGGCCTTCGCAGCTGGGGCAGGGCAAATTCTTGATCCGCATCGTCTTGTCCTCGCGCCAGATGCGCACGACGACGCCGTAACCGATGCAGGTCCCGCACATCGGGTGGCTGACACCCTGGTGGTCGCGTCCGTCCACTAGCCCTGCACCATCCCCGCTCCGCCGAACCCTGTCACACCGGATGCCGCCGGGGCACCATCGTCCCGGCCGCTTGAAACCGTCGCCGGTGTCTATCCCGGTACCCGCCCGCACCCGGCGGGCCGGCATGGCGCCCGGCGTCGGCTTGCTGCTGCACCCCTAGTTCTTCGGGTTTCCCTCGCCCTCAGAGTGCTCCCCGGATAGCCCCCGGCGCAAGACGCTGGCCCGCAATACCGGCAGGTCGTGGGCATCGGGTCGATGGCGGCACTCCGGGGGGGACGCGTTCGGAGCACGTTCCGCGGGTACTTGGTAACCGAATGCGCACGACGAGCGGCCTGCCCGTCACTTACAGTTAGATTCGGGCGATGCTCGGTACCACCACGGGGGCGGGGGCTCGATGAGAGCACGAAATGCGCTGGCAGCGCTATCCATCATTGCCGCGGGCAGTGCGCTCGCGGGGGGCGTCGGCACGTCGCGCGCAAGCGACCTGCCCATGCCCGAGCACCGGAACATCAACGCGACGGTGTTCTGGGTTGGCGAACCCGCCGACGCGGACAACGGCTACATCGCCAACGACGTCAGCGCCTGGGATGACCACTGGAAGGCGCACTTCGGCGGCGTCGACAATCCGGTGAAGCGGCAGCATCAGGGCAACTGGCCACGGGCGTTCAAGCCAAAGGAAAACCCGTTCTACGTGGCGCTGCCGTATGACGACTACACGAACTCCGGTTCCGTTAAGTCCAGCGTGCGGCGGGTGCCCTGGTACGACCCGAAGCGGCCGCCGAGCGCGACGTATTCCATCTTGAAGAACTCCTGGGTGGCGGTCACCCGCGGCCGCAAAACCGTGTACGTGCAGTGGGAAGACGTCGGGCCGCAGAACACCAACGACTTTAACTACGTCTTCGGGACCGCACCGCCACGCTACAAGGCGTCAGGGATCGACCTTTCGCCCGCTGCGGCAAAATACCTGGGGTTCCCCGGCACCGGCAAAGTGTCGTGGCGCTTCGTGGGGCCGTCCCAGGTGCCCTCGGGCCCCTGGCGGGACATTGTCACAACCCGTCAGGTTTCCTGGTGACCGCCAGCGCCGCTTAACGCGAGCTTTCTCTTCAGCGACGGAACGGCATTGACGGTATTCGTCCGGGCCGGCCGGTACCACTTTGCCTCGCCGCCCCTCATCACCCGCAGCAGCGAACCGTAGAGCAGGTACGCCCACAGCGGTTCGTAGATCAGCCGGTAGATCGGCACCACCAGCACGTGCCACCAGCGTTCGCGGGTCATGACGACGGCCACGATCGCCGTCACCAGGTGCACGCCGCAGACCAATGCCGCGAAGTAGGCGATGGGCTGCCAGTGCCCGGCCATGACGCTCATTATCCCCACCACGTAGGTGAGCGGCATGAAGGCCAGGGGGATGAGGATGCTCAGGACCGAGTAGGGCAGCACGAGCATGCCCAGGACACCGTAGCGCGGGCGCAGCAGCATGTCGCGGTGCTTCCAGAACGCCTGGAGGTTGCCGAAGGTCCACCGCAGCCGCTGCTTGGCGAGCGACTTAACGGTCATCGGTACCTCGGTCCAGGCAATGGCCCGGTTCTCCTGCACCACCTTGTGGCCCATCCGCTGGATGCGCAGGGTCAGGTCGAAATCCTCCGCCAGTGTTTCGTCGGCGAAACCCCCAGCGGCGATCAGGACGGTCCGGCGCCAGGCCGCGCAGCAGCCGGGCGCGATGGTGATGGCGCCGGCGCTTGCCTCAGCCATCCGGGTCACCGAGATACCCGATAGGTATTCCACGCTCTGCCAGAGCGTCAGCACGTTCCGCCAGCGCCGGTTGCCGACCTTCACGTTGCCGGCGACTGCGCCTACGGCCGGGTCGGCGAACAAATGGCGGGCCAGCATCCGGATCGCGTCCGGCTCGAAGACGGTGTCGCCGTCCATCGTCA
>JBPYFL010000094.1:0-58873 GCA_051986485.1 Streptosporangiaceae bacterium | reverse complement strand
GTCGTCGTCGCGCCGAACAAGCTCGATGACGGCATGGTGGTCGGCTACCTCACCGACCCGGACGGAAGCCTGTTCGCCCTGTTCAGCCCGGCACCAGGGAGCTGAGCGGCGCGACCGGCCGGTTACGCCGGGCCGACAGCCCTGGCTCAGCCCGGTCCTGTGCCGGGGAAACCGCCCGCCTGGTCGAGGTCGGCGGCGAGTTCCGCCGGGGCGCGCATCCGCCACGCGTCGGTGACCAGTTCGGCCAGCCGCCCGGCGTCCACCTCCGCCAGCCGCAGCATCACCAGCGGCCAGCCGTCATAACCTGGCGTGGTGAAGAAGGTCCCGGGCTCGCCAAGGAGCAGGGCCTGTTTCTCGGCCTCGTCGCCGACATAGAGCACCGCGATGTCGGTCCGGATGATCCGCGGCTTGCCCGGCCTGCGCTCGGGATAAGACCAGACGAACCCCTTGCCGCCGACCCGGAAGTCGAAGCCGTCGCTGTCGATCTCCTCCACGTGCGGCAGGGACAGCGCGAGGCGGCGCACGTCATCGGCGTCAGCCATCGGGCTCTCCCCGGCACCGCGCCACCCGCATAGGCACAGGCTAGGCGCTGGCGCGGACAGCCGGGCCGCGGATCGGTCACGCCGGGCGTCATTCGTCGATCGCGTTGGCGTCGCTGGCGAGGACGGCGTCGACGCCGTCCAGTTCGGACAGCACGGCCGCCAGGTTGCTGACGGAGTCCTTGCCGTGGACGTGCAGTTCCACCTCGACCATGGGACGCTTCGCGCTCCCGTTGCCGTTACCGGCGGAGGTGCGCCTGTAGCCGAGCGCCTCGGCCGCCACGTCGTCGATGGCGAAGCCGCGGGTGGTCGCCTCGTGGAGGATGTCGCGCAGGACGCCCCGGCCGTCTGGGTAGCGGACCCGCAGTGCGGAGATGGCGGTCGCCGACCGGGGCAGCCAGCGGGTCGTGAGCGGGAACGCCACCGCCACCAGGAAGTAGATACCGGTGGCCAGCATCGCCAGCAGCGGCAGCCCGGCGCCCGATGCCGCCCCGATGGCGGCGGTGACCCAGATGGAGGCCGCGGTGGTCAGGCCGCGCACCGAATCGCGCCGGACGAAGATCAGCCCCGCGCCCAGGAAACCCACGCCGGTCACGATCTGGGCCGCCACCCGGGAGGGGTCCAGCACCACCAGCCGGGGCTCCAGCACATCGGTGAAGCCGTACTTGCTGATCAGCATGAACAGTGCCGCGCCGACCCCTACCAGGGTGTGGGTCCGCAGCCCGGCGTTCTTCTGCCTGACCTCCCGCTCCATGCCGATGAGTGCCGAGAGGAGCAGCGCCAGGCCAAGCTCGCCGGCCTGGAGCCATCCGTCACCGTTGAGCGCGTGCGGCACAGCCGCCAGCGCCGGCTGCGCATCGATCGTCATCACCCGGTCACGGCTACCCAGGTGAACAGAGGATGAACAAAACTCAACGTGAGAATGAACACAGCAGGCTGACCAGCGCGAAGATTCGGCCAGCATCCAGGGAGGGATCCTTAGGGCGCCGATACCTGATCGGCTACCCGCGACGGTATGGCTGCTGCGTCACGCATGCTGGTGGGCATGTCCTCCAGGCTGCGCCCGGCCGGCTCGGGCAGGACCAGGGTGAGCGCGAAGCCCAGCACGGCCACCCCGGCGGTGAGCAGCAGCGTTCCGCGCAGGCCGAACGAATCGTTCAGGATTGGGAACAGGAAGACCCCGATGAAGGCGCCGAGCTTGCCCACGCCCGCGGAGATCCCGTGCCCGGTGGCGCGCATGGTGACCGGGTACAGCTCGCTGGGCATGACAAAGGTGGTCATGTTCGGGCCGAACTCGGTGAAGAAGTAGCTCACCCCGTACACCAGCAGGAACGGCACGACCGCGGTGGTCATCCCGGGGATGGCCGCGATGATGAGGAAACAGGCGCCCATCATCACGAACCCGAGCAGCTGCAGCCGGCGGTGGCCGATCTTGTCGAGCCGGGCGATTGCCAGCACATACCCGGGGACGGCGGCGACCACGAAGATGGCCAGCTGCAGGGCGATCTTGGTCATGGTGGAGGCATGGGGTGAGACCAGGCTCAGGATCTGCGGGGTGGAGATCGTGTTGCCGTAGTAGGCGTAGTCGAGCAGGAACCAGGTCCCGGCCGTGCCGGCGAGCATGACCAGCCATCGGCGGTTGGTGAGGAATGCCCGCAGGCCCATCTGGTGTCGTGCCGCGCCGGACCCGTTCGCGCTGACCTGGCCGCCGGTGAAGTCGGCCATCCGGCTCGTCGCCTGCTTGGCCTTGCCCTGTACCTGAACCTGGTATCGGGGCGATTCGGGCATCCGCGTGCGCAGGTAGATCACCGCCGCAGCCGGCAGGGCGCCCAGCCCGAGCAGGACCCGCCACACCGTGTCGTTGCCGAGCCCGGCGCCCAGCAGCGACAGCGCGATCAGCGGGCCGACGATCAGCCCGAGCGCCTGGGTGCCGAACACCATCCCGACGAGTTTCCCGCGGTCTTTGCGGTTGGCGTATTCGCTGACCATCACCGCGCTGACCGGGTAGTCACCACCGACGCCGAACCCGAGCAGGAACCGGAAGCCGATCAGCATCCAATACGAGGGCGCCAGCGCCGATCCCAGTGCCCCAGCGATGGTGATCGCGGCGACCAGCCAGTACACGTGCTTGCGGCCGATCAGGTCGGCGAAGCGGCCGAACACGAACGCGCCAATGAAGGCAGCGAACAGCATGGTGGAGTTGAGCAGCGCCAGATGGCCTGGGCTCAGCTTCCAGTCCTTGGCGATCAGCGCCGCGGCGACCCCGATGACGAACAGGTCGTAGGCGTCGGTGAAAAACCCCATCCCCGACGCCAGCACCGCCCGCAGATGGAACCTGCTCAGCGACGCCTCGTCGAGCTCGGCGATCAGGTCCCTAGCCCGGATATCAGCCACGGCAACCCCCCGTGCGCATGCCGCCTGCCCAGCGAATAGCGGTGGTGGGCCGCGTTCCGCCCCTGCGGTGAAGCTATTCGGGCCAGGCAACACTCCACCGACCTGGAAATTAACGGAAGGTAAACCTACGATGACCGGTGGGAGAATTGCCGCTGCAGTTCCGGGCTGGCGAGGCCGTGACCTGCTGCGCGACCGAGCCCGGCGCGGCCCGTTTGTGTGCATACGGCGCCGCGCCGACGGGGTATACCGACGCTGATACGGGTGAGGGTGATGGTTCCAGGCCAGGCAGGGCACCGCCAGGCGCGGCCGTTCGCTACCGGCCAGATGCTGCCAACCTGCGGTGGCGCGTAATCGTTCACGATGGAGAACGGCAGTGGTGGGTGAGCGTCGGCCCTGTGAGCAGTGCGGCACCTCGTTCGTGCCGCGGCGCGAGCACGCCCGGTTCTGCTCTCCCTCCTGCCGTGTCGGCTGGAACCGGGAGCATTCTGGTGATCTGAAGGCCGGGACGAGCGCGCTGCAGTGGTCGATCATCGCGATGAACGACACCACCAAACGGCTGACCCGGATGAGTGCACGCGACCACCCGCGGGCGTTCGCGCTGATCAGCGAGGCGGTGTGGTGGGTCACCATCGTCGACGCCACGCTGGTGCGCCACCACGCCGATGGCTACGACCGGGTCATGGCCGACCAGACACCGGCCCAGCGCGAGCTGACGGAGCAAACCCTGGCCGGGCTGCGCTTTATCCGCAACCGGATCGGCGACGAAGCCGACCTTGCCGAGTTCATCCAGCCCAACCGGAACGGACACGACTCAGCCACGGCGCGGGTCACCGGCTGGACGTGGAAGCCGGTGCCCGAGCCGATGCTGGCGAACGTTCCCCGGCACAGGCAGGCGTGGGAGATGTCCCGGTACCGGGACTACCAAGCACGGCTGGCAGGCCACCCCATTGCGGAGACCTTTGGCCGAGCCGCGGCCTTTCTCAAAGAAGCGGTCGCCGACGTGCCCGCGCTCACCGACGCCTAGGCGACACCCTGACAGGGCACCGTCGTTCAAGCCATCCATCCATCTGTCAGTGTGGTGACCACCAACGTTCCGCCGCGATCGCCGGGGTTCACCCGATTCGGGTGACGTTCTCGGGGGTGTGCCGATGCTTGCCTAGTTGTAGGCCGTAGCGGCCGCTTCTGGAGGCGGGCACGTGAGACGTGTACTCGTTGTTGAGGACGAGGACTCATTCAGTGACGCGCTCTCGTACATGCTCCGCAGGCAAGGATTCGAGGTCGCGGTCTGCCCGACAGGCCCGGATGCGCTGGAGGCGCTCGACCGCGCCGGGGCTGATCTGGTGCTGCTCGACCTGATGCTCCGCAGACCACCAGGTGCCGAAGTTTGCCAGGCCCTGCGCGAACAGTCCGATGTGCCGGTGATCGTGCTGACTGACAGCGAGGTGGACACGGCGGCGGGCCTGGGGCTTTGCGCCGACGGCTACGTGAGCAAGCCGTTCTCGTGGCGAGAGCTTCTCGCGCGGATCCACGTCGTGCTCGGCCGCACAGAGGAAACTCGGGAGTCACTGCCGGCGCGGTCGGGCGTGCCTCGGGTTCGCCCGGAAGCGGGCGAGCGGGTGGCCGCTGTGGGAGGCCTCGGCTAGCTACGGCAGATATACGCGGTGTCAGGTCTTGCGACACAAGTTCGCACGTCGCATGCGGTCCTGAGCGACAGCACGACACTGCCATGGTCGAGCCGAAGGCCGCCGCATGCGCCCTGGTCAAGGCCCGTTTGAAGGGAGGATTCTGGACCAAAACTGAGACCAGCGCACGCCTGCCGTAATGGACAGCGCCCGAACTCGGCGGCGTATTGACTGGTCAGAGCAGCGGAGGATGCGAGATTCGAACTCGCGAGGGGTTGCCCCCAACACGCTTTCCAAGCGTGCGCCCTAGGCCACTAGGCGAATCCTCCGCGGGAAAGCTTACCGGCCAGGCGACCCGGCGCGACCGGGTTCGTGGCTCGCCGGAAAGCCGCACGTCACAGGGCGTTACCGGGGTTGGCGCCGCTGGCCGGCCCGGGCATTAAACTGGCCGCTGGCCCCCCGCACGACGTGCAACCCGCCAACTCCCCCAGGGCCGGAAGGCAGCAAGGGTACGCGGGCTCTGACGGGTGTGCGGGGGGTCCCTCTCGGCTCCCGACCCGGCGAGGATGAGGCAGATGGCAGGCGACGCAGACCCCGGCGGCGCGCAGCGGCCGGACGGTGCCTCAGGCCAGCCGGAGGACGCCGCCCACCCCGAGGACGCCGCACATCCCGAGGCGGTCGGCCAGCAGAACCTGGCGCTCTATCGCAAGTACCGGCCGGCCACGTTCGCCGAGGTCAAGGGCCAGGAACATGTGACCGAGCCGGTGCGGCGGGCGCTGGCGCACGGACGGGTGCACCACGCGTATCTGTTCAGCGGGCCGCGCGGCTGCGGAAAGACGTCCAGCGCGCGCATTCTCGCCCGCTCGCTCAACTGCGTGCAGGGGCCCACCCCGGACCCGTGCGGCGTGTGCGAATCGTGCGTCGCCCTCGCGCCGAACGGCCCGGGCAGCATCGACGTGATCGAGATCGACGCCGCCTCGCACGGGGGCGTCGACGACGCCCGTGACCTGCGTGAGCGCGCCTTCTACGCGCCGGTGTCCGGGCACTTCAAGATCTACATCATCGACGAAGCGCACATGGTCACCCGGGAGGGCTTCAACGCACTGCTGAAGCTCGTCGAGGAGCCGCCGCCGCACCTGAAGTTCGTCTTCGCCACCACCGAGCCGGACAAGGTCGTCAGCACGATCCGCTCGCGCACCCACCATTACCCGTTCCGGCTGGTCCCGCCGCCGGTGCTGCGCGGGCTCCTGGAGGACGTGCTCGCCGCCGAGGGGGTTCGCTACGAGCCGACGGTGCTCCCGGTGGTCATCCGGGCGGGCGCCGGTTCGGTCCGCGACACGTTGTCGGTGCTCGACCAGTTGCTGGCCGGTTCGGGCGAGTCCGGTATCCGCTACGCCGACGCGGTCGCACTGCTCGGCTACACCGACGCGGGGCTGCTGGACGAGATCGTCGACGCGTTCGCCGCCCGCGACGGCGGGGCGGTGTTCCGGGCCGTAGACCGGGCCGTGGAGGCTGGTCACGATCCGCGCAGGTTCGCGGCTGACCTGCTGGATCGGCTGCGGGACCTGATCGTGCTCGGCGCGGTGGAGGACGCCGCGCGGACCGGCCTGCTCGACGCGCCCGCGGACCAGCTGGACCGGATGAGCGAACAGGCGGCGAAGTTCGGGACCGCCGAGCTGACCCGGGCCGCCGAGGTGCTGAACGCCGGCCTCACCGAGATGCGCGGCGCCACCTCGCCCCGGCTGCTGCTGGAGCTGACCTGCGCGCGGGTACTGCTTCCCGCCGCGGACACCGGCGATGCCGCGCTGCTGGCCCGGCTGGAGCGGCTGGAGCGCTCGGCGGGCCAGGATGTCGCGGCGCAGGCGGCTGCCGGCGCCGCCGCGGCCATCCCGGCTGAGCAGACGGCACCGGAGGTCGGCCGCCCCCACCCTGGGCGCGGGGCAGACAGCGAAACGGCGGTTCCGCGGCGGGCCAAGCCGGCCGCGGGTCCGGCCGCCGGAGCGGCCGGACCGGAAACCGCGGCCGGCCGCGGGTCCGCATCGCCGGAGCGAGGGGGCCAGGAGAGCACCCAGCCCGCGGCCGCTGGCCGAGCCGGATCGCCGGGGCGAGCGGGTCAGGACAGCAACCAAACTGCGGTCGGTGGCGGGGCGGCACGGCCGGAGCAAGCGGGCCGCGGAAGCACGGAATCCGCAGCCGACGGCGGGGCGGCACCGCCCGGGCGAGACGGCGGCGACGGGACTCCGGATGCGGCCGATCCCGGGGCCGCACCGCCGGGGCAAGCGGACCGGGACGGTACTCCGCCACCGGCCGGCCAAGGGGCGCCCGCGCCTTCAGCCACGAGGGAGCCCGCGGCGGCGTCTCCCGCACCGGCGGCCGGGTCCGCCGGTGGCGCCGGGGGCCCGGTGACCGCCGAATCGCTGCGCAACGGCTGGGACGCCGTCCTCGAAGCGGTGAAGAAGCGGCGCAAGGTGTCGTGGATGCTGCTCGTCAACGCCGCCGTCCGCTCGGTCGAATCGGGGACTCTCACCCTGGAGTTCGCAAGGGTCGGCGAACTGAAGGGGTTCTCGACCAGCGGCAGCGACGCGCTGCTGGCCGATGTGCTGCACGAGATCTACGGCGTCAAGTGGCGGGTCACGGCTGTCTCCGCCGCCGGGCGCGACCAGCAGGACCCCTCCGGCCTCACGGCCAGCCGCGCCGACCTGGTGACCGAGCGGGTAACTGACGAGCCCGGAGGCGGCGGCCCCGGAGGCGGCGGCCCCGGAGGCGGCGGCCCCGAAGGCGGCGGCCCGGGAGCCGACGGCCCGGAAGGCGGCGGCGCGCCTGGCCCGGGAGGCGGCAGCGCGCCCGGCCCGGGAGGCAGTGGCGCACCTGGCCGGGGAGCCACCGGAGCAGCTCAGCGCGGCACAGCACGCGGCCCTGGCGGCGCCGGACACGGCCGTGGCGGCGACCCCGGACGTGCCGGACCTGGGTTAACACACGGCTCTGCGGCCGACGATACGCGCAGCGCCGGCGCGGCCGGCGGGCCCGGTTCGCGGGGGCGCGGAGGCGGCGGTCAGGTGCCCCGGGCCGTTTGGCTGGATAAAGGGCCGGCGGACGACGAGCCGGACCCGCACGGCGACGCTGACGCGGATTCCGGACTGAGCGGCATGGAACTCATCCAGCGCGAGCTCGGCGGCCAGATTATCGGGGAGATCGAGGATTCCTGACCTGGTGAGGCGCCGCGCGCCACCGGCGCCCGGCATGTGTGCTCAGCCGGCGACCAGGCCGTAGGCTCGGGAGAAAGAACTGAGCGGGAGGGCGATGTGGACCCCGGTGGCCAGCTGAACATGCAGCAGCTTCTTGCCCAGGCGCAGAAGATGCAACAGGACCTGATGAGCGCGCAGGCAGAACTCGCGGACATGAAGATCCAGGGCACCGCCGGCGGCGGCCTGGTGACCGCGACCGTCAACGGGCAGGGTGAACTGACCGATCTCACGATCTCACCCGAGGCCGTCGAAGGTGGCGACGCGGCGGATACCGCGGAAACCATCGCGGACCTCGTCCTCGCGGCGATACGCGATGCGACCAGCAGGGTGAGCGATCTTCAGCAGGAGAAGATGGGGCCGCTCGCCGAGGGCCTGGGCGGCGGACTGCCCGGGTTCGGCGGCGGGGGGCTGCCAGGACTCGGTGGCGAGCCAGGACCGGGACCGGGCGCCTGACGTGTATGAGGGTGTGGTCCAGGACCTCATCGACGAGCTTGGCCGCCTTCCCGGCGTCGGGCCGAAGGGGGCGCAGCGGATCGCATTCCACCTGCTCGCCGCCGACCCCGCCGACGTGAAGCGGCTTGCGGCGACGTTGCTCGAGGTGAAGGACCGTGTCCGGTTCTGCCGGACGTGCGGCAATGTGGCGGAAGAAGAGGAGTGCCGCATCTGCCGCGACCCGCGCCGCGACCCGGCCGTGATCTGCGTGGTCGAGGAGCCGAAGGACGTCGTGGCGATCGAGAAGACACACGAGTTCCATGGCCGCTACCACGTGCTCGGCGGCGCGATCAGCCCGATCGAAGGTGTCGGGCCGGACGACCTGAGGATCAAGGAGCTGATGGCGCGGCTCGCGGATTCGGCGGTGACCGAGCTCATCCTGGCGACTGACCCGAACCTGGAGGGCGAGGCGACCGCGACGTACCTGGCGCGCCTGGTCAGGTCGATGGGGGTGCGGGTGACCCGGCCCGCCAGCGGGCTCCCGGTCGGCGGCGACCTCGAATACGCCGACGAGGTCACGCTGGGCCGGGCGTTCGAAGGGCGGAGGCTGCTGGATGTATGACGACGCCCTCGCGGACCGCGTCGCGGAGAGCGTCCAGGACTTCATCGACGGGGTGGAGGCGCTGGCGCGCGGAGACGGCGGCGACGAGACCGTTCCGCTGCTCCTGCTGGAGATCTCCCAGGTGATGCTGGCCGGAGCGCAGCTCGGCGCGACCAAGGACGTGATCCCGCCGGACAACTGGGAGCCGGAGGTCGGGGCCGACCCCGACCTGGACGCGCTGCGTACCAGCCTGGCCGCCCGGCTCGGCCCCGTCGACGAGTACGCCGACGTGTTCGATCCGTACGAGGACCGGATGGCCACGCCGTTCCGCCTGTCCGACGACATCGCGACGGTGACGGCCGACCTGTTGCATGGCCTGAAGCATTACCAGGCGGGACGGCCGCTCGAGGCGACCTGGTGGTGGCAGTACTCCTACTTCAACCACTGGGGGACCCACGGCGGCGCGGCCCTGCGCGCACTGCACGGGGTGGTGGCTCACGCCCGGCTGGACGTGGCCGAGGAAGCACAGGGGCAGAAGACTATTCGGTGAGTGCCGGCGGTCACCGGTTAGACTTCCAGACCGGCGTAGGCACGAATGGGAAGAGGTGCCCCGAATCCGTGGCTCTGGTTGTCCAGAAGTATGGCGGCTCGTCCGTAGCTGATGCCAGCGGCATCAAGCGGGTCGCGCAGCGCATCGTCAACACCAAGAAGGCGGGTCATTCCGTCGTCGTGGTGGTGTCGGCGATGGGCGACACCACCGACGAGTTGATCGATCTCGCCAACGAGGTGAGCCCGCTGCCGCCGGGCCGTGAGCTCGACATGCTGCTCACATCCGGCGAGCGCATCTCGATGGCGCTGCTCGCGATGGCGATCGCCAAGCTCGGGCACGAGGCGCGGTCGTTCACCGGCTCACAGGCCGGGGTGATCACCACCTCGGTGCACGGCAAGGCGCGGATCATCGACGTGACGCCGGGTCGGATCACCAGCGCCCTGGCCGAGGACGCGATCCCGATCGTGGCCGGCTTCCAGGGCGTTTCGCAGGACAGCCACGACATCACCACGCTGGGACGCGGCGGGACCGACACCACCGCGGTCGCGCTGGCGGCCGCGCTGCAGGCGGACCTGTGCGAGATCTACACCGACGTGGACGGCGTGTTCACCGCCGATCCGCGGATCGTGCGGGGTGCCCGCCGGATCCCCCGGATCAGCTACGCGGAGATGCTGGAGATGGCCGCCTGCGGGGCCAAGATCCTGCACCTGCGCAGCGTGGAATACGCCCGCAGGTACCACATTCCGGTTCATGTCCGGTCCTCATACAGCAACCGGGAAGGCACCTGGGTCGCCGAGTCGACCCGGCCTGGCGCGGAGGGAAGCGAAATGGAGCAGCCGATCATCTCCGGCGTCGCGCACGACCGGAGCGAGGCGAAGATCACCGTCGTCGGCGTGCCGGACAAGGTGGGCGAGGCCGCCAAGATCTTCCAGGCGATCGCCAAGTCGGAGATCAACATCGACATGATCGTGCAGAACGTGTCCGCCGCCGCGACCGGGCGCACCGACATCTCCTTCACGCTGCCGCGCGCCGACGGCCAGACCGCGATCGGCGCGCTGCGCCAGTTGCAGGAGGAGGTCGGTTTCGAGCGGCTGCTCTACGACGACCGCATCGGCAAGGTGTCGCTGATCGGTGCGGGCATGCGCTCGCACCCGGGCGTCAGCGCGACGTTCTTCGGTGCGCTCGCCGAGGCCGGGGTGAACATCCAGATGATCTCCACCTCCGAGATCCGGATCTCGGTGGTCGTGGACGACACCGACGTGGACTCCGCGGTCAGCGCCACGCACAAGTCCTTTGACCTCGATGCCGAAGAGGTCGAGGCGGTCGTCTACGGAGGGTCTGGCCGGTGAGCCCGGGTAACCGATCCCGTAGCGGGAAGCCCACGCTCGCGGTCGTCGGCGCCACCGGCGCGGTCGGGACCGTGATGCTGGATCTGCTGTCCACCCGCGACGACGTCTGGGGTGAGATCCGGCTGGTGGCCTCGCCCCGTTCGGCCGGACGCAAGCTGAAGGTCCGGGGAGCCGAGGAGGAGGTCATCCCGCTCGCCGAGGACGTGTTCGACGGCGTCGACGTCGCGATGTTCGACGTGCCGGACGAGATCTCCGCGACCTGGGCGCCGATCGCCGCCAGCCGCGGCGCGGTCGCCGTGGACAATTCCGGGGCTTTCCGGATGGAACCGGATGTTCCGCTGGTGGTGCCGGAGGTCAATCCGGGGGATGTGGCCAACCGGCCGCGCGGCATCATCTCCAACCCCAACTGCACCACCCTCTCGCTCATCGTCGCGATGGGCGCGCTGCACCGGGCGTACGAGCTGCGGGAGATGGTGGTCGCCTCATACCAGGCGGCGTCGGGAGCCGGCCAGGACGGGATCGACACGCTCTACGCCCAGCTGTCCGCCGTGGGAGGCAAGCGCAACCTCGGCCAGCGGGCCGGCGACGTCCGGGGCGCCGTCGGCGACCTGGGGCCGTTCCCGGCGCCGCTGGCGCTGAACGTCGTGCCGTGGGCCGGGTCCCTGAAGGACGGCGGCTGGTCCTCGGAGGAGATGAAGATCCGCAACGAGTCGCGGAAGATCCTTGGCCTCCCGGACCTGAAGGTTTCCGCCACCTGTGTCCGGGTTCCGGTCGTGACCACCCACGGCGCGGCCGTGCACGCCGTCTTCGCCGGCCAGCCGGGCCGGGCGGAGGCACAGCGGGTGCTGCGCGAGGCCCCCGGCGTGGTGGTGGTGGACGAGCCGGAGCGCGGCGAGTTCCCCACCCCCGCGGACGTGGTGGGCACCGACCCCACCTGGGTCGGGCGGGTGCGCAGTTCGCCCGACGACCCGCACGCGCTCGACTTTTTCGCCTGCGGCGACAACCTGCGCAAGGGTGCCGCGCTGAACACCGCCCAGATCGCCGACCTTGTCGCCGTGGAACTCACCGGCAGCAGATAGCCCGCCGGCGGGCCGCGCGGGTGGTCCCGGTTACGCGGTCTCGCTGACGCTGTTGCGGCTGATTTCGTAGCCGGCGACGAGCTGCGGGCGAATGCTGACGATCTGGTTCTCTTCGCCGTCGGCCCACGGCGGGAGAGCGGCGCGGTACCCGGCCAGCTTGCGCGGGTCCGTGACCAGCTCGGCGGGCCCGGTGATCGTGACGCTCCAGCCGGTCAGCGTGGTGGGGTCGATCTCGGCGGTTTCGTACCCGATGAGCCGGGTGGTGTCGTTGCTGACCAGGGTGGCGATGTGGTTGCCGCGGCCGCGGATGATGATCTGGCCGTCATCGAGGATGTGATTGACGAACCGGATCCCGGGCAGCCCGTCGTGGTTGAAAAGGACACGGCCTACCGCGACGCTGAGGAGCTTTTCCAGCGCCTCCTGGCGGGACATCAGCTTCATCCGCGGATCTGTGCTGCGCATCGGATCGATCCCCTGGTCTTGCTGCATCCGGGGTCTCGAGACCAGCGCGCGTCCTGGGTGAACACCCAGCGTATCGCGCCCGCTGACTTCAGTGTCGCCGCACGGTCATGATCCTTGGCGGCGCGAGGGCGGCGATGATGGCCGCGGGGCGCGTGCGAGAAGGGCGAACTCCGCGATGCCGAGTTGCTCGCCGCGCATCCTCGGGTCGAGGCCGGCCGCGCGCACCAGCCGTTCGGCTTCGGCGGCGGACCCCGCCCAGCCGGTCAGCGCGGCGCGCAGCGTCTTCCGGCGCTGAGCGAACGCCGCGTCGATCACGGTGAACACGTCCTTTCTCGCCGCACCCGGAGGAGGCGGCCGCCGGGTGAACGCGACCAGTTCCGAGTCCACGCCCGGCACCGGCCAGAACACGGTGCGCGGAACATGGCCGGCCCGGCGGGTCGCGGCGAACCAGGCGAGCTTCGCCGACGGCACCCCGTACGCGCTGCTGCCCGGCTCGGCGCACATCCGCTCCGCCACCTCGGCCTGTACCATCACCAGCCCCCTGGTCACCGATTCGAAGGTGGCCAGCAGGTGCAGCACGACCGGGACCGCGACGTTGTAGGGAAGGTTCGCGACCAGCGCCGTGGGCGGGTCCCCCGGCAGCGCCGTCACCCGCGCCGCGTCCGCGGTGACCACCTCCAGCCGGGTGGCGAGGCCGGGCGCGCGGGACGCCACCGTCCGCGGGAGTTCCCCGGCCAGCGCGCGATCCACCTCGATCGCCACCACCCGCCGGGCGGCCGGCAGCAGCGCGAGGGTGAGCGAGCCGAGGCCCGGGCCCACTTCTGCGACGACATCCTCCGGTGAGACGGCCGCCAGCCGCACGATCCTGCGGACCGTGCCGGGGTCGATCACGAAGTTCTGGCCGAGCCGCTTCGCGGGCCAAAGACTCAGCTCACGCGCCAGCCGCCGGACCTCCGTCGGCCCGAGCAACGCGGGCTCCGGCGTCACGGCGGGCCGAACACCCGCTGACCGGCGGCGGTCACCGCGTCGCAGATCTGGCCGAGGTCCGCGCCCTTGACCTCAGCGAGGCAGCGCAGGGTGTGCGGCACGTAGCGGGGAGCGTTGGGCTTGCCGCGGTGCGGCACCGGCGTCATGAACGGGGCGTCGGTCTCGACCAGCAGCAGGTCGAGGGGCACCACCCGGGCGGCGTCGCGCAGCGGCTGCGCGTTCTTGAACGTGACGTTCCCGGCGAAGCTCATGAAATACCCGGCCTCGCGGCAGGCCCGGGCCATCTCCTCGTCGCCGGAGAAGCAGTGGAAGACCACGGTCTCCGGCGCGCCTTCCGCGGCCAGGATGTCCAGCACATCGGCGTGCGCCTCGCGGTCGTGGATGACCAGGGCCTTGCCGGCCTGCTTGGCCAACTCGATGTGGGCGCGGAACCAGTCCCGCTGTAGCGGGGGCGGCGACCAGTCCCGGTAGTAGTCCAGGCCGGTCTCGCCGATGGCGCGGACCTGCGGCAGCTTGGCCAGCGCGGTGATCTCCGCCAGCACCTCCGCCCCGTCCGGGCCGTCCACCGGGCTGGCCGCCCCGGCTGGGCTGCCGGGTCCGGCCACCTGAGCCGTCTCGTTGGGGTGGATCGCCACCGCGGCATCCACCCCGTCGTGCGCGGCCGCGCAGTCCGCCGCCCAACGCGACGTCGCCAGGTCGATGCCGATGGTCACCACCCGGGTGATCCCGGCCGCCCGCGCATCCCTGAGCACCTCCGGCACCGGGGTGTCGAGCAGGTCGAGGTGGCAGTGGCTGTCCAGCGCCTCGCTCGGCAGCGGCGTCTCGTCTGTCACCGGGTCATGCCCTCACGAGCGCTCGAGCCGCGCCAGCTCGTCGTCCACCACGGACGGCTGGAGCTTGGCGAACAGCGGTTCCGGGACGCTCAGCGGCGTGCCCGCGCGGACGGGGCGCGATTCCCAGCGCGCGGCCGTCTGGTAGTCGCCGGTGAGCACCGGATACGAGGGGCCGCCTTCCTCGTCCACCTCGCGCAGCTCTGGCATGCCGGTCCAGCGGTCGGCGCCGCCCAGCATGGCGTGCACCTTCTCCGCCGAGTGCGGCAGGAACGGCGTCAGCAGCGTCTTGGCGTCGTCCACCAGTTGCAGGCTGACGTGCAGGATCGTGCGCATCCGCTCGGGATCGGACTCGCGGAGCTTCCATGGCGCCTGCTCGGACAGGTACTTGTTCGCCTCGGCGACCGTCCGCATCGACTCGCCGATGGCGGCCTTGAACCTCGACCGGGAGATAAGCTCGCCGACCTGCCCGAACGCCTGCCGTGAGCCCTCCAGCACCCGGTGATCGACGTCGGACAGCTGCCCGGGCGCCGGTATCTCCCCGATGTTCCGCGCGGCGAACGAGACGCTCCGGTTGACCAGGTTCCCCCAGGTCGCGACCAGTTCGTCGTTATTGCGCCGGACGAACTCGCTCCAGGTGAAATCGGTGTCGGTGTTCTCCGGACCCGCCGCCGCGAGGTAGTAGCGAAGCGCGTCAACGTGGTAGCGCTGCAGGAAGTCGCGCACGTAGATCACGACGCTGCGCGAGGAGGAGAACTTCCGGCCCTCCATGGTCAGGTATTCGCTCGCCACCACGTCGGTCGGCAGGTTCATCGCGCCGAGCGCCCCGGGCTCGCCGTCGTGCGCGCCCTCGCCGTTGTAGCCGAGCAGCATCGCCGGCCAGATCTCGGAGTGGAAGACGATGTTGTCCTTGCCCATGAAGTAGTAGGACTCCGCGTCCGGCGACTGCCACCAGGCCCGCCACGCGTCCGGGTCGCCGGACCTGCGCGCCCATTCGATCGACGCGGACAGGTAGCCGACCACCGCGTCGAACCAGACGTAGATCCGCTTGTCCGGCCGGTCGCGCCAGCCGTCCAGCGGCACCGGGACGCCCCAGTCGATGTCCCGGGTGTAGGCCCGGGGCTTCAGGTCGTCCAACAGGTTCAGCGAGAACTTCAGCACGTTCGGCCGCCACAGGCCCGCCTTGGTCTGCAGCCAGCTGCCGAGAGCGTCCGCGAACGCCGGGAGGTCCAGGAAGAACTGCTCGGACTCGATGAACTTGGGAGTCTCGCCGTTGATCCGGGACCGGGGATTGATCAGGTCGGTCGGATCCAGCTGATTACCACAGTTGTCGCACTGGTCGCCGCGCGCACTTTCGTAGCCGCAGATCGGGCAGGTTCCCTCGATATACCGGTCGGGCAGGGTCCGGCCGGTGGACGGTGAAACCGCGCCGAGGGTCGTTTGCGGGAAAATATAGCCATTCTTGTACAAGCCAGTGAATATTTCTTGAACGACCGCGTAATGGTTCCGAGTGGTCGTACGGGTGAAAAGGTCGTAGGACAGGCCGAGCCCGGTCAGGTCCTCGGCGATCACCCGGTTGTACCGGTCGGCCAGTTCCCGGGCGCTCACGCCCTCGGACTCCGCCTGCACCTGGATCGGAGTGCCGTGCTCGTCGGTGCCGCTGACCATCAGCACGTTGTTGCCCGCCATCCGCTGGTAGCGGCTGAACATGTCGGCAGGAATCCCGAAACCGGAAACGTGGCCGATGTGGCGGGGCCCATTGGCGTACGGCCAGGCGGGCGCGGTCAGGATGTGACGGCCCGGCGAGGACGGCCGCCGCGCGGGCGTGGAGAAACCCGGCGAAGACGACAGTGACATAGCGCCAGCCTATGGGGGATGCGGTGGTTTCCTCGACCGGATACCGGCCGACGCGCCGGCCGGCTGGCCGCGGTTAACCGCTTCCGCCCGGCCGCGGTGTCAGCCGCTGCGGCGTGCGGTCCCGGCCGCCGGCTTGTCCGTGGCCGGCGTCCCGTCCGCGGCCGCCTTGCCATCCGCGGCGGCGGGGGCCTTGGCGGGAGCCGCGGGCGGCTTGGCGGCGCGGGCAGCCGGTGCGGGGGGCGCGACCACGTCCTCGTCGGGCTCGTCCTCGTCGAAGGCTTCGACCGCATTGGTGGCCGGGTGCAGCTGGCGCTTGATGCCGAGGATGCTCATGAAGAACGATCCGAAGATCAGCTGGCAGCCCACGACCAGGGCGGTCGCCGACGGCACGATCAGCCGAAGCGAATGGGTGGGGTTGAGCGGCCCGAACCGGCTCACGTGCCAGTCCGAGATCCCGACGACGGCGCCGACGATGCCGGCCACCAGCAGCAGCCCGCCGATCACCAGGCCGCGTTCCAGGCTCCACACCGACAGCAGCCTCCGGACTCGCTTACTGCCCGGCATGAAGCCCTCGGCGCTCGCATAGAGCTTGGTGAACAGGCCGAACTGCATGATCTGGAAGCCGATCACCAGCATCGCTGACGCGCCCACCAGGGTGTCGACGTCGAAGCTCACCCCGCCGATCGTCAGCGGGCCGGGGATGATCGCCGCGCCGATGATCAGGCCGAGAGCCAGCAGCGCCGCTCCCGGGTAGAGGAACAGCCACCGCGGGCTGAACAGCAGCAGGAACCGCAGGTGTCGCCAGCCGTCCCGCCAGGTGTGCAGGTGCGGCGGGCGGCTGCGGCCGTCCGGCGACAGCGTCGTCGGCACCTCTTCGATCCGCTGCCGCGCCAGCGTCGCCTTGACGACCATCTCGCTGGCGAACTCCATGCCGGTCGCCTGAAGCCCGAGCCCCATCACGCTGTCCCGGCGGAACCCGCGCAGGCCGCAGTGGAAGTCGCCGATCTTGCTGCGGAAGAACAGGCGGCCGATGAAGCTGAGGATCGGGTTGCCGAGGTACTTGTGCAGCGGCGGCATCGCACCGGGTGCGACCCCGCCCTTGAAGCGGTTGCCCATCACCAGGTCGGCGCCGCCCCGAAGGGCCTCGACGAACGGCAGCAGCGCGGTGAAGTCGTAGCTGTCATCGGCGTCGCCCATGATGACGTAACGGCCACGGGCGGCGATGATCCCGCCCATCAGCGCGTTGCCGTAGCCCTTTTCCGAAACCGGCACAACCCGGGCGCCCGCATCGGTGGCCAGCGCCTGGCTCCCGTCGGTGCTGCCGTTGTCGGCTATCACGACCTCACCGTTGATGCCGTTCTGCTCAAGGCAGGTGACAGCTTTGCGGACGCAGGTCGCAACCGTCTCCGCCTCATTGAGGCACGGCATGACCACGGTCAGCTCCATGTCCTGGCTCACGCAGTCTCCTCCAGCGCTTCTAGCCTGGCCGGGCGCGTCTTGGCACGGCATCGCTGTCGCTAGTGTCGTCATGAATCATGCCGCAGGTGCCTGGTGTTATGGACCTGATAGCGTCCGCTCAGTGGCGGGCGCTGCGCCAGCGGCAATCGCGAGATGCGGCAATCATCATGAGAATTATTCCGGCCCAGGCTATCTAGCACGGGCCATGTCCGTGACCACCCGCACAGTACCAGGAAGCCAACGGGAATAGTCGAATGCCTAACCGGCCCCGCAGCATCCTGGCCCCGCACCGGGCCGCCACAGTCGTTACCCGTTTCCTTACCCCATATCCGGCCTCCGCAGCAGCCCGTTTCCTGGCCCGGCACCGGACGTTCACCGCCGCGCTGTGCGCGGCGGCCGCGCTGCGGGTGTTCGCCGAACTCGGCTACCGGTGGGCGATCTGGTTCAACGACTCGTTCGACTACGTCGCGATCGCGCTGCATCCGCATCCCGACGCGGTACGGTCCGGCGGCTATCCGCTGATGCTCTGGCTGTTCAAGCCGCTGCACAGCCTGGCGGTGGTGACGTCCGTCCAGCATCTGCTCGCCCTGGCCGGTGCGGTATTGATCTACGCGCTGCTGCGCCACCGGCTCAGGCTTCCGGGGTGGGGCGCCACGCTGGCCGTGGTTCCGCTGCTGTTCGACGCGTATCAGATCCAGCTAGAGCAGCTTCTGCTCGCCGACACGCTGGCCGAGTTCCTGCTGATCGCCGCGGCGGTCCTGGTGCTGTGGTGGTTTCCCGGGCGCCGCCGTGCCTCCGCCGCCGCGGCGCCTGCCGTGCTGATGGCTGCCGCCGCCGGCCTGCTGTTCGGCGCCGCAGCGGTCACCCGTGCCGTCGCGCTGCCGCTGGCCGTGGTGGGCCTGGTTTACCTGGTGGTGGTGCGGGCCGGCTGGCGCCCGGTGCTGGCCGCCGGCGCCGCCGCGGCCGCGCCACTGGCCGGCTACGCGGTCTGGTTCCACGCCGTTCATGGTGTCTACGCGCTGGACTCGGCCGATGGCGTCTTCCTCTGGGCCCGCACGGCCGCGTTCGCCGAGTGCGGCACGATCAAGCCGCCGCCCAGCGAGGCGTGGCTGTGCCCGCGGCTGCCCCCGTCGCGCCGGGCGGCGTCGTCGTCCCAGGTCTGGCAGCCGGATTCGCCGCTGGACTGGAGCCGGGGCGAGGTTTTCAGCCCGGGCGAGAACGCGGTCGCGAGGCGGTTCGCGCTGCGCGCGATCGCCGCCCAGCCCGGCGGCTACCTGCTGACGGTGCTGTCGGGCACCGGGCGGAGCTTCACCTGGGACCGCGCCGCATACCCCACCGCCTTCACCGCGGACTCCTACAAGTTCCGCGATACGAGGACGCGGCTGCCCGCCTGGCCGGTCACGGTCGGGGCGAACGGGAATGCTGGGACGGTGACGACACAGGCCGTTGCACGGGCATACGCCGCCGGGAATCCGGCGACTCGCGTCGTCAAGCCGTATTCGACCGTGATGACCTGGTACCAGAAGTATGTCTACCTGCACGGGACGCTGCTCGGGATCATCATGCTGATCACCCCGGCGGCGCTGGCCGCGGCGCGGCTTCGGGATCGCCGCCGGGCCCGGGCACCCGGCTGCGGGCCGCCCGGTGGCAGCGACATGGAGGTAGATCGTAGGCTGTCCGGACCGGCGTGGTTGTGCTGGGCAACCGCCGTGACACTGATCGTGATACCGCCGATGACGGTAGATTTCGACTACCGTTATGTGCTTCCGGCGGTGCCGTTCGGGTGCGCGGCGGCGGCGCTGGCAATCCGGCGGCTGCTTGCGGGCGAGACCCGCTGGCGCTCGGGCGGTCCAACGGCGGCTAGCATTCGAACTGTTCGCGAGCTTACGGCCACCGATGACTTACGGACGCCGAGGGCAGCCGCTGGCAGCTCACGCGAGTGAACGCCGCGGGCACTGCAGGAATGGCGCGAGGAGGACATGGGCGTGAAGGGCGACCCTGGTGGAGGCGTGACCTCGTCCGGGCCGTCGACATCTCCGTCCGGTCCGGCAGGCGAGCAGTCCGCAGCGGGGGGCGGGCCGTCCGGGAAGGCGGCTGAGCCGGCGGAGCCTGACGCGGCGGAGCCGGGGAAGGCGGCCGAGGCGAAGCCAGCGGCGGCGGAGCCGGAAAAGGCGGCCAAGCAGGCCGATTCGGCTGCGCACCCGGAGAAAGCGGCAGGCAGGCCTGCGGAGACGGCGTCCGGCGGGACCGCCGCTGGAACCACCTCCGGACCGCCGGCCGGTCCTCGCTGGCAGCTCAGGGTACTGATCAGGACGCACTGGCTCTTCGTGCTGGTACTCGTCCCGGCGATCGCCCTCCGCGTCATCACCATGATCGGCTTCCGCTGGGCGCTGTGGTTCAACGACTCCTATGGCTATGTGTCGGACGCCGCCGGAACGTTCAAACCGGACACGCTGCGGCCGTCGGGGTACTCGGTCTTCCTCCGGATCCTCGAGCCACTGCATAGCTTCGGCCCCCCGGTGATCCTGCAGCACCTGATGGGCCTGGCTATCGGGGTGATGATCTACGCCGTGGCGGTGCACCGGTTCCGGGTGCCGAAGCCGATCGCCGTGGTCGCGACGCTCCCGGCGCTGTTCGACGGCAACCAGATCGAACTCGAACACCTGCTGATGGCGGACGTGCCGTTCGCCTTCCTGGTCACCGCGGCCGCGACCGTCGTGCTCTGGCGCAAGAGGCCGACGACGCTGCAGTTCGCGCTGGCCGGCGGGCTGCTCGGGCTGGCCTCGGTCACCCGGACCGCCGGGCTCCCGCTGCTCGCCGTGCTCGCCGTCTACATGCTGATCCAGCGGACCGGATGGCGTACGATCACCGCGGCCGTCCTCGCCTGCCTGGTGCCGCTCGGCGGCTACATGCTCTGGTTCTTCGCCTTCTACGGGAAGTTCAGCACCACCGAGGCGACCGGCCTGTTCATGTACTCCCGGGTGATGGCCTTCGCCGACTGCAACAAGATCAATCTTCCGCCCGAGGACACCGCGCTGTGCACGACCGTCCGGCCGAGCCAGCGCCCGGTCTCCCAGTGGTACCTGTGGGGCAAGACCACTCCGCTGCTGCGCTTCCCGCCGCCGCGCTTCGGGCCGCTGCAGAACCGGCTTGGTGAGCAGTTCGCCCTCAAGGCGATCGAGGCGCAGCCACTCGCCTACGTCAACGTCATCTGGCAGGACACCGACCGCGCCTTCTGGTGGAGCCGGCCGGAGTTCCCGGACCCGCTGACCTACGCGGAGTACGAGTTCAGCAACGCGATCAACGGCCCGTCGCGCAAGCCCGCGGTCGGCCTCGCGCCCGGCCAATCCGAGCCCAAAAAGTACGCCCACGGCTCGGCGACCACGCAGATCGTCCAGCCGTACGCGAACGTCATGATCTGGTACCAGCGGCACATCTGGATGCCGGGGACACCGCTCGCCGTTCTGCTCATCGTGGGCGCGGGCGGGATCGCGCTCGGCTGGCGCCGTTGGGGCGGCGAGATCCTGCTGCCGTGGGGGCTTTCCGTCGGCCTGCTGCTGATACCGGCCGCGACGGCCGAGTTCGACTACCGGTACGTGCTGCCGGCCATCCCGTTCGCCTGCCTCGCCGCCGCGATGATCTTCGGCGAGGGCGAACCGATCGGCGATCGCCTGCTGGCGCGGCTCGAACGCCGGAGCGCAGCGCGTGCGATCCCGGTCGTGCCGAAGGAGCCGGCCGCGGTGGACCGGATGCCAAGCCCGCCGTCGGCCATCAGCGCCCCCGCCGCTGAGACGGCGGCCGCACCTGCGGCCGGACCTGCGGCCGCGCCGGATGCGGGTTCCGGCGCCGGAGAAGATGCGGAACGGCCCGGCGAGCAGAACCACGAGCCGCAACAGCAGCCGGAGTCCACGGAGTCGAAGACCAGCCAGTCCGGTTCCGGGCCGGCGGGCGGCGGCTCGGGCTAATACTTGGCCTTCCGGCCTTCCTCGCGAGCCTCCTTGCGGGTGACCCCGCCGACCACCAGCGTTATCTCGCCACGCACCCCGTCTGCCGCCCACGCCGCCAGTTCACCGAGCGTCCCGCGGCGGATCTCCTCGTGCACCTTGGTGAGCTCGCGGCACACCGCGCCCGGGCGTTCCGGGCCGAACGCCCCGGCGAGCTCGCCCAGCGTCGCGGCGAGCCGCCGCGGCGACTCGAAGAACACCAGCGTTCGGCGGTCGGCCGCCAGTTCGGCGAACCGGCGCGCCCGCTGCCCGGGCCGGCGGGGCGGGAAGCCCTCGAAACAGAACCGGTCCGTGGGCAGCCCGGAGGCGGCGAGTGCCGCGGTAACGGCCGACGGGCCGGGCAGGACCGTCACCCGGAACCCCTCGGCGGCTGCTGCCGAAACCAGCCGGTATCCGGGGTCGCTGACGCCGGGCATCCCGGCATCGGTTATCACCAGGACGTCGCGGCCGGCCCGCAGCTCGTCGAGCAGCCGGGGAACCCTCCGGGCCTCGACGGCGTCGTAATAGGAGACTGGCGTCCCGGCGAGCCGGATGCCCAGGTCGGCGGCGAGCCTGCGGACCCGTCTGGTGTCCTCGGCCGCGACGACCGGAACCCGGGCGAGTTCGGCTGCGAGGCGCTGCGACGCGTCCTCCGGCCGGCCGATCGGTGCGGCGCCGAGAATCAAGGTAGCCCGAGATGGCGGGGTCGGTTTCATGCAGTCCTGTTCGCTGGCACCGTACGATGTCCTCCGATGAAAGTGTCGCCGAGTAGCCGGATCGAGCAGCCACCCGCCGCGGCTGGCGAGGCCACAGCCTCCCTCCGGCAGCGCCTGGCGCCGCCGGTCCCGGGCAACTGGCTCTGGGGGTGGATCGGGCCGCTGCTGGTGACCGGGTTCGCCGCATTCCTCCGCTTTGACCGCCTGTCGCAGCCGCACTCGATCGTTTTCGACGAAACCTATTACGTCAAGGACGCGTGGGGGATCCTGCACTACGGGGTCGAGCACGACCTGGTGCACGGCAACACCGACGCGATGGTGGCCGCCGGGCACACAGCCATCTTCGGCGGCGGCGGCGAGTTCGTGGTGCATCCCCCGGCCGGGAAGGTGCTCATCGCGGCCGGGGAGTGGCTGTTCGGGCTGAACCCGTTCGGCTGGCGGTTCGCCGCGGCGCTCGTCGGTACCCTCGCGGTCCTGCTGGTGGCCCGGATCGCGCGGCGGATGACGCGCTCCACGCTGCTGGGCTGCGTGGCGGGGCTGCTGCTGTCGCTGGACGGCCTGGAATTCGTGATGAGCCGGACGGCGCTGCTGGACATCTTCCTGATGTTCTGGACCCTCGCGGCCTTCGGTTGCCTTGTCGTGGACCGGGACTGGGGGCGGGCCCGGCTCGCCGAGCGGATGCGAACAGGCGACGGCCGGGGACCGAAGCTGGGCGTCCGGTGGTGGCGTGTCCTGGCCGGAGTGTGCATCGGCCTGGCCTGCGCGTCCAAGTGGGACGGGATCTGGTACGTCTTCGCGTTCGCGTTCCTCGCGCTGGCCTGGGACATCGGGGCCCGGCGCGCCGCCGGGGTCAGGCGCCCCTTCACGGCGGCGCTCGCGCGGGACGGCGGGCCGCTGCTCGGGACGCTCGCGGTGCTGCCCGCCGCCACCTACCTGGCATCGTGGAGCGGCTGGTTCGCCTCCAGCATCGGCTACGACCGGAACTACGCGGCCGGCCATGGCGTCCACACGCCCGTCGTCGCTGCGCTGTACTCGCTGTTCCAGTACCACAAGGAGATCCTGAACTTCCACATAAACCTGCACGTGCATCACCCGTACCAGTCGCAGCCGTGGACCTGGCTGGTGATGAGCAGGCCGGTCGCCTTCTTCTACGCCAGCCCCACCCAGGGCCACGGCGGATGCACGGTGGCGAACTGCTCCCGCGAGGTCCTGGCGATCGGCACGCCGACGATCTGGTGGGCGTCGATCGCCGCGCTGGTGGTCCTCGCCGCCTGGTGGCTGGTGCACCGCGACTGGCGGGCCGGGGCGGTGCTGCTCGCGGTGATCGCGGGCTGGCTGCCGTGGTTCGCGTTTCCCGACCGGACGAAGTTCTTCTTCTATGCGGTCGTGTTCGTGCCGTACCTGGTGCTGGCGATCACGTTGTGCCTGGGACTGATCATCGGGCCTGCCCGTGCCCCGGCGTCGCGGCGGGTGCTCGGCGCCGCCGTCGCCGGCGGCTTCCTGATCGTCGCCCTGCTGAACTTCTGGTACCTGTATCCGGTGCTGGCGGCCAAGCTCATCCCGTACGCCTCCTGGCACGCCCGGATGTGGTTCAGCAGCTGGATATGACCGCGGGTTAACCGCGTCGACTTTCAGCAGCTTTCCAGGTTTCTCCCAGCCCTCGCCAGCACTCCGCGTGCACCATTATCCGCGGGAAGCAATTTTTCCCGGCATAACGGCCCAGCGGCGCGCCCGGTAACCACTCGTGCGGCCGCCGGGCCTGGCAGGCAGGCCAGGGCAAGCGGGACGGGTGGCCGGGAGGACGGATGAGGCGGCGAGGCAAGCATGCCAGATGGGGTGGCCCGGGTTTCCTGCGGCGGCTCACCCGGGTGCTCGCCAGCCCGCCCGCGTCGGCGGCGAGCGCGATCATGCTGCTGATCCTCGGCCTGGTGGTGCTCTCTCCCGCCGGTACCGCCGCCGATGCGGGGATCGAATCGCTGACCGAGTCCGTTCCGCTATCGGCCGCCACATTCGACGGAACGCCGGCCGTGGGCGCCCTGCTGCAGGGGGGCCAGCAGGGCAACCACTTCTGCACCGCGAGTGTGGTGAACAGCCCGGCCCAGAACATGATCGTCACGGCGGCGCACTGCGTCGACAGCTTCGCCAGCAACCCGCGGAGCATCACCTTCGTTCCGGGCTACCACAACGGCCAAGCCCCCGACGGGGCGTGGACCGTCACCGGGATCTTCACCACCCCCAGCTGGCAGTCCCAGAGCGACCAGGACGACGACGTGGCTTTCCTGACCGTCCAGGGCCCGGTGCAGCGGTACACCGGAGCCGAGACGCTGCCCGGCGGGTCGCAGCCCGGCAGCAGCGGCGGCGGCGCTGGCGCGGGGACGGTCGCGCGCGTCATCGGATACCCGGATGGTGCGAGCTCGCCGGTAACCTGCCAGAACCGTCTCCGCATGGTCAGCGCGACCCAGATGGAGTTCGACTGCAAGAACTACACCAACGGCACGAGCGGCGGCCCGTTCCTCACCGCGATCAACGCGGCGAGCGGCACGGGCACCATCATCGGCGTGATCGGCGGATACGAGCAGGGTGGCGACACGCCGGACGTGTCGTATTCGCCCGTCTTCGGCCCGGATGTGCAGGCGCTGTATCGCAGCGCGGCCGGGCAACGCTAACGGAGGTATCGATGACCAGGCCGGCGAGTACCCTGACCCGCACCGCGGAGGCGGTCGCGGTGACGGCCGGGACCGTGGCCGGCGGGGTGCGGCGGCATCGGGCCGTCCGCGCGCTGTACGGATACGGGGTCCGGACCGTCGGCCGGCGGTTCACCCGCTTCGCGTTCGGCTCTGCGCTGGCCCTGGCCGCGAGCGAGATCACGCTGCTGGTGTTCCTGGCCGCCCATGTCTGGCCGACGGTTTCGGCGGCCGCCGGATGGTTCGCCGGCGCGCTGGTCTCCTACATCCTCAGCCGCTGGGCGTGGGAACGGCGCGGCCGCCCGCATCTGCTCAAGGAGACCCTGCCCTTCTGGGTGATCGCCGGGTGCACCATCGTTGCGCTGTCGGCTGCGACGAGCGCGGCGCACCATCTGGGGCTTGCGATGGGGTTGCCGCCGGCGGCTCGGCTGGCCTTCGACGGCGCCGCCTACCTCGCGGCTAACACGCTCACGTTCCTGGCACGGTTCGTGATTTTCAACTATGTGCTCTTCGTTGACCGTTACCCGTCCGCGGGCAGGGCGCGCTCCGCGCCGCCCAGCACGCCTCCCGCGGCCCCGTCCAGCGCGCCGCCCGAGGCGCCGCCCGGCTGGCCTGCCGGGCGCGCGACGGGCGAGAGCGCCCGCGAGCCCCGGGACGTGGCGTCGATGTCCGTGCGCTGACGGTCCCGCTGCGCCCATGGCATCGCGGCGATCAGGCAGCCGATCACGGCCAGCGAACTGAGCGCCCACCAGCGATGGACGGTGAGCCACCCGGTGTAGGTCAGGCCGGGCAGGTACAGGTAGCCGGCTCCCTGCCAGGCGGCCGACGCGACCACCGCCGGTGCGGCGGCCGGCCCGCCGAGCGCCACCAGGAACGGGATCGGGAAGATCAGGTACTGAACTCCCAGCCGCGGGGTGGCCACCAGGAACACGAGCAGCAGCGCGGTGGTCAGCCGCAGCGGGTCGGTGCGCCGCCACAGGTACAGCGTCGCCAGCAGCGCCAGGATCAGGACCACTTTCCCGACCCGGGCCAGCCCGGTGTCGCCTTGCTCGACTCCGCCGGTCACGATCGCGGTCCAGCCCCAGTCGCCGACAATCGACCGGGCACCGATCAGCAGCCGGGCGACGTGCGGAAGCTCACCGATGGGGGTCCCGACGGTGAGCGGCGACGTTACCAGCAGCAGCGCCGGGACCAGGCCGGCGCACACGGCGGCTGAGATCCACTGCCGCCACTGGGGCCCCCACGGGGTCCGGAAGGCGCCCAGCAGCGTTTCCGGCGGCGCCTGCGGGCTCGGTGCGACGGCCGGCTCGCCGTTCACCGCCGCTGCCGGCGATATTCCCGGTGCCGGACGTCTCGACGCCGGCAGGGCCAGCAGGATGCCGGGGAGCAGCAGGACCGGCCACCCTCCGGTAGCGGCCGACAGGCCGCCCAGCAGGCCGGCCGTTTTCGCCCGCCCGGAGCGCGCCACCAGGAACGCCCCCACTCCCAGCGCCAGGCTTACCGGTTCGAGTTGGCCGTGCACGGCACACACCATGATCGACACTGGGTTGCACGCGTACTGGAAGGCGGCCAGCCGCCCGCGGCGGCCCGCCAGCCGGCCCACCAGGGGAATGAGCGCGAGGTCCGCCACGACCGGGGCGAGTTTCCCGATCAGCGGCCACGACACGTGCGCGACCTGGCCGATCTTGAGCTCCGCGGCGAGCATGAACGGCATCAGCGGGAGGATGTGCCAGCGGCCCGGGTTGTTCAGCACCGGATCGGTGTGATGCAGGACGGCCGCGCCGGCCGCGGCGAAGTCGTTCGCGAAGTCCCAGGACTGCGGCAGGGTGGCAGCCAGCCACAACACCGCGAGCCGGAGTGCGGCACCCGACACCAGGGAGACGCCCATCTTGGGCCGCCAGCCGAGGAACGGGGCTATTAAAACCAGCGCCGTCCCGACTGCCAGGAGGCTCCCGATCGGAAAAGTGTGCTCCACAGTTAGCCAAGAATGGCAGCTACTCGGGCCTCGGCGGACGGCGACTCCCCGATCCGCAGCAGAATTGAGGTGGGCTGTGAGGTAACTCTCAGGATTTTCCGGGCGCGGCCGGGCGGACGGTGAAGTTTGCGTACTTCACCGGGTAGTAACCGAGGCTCCCGATCCCTGCCGGTCCGTCGGGGAAGGCGGCATTCCTGACGGTGGCCACCGCCGTCCCGTCGATACTCGCCGTGATCACCGATCCCCTGGCGGTCAGGCTCAGGGTGTAGGAACTGGCGGGTTTCACCGTGCCCGAGGCGAGTTTCGTGGCCGGCCGGCCGTTGCGGATCAGCCGCCAGGACCCGTCGCTGCGGACGGCGAGCTCGTACCCGCGGAACTGGCTGACGGTGGAGCGGCCGTATCCCTGGAACCGGGCGATCACCGTCGCGCCGGCCGGTTCCACGCCCGGGTTGGATGGCGGCAGGGTCACCCGGGCGGAAGCCGTGTAGTCGCGCCAGGTATTCGAGCCGGCGATCGCGTACGGCACCGGCGACGGGCCCGGGTAGTGCCATTCCACCGGCGGCCCGGCGGCCGTCTGGGTGAGCACGCCACCGGAGTACCCGAATGACCCGTCCATCGGCGCGAGCATGCCGGCCATCCCCGCGGCGTCCGGAGCCGCACTGTACTGCTGCGGCATCGCCGTTGCCGCCGGGACCGCGGGCGGGTGGCCGTCCGCGTGTGACTGGCCGGTTGTGGTGGTGAACGTGTACACGTGCCCGGGCTGAACGATCGCGGCGAAGGTGCCGCCGTGGCTGGTGATGTCCTTGCGCTTCACGAACTCGCCGCCGCCCCGCAGGTCGGTGCTCCATACGTGCACCACCTCGTCGGGGAGGCCGCCGGTGACGTGGATCCTGATCGCCTGTGCTTTCCTGGCCACCGAGGTCTGCAGCACCATCGACCAGTCTTTGTGGTCGGGCGACTGGTAGGTGTCATATGACCCGTTGTTGTCCCCGGGCAGGAAGCCGTTGGCACCGCCGACATGCTGCCAGCCGGGCAGCACGAACTGGGTTGTCTGGGCGATCACCCAGGTGAGCGGATTGACCTGGTAGTAGCCGTCCCACGGCCGGTCGGCCCAGACGAGCCCCTTGTTCTCGGCCGGCAGATCGGGCGGGATCGCGTCCAGCAGCGGCCACACCACGATTCCAGTGATGCGGGCCTGGTCGTAGGCGTTGTTCAGGGAGCGCGCCAGGCCACCCGGTCCCGGCGCCGCCGGGTTGGTTCCGGTGGACGGCGTGGCCCCGAGCTCGGACTCCCAGAGCGACTTACCCATGTCCGCCGCCACGGTCCGGGCGTCCGGAGTCGACTCGCAGACATACCCGCTGGTGGGGAACCCGCAGGTATCGTGCACGCCGAGAACGTTGACGGACTGGCCGAACGGGGTCTCCGATGCCACGTCCGCGGCCACGCCGTGCCCGACAAACCCCGGCCAGGTCACCACCGGCCAGGTCAGCTCCGGGTCGTAGGCGGGGAGGCCGGAATTCGCGGCCATCCGCGGGCTGCGGTCGGTGGCCACGATCTGAGTCCCGGTGAAACCGGCCGCGTCCAGCGCCTTCCGCAGGTTGATAAACCAGGCGTCCTGCACCGTCCTGCCGGTGTAGCGCTCATTCCATCCGCCGAGGTAGCTGACCGGCAGGCCGTTGGCCTGGGCGCAGCGAACCCAGTCGACGACATAGTTGACGTCGGCCTGCGTCCAGAGGCCGTTCTGGCCGCCCGAGACCCACGACGGAGCCGTCCACTGCAGGCCGTAGAGCTTGATGTCGGGATTGCGGGCCAGTGCCTGCTTGGCGAGCCAGAACTCGTAGCCCGCGCCGCAGCTGAGCTGGCCGGGCCTGTCCTCGACCGATGGCTCCGAGCCGTCGGTCGAGTAGCCGCCGCCGCCGATTTCCAGCTTGAGCATCTGGAGCGAGGCTCCGTAATGCGGTTTGAACAGGTAGTCGAGGATATGTGCGCGTTCGGCGGGGGGGTAGTCGATCAGCAGCCGGGAATTCCCGCCGCCGCCGCTGAGCGCGCCGATTCCCTGGTACTCGGCGCCCGGCCGCGATCCATCGACCGTTATCTCGGTGCCGGTGCGCTGGGCCCGGCTGGTGTTCCCGGAGTTCAGCGCATCCGCGGTGGTTCCGGCGACCGCCACCAGCGCGGCGACGGTCACGCCGGCGGCCACCGTCGCGATGACCTTCCTCCTGCTGTTCATCACCGTCAATCTCGCCCGCGGGGGCTCCGCCCCCGCGATCGTCAGGCTGGCGGATGAGCGCTCGCCGTGCCGCTGTCCCGGCTGCTGCACTGCGGCGGACATTCGGACTGCCGCCAGGTGAGAAAACGTAGCCGGCTGCCGTTGCCGTCAGGTCATCCGCTAGGAGTAGTTCCGGGCTGAACTGGGTGACAACCACCCGAACAAACGATCCGCCCCGGCGGTACGTTTCCTCCGCCCCGGGCTAGGTCAGCCCGCGAAGGGCCTGGCATACGGCCATATCGGCGATCTTCGCCTTCGCCGGCTGCTCGCCATTGGCGGAGCGCCGCTGCAGCAGCGTGACCCCGGTATTGACGATGCCCTGGACGAAGTGGGCGCGAAGCTCCGGGGCATCCACGCCGGCTCCGGCGAGGGCGACGGTCAGCGGATGCAGCAGCTGAAGGTGCGCGGTCCGGATCCGGCCGAGCGCTGGCTCACCCACCGCGTGGACGGTGATGGCCGCCGCGGCGGCGTGCCCGTCGTCGTCGGCCAGCCGCAGCTGAGTCCGCACGTGCGCCTCGACCTTCTCGGAAAGGGAACCGGCCGCCGCGACCGCATCGGCGAGCTCTGCCTGCCACAGCGGCATCTCCTCGTCGAGGATCGCCGCCAGCAGTTCGTCGCGGGAGCTGAAGTATTCATACAGCGCTGGCCGGGAAAGGCCCACCCGGCGTGCGACCTCCGCGACGGACACCGCCTCGGGCCCGTGCTCGCGGACAAGCTCGCGGGTGGCTGTGAGTAGTTCGTCGAGACGGCGCGCCCGGTGGGCAGCTACCGTCGGTTCGCTGATGCGGGGCACGGCCACATTGTGCCGCGCCGATGTGCCTGTTTCCCGGGTGTTTCGCGGGGATGGCGGCTCACCAGGGGCTACCCCGCCGGGCCGGGACCGTCGGCGCCCGCTGGCGATTACGAGGCGCGCCCGCGTGCAAACAGCGTGAGCATGGAGGACGGGCCGGTGTGCCATTGGCCGATCACCTTGAAGCCGGCCAGCAGCGTCATTTTTTCCATGTCTGCCGGCTTCTTCGCGGCCGGGATGACGTGGCCGTCGTTGGTGAGCAGCCACACCCGGGTAGTCCCGGCGAACCGGCTGGCAAGTGTGCTGGGGCTGACCTCAGTGCCGTTCAGGGTGGCGGACGCGACCGGAGTCTCCGCGAGTGCGATGTCGCGCAGCTTGCGGAACGGCCCGGGATAGGCGCTGCCGAGGACCCGGGAGTTGATCGGCAGGTAGAACACGACGTCGCCCGGCCGCTGGTTGGCGCTGACGATCGCCGCCGCCTGGCGCAGGTTGTCCGGCCGGGATCCGGGCTTGCGGATGGCGTGCTGCGGTTGGATCAGGGCGACGGCGACGATTGCGGCGATGGCGGCGGACGGCAGCCACGCCCCGGCCAATGCAAGCGTGCGGCCATCCTCCTGCCGGGGCCTGATCAGCCGCCGCGCGAACTGGGCAATCCACGCCAGGCCGTCCGCGGTCAGCAGCGCGGCGGCGGGCATGCAGAACAGCACGTACCGGAAGTTGTACACCGGATGCGCCTGCGAGACCGCGAGCAGGATGACCGGCGGCAGGACCAGCCACGGCAGCCCGACGAGCGCGGGCGTGACCCGCCGACGGCCGGTGATCAGCCCGGCGCAGACGCTGATGGCTATCAGGACGGCGACCGGGATCACCAGTGCCTTCGATCCGGCCACGTTCTTCGCCAGGGTGGCTACCGCCGCATACCCGGGCTTGCCCTCCCAGCCGATCGATCCCTTCTCGGCGTAGGCCAGCAGCACCACCGGGGTCAGCACCGCCACGGCGACGATGCCGCTGCCAGCCCACACCAGGAAGGTCCGCAGCCGCCCGGAGGCGACGACGACGGTTACCGCGTGCGCGAACAGGAGCAGCAGGGCGAGCAGGTTGAACAGGCCGGTGAGCGCTATTACCACCGCGTAGCCGGTCCACCAGCGCCAGGTCCCGCCGCCGGCCGCGTCGCCGGGCGCGGACCGCTTGGCCGCCCCGGCGGACAGCGCGTGGTCGAGCAGATAGGTCGCGATCACCGCCAGCATGGTGACGATCGCGTACGACCGCGCCTCCTGTGCGTAGTACGTCACCGACACAGCGATCGCGTACAGCAGGCCGGCCAGGACTCCCGCGACCGCCGGGAGCGGGACCGGCGAACGCGCCGCCAGCCGCCGTGCGAGCACCGCGAGAAAGCCGGCGGCGACCGCGGTCGCGAGCACCGAGGGGAGCCGGACCACGGTCTCGGAGTAGCCGAAGAGCGAGATCACGACATGCATGCACAGGTAGTAGGCGCCGTGCACGGCGTCGCTGTGGTGCATCAGGGCGAGTATCTGGCCGGGGGAACGCCGCGACGCCTCGATCGTGTAGGCCTCGTCCCGCCATAGCGACGGGACGCTGACGTGGTAGAGGTTCACGGCCAGGGCGACGACGATGGGGATGACCGGGACTAGCCATTTGACCAGTCCGTGCTGTGCCGCCCGGGGGGTCGGTAGCTGCTGGCCGGCGGCCTGCAAACTTTCGGTTCGAGAGTTTCTTGCCGAGGTTGCAAGGCCGGGCTGGGGGGACAAACTCCCCCCAGACCCCCTTAGCCGCCGGCCAGCACCTACCGACCCCCCGGGCTCACGTAGGTGACCGTCGCTGCCCGCTGCGTCGTTAGACCCCCGTATCGGCTCCCTGGGCTCTCGTAGGCGCTCGTCAGCACCTGCTGCGTTCGCAGGGCCGGTTGGGTCCGTGGGTTCGGTCACGGGCCGAAGAGCCTGTCGCAGACTCGGCTGCCGGCCTTGCCGTCGTCTAGGGGGCAGAACTTGGCGGCGAATTCCTGGTAGGCCGTGGTGTAGTCGGTCGATACCGCGTCCAGGTCCTTGATCGCCGCGATCACGTCGTCCGAGGTGGACAGCAGCGGGCCCGGCGCTTCCCGCTCGAAGTCGAAGTAGAAGCCCCGAAGGTTATCCCGGTAGTCGTCCAGGTCGTAGGTGAAGAACAGCATCGGGCGCCCGCTGCTCGCGTAGTCGAACATCACCGACGAATAGTCCGTCAGCAGGACGTCGCTGACCAGGCAGAGTTCCGAGATATCGGGGTAGCGGGTGACGTTGATAACGAAGCCTGGGTAGGCGGCGTCCGGGACATCCTCGGCCATCTGGTGGTGCCCCCGCAGCAGGATGACGTAGTCGTCTCCGAGCGCCTGCCAGGCCCGTTCGAGATCGAGCCGCATGTCGAACCGGTACCGGCCGGAGCCGTAGAACTGGTTGTCCCGCCAGGTCGGCGCGTACAGCACCGCCCGCTTCCCCGGTGGCAGCCCGAGCCGGCGCCGCACCGTCGCTGCCACGTCCGCCGAATCGGACCGGCTCAGCAGGTCGTTGCGCGGGTAGCCGTACTCGCAGATCTCGCCGTCAAACCGGAACGCCCGCTGCATGATCGGCGTGCTGAACGGGTTCGGTGACAGCAGCAGATCCCACTTGGCCACATCCTCGGCGAGGTGGTCCAGGTAGGTGGCGCCGCTGGCGAACTGCGGCCGCGGGACGTCGAAGCCGATCCGCTTCAGCGGGGTGCCGTGCCACGTCTGCAGGTATATCTGGCCGTCCCGCTTGCGGTAATGCGGCGGCATGTCGTCGTTCGCGATCACGTACCGCGAGCGGGCGAGCGCGTCGAAGTACGCCTGCGAATTGGAGAGCACCACCGAAGCGCCATCCGGCAGCGGCGTGGACGGATCCGCCACCACCCAGATATGTTCCCGGTCGTCCCCGCGGCGGCGCAGTTCATCGGCGATCCCGCGGGGATTGTCGGTGCACTGCTTACCCTTCCAGCTGATGAAGACGACGGCGTCGCGCAGCGGCGCCCGGAGCCGGACGGGATAGTAGGCCTTCCGCAGCAGGCGCTGCGCGTACCTGCCCCTCTCGGCCAGGTGCAGGCGTGCCTCCGCGGTGATGACCGGGTTGTCGTAGTCGGCGACCAGGAAGCGGTACTGCTTCGGTCCGACGTCGACCTGCTCTTCGCGCACGGAGGCCAGCGCGGCGTGGTCGTACTTGAGGCCCACGGTGTCCGCGCCGCCCTCGCCCCCGCGGGCTCCGGCCGGCTGCACCAGGATGTCCCAGATGCCGTCTCGCAGCGGGAGTTCCCAGCCGAACACCGGAACCCGGCCGACGTGGATCTCGATCGTGAACCGCTCGCCATCGCGATGAACCGGGAAGGTGTGCCGTTCGCCGGATCCCTGCCGGCACAGCACCGCCTCGAGTTGCTCTCCCTCGCGGCCGAGGAGGCGGCCACCAAGCTCCAGGCAGCCGTCGTCGCGCCAGGCATAGGTGTCGGCCACCGGGCGGGGCGTGCGTTCGGAGATCACGAGATCACCGTAGCGGCTCCTGCCGACCGCGATTTCGCGTCCGCCTCGCACGTACCTGCGCTCGGCCATCCGCTCCGGGACGGCGACCCGCGCCTGTCCGGCGCTGCCGGTCCCGCCGGGCCCGCCCGATGCGTACCGCAGGTAGACGTCCCAGGCGACGCCCTCCTCGGCGTTCTCCATATGCGTGACGCGGTCCGCCACGCCAAGCTCCGCGACCAGCGAGTCGATCGCGACCCGCCCGCGCAGCCGGGTGCCGGTGCTGCCGGCTTCGGCAGGCAGCACGGTCGCCGGGAACACCAGCGTGGCGGCGCCTCCCGCCCGCCTGAGCACGAGTTCGGCGGTCAGGCCAGCGGAGCGATCCGGCCCGGGAAGTTCGACGTCGATCGTGACCCCGCTGTCGCCGGCGTCCTGGCCGATCGCCAGGGCCCGCAGCGGAATGACCCCGACGATGAGGTTGCGGCCTTCCCACTTCGCCCGGAACCGGACGGCGCGCCCGACGTCCCGGTAGTCCGGGTGCTCGGGCTGGCCGGGCATCGGGGTATGGATCCGGGCCGGGCGCCATACCGTGCCGCCCCGTACCAGCAGGTAGCACTCCCAGTCCCCGGTCAGCCAGCGGCCGAACGGGCGGAACAGCCGCGAGCTCAGCTCGAAACGGAACCCGGCCCACTCGTATGAGTAGCGTTCCTGGTTGGACTCCGCCGTGGCTTCAGGATGACGGAACGAGTGGGCCCGCAGCAGCAACGGCGGGCGCAGCCGCCCTCGCGGGCGGAGGATCACGAGCTTCGAAGTCTGGCGCCGCTTGGTGATGCTTACCGACGGGATGTATGCCCGGCCGCTGATGCTCATCTTCCCGGCCGCGCCCTCGCCTCCCCGCCAGCTGATCTCCTCCACGCGGACGAACGGGTCCAGCTCCCGCCAGTACGGCCGGAATACCCTCCCGGGGATGCGCAGCCGCGAGTCACCCCGGAACGGCAGGTCGGCGCGCAGCCGCCCGAATGACCGCACCAGCGGAACCGTTCGCGGCTCCTCCTCCAGCCACGCGAGGAACTCGAGAAGTTCCGGCATCTTCCGCTCGCGGATGAGGTGGTAGGCGAGCTTCTGCGGCGCGGTCAGCTTGGACACCACCCGGGGCCGGACCTGGTCCAGGTAGCTGTTGACCATGTCGAGGAACCGGGCGCGGTAGTCGTCGCCCACCCTCGTCAGGTCACCGGCGTACAGCCAGATGTCGTTGCCCAGGGCCTTTACCTGATGCCGCCGGAGCAGTTTCGGCGGCCCGTGCCTGGTGAGGAAGCGGTCGTTGGCGAGGAGCGCGCCCATCCGGTCGCGGAGGTTGGCGATCTCCGTCCGGCTCTGCGTGATGGAAAAGGTGCCCTGGCCGCGGTGCCGCCAGTGATAGACGTAGTCGGGAATGACGTCCACAGCGCGCGCCAGCACGTGCGCCCGTGTCGCCAGCTGGACGTCCTCGTACACAACGCCCTCGGGAAAGCGGAGCCCGCGCTGATCCCAGAAGTCCTTGCGGTACAGCTTGTTCCAGATCGTCATGTCGTACAGCAGCTGCGGCGCGCGGCTGATGTGGGTGCCGATCCGCCGGCCCTTGATGGCGCGGCTGTGCATGCCGGACGGCTCGACCCCCCACGCCCCGAAGCGGTACACGTTGCCGCAGGCGAAGTCGGATCCGGACCTCGTCACGGTGTCGAGCAGCGTCTCGTACGCTCCCCGCGGCAGCATGTCATCGCCGTCCACGAAGGCCAGGAACTCCCCGTGTGCCCGCTCGATGCCCTTGTTGCGGGCGTAGCCCGGTCCGCCGTTGGGCACCTGGATCAGCTGGAAGCGGTCGTCGGCGTCCACCTGTGCCTGTGCGATCGCGGCGCTGCCGTCGGTGGACCCGTCGTCAACCATGATGACTTCCAGGTCCCGGAACGTCTGCGTGGCAATCGACAGCAGACAATCCCGCAGCACGTCGGCGAGGTTGTGGAACGGGACAACCACGCTGATCCTCGGGCATGTCACCCGGAAGATACTAGTGGCCCGACCGCCGTTAACCGGCGTGGCTGACTGAGTGTGCCGCGCCTGTTACCTCACGATTCAGCCGCAGCGCGGGGCGGAGGAATTGTTCGCCGGGGTGTAGTACGTCCCACTGCCAGGAAGCGCAACCTTCGCCTGCATGGTGCACAGGTACATGTTGGCGAAGCTCCCATAGGAGGCCGCGTTGTCCAGCTGAGACAGCTCGGGGGGCATCCCCTTCAGCCACTTGTTCAGGAGCGGCTGGTTCGCGTCGAGGGTTCCGGCCACCTGGCCGAGGCTCGCGATGTCGCCCTTGAGCGGCGGCCGCACCTGGGTCAGCAGGTTGCCGGTGCTGACCTCGAGCTGGTTGATCCCGCCGAGCGAGTTGCCGATCGCGGTCCGGTCCTGGGCGAGCCCGCTGACCAGGTCCCGCATGTTGCCCACCAGGCTGGTGAGCTGGGTGCTGTGCTTGTCCACCGTCGCAAGCACCGAGTTCATGTTCTGGATGAGCTGGTCGATCACGGTGGAATGGTCGGCGAGCGTGCTGGTCAGCGACGCGACCTGGCTGAGCAGGCTGTCGATGGTGCCGCCCTCGCCCTGGAACACCTGGATGATCGAGTAGGAAAGCTGGTTCACCTGGCTGGGGTCGACCGACTGCAGCAGCGGCCGGAAGCCGTTGAACAGGGCGTTGAGGTCCAGGGCCGGCGTGGTCTGCGAGAGGGGTATCACGCCGTTGTTGTCGAGGGGCGCCGAGGAGCCGGCTCCTTGGCTCAGCTCGAGGTACCGCTGCCCGACGATGTTCCGGTACTTCAGGGTGGCCTGCGTGCTCTTCGACAGCGGGATGTTGTTGCGGACCGTGAAGCTGACGTTAGCCAGGTGGCCCTGATCCAGGTTGATCCCGGTGATCTGGCCTACCTGCACCCCGGCGATCCGCACGTCGTCGCCGGTGATGAGGCCGGTGGCGTCGGTGAAGACAGCGTGGTAGGTCTTCTTGGGCCCGAACTGCGCATTGGTGATCGTGATCGCCAGAACAGCCGTGGCCAGCGCGGTGACCGCGGCAAAGACGATGAGCTTGACCAGCGCCGATGTGGTCTTCATGCCTCCGGTCCGGGGGGTGCGGGGGTAAACCCGGGGTGCCGGGAATGGATTAATACTAGGCAGTAGCCCAGCCGAGTGCCACCGGGTCGTACGCCTTCTCGACGTAGATCTGGTGCCACAGTGAGAAAACGATCAGTACCCAGAGCTTCCGCCAGCCGCCCTCCGGAGCCCCCTCGGCATGCCGCCGGAGCAGCGCGAGCGCCGCGTGCTTGTTGATCCACCGGTCGGTCTGGGCCTCACGCAGCAGCCGGTCGGCGAAGTCGTACATCTCCCCGCGCAGCCAGTGGCCGATCGGGACGGGAAAGCCCAGCTTGGCGCGCTCGACAGCCGCCTGCGGGAGCAGTTCGGCCATCGCCTGGCGCAGCGCGTACTTGGTCGTCCCCGCCGCGAGCTTGTCGTCGCGCGCCAGCCGGCCGGCGACCGCCATGACCTCCACATCCAGGAACGGCACCCGCAGCTCCAGACCGTGCGCCATCGTCATCCGGTCGGCCTTGACAAGAATGTCACCCGCAAGCCAGGTGTTGATGTCGACGAGCTGCATCGTGGAGGCGTCGTCGAGGCCCGCCTCGGCCGCCTGGCGGTAAATCGGGTCGGTCACATCGAAGGCGGTGGCGGATCCGCGCGCGTCCGGCCCGCTGATCTCATCGACCTGCTCCCCGTCGAAAATCCGAGCGTTGCCGATGTACCTGCGGCGCAGCGGCGTTGACGTGCGCTCAAGCAGGCCCCGGCCCTTGACGCCCTCCGGGATGAGCGTCGCCGCGCGCTTCAGCGACAGCTGGCTCCAGGCGGGCAGTTTCTCCCCGGCGCGCACCACCCCGGGCTGGTGGTAGATCAGGTAGCCGCCGAACAGCTCGTCGGAGCCCTCGCCGGACAGCACCACCTTGACGTGCTTGCGCGCCTCGCGCGCGACGAACCACAGCGGCACGGCTGCCGCGTCCGCCATCGGGTCGTCGAGATGCCAGATGATCTCCGGCAGGTGCCGGATGAACTCCTGCGGCGTGATCACGTACGGGATCGACTTCACCCCGAGGGCGGCTGCGGTTTCCTGCGCGCGGTCGATCTCGCTGTAGCCCGCGCGTTCGAACCCGACGGTGAAGGTCAGCAGGTCCGGACGCCGTTCGGCGACAAGTGCGCAGATCGCCGCCGAGTCGATGCCGCCGGAGAGGAACGCGCCGAGCGGCGCGTCGCTGCGCAGGTGGACGTCCACCGAATCGCGCATCACCGACAGGACCCGCTGCGGCGTGCCCGGCGAGGACGCCGCCGCGGGGCGCAGCTCCGCCCGCCAGAACCGGCGGATGTCCGGCTGCCCGCCGCGCCGGGCGGTCAGCGTGCAGCCGGGCGGGAGCACCTGCGCCGGCGGGGTGAGCGTCGCCGGCGGCGGGACGTACTGGAACGCCAGGTACCTGCGGACCGCGTCACCGTCGAGCTGGGTCAGCTCTCCGGGGTCAGCCAGGGACTTCTTCTCCGACGCGAAGCGGAGGATGCCGCCGTCGGTTCGGTAGAAGAACGGCTTGATCCCGAACGGGTCGCGGGCGCAGAAGAGCTTGCGCTCCACGGTGTCCCAGATCGCGAACGCGTACATCCCGCGCAGCTTGTGCACCACACCCGGGCCGAACGTGGCGTAGCTCTCCAGCAGCACTTCCGAGTCGGAACTGCTGCGCAGGCTGACGCCCCGGGCCGTCAGTTCCCGGCCGAGCTCGATGTAGTTGTAGATCTCGCCGTTGTAGACCATCACGTACCGGCCGTCGGCGGACCACATCGGCTGGTGGCCGCCCTGGCTGAGGTCGATGATCGCGAGGCGCTTGTACCCGAGGGCAACGTCGGACCCGGTGTAGAAGCCCTCGTCGTCCGGGCCGCGGTGGGCGATCCGGTCGGTGGCGGTCAGCGTCCATCCGGCGTCGGAGTCGGCATGCGGTGCCAGCGCGAGGCAGCCCGCGATTCCACACATCCTCCGCCTCCCTAAGTCGCGGCCGGGCAGTCGTGCGCTGTAGATCCTACGGGCCTGCCGCCCCCGGGCGCTCGGTTCCCTCGCCGCGGCACCCGGGGACGCGCTGCTACCCGCCGCGCGCGGCTACTCGCCGCGCCAGGCCGGAGGCCGCTTCTCGGCGAAGGCCGCGGCGCCTTCCATGGCGTCCTTCGACCCGAAGATCGGGCCGGCGATCTCGCCCTGCTTCGCGAACGCCTTCTCCGTCGGCCAGTCGGGCGACTCGTTGACCACCCGCTTGGTTGCCGCGAGCGCGAGCGGCGCGTTGGCCGCCACCTTCGCCGCGAGCTCACAGGCGGCGGTGCGTGCCTGCCCGGCCGGTACCAGCCGGTTCACCAGGCCTGCTTCATGCAGCCGCGCCGCCGGGAAACGCTCACCGGTGAGCGCTATCTCCATCGCGATGTGGTACGGGATCCGGCGCGGCAGCCGCAGCAGACCGCCCGCGCTGGCGATCAGGCCGCGGGTGACCTCCGGCAGCCCGAACTGCGCCTCCTCGCTCGCCACGATCAGGTCGCACGCGAGCGCCAGCTCGAAGCCGCCGGCCAGGGCGAAGCCCTCGACGGCCGCGACGACGGGCTTCGCCGGGGGGCGCTCCACGATGCCGCCGAACCCGCGGCCGTCCGCGCTCGGGTCGTCGCCCGCGAGGAAGCCCTTCAGGTCCATGCCCGCGCTGAAGTAACCGCCAGCGCCCGTCAGCACCAGGGCGGAGATGTCGCCCCGCCCGTCAAGCTCGTCCACGGCCGCGGCGATGCCCCGGGCGACCGCGCCGTTGACGGCGTTGCGGGCCTTCGGCCGGTTGACGGTGATGACCGCCACGCCCGGGTAGCCGCTGTCTGTCTCGGTGAGTACGGCCGCCTCGTCCGTATCCATGTCGGCTAGCTCCCTGTCTCTACTTCGGCTGGAACCGGACGCCGCCGTCGAATCGGATGACCTCGGCGTTCATGTAGTCGTTCTCGATCAGCGACCGCACCAGGTGCGCGAACTCGCTGGCGCGGCCGAGCCGCTTCGGGAACGCCACCGGCGCGATCAGCTTGGCCTTGAAATCATCACTGCCCGGACCGGATCCGTAGATGGGCGTGTCGATGATGCCGGGGCAGATCGTGTTGACCCGCACTCCGATGGCGGCGAGGTCACGGGCCGCCGGCACGGTCATCCCCATGATGCCGCCCTTGGACGCGGAGTAGGCGACCTGGCCGATCTGCCCCTCGATGCCGGCCACCGACGCGGTGTTGACGATCACGCCCCGCAGGCCATCCTCGTCGGCCGGCTCGGTCTGGCTCATCGCCGCGGCGGCGATACGCATCAGGTTGAAGGTCCCGATCAGGTTCACCGCGATGACCTTCTGGTACGCGGCGAGATCGTGCGGGCTGCCGTCACGGTTGACGGTCCGCGCCGCCCAGCCGATCCCGGCGGAGCTCACCGCAGTCCGCAGCGGCGGCCCGGCCGCCGTGGCCGCGTCCACCGCGGCCTGAACGGATTGCTCGTCGGAGACGTCGGTGTGCACGAAGACGCCGCCGAGCTCATCGGCCAGCGCCTTGCCCTTTTCGTCGCTCAGGTCGGCGATGACGACCTTGGCGCCGGCGGCGGCGAGGTTCCGTGCCGTGGCCTCGCCCAGGCCGCTCGCAGCGCCGGAAATGATCGCTGTTGTTCCGTTCAGTTCCATGACGCGGAGCTTACTCGCCGGTAGGTCGGAGCGAGAATAGGGTGCCGGCGCATCGCGGCAGGCCCGCGCGGCACGTCAGAGACGCATCGCGGGCATGTCAGGTCCGGTGGCCCGGTGGGATGCGGGCTGGTCCGCGGGCCGCCCGGCGCCGGGCAGCTCCGGGCGTCCGGCGACCAGGTCCTGGAACCAGACCCGGATGCTGCGGACGGGACGGTGCAGCCGTGCGTCCCGTCGCATCGCCCGGGCGAGTGCCCGCGAACCCGCCGGGTAGCGCCAGCGCGCCCATGGGGAGTTCGGGACCGCGAGCCGGATCGCGCCGATCAGCAGCAGCACCGGGAGGAACAGCCCGGCCAGTCCAGTCCAGATCTTCCCCTTCAGCAAGGTGATCGTGGACAGGACGAGGTTGACCAGCACGTATCCGATGACGAGAGCGTGCCCGCCGGCGGGTGATGGGGCGAGCCGGTCGAGGATCAGGTCGTCCCCGAGCGTCGCGGGACGCAGGCCGAGGAGCAGCAGGCCGGTCACGGCGATCGCGACGAACACCGCCTCGACCGAGAGCCGGCCCTCCGCCGACCAGTACACGTCGCGCAGGTGCAGGATGAGAGCGAACTCGTCCAGGACCAGCGCGCTACCCAGGCCGAAGACACCCGCTGCGACCGCGTCCACCCAGGGCGTCCCGTGCCCGTGGCCGGTCGCTACGATCGCGGCCACGCCGCCGCAGAGCATCAAGGTGATGCCCATCACCACATGGTGGATGTGCATCCCGCCGGCCCGGATGTTGAAGCCGGGCCACCAGCGAACCCTGGCTCGGATCATTCGCACGCTGATCCGGATGACGACGAACCCGGCGATCAGCGACACGAAGAATACGAACAGCGGCAGGCGGCCGGATTCAACGATGTAGCGGGTGAACCAGTGACTGCCCACCCCAGATGCACCTCCCCGAAGGGACTTGAGTACCTCAACGGAACACCGACGACATCGTGCGCCAGGTTCCTACCCCCGTGCCGCAACCCAAGCTATCTGCACGCGCGCTCCAGCGTGGCACGGTGCGCCAAGTGGCGGATAAAACTATTGACACCATCCGGCTAACCTGCGGCGACAATCCGTTGGCGGGCGAAGATGCGCCGCGTTCCATCCGCCGCCCAGCCAGCCCAGTGCGCAAGCCGAACGGCATTCGGTTGCGGGGCCTATTCTGATTGCTGGCACTGCGGGAAAGGGAGGCGTCGTTGGCGCGCACAGGCATCGGGTTGCCCGGCGGGTTTTCCGATCGGGCACGCGACATCCTCGAGGGCCGGCAACAGCCGGTGGAACCGCGGGACTCCGCGACGGTGATGCTGCTGCGCGCGGGCGCGCCGGCCCGGGATGCGCCCACGGGGTCCGGCGACGGCGGGACGGAACCGTTCCGGGTGTACCTGCTGCGGCGCAAGGCATCGATGGCATTCGCGCCGGGCGCGTTCGTTTTCCCCGGCGGCTCGGTTGACCCGCGCGACGCCGACGCCGAGGTGGCGTGGGCCGGCCCGGATTCGGCGGCCTGGGCCGCAGCGCTCGGCGCCGAGGAGGAACTCGCGCGCGCCCTGGTCTGCGCCGCGGTCCGGGAGACGTTCGAGGAATGCGGCGTGCTGCTGGCCGGCCCGGCTCCCGGAGAAGTCGTGGCCGACACCCGCGGGGACGACTGGCAGGCCGACCGGCGGGCGCTGGTGGACCGCTCCGTGTCGCTGGCCGGGCTGCTCGAGCGCCGCGGCCTGATGCTCCGGTCCGATCTGCTCAAGCCGTGGTCGCGGTGGATTACGCCCGAGGTTGAGCGCCGCAGGTACGACACCCGGTTCTTCGCGGCCGCCCTGCCGCCCGGGCAGCGCACCGCCCACGTCGCGGGCGGGACCGAGGACGAGGCGGATGCCGCGACCTGGCTCTCCCCGTCGGAGGCGATAGCGGCGGGACGCCGGAAGGAGATGCTGCTGATGCCCCCGACCGCCGTCAGCCTGGCGGAACTCGCGGAGCACGGCAGCCTGGAATCGGTGCTCACGGCGGACCGGGCGCTCGCTCCCACCATGCCCACCATCTCCGTCGAGGACGGTAAGCCGAAGCTCAACATCCCGCCCAACGTGGAGTACCCGCTGTGATGCGGCACCTAGATGGCCCGGCCACCGCGCGCGCGACGTGCGTGCTGGCCCCGAACCCGTCGCCGATGACACTCGACGGCACCAACACCTGGCTGCTCGCCGAGCCGGGCAGCAGCGGCGTGATCGTCATCGATCCGGGGCCCGAGGATGAAGGTCATCTCCGCCGGGTCGCTGACCTCGCCTCCGCCCCGGACCGCCGGGTTGAGCTGATCTTGCTGACCCACGGTCATCACGACCATTCCGCCGGAGCGCGAACGCTCGCCGAGATGACGGGGGCACCCGTCCGGGCCGCCGACCCCGCGCACCGGCTGGGCGAGGAAGGGCTGGCGAGCGGCGATACGGTCGCTGTCGCGGGCTGCGAGGTCCGGGTGATCGGCACCCCGGGTCACTCCGGCGACTCGCTGTCGTTCCTGCTGCCGGCCGACGGCGCCCTGCTCACCGGCGACACCGTGCTCGGCCGCGGCACCACGGTGATCGCCCCCGACGGTCACCTCGGCGACTACCTCCGCACCCTCGACGATCTGCGCCGGTTGGCCGACGACCAGCACCGCGGCGCCGCCGGCCGACCGGTCGCCGTGCTGCTCCCCGGTCACGGGCCGGTGCTGACCGACCCGGCTGGCACCCTGGACTTCTACATCGAGCACCGGCGGGAGCGGCTGGGAGAGATCGAGGCAGCACTCGCGGCCGGCGACCGGACCGTGGCCCAGATCGTCGCCCGGGTATATGCCGACGTGGACCCGGCGGTACGGACCTTCGCCAGCTTCTCGGTCCGCGCGCAGCTCGAATACCTCGCCGAGCGCGGCCAGCTACCGCCCGGCACGGCCATTTAAGCCCTCGTCGCGACGCCGTTATCTCGCCCGGTTCCCGGTGGCGGTGCGGGCCGTGGGTATCGCGCTTCCAGCCGTTGAGCAGCTGGAAGGTGCGCCTGCTGGCCCCCCGGGCGCGTGGCTACTGCGCGCGCCTGCGCATCCGCTCCGGATCCATGATCACCACTGACCGGGCCGAGATCTGTAGCCAGCCCCGGCCGGCGAAGTCTGCCAGCGCCTTGTTCACCGTCTCCCGGGACGCGCCGACGAGTTGCGCAAGCTCCTCCTGGGTGAGGTCGTGGTGGACGTGGATGCCGTCTTCCTCTTCGTGGCCGAACCGGTCCGCGAGGTCGAGCAGCGCCTTGGCCACCCGGCCCGGCACGTCGGTGAAGACCAGGTCGGCCATCACCTCGTTGGTCCGCCGGAGCCGCTGGGCGAGGGCACCAAGCAGGTGCATGGACACCTGGGGACGGCTGGTCAGCCAGGGCCGTAGCGCGGCATGCGCCAGGGCGGCGAGCCGGGTCTCGGTTATCGCGCTCGCGCTCATCGTGCGCGGCCGCGGATCGAACAGCGAGAGCTCGCCGAACATCTCCCCGGGCCCGAGGACGCTGACGAGGTTCTCCCGGCCGTCCGCCGCCACCCTGGTCAGCTTGATCTTGCCGTCCAGGACGACAAAGAGGCGGTCTCCCTCGTCGCCCTCTTCGAACAGCCGCTCCCCGCGGTCCAGCGGTACCTCGGTTACGATCGTGCGCAACTCGGCGGCGGACCCCGGGTCCAGGGCCTCGAAAAGCGGAGCCCGGCTCAGGATGTCTTCCTCGTCGCTCACCGGTGCCTCCTCGTACTCTCTGGCCACCAGTCTGGCGCATCCGGCTGACTAGTTCACCTGAGTCAAATCCGGAGCGTAATGGTATCTGACGCGCAGATGACTCTTTGTAGTCCAAAGGTGACCAAAACGGGAAGCCGTAACCGTGGGCTTCGCGATCAGGCGTGCTGCTTCTCCGCCTGCATGAACAGTTGCAGCGTCGGCGCGCCGAAGTACGGGCTATAGGACGACCACTCGTAGTCGCCGCCCTGCTCATAGCCGCCGATGTCGCCGATCACCGTTCCGGTGCCGCTCTTGCCCTGGTAGCCGGTGATCCACGGGCCGCCGCTGGTGCCGTCCCAGTAGTCGTGGCAGTAGAACTCCATCTGGCCGGGCTCGAACTCGAAGCTCCCGGTGGCGCACTGCACCGGCCGGGCGTCGGTGTTGTTGTAGCCGATCACCTCGATGTGCTGGTCGTACCCCTGGTTGATGCCGAGGCGGAGCCCGCCCGTGACCGTCTGGATCGGCAGCCCGGTCCCGCTGGCCGGCGCGACGGAGAGAAAGGCGAAGTCCAGATCCGGGTTATGCGACTGCCGCCAGCCGGAGGCGACGGTGATCGCCTTGACCGGCCAGGCGCCGTAAGGCTGCTGACCGTCGTGGTAGCCGGGGACGAACTCGATGTTGCTGGCGTACGCGCTGGAGTAGACGCAGTGAGCGGCGGTGAGGACCATATCCGCGGTCGCGCTGTCGACGACGCTTGCGGTGCAGAAGTGCCGCGCGGTCCCGGTCGTGAAGAAGAGCGCGCCGACGGTGGGCACGCCCTTGAACTGCTTGGCGGTCGGCGTCCCCGCAGGCGGCTGGGCGGTGCCGGCTCCGGACGTGCTGGCCCCGGACGGCCTGGCGCCGCTCTTGCCGCGCAGTGCAGTGGCGCTCTGCATCCGGGACATGGTCCAGAACGTCTTGGTTACCCGCTGAGCAGCGGTGCCGACCTGGTGGAACACGGCCCTTGCCGGTTGCGGCGCCGGCGTCGACGCCCGGGTCACGCCGCTCATCGCAAACGTTCCCACGGCCAGTGCCGTGGCCAGCGCCGCGGCAGCCGCGACGGCGATGATGAGTGCATGCCGCCGCCTGTAATCGAAGCCCATGTACGTTCTCCCCGCATGGTCTGGCTTACATCCCGTAATCGTGGGGCCATCGGGTCTGCTGTGACAGCCGATGCCGACCCCAGGGTCCGGTTGGCATCGGCCGCCGTCAAGCCGAATGGCCGGCGTGCCAGGCTTCAGCGGCGGGAACGGCGCGGGTCAGTGCGGGTTCAGTGCGCGGCCTCCGCAGACCGGTGGCGCGCGGCCTCTATTTCCCGCTGCGCAGCCGCGCGGTCGGCCCAGGCAATCGCCTCCACAACTTTCCCGGGCTCAAGCTCCTTGTAGACCTCAAAGAAATGCTGGATCTCCAGGCGGTCGAACTCCGCGATGTCATCGATATCCCGGATGTGGCCCAGCCGCGGGTCCGTTGCCGGGACGCACAGCACCTTGTCGTCCGCGCCGTTCTCGTCATGCATCCGGAACAGCGCCACCGCACGGCAGTGGATCACGCAGCCGGGGAACGTCGGCTCCTGCAGCAGAACCAGCGCGTCCAGGGGGTCGCCGTCATCGGCGAGCGTGTCCTCGACGAAGCCGTAGTCGGCCGGGTAACGGGTCGAGGTAAACAGCATCCGGTCCAGCCGGATACGCCCGGTTTCGTGATCCATTTCATACTTGTTCCGCTGGCCCTGCGGTATCTCGACGACGACGTCGAATTCCACGTTTCCTGCCCTCCTGCTCCGCGGTCGGCGCCCGCCGCCTGACGATTGTGCACGGTCGGCGGCAGATATCGCCGCCCGCCCCCCACAATGATGGCCGGGGCCCGTCGCCGCCTGAGGACATGGGTGCGTCATGCGCGACCGGCCGGCGGTGCCGGGACCGTCCCCCCGGCCGATCACGGCCGTGCCCGGTGCGGGAACCGAGCGGACGATCGACTCCGTTGCGTAGTGAAGTTGAGAATTGATCCCCGATCCGGTGAAGGGAACCGCCGTCGTGAGCAACCCGCGTCGGATGCCGCCCGTCATGCTCCGGCGCGGCGTCACGACCAGGTCACGCAATCAGGTGGCGGTCATCGCGGCGGTCCTGCTCAACGTCTTCGTCATCGTGGCGGGCCCGGCGCTGGTCGCGCTGCTGCACGCGAGGGACGTCGCCGCAGCGATGCCCCGGGTGGCATCGCGCCCGGTGGTGCGGCCGGGCCGGGTCCTGGATAGCGGCCCGGCGGCAGGCAGCACAACCGGACCGGAGCCCACCACGGCGGGCCTGAGCTCGGCTCTGTCGCCGGTGCTCAGCACCCCCGCGCTGGGCAGCGGCGTCGGAGCGGTCGTCACGGACCCGGCGACCGGGCGGTTGCTGTTCGCGGCCAACCAGCTCACGCCCGCGACTCCCGCCTCCACCACCAAGCTGGTCACCTCGTCGGCGGCGCTCACCGTGCTCGGGCCCACCGCCCGTTTCCCGACCCGGGTGCTGCGCGGCACGGCACCCGGCGACATCATCCTGGTCGGCGGCGGCGATCCCACCCTCGCCGCCGGGCATGCTCCGCCGTCCCAGTACCCGCAGCCCGCCACGCTCGCCGACCTGGCCGCTTCCACCGCGCGGACGCTGCGCGCCGAGCATCTCTCCCGGGTCCGGCTGGGGTACGACACCTCGCTGTTCGGCGGGCCGCCGCTGGCGCCCGGATGGACCTCTAGTTACGTCACCAGCGGCAACGTAACGCCGATCACGGCGCTGGAGGTGGACCAGGGCAGGCTCACCGGAGGCGGAGCACCCGAGGACGCCGACGATCCCGGCAACACCAACCCGCGGTCATGGACGCCCGCCAGCGACGCGGCCGGTGCGTTCGCGTCATTCCTCGGCGCCGACGGGATCACCGTCGATGGCCAGCCGAGCCAGGCGCGGCCGCCCGCCGGGGAATCGCAGCTGGCGCAGGTGCAGTCACCGCCGCTGTCGGAGATGGTCGAGTGGATGCTGGGCGAGAGCAACAACGTGATCGCCGAGTTCCTCGCCCGCCAGGTGGCGCTCGCCACCGGCCGGCCCGCGACGTTCAGCGGCGCGGCCACCGCCGTGATGGATGAGGCGCGGCAGCTGGGCGTGCCCGCCGGCGAAATCCACCTGGTGGACGGCAGCGGCCTGTCGCCGGAGGACCGGATCGCGCCCGACGCCCTGGCGCGGGTCGTCACCCTCGCCGCGTCGGCCGGCCATCCCGCCCTGCGGCCCGCGGTCACCGGCATGCCGGTAACCGGGTTCTCCGGGACGCTCGCCACCGGCAGCGGGCTGTTCGGCAACGTGGGCGCCCCGGCGCTCGGCGTCGTCCGGGCCAAGACCGGCAACCTCGACACCGTGGCCAGCCTGGCCGGCCTGGCGGACGATCGCGACGGCCGGCTGCTCGCGTTCGCGATCATGGCGGACCGCATACCCGGCGCCGGGCAGTTGCAGCCGGCCGCCGACGCCATCAACCGTTTCGCCGCGACCCTGGCGTCCTGCGGCTGCCGTTAGCGCCCCGCGCCCCGGCCAGACCAACCCAGCCCGACGAACCCGGCCAGATGAAGCCGGCCGCTTACGACGGCCGTGCAGGACATCGGGGCAGCGCCGAGGAGGGGGGCGCTGTCCTCCGGCCACCACGTACGGTGGAGAAATGAGCACCGGGCAGATGATCGACTGGGACGTGGCGGTCGCCACTGGCGTCCGGTGGGCCAGGCCTGGACCGCAGGTCAGCCTCGCCGAGGCCCGGCGCTGCGTGGCCGAGCTCCGCGAACTTTCGCAGACCGTCCACGAGCCGGTTGAGCGGGTGTCCGGGCTGTCCAGCCCGGAAATCAGCGGCCGGGTCGCGGTGGTGGACCGGTCCGGCTGGATCCGGGCCAACGTGGACGGGTTCCGCGTCGTGCTGGAACCGCTCGTCGAGCAGTTGCGCGATAACCAGCAGGGCCGGATGCCCGGCTTCCCGGCGGCTGGCTCGCTGCTCGGGTCGGTCGGCCCCCGGGTCACCGGGATGCAGGTCGGGCTGATTCTCGCCTACCTGGCCGGACGGGTGCTTGGCCAGTACGAGCTTTTCCTGCCGCCCGAATCGGGGACATCCGCGACCGCGCCGGTCCCGGACGGAGCAGGCCCTGTCGCCGGGAACGGCGCCGCGCCGGACGGCGCTGCCGGAGCGTCAGCGGACGGTGCCGCCAATGGTGGCGCCGCGGACGGCCGGCTAACGCTGGTCGCGCCGAACATCCTGATGGTGGAGCGGGAGCTGCGGGTCAACGCGCACGACTTCCGGCTCTGGGTCTGCCTGCACGAGGAGACGCACCGGGTGCAGTTCACCGCGGTGCCCTGGCTGCGCGGCTACGTGCAGGCGCAGATGAAGGAATTCCTGCTGGCATCCGATCTCGACCCGGCGGCCATCCTTGACCGCCTCCGCGCGGCCGGGGGCGCGGTGGCCGGGGCCGTGCGCAGCGGCGCCACCGGAGGCGACGGCGGGTCACCGAGCCTCCTGGAAGCCATCCAGAACCCGCGCCAGCGCGTCGTCCTCGACCGCCTCACCGCGGTGATGACGCTGGTCGAAGGGCACGGTGACTACGTGATGGACGCAGTCGGCCCGGAGGTCGTCCCGTCGGTCGAGCAGATCAGGAGCCGCTTCAGCGCGCGGCGGACCTCGGTCGGCCGGGTCGAGCAGGTGGTGCGGCGGATACTCGGGATCGACCTGAAGATGAAGCAGTACGCGGAGGGATCCCGCTTCGTCCGCACCGTGATCGACGAGGTCGGCGTCGCGGGCTTCAACCGGGTCTGGGAGTCGCCGGAGACCCTGCCCACCCGGGACGAGATCACCAATCCCCGAGCCTGGATCAACCGGGTGACAGGCGGCGGGGCGCTGGCGGCCGGAGAGGGCTGAGCCGCCGTGCCAGCACGCGTCACGCGGGCACGGCTCCTCATCCGCGAGGGCTGAGCACGATGGGCCCCTCGCCGGCGGTCGCCACGGTCCGCTGCGCCGTCCGCGACGGGCTGGCCGGCCTCGAACCCGGCGACCTGGTTCTCGCCGCCTGCTCCGGCGGCGCCGACTCGCTGGCGCTCGCCGCCGCGCTCGCCTTCACCGGGCCACGGCTGGGGCTGCGGGCCGGCGGGGTCACCGTCGATCACGGCCTGCAAGCGGGATCCGCCCAGCGGGCGGAGCAGGTCGCCGAGCGCCTCGCCGGGATGGGCCTGGATCCGGTCGAGACCATTGCCGTCCAGGTGAGCGGGCAGGGCGGCCCGGAGGCTTCGGCCCGTGTCGCGCGCTACGCGGCCCTGGACGCCGTCGCCGAGCGGACCGGCGCGGGTGCGGTGCTGCTGGGGCACACGCTCGACGACCAGGCGGAAACGGTCCTGCTCGGGCTGGCCCGCGGTTCCGGTGCCCGGTCGCTGGCCGGGATGCCCGAGGCCGCCGGGCGGTACCGGCGCCCGCTGCTGCGGGTGAGCCGCGCCACCACCCGGAAGGCGTGCGCAGCCCTGGGGCTGCAGCCGTGGGACGACCCGCACAACGCCGATCCCGCCTACACCAGGCCGCGGGTGCGGCACCAGGCGCTGCCCGCCCTGGAGAGCGCTCTCGGCCCCGGCGTCACGGAGGCGCTGGCCCGCACCGCCGGCCTGTTGCGCGCCGACGCTGAGGCCCTCGACGGCTGGGCGGAAACGGAAGCCAAACGGCTGATGCGCCGGGCCCCCGAAGACACCGCCGGACTCACCATCGACGCGGCCGGGCTGGCGGGATTGCCGGAGGCGGTGCGCACCCGGGTGCTGCACCGGGCCGCGGTGATGGCCGGGTGCCCGGCGGGGGCGCTGACCGCGCGGCACGTGGCCGAGATGGACGGCCTGGTAACCCGCTGGCACGGGCAGAGGTGGATCGAGCTACCCGGGGGGATCCGCGCCGTACGGCGGCATGGGAAGCTGATCGTAGGGTCTCCCGGCACGGCAGGGACATGACGCTGCGCTCCGGACGGTGATGGGGAGCATAGCGGGACAGGCTGGGCGGGGGCAGGGTGATCGCGCGTGATGGAGGGGCGTGTGGACGCCGAGGATATGGGAGAGGACCTCAAGGAGGTACTGATCCCGGCGGACCGGCTGCAGGCCCGGGTCGCCGAGCTCGCGGCGCAGATCGACGCCGATTACGCCGGCCGCGATCTGCTGCTCGTCGGGGTGCTCAAAGGCGCCGTCATGGTGATGGCGGACCTCGCCCGGGCGATGCACCTGCCGGCCGAAATGGACTGGATGGCGGTGTCCTCATACGGCTCCGGCACCAAGTCGTCCGGTGTGGTGCGGATTCTCAAGGACCTGGACACCGACATCACCGGGCGGCATGTGCTGGTGGTGGAGGACATCGTCGACTCGGGGCTGACGCTGTCATGGCTGGTGCACAACCTGCGTTCGCGCGGCCCCGCGTCGGTGGAGGTGTGCGTGATGCTCCGGAAGCCTGAGGCGGCCCGGATGCAGGTTAAGGTGGCGTATACCGGTTTCGAGATCGGCGACGAGTTCGTGATCGGATATGGCCTGGACTATGCCGAGCGCTACCGAAGCCTTCCGTTTATCGGTACGCTCGCTCCCCATGTCTACGGCGGCCCGGTACCGGGCGGGAACAGAACCGGCAACGGCGGACGTTGACCCGGGGTACGGGCGGCGGCCCGGTGCGATGGGGCGTTCGGTCGCCGGGCCGGTGTACCGTCGTAAGAGCGGTGAGTCTCAGCCGGGAAAAATAGGAGCGACGACGCATGAAACCCCGGAGCCCTGCCGGGGCACCGTCGGCACCGTGCTTCAGTACGGCTGCCTCGGGCACGGCAGTCCCGCCGGGGGTCGGCGGGATATGACGCGGGTCAGGAGGGACCAACCCCGAGCCGGCGGGGTAACTGATCGATGGATCTGAAGCGCTATTTTCGCGGGCCGCTGCTGCTGATCCTGGCAGCCGCGCTGCTCCTGCTCGTCGTGCTCGACTACGCCAATTCCGGCACTTCCTACAAGCAGGCCGACACCGGCCGCGTCGAGCAGCTCATCGAGCAGAACCAGGTCAAGTCCGCGCTGATCACTGACAAAGATCAGACGATCCAGATCACGACGAACAACGGCCAGCGGTATCAGGCATCCTGGGTCGGCAGCCAGGGCACGGACCTGCAGCGGCTGCTGCAGGGCAAGTACGACGCCGGGAAGCTGCCGCAGGGCTACAACGTCAACGTCCCGAAGAGCAACACGTTCCTGAACCTGCTTGTCAGCTTCTTGCCGATGATCTTCATCGTGCTGCTGTTCCTCTTCTTCATCAACCAGATGCAGGGCGGCGGCTCGCGGGTGATGAATTTCGGCAAGTCCAAGGCGAAACTCATCACCAAGGACACCCCGAAGACGACCTTCTCCGACGTCGCGGGCGCGGACGAAGCGATCGAGGAACTGCAGGAGATAAAGGACTTCCTGCAGAACCCGGCGAGATTCCAGGCGATCGGCGCGAAGATTCCCAAGGGCGTGCTGCTGTACGGCGAGCCCGGCACCGGCAAGACGCTGCTCGCCCGGGCGGTGGCCGGGGAGGCCGGGGTGCCGTTCTACTCGATCTCCGGCTCCGACTTCGTCGAGATGTTCGTCGGCGTCGGCGCTTCCCGGGTCCGGGACCTGTTCGAACAGGCCAAGGCCAATGCCCCGGCGATCGTCTTCATCGACGAGATCGACGCTGTCGGCCGCCACCGCGGGGCCGGGCTCGGCGGCGGGCACGACGAACGCGAGCAAACCCTCAACCAGTTGCTGGTCGAGATGGACGGGTTCGACACCAAGGGCGGCGTCATCCTGATCGCCGCGACCAACCGGCCCGACATTCTCGACCCGGCGCTGCTGCGCCCCGGCCGTTTCGACCGCCAGATCGTCGTGGACCGGCCGGACATGGAGGGCCGCAAGGGCATCCTCCGGGTGCACGCCCGCGGCAAGCCCTTCGTCCCGAATGAGGTCGACCTCGACGTGATCGCCCGGCGGACCCCCGGCTTCACCGGCGCCGACCTGGCCAACGTGATCAACGAGGCGGCGCTGCTCACCGCCCGGTCCAACCAGCGGCAGATCTCGATGGCGATGCTGGAGGAGGCCATCGACCGGGTGATGGCCGGCCCGGAGCGCAAGAGCCGGGTGATGTCGGACAAAGAGAAGAAGATCATCGCGTACCACGAGGGTGGGCACGCCCTGGTGGGGCACGCGCTGCCGAACGCGGACCCGGTGCACAAGATCACCATCTTGCCCCGCGGCCGGGCGCTCGGCTACACCCAGGCCCTGCCGACCGAGGACAAGTTCCTGGTCACCCGGTCCGAGATGATGGACCAGCTCGCGATGCTGATGGGGGGCAGGACGGCGGAGGAACTGGTGTTCCACGAGCCGACCACCGGCGCCGCCAACGACATCGAGAAGGCGACCCAGGTTTCCCGCCGCATGATCACCGAGTTCGGAATGAGCGAACGGCTCGGTGCCCGCAAGTTCGGCAGCGGGGACGGCGAGCCGTTCCTCGGCCGGGACATGTCGCACAGCCGGGACTACTCGGAGGAGATCGCCTCCTCGATCGACGAGGAGGTCCGGCGGCTGATCGAGTCGGCGCACGACGAGGCCTGGGAGGTCCTGGTCCAGTACCGGGACGTTCTGGACGACCTGGTCGTGCAACTGATGGAGAAGGAGACGCTGTCCAGGGACGCGGTCATCCGGATCTTCGCGCCGGTGCAGAAGCGGCCGTCGCGCGGCTCCTATACCGGGTACGGGAAGCGGCTGCCGTCCGACCGTCCGCCGGTGCTGACGAAGAAAGAGCTCGCGCTGACCGCCAGTGAGGTCGAGCGATCGGCTCAGGGAAACGGCCAGAGCAGCGCCAGCGGGACGGCGTCGCCCGGTGAAACCGGCGATGCGGCGCACCGTGAGGGCTCCTGAGCGCCGATGACCGCCGCTGACGAAGCCGCGGAGCCGGTCGCCACCGGCCCGTCCGGTGACGGTGCCGCCGCTCGATCCGGAGCCGTGGCCCACGGCGAGATGGATCTTCCGCGCATCGAGCGGGCCGTCCGGGAGATCCTCGCCGCGATCGGCGAGGATCCTGACCGCGACGGGCTGCGCGATACACCGGCTCGGGTGGCCCGGGCGTACCAGGAACAGTTCGCCGGTCTCCGGCAGCGCCCGGAGGACGTTCTCACCTCGGTCTTCGACGCCGACCAGGACGAGATGGTGCTGGTCAAGGACATCGAGGTATACGCGACCTGCGAGCATCACCTGGTCCCGTTCGTCGGGGTGGCGCATGTCGGCTATATCCCGAACGAGAAAGGCCAGATCACCGGATTGTCGAAGCTGGCCCGGTTGGTCGATGTGTACGCCCGGCGCCCGCAGGTGCAGGAGCGGATGACCAGTCAGATCGCCGACGCGCTGATGCAGGTTCTCGACCCGCGCGGGGTGATCGTGGTGGTCGAGGCCGAGCACTTGTGCATGACCATGCGCGGCGTCCGCAAGCCCGGCGCCAAGACGGTGACCTCCGCGCTGCGCGGTGCATTCCGCGACCGCGACCGCGCCCGGGGCGCGATGAGCCTGATGTTCAACGGCCGGGACTGACCCAGGCCCGGCGGCGCGGCGTGACCCCGAGGGCACGGAACACGCGCAACCGGGTAGATATCTCAGCGAACGGTCGGCTTTGTTTCATAATCCTGGCGGTTTCCGTCCAGACACCGGCAACAAGCCGGGAGAATGGTGGAAACCCCGAGGCGACCGGCAAAGCGAGCATCGGAGCGCGCGAGAGCGCGCGAGGAACGCTGCGCAGGAGGGCGCCGGAAAGAACAGCCCCGCTGGGGTGGCGAAGAATGTCCGTCGGGTGGCCCGTGTTCCGGCCGCGCTGATCGGGCAGGTTGGGACTAGGAACTGAATTCGAGCGTGAGCCGTTCAGGCCGCCGCGGTGACCGGAAAGCCGGCACGTCACGCCGGTCGTGGGTTGGCCGGGTCGGCATACGCAATGTGCCGGCGGTGGCTACGCTGAAGGACCGTGTTCCGGGAATTGATCAAGATGTCCGAGACGGGCGAGCGTAACAGCGGCGGCCCGGCCGACGACGGCACCGCGGCCGTCAGCGGTCCCGGCATCGGCCGTCCCCGGACCACCGCCATCACCGGTCCGCTGCGCCGGGCCGTCAGCGCCGGACCGCTCGCGGCGGTCGGCCGCGGCCTGGTCCGGGCCGCGGGCGGAGCGGAAGCCGTGACTCTCGACCAGGAAGCCAGCGGGACCGGCGGGGTGCCCGCGGGTGGGGAGGACGCCGGGACTGCCCCGGCTGCCGTATCCTCCGGACCGGCCCGGGTCCGGATGCCGGACCGCGGCGACCAGCGCGGCTGGGTCCCGTTCGCCGCGGCGTGGCTGTGCCGGCTCATCGGCCTTGCCGACATCCTCGGGGTCTTCGCCCCGGACGCGGTCCGGAAACTGCACCGCATCAGCACGGTGGTGCCCGGTGGCATGGTGGGCAACTACGCCCGGACGCTGGATGTCATCGTCGGCCTGCTGCTGCTGATGCTGGCGCACGCCCTGCGGCGGCGTAAGCGCCGCGCCTGGCAGGCGGTGACCCTGCTGCTCGCGTTGACCATCATCACCCATGTCGTGCACATCAGGCACGGCGGGCATATCACGCCCGCAGTGGTCGCCGCGGTGATCCTGGGCGGTCTGCTGTACTACCGGGACGAGTTCTACGCGGTCGGCGATCCCCGGACCCGCTGGCGGGCGGCCCGGGTATTCGTGGCGCTCGTGATCGCCGACATGGTGATCGGGCTCTCCTACATCTCGTTCAGCCCGCTGGCGAGGGACTACAGCCCGGTCGAGCGGATCCGCGATTTGATCTATGAGCTGGTCGGGGTGTCCAGCCCGATCCCGTTCACCTCGGAACTGCGTGCCGACACGTTCCACGTGCTGACCAGCGCTCTCGGGCTGTTCACGCTGGTGGTCACCGTGTACCTGTTCCTGCGGCCCGCCGAGCCAGTGGCCAGGCTGCGGCCGGCCGACGCCGCGCGGATCCGGGAACTGCTCGCCACGCATGGCGAGCGGGACTCGCTCGGCTATTTCACCCTCCGTAACGACAAGAGCATCATCTGGTCGCCCACCGGTAAGTCCTGCATCGGGTACCGGGTGGTATCCGGTGTCATGCTGGCCGGCGGCGACCCGGTCGGGGACCCGGAGGCGTGGCCGGGCGCGATCCACGAGTTCCTGGATGAGGCGGCCCGGCACGCGTGGGTTCCGGCGGTGATGGGCTGCAGCGAGCTCGGCGCCGAGATCTGGTGCCGCGAGGGCGGCATGATCGCGCTGGAGCTTGGTGACGAGGGCGTCGTGGACGTGTCCGAGTTCACCCTGCAGGGCCGGTCGATGCGCAATGTCCGGCAGATGGTGAAACGGGTGTCCCGGGCCGGCTACCAGGCCCAGGTGCGCCGCGAGGGCGACATCAGCCGGGACGAGATCCTCGACATGACCCAGCAGGCGGATTCGTGGCGCGGCAGCGAGACCGAACGCGGTTTCTCGATGGCGCTGGGCCGGATGGGCGAGCCCGGCGACGAGGACTGCGTGATCGCCACGGCCACCGAGGACGGGGTGCTGCGCGCGATGCAGCACTTCGTCCCCTGGGGCAAGGACGGGCTGTCGCTGGACCTGATGCGGCGCGACCGCGAATCCCAGCCCGGACTGAACGACTTCCTCGTCGTCGAGACGATCGCGGCCGCGGAAGGCCTCGGGGTCAGCCGCATCTCGCTCAACTTCGCGGTGTTCCGGTCGGCGCTGGAGCGCGGCGAGCGGATCGGTGCGGGGCCGGTGCTGCGAGCGTGGCGGAAGCTGCTGGTGTTCTCCTCCAAGTGGTTCCAGATCGAGTCCCTGTACAAGTTCAACGCCAAGTTCAACCCGGAGTGGGAGCCGCGCTTTTTCGTCTTCCGCAGTACCCGGGAGACACCGAGGATCGCGCTGGCCGCGCTGGAGGCCGAGGCGTTCCTGGTCTGGCCGCAACTTCACCCGCGTAAGCTGACCCGCCTGGTGGCGCGGAAGCTCGGCCTCGGCAAGGCCAAACGGGCGCTGCGCCGCCGGCTCCGGAACACCTGAAAGGACGGCCGCCGCTGCGCTAGCGGCCGGGTGGCTGCGCTAGCGGCCGGGGGCGGCCACGGCCCAGCGCCGGCCGCGGATTCCCATAGGGTGGCCGTTATGGTGCCCGACCTCCCGCCGAGACCCGCGTCACCGGCTGGACTCCCCGATCCGGGCCGGTGCCTGGTGATGGGCGTCATCAACGTGACGCCGGACTCCTTCTCCGACGGCGGTGAGTGGTTCGGGACGGATGCCGCCATCCAGCACGGCCTGGACCTGGCCGCTCAGGGCGCCGACATCATCGACGTCGGCGGCGAGTCCACCCGCCCCGGCGCCAGCCGGATCTCCGCGGAGGAGGAACTGCGGCGGGTCGGCCCCGTGATCACCGCGCTGGCGGCCGAGGGCCTTGCGGTCAGTGTTGACACGATGCGGGCACCCACCGTGGATCATGCCCTGCAGGCCGGTGCGCGCCTGGTGAACGACGTCAGCGGCGGGCTCGCCGATCCCGCGATGCCCCGCCTGGTGGGCAAGGCGGCCGTGCCCTACGTGGTGATGCACTGGCGCGGCCACAGCCACGACATGTACCGCCGCGCGACGTACCACGATGTGGTCGCCGAGGTCCGGGACGAACTGCGCCACCGGGTCGACACGGTGGCGGCGGAAGGCGTCGACCCCTCGATGATCATCGTTGATCCCGGGCTCGGCTTCGCCAAGCGCCCCGACCACAACTGGGCGCTGCTGCGCCATCTCGCCGAGGTCGGCGATCTCGGCGGCGTCCGGCGGTTCCCGGTCCTGGTCGGCGCCTCCCGCAAGCGGTTTCTCGGACGGCTACTCGCGTCGCCGGACGGGACGGTGCGCCCCTTCGCCGGATGCGACGACGCGACGGTGGCCGTGACCGCGCTCGCCGCAATGGCGGGAGCGTGGTGCGTCCGGGTCCATCAGGTCCCGGGCAACCACGACGCGGTGCGCGTCGCCGCGGCCTGGGCGCAGGCGGGCGCCGAGCTTCCCGGCGGTACCGCCGGAGGTGGCCGTGATCTCTGAGGTGGAGGCCGTGGAGGAGTTGAACGCGGAGTTCTACGCCGCGTTCGAGGCAGGAGACCTCGACCGGATGGGCCTGGTCTGGGGAGACGACCGCGCCGCGGGCGGTGAGGTGGTCTGCGTGCATCCGGGGGGGCCGATGGTCCACGGCCGGGCGGCGGTGCTGCGCTCGTGGGCGCTGATGATGGCTAACACCTCCTACATCCAGTTCGTTCTTACCGATGTGCAGACCCGTGTGTTCGGCGAAACCGCCATCCTGACCTGCGCGGAGAACATCCTCACCGCATCCGACGACGACGCGGCCGGATTCGCCGCCGGAGGCCGGGTCGCCACCACGAACGCCTTCGTCCGCACGTCGGACGGATGGCGGATGTGGCTGCACCACGGCTCGCCGGTGCTGCTGCGGACGGACGACGACGAATGACCGCCGGTGACCGGACGGCTGGCGACCGGGTCGCCGTGCGCGGTCTGCGTGCCTACGGGCGGCACGGCGTCTACCCGCAAGAGCGCCGGGATGGCCAGGAATTCGTGGTGGACGCCGTGCTCACGGTGGACACCCGCCCCGCCGCCGCCGACGACGACCTCTCCCGTACGGTCGACTACGGCGCGCTCGCCGGCCGGCTGGCCGCCGTCGTGACCGGTGAGCCGGTCCGGCTGATCGAGACTCTGGCAGAACGGCTCGCGCAGGTCTGCCTGTCCGAACGCATGGTGCGGGACGTGGAGATCACCGTCCACAAGCCGCACGCACCGGTGCCCTGTCCGGTCGACGACGTGACCGTCACCATCTCCCGGAGGCGACCTTGACGGCTACCCACCCGCACGCACCACGCCGCCGCGTCGTGCTGGCTATCGGCAGCAACCTGGGGGACCGGTTCGACACGCTGCAGGGTGCGCTGGACGCGCTGTTTGACGGGCCCGGGATGGATTTCCTCGCGGTTTCGCCGGTCTATCAGACGGAACCGGTCGGCGGCCCACCGCAGCCCGACTACCTGAACGCCGTCGTCATCGCGGAGACCGCGCTGTCCGCACTGACCGTGCTCGAGCGGGCCCAGGGCGTCGAAGCGGCGTTTCACCGCACCCGCGAGACGGCGATGGGCCCGCGGACGCTCGACGTCGACATCGTCGCGTTCGACGACGAGGTGCGCGACGAGCCGGATCTGGTGCTGCCGCACCCGCGCGCACACGAGCGCGCGTTCGTGCTCGCTCCGTGGAACGACATCGACCCGGACGCGGAACTCCCCGGCCGCGGCCGGGTCGCGGATCTGCTGGCCAAGACCGGGACGGCTGGAGTCCGGCGGTACGACGCCGCGCTTCAGCCGCCGACGTGACCGGCGGCGGAGCAGCAGATGACGACCATCGGCGACATCACCCCCCGCGCACCGGCCGGGCTGGACGCGATGGGCCCGCCATGAAACCGACCCGGCCCGGTCTCCTCGTCGTGGTGACCGTGGTGATCGCCGCGGTGACCTGGCTGCTGGTCGGGCTGGTGTACCGGCGGCTCCCGCCGCTTCCGTGGACCAGCGTGCCGACGCTGGTGATCCTCGCGATCGCCGAGGCGTACTGCGGCCTGAGCCTGCGGGCGAGGCTGAGCGGCCGGACCGCGGCGAAGCCGATCGAGCCGGTCGGCGTGGCGCGGATGGCAGCGCTCGCCAAGGCCAGTTCCTTCGCCGCCGCGCTGATCGCCGGCATCGCCGCCGGGTTCTCGCTGTACCTTCTCGGGTCGCTTAACAAGACGATCCCGCGCCAGGACGCTCTCGCCGCGGTCGGCACGCTGGCCGCCGCGATCGTCTTCGGCGCGGCGGCGGTGTTCCTGGAGCGCTCCTGCCGGATCCGGCGGGACCCCGATGACGGGGACCAGCGCTCCCGCACCCGCTCCGCTGATCGCTGACG
>JBPYFL010000093.1:0-53431 GCA_051986485.1 Streptosporangiaceae bacterium | reverse complement strand
GCGATCATCGCGCTGGCGCGCCGCCGCGCCAGCGTCCTGTGGGCACTGCTGCGCGACAACCGCACCTGGGAGCCCAACCCGCCTGTCACAGCCGCAGCTGCTTGACAAGCTCATTGAGACTCCTCTCACGGCCGACTGCGGCGACATTCACCATTACAGGCGCGGGCTGCGGGTACCGGTGGCACTTCGCGATCGGCCCCGCCGGCCCCACACCTTACCGGCGCTGACCGCACGGCCGGAGGCCTGCCGAACTAGGCTGTGCGTTTGCCGTCGAGAGGGAAGCTGTGCCGGATGTGATGCGGGCCAGGCGGTCTTGTCTGGCCGTGCCGGGTTCCAGTGACCGGATGATCGCGAAGGCGCGGACGCTGCCGGCCGATGAGGTGTTCCTCGACCTGGAGGACGCGTGCGCGCCCGCGGCGAAGCCGGGTGCCCGGACATCGGTCATCGCGGCGCTGAACGACGGTGACTGGGGCGGCAGCACCCGTGCGGTGCGGGTCAACGACGCGACGACGCAGTGGAGTTACCGGGACGTCGTAGACGTCGTCGAGGGGGCGGGCGCGAACCTTGACTGCCTGATCCTGCCGAAGGCGGACGACGCCGCCCAGGTCGCGTGGCTGGACCTGCTGCTGACGCAGATCGAGAAGGCGACCGGCCTGCAGCCCGGGCGCATCGGGATCGAGGCGCAGATCGAGTCGGCGCGGGGACTGATGAACGTCGAGGAGATCGCCGCGGCCTCCGGCCGGCTCGAGTCCCTGATCTTCGGGCCCGCCGACTTCATCGCGAGCACCGGGATGCGGGCCGCCACCGTGGGGGAGCAGCCAGTGGGCTATCAGGCCGGCGACGCATACCATTACCCGCTGATGCGCCTGCTCGTCGCGGCCCGCGCGAACGGCCTGCAGGCGATCGACGGGCCGTATCTCCAGGTCCGCGATCAGGCCGGGTTCCGGCGGGCGGCGATGAGCTCGGCGGCGCTGGGATATGACGGCCGTTGGGTGCTGCACCCGGACCAGATCGCCACCGCCAACGACGTGTTCCGCCCCGGCCAGGAGGATTACGACCGGGCAGAGAACGTCATCGACGCCTACGCGTGGCACACCTCGGAGGCCGGCGGCCTGCGCGGTGCGGCGATGCTCGGCGACGAGATGATCGACGAAGCCTCGCGGAAGATCGCGCTGACGGTCGCCAGCCAGGGACGGGCGGCGGGGATGCGGCGGAAGCAGCGCTGGGCGCCGCCCGGGTAGGCCGGCGTTCTCACCGGCGGGTGGCACATCGGATGCAGGTCGGCGACGCGGGGCGGGCGGCGAGCCGGTCGGCGCCGATCGGCTGACCGCAGTCCTCGCATCGGCCGTAGCGGCCGTCGGCCAGCTTGCCGAGGGCGGCGTCGATCTGCGCCAGATGATCCCGGGCCTGGCTGACCAGAGCCGCGACGTGCTGTCGCTCGAACGCCGTCGTCGCGCCTTCGGGATCGTGCTCGTCATCGACGCCGGTGCCTCGGGACGCGTCGACGATGCCGTCGTACTCGTGCTCCAGCCGGCTCAGCCGCTCCCGGGTGGCCGCATGGTCTGCGGCCAGCTGTTCGCGCGCCGTATCACGCCGCGTCATCAGACCTGCTTACCAGGCCGGCCGCTGTGCGGTGCCGTCACCGGCGGCGGCCAGGCCCGGGCGCAACCGCCGATCTCCGCCGGCGTGAATGTCGGCGGCTGCTGCGATGGTGGGGGTGGTGGTGTCAGAGCCAGGAGAAGGAAACTGACGTGACACGTATCCGTGGTGATCTCCGCGACTGGATCACCCGCCGGCGGCTGTCCGGATTGCTGCTGCGCGGTACGCAGCGCGGCGACCCAGGGACGGCGGCGGGTCAGCTGACAGCGATGCAGGCCCAGGAGCACGGCTACGCCCGGTGGTCGGTCGCGCAGCGGACCGCAGGCTCCCCCTCTGCCGCGGCGATCGACTCAGCGTTCGATGCGGGCCGCATCCTGCGGACCCACGTTCTGCGCCCGACGTGGCACTACGTATCACCGGCGGAACTGGGATGGCTGATGCGACTCAGCGGCCCGCGGGTGGACGCGGGGAACGCGCGCCGGCACGGCGAGCTCGGGCTCGACGGCCGGACGCTCGCCCGGGCGGACGACATCATCGCCGGTGCGGTGGAGGGCCGGCCGCGGACGCGGCGGGAGCTTGCCGCCGCTCTGGAGGCCCACGGCATTTCCGCGGCGGGGCAGCGGATCGCGTACCTGCTGATGCACGCCGAGCTGACGGCACTGATCTGCAGCGGGCCGATGCGCGGGAAACAGCACACCTACGCCGCATTCGGTGAGCGCGTCCCGGACGGGACCGGCCCGGACGGCGACGCGGCGCTGGCGGAGCTTGCCTGGCGCTACTTCTCCACCCGGGGCCCGGCCACGCTCACCGACTTCATCTGGTGGTCGGGGTTGCGGGCGGCCGATGCGCGCAGCGGGCTGGAGATGGCGCGGCCACGGCTGGACTGCCACGAGGCCGACGGCCGCAGGTACTGGTTCACCGATCGCGGAGACCCGCGGCCGGTGCGGCGAGCCGACCTGGTTCAGTGCTTCGACGAGCTGATCATCGCCTACAGCCAGAGCCGCGACGTCCTGCGCACGGACTCGGTGGCCTTCCCGGTGCCCCGTCATATCGACGGTTTCTCGCACGTGCTCCTGCTCGATGGCCGGCTTCTCGGCCACTGGCGGCAGCGCCAGGGACGCGATGGCCTGGAGGTCGAGACCCGGGCAAGCCGGCCGCTGGATGCCAGTGAGAAGGCGGCGGTCACCGATGCGGTGCAGCGCTATCGCCGGTTCGGCCGCGATCCCGCTGCCGCCAACGGTCAGGCCTGGGCGAGCTTTTCCAGCGGCTGATCCGGGTGGGCCAGGGCTGCCGGATTGACCTGCGCGCGGGAGCGGATCAGGTCCCTGATCGGGTCGGTGACGTCCCAGACGTTGACGTTCATGCCGGCCAGCACCCGGCCGTCCTTCAGCCAGAAGGCGATGAACTCGCGCGCGGCCACGTCCCCGCGGTACACCACCCGGTCGTAGTCGCCGTCCGGCACATATCCGGTGTACTCCATGCCGAGGTCGTACTGATCGGTGAAGAAGTACGGCAGCCGGTCGTACGCGGCCTCATTGCCGAGCATCGAGGCCGCCGCGGTCGCTGGCTGGTTGAGGGCGTTGGCCCAGTGCTCGACCCGCAGATGCCGGCCCAGGAACGGGTGGAACGCGCTCACCGCGTCGCCGGCCGCGAGGATGTCGGGGTCGTCGGTGGTCAGCCCGGCGTCGGCCACGATGCCGTCCCGTACCCGCAGGCCGGCGTCCTCGGCGAGCCCGGTGTTCGGTGCGGCGCCGACCGCCATCAGCACGGCGTCGGCGCCGATGATGCTGCCGTCTGCCAGGCGGACCCCGGTGGCGCGCCCGTTCGCGGTCGTGATCGCCTCGATCCGGGCCTGGAAGCGGAAGTCGACGCCGTGCTCGCGGTGCAGGCCGGTGAACACGTCGGCCACCTCCGGGCCGAGAACCCGCAGCAGCGGGGCGGCCGCGGCCTCGATGACGGTGACCTCGACGCCGGCCATCCGGGCCGCCGCCGCGACCTCGAGCCCGATCCATCCCGCCCCGATCACGACCAGCCGGCGGATCTCGCCGAACGAGTGCTTGAGCCGTTCCGAATCCTCGATGCGGCGCAGATGGAGCACCCCGGCCGCATCCGCGCCGTCGATCCGCAGCGAGCGCGGGCTGGACCCGGTGGCCAGCAGCAGCTTGTGGTAGCCGATGGTGCTGCCATCCGTCAGTTCCACTTCGTGCGCTGACCGGTCCACCCGCGACACGCGGCTGCCCAGCCGCAGATCGACATCGTGCTCGCCGTACCAGGCCTCGCCGTGCACGAACACGGTGGACAGCTCGGCTTTGCCGATGAGGTATTCCTTCGACAGCGGCGGCCGCTCATACGGCCGGTGCAACTCGTCGCCGATCAACGTGATCGGGCCGTCGAACCCCTGCTCGCGCAGGGCCTCGGCGGCCTTCCCCCCGGCGAGCGCGGCTCCCGCGATCACCATGTTCCGCGTTCCTTGCATCAGTCCCACCTCCGCGCGGGCGACGTCGTTTCAGGACCCGGGCGTGGCGCCAGCCAGGGCGAAGAACTCCTGGCGCGAGCGGGCATCCTCGCGCAGTACCCCGAGCAGGGTGGAGGTAACCGTGCTGGAACCGGCCGCCTGGACCCCGCGCAGCGTCATGCAGGTGTGCTCGGCCTCGATGACGACGCCGACGCCCTTGGGCCGCAGATGGTCGGCGAGCCAGTCAGCGACCTGCACCGTCAGCCGCTCCTGCACCTGCGGGCGGCGCGCGAACTGCTCGACGACCCGGGCCAGCTTGGACAGCCCCAGGATGCGCTCCGCCGGCAGATACCCGACGTGCGCGACGCCGGTGAAGGGCAGCAGATGGTGCTCGCAGATCGACACCACCGGGATCGCCCTGGCCAGGACCAGCTCGTCGTACCCCTCGTCGTTCGGGAACGTGGTCGGGCTGAATGCCCGCGGGGAGAACAGTTCCGCGTAGGCGCGGGCCATCCGGCCTGGGGTGCCCCTCATGCCCTCGGAATCCAGCCCGATCCCCAGCGCCTGCAGGAACTGAGCTGCCGCCCGTTCCGCGGCGGCCAGGTCCACGCCGGCGCCATCTTCGGATACGGGGTGCACCCGGGACCAGGCGGAGACGGTCACGTTGGCTCCTCAGCTTCGATGGGTTCAGCTAGGGCCCGGCCCACAGGCGGCTGGCCTGCCCGGCCGGTCCGGTCTGCGACACCCGCCGCCTCGCCGATTTCACTAACAAGTATTAGACTTATTGCCACGGCACGTCAACTGCCTGCATGAAGTGATTCATTGTGGCATTGAGCTGATCGTTTTTAGCGTTATCAGGGAGCAGCAGCATGGAAGTGCCCGCCGTCGGTCAGGCGACCGGCTGGTCAGTGCGGGCGGTGGCCGCGCTCGATGACAGGCTGCGCTTCACGATGTACGCGTTCATCCGCGACGAACAGCGGCCGGTGACCCGGGAGCAGGTCGCGACCGCCACCGGCGTTTCCCGCAAGCTGGCCGCGTTTCATCTGGACAAGCTGGTCGAGGTCGGCCTGCTGCGGGCGCGTTACGAACCGCTGGGCGGGATCCGCCGGGTGGGCCGGACGCCGAAGGTGTACGAACCGGCCGGCCTGGACGTGCGGGTGAACATCCCGCCACGCCACTACGACGCGCTGGCCGGGATCCTGATTGACGCGATGCTCAGCGAAGACGCGGGCGAACCCGCCCGGCGGGCGGCGCTGCGGGTCGCTTCGGCCCGCGGCAAGGAGGCCGGCGCCGGTGTCCGCGACCAGGCCCGGCCAGGCCGGCTCGGCGCCGAACGTGCCCTGAACCTGGCCGAGACCTCGCTGCGGCAGCGGGGTTTCGAACCCGCCCGGGATTCCCGCAGCAGCGTCCGGCTTCGCAACTGCCCGTTTCACCCGCTCGCCGGAAAGGCGCCAGCGCTGGTGTGCGGCATCAACCACAGCTTCGTCACCGGCTTCCTGGCCGGCCTGGATGCGACCGCCGTCGAGGCAGCCCTGATCGAGCCGCGGCCCGGCGAGTGCTGCCTCGAATTGAGACCCGTCCCGCCCGCGCAGCGCGGCGGACGGTGACTGCCGCCGGCTGCCGGGTCAGATGCCGGTCGCCAGGATCACGTCGGACGCCTTGATCACGGCGGTGACCTCGCTGCCCTCGGCCAGGCCGAGTTCGCGGACGGCCTCGACGGTGATCGAGGACACCAGGCGTATCCCGCCCGCTTCCAGTTCGACGTTCGCGATCGCTGCCCCGCTGTTGATCCTGGTGACCCGGGCCCTGATCTGGTTCCGCGCGCTCAGCGGCATTTCGTAACCCCCGATACCTTCCGTGCTGCGTTCCGGCCAACGCTATCCGGGGTCTGCCCGGTGGCGCCGGAGCCACGACTGCGGCTGACCCGATTCCGCTGCCATCGCCCGCCAGGTCCAGCCCGCCGTACGGCGGGCGCTGACGTATTCGCCGATGCTGGCGAAACCGAGCCCGGCCGCCACCCGCGCCGCGCGCTCGCCGGCCGCGTGCCGCTTGGCGGCGTGCGGCGTCCGGTCCAGGCCTTGGCGGCGCAGCGCGGACTCGACCGCCCGGCGGTTCAGGCCGGACTCGGCGGCGATGGCGTTGACGCTCGTGTGCTGCACGGTGTGGCGCTGCCGCAGGTAATCCGCAACGTCGCTGAATGCGAGCCGGTGCAGCGCCGGCATCCACCGGGCATCGGCAGGGGCCGGGCGATGACGCCGCACCGCGTCGGCCGCCGCGGGGTCGAGATCATCGAGGTGCCGGGACAGCCAGTCCTTGTGCAGCCCGGCGTCGCGGCTGATGGACGCCAGGCTCGCGCCCGCCGCCGTCCGGGTCCGTACGAACGTGCCGATGTCGCGGTACCCGTGCCGCCGCGCCGCGGCGGCGGCGACGCGGGCGCGATAGCGGCGGCCGCGCTCGGAGTTGGCTTTCGCGACCGCCGCCGGCGAGATGGCTGCCCGCGCCGCCGCGGCCTTCCTGCGGCGCTGCTCCGGGAAGGGCCGGCGGCGAGCCGCCGAGGCGGCGGCGAGGGTCAGCTGCCCGGCGCGGGCCCGCGTCCGCCCGGCCGCGCTGCCGGCCCGAACCGGAGGGTCGAAGACCAGGCGGGCGGTGAACGCGGCGGCCCGCAGCTTGCGGGTCTCGGGTCCCTCCAGTGACTGCCCGCGTTCCAGGCCGAACGCCTCGCAATACGCCGCCTTGGCCCAGCCATGGGCACGAAGATGAACGGTGACCGAGCGCAGCTCCCGGCCGCACAGATGGCAGCGGACAAGCGCGCCGTCGACGATCACCTCTCCGATCGGAGCGTAGAAGGGCGTGCCGTCGGCCAGGATGCCGGCCACCGGGTGCGTGCCGCCTCCGCCGCGCCGTGGCACGGAGGACCCGGCGGCCGAGGCAGAGCTGATCATCGGGGCGTACATGACCGGCCCTCCCGGGGCTCCAGACTAGTCTCACTGAGACTACCTGGTGCGGGCGAATACGTCACGAGGTTCTATGGCTACTCTCGGGTATATGAGCTCTCGCCCGGTGCTGTCGTTGCCGGAGTGGACGGTGCTCGCGATCGTCAGCCAGCGACCGGCCCATGGATTCGCCATCGCGCAGCTCACCGAGCGCGGCGGCGAGCTGGGCCGGGTCTGGCACATGCCGAGGCCCGTCATCTACCGGGCGATCGGCCGCCTGGTGGACGCGGGGCTGCTCACCCAGGAGGCGGTTGAGGCGGGCCGTGGCCCACAGCGGACGATCTACACGGTCACCCCGGAGGGCCGGCGGGCGGCAGCCGGCTGGCTGGACGCGCCGGTGCAGCACATCCGGGAGATCCGCTCGCAGCTGATGCTCAAGCTCGCGCTGCGCGACCGCGCCGGATGCGATCCCACCGACCTGCTGAAGCGGCAGCGCGCGGTGCTGGAACCGATCGCGCGGGCGATGGAGGACGAGGAGGAACGGCTGAACGGATTCGACGCCGTCCTTTTTGCCTGGCGGCGCGCGACGGCCGTCGCAGCGCTCGGCTTCCTGGACGACATCACCCAGCGCACCTCGGCGCGACGCTGACCTGCGCACCGCCCCGGCGGCCCCGAGGGTACAAGTACCCTCGCGTACTCAAGAGCGCGGAGCTTATCGTGGATCCGTGCCGATGAGCAGGCAAGAGGGGGAGCCGGACCGCCGCCAAGGCCCGGACCCGGGCCACGGCCCGGACCGCAGTCATGGGCCGGACCGCGGCCACGGCCCGGACCGAGCGCGGGTGGCCGGAGGCGCCGCCGGTGCGGGCGGAGCGGCGGCCGGTGCGGGCGGAGCGGCGGCGGCGCGGCTGCCCGGGGCCGGTGAACAAGGGCAGCGGCCGGCCGAACCCGCCAGCGCGCGGGCCGGGGCGCTGGCGCGCACGCACGAGGGCGAACCGGGCCTGCCGCGCGGCCGGAGCCGGCTGCCGATGGAGACGGTCCGGGCGCGGCAGCTTGACCGCTTGCTGCGGGCGGTGATCGCGGCCGTGGCCACGACCGGGTTCAACGACGCCACCGTCGGCGACATCGTCCGCCGCGCCCGGGTGTCGAGAGCCGCGTTCTACGCGCACTTCACCGACAAGCAGGACTGCTTCCTGGCGGCGACCCGTGAGGGCGGCCAGCTCATGTTCGACCACGTCCGGGCCGCGACACGGCGGGTTCCGCCGGGCACGAGCGCGGAGGGGATCCTGCGGGCCGGCGTGACGGCGTACCTGGAGTTCCTCGCCGCCGAACCCGCATTCGCGCGGGCGTTCTTCATCGACATGCCGGCGGCCGGCACCCGGGCGCTGACGCGCCTCGATATCGCCCTCGGCCGCTTCGCCGACATGAACCACGAATGGCACGAGCGCGCACGCGCCGGCAATCCGGACTGGCCCGAAGTCCCGCGCGAAGCGTACGTGGCCGTCGCCGGCGCCACCATGGAGCTGGTCCGCGCGGAGGTGCGGCAAGGGAAGACCGAGACGATCACGAACCTCGCCGATTCCCTGGTCGCCCTGCACCTCGCCGTTCTGGCGGCCCGTCCCTGGTCCGGCCACGACGCACTGTGACCTGCGTTATCCCCAGTAGTCGTGAACCGTCTCATCCGAATGGGGTAGCACGGCCCACCCGGTAAGCCGATGCCTGTCCGGACATGCGCTACTTACGCTGCCGGGGCGGGCATTGCCGGGGGGCGCTTTCCCGGGCGGAAATGATGCCCGCGCGGCTTGCGCCGCGAAGGCCGGTTTCGCCGGTAGCGGCCAATGTCAGGGATCCGGATCATCCAGGGGTAATGGTGCAGCGCATGGCAGGAACGATCAATGGCCATCGGGGCAGCCGTTCACGCCCGGTTGAGGGCCAGATAGATGGCAACCAGATCGGCACCAGCGCCACCGAGGCCTGGATGCCGCTCATCTGGATGTACCACTCGGTGGAGCCCTATCAGCACGACCCGTACCTGGTCACGGTCCGCCCGCAGCGTTTCGAGCAGCAGCTGGACTGGCTGGCGGCACGGGGGCTGCGCGGTGTCTCGGTGCGCGAGCTGCTCGCGGCACGCTCCGCGGCCGGACCCCGCGGGCGTCCGCGCAACCTCGTCGGCCTCACCTTCGACGACGGCTACGCCGACTTCGTGCAGCACGTGCTGCCCGCGCTGCGGCGCCGCGGTTTCGGCGCGACGCTGTTCGCGATCGCCGGCCGGCTGGGCGGGGAAAACACCTGGGACGCCGAAGGGCCGCGTAAGGCGCTGATGACGGGCGGCCAGCTGCGGCAGATCGCGGACGCCGGCATCGAGATCGGCTCGCACGGCCTCAGTCACGTGTCGCTGCCCTCGGTGAGCGACGCCGCGCTGGCCGACGAGACCGCGGCAAGCCGGCGGATGCTGCAGGAGATCACCGGCCAGGAGGTAGCCGGCTTCTGCTACCCCTACGGGCACCTCGACGACCGCGCGTTCCGGCGGGTCCGGGAAGCCGGATACGGCTACGGATGCGCCATCTGGGGGTCGCCGTTCACTGGGCGTCACGCCTTGCCGCGGACCTACATCGGCGACGCCGACTACCCGCTGCGGGTGCGGGCCAAGCTCATTCGGCACCGGATGAAATGGGGGGTTCCGGGCGGAATTGCACGAACGGGAAAAACGGCGCGATGGCCGCAGTTGCCGCGAGGCGGCGAAGGGGCCTTCCGTCACCCTGCGTAGACCGAATCACCCCGATGACGGATTAATCAGGCCGGCACAGTCTGAAACAGTCTGTTCCGGGTCACCTGGATAACAACACCGGCAATCTGGCCCATCCGGCCAGGTCCACACGGGAAGAGGGGGAGCCAGCAGCGTGGCTGATCACCAACTCTCGCTGGCCGTAAATGGCCGGGAGTACCAGTTCCACGGCAAGCTCGTGCCGTTCGTCATGCCCGACGATGCGGCCGCCGACGAGCACGCGGAGAGCGCGCAGAACGGCGAGAACGGCGACGGCGGAAACGGACGGCAGCGCAGCCAGCGCAACGGCAACGGTCAAGCCGCGCGCCGGGAGAGCACCCTGTCGGTGGCCGTGGTGGGCCTCGGCTACGTCGGCCTGCCGACCGCGCTGGCCCTGTATGGGGGCTGCCCCCGGATCATCGGGATCGACATCAGCGACCGGCGGCTGCGGGAAATCGCCGAGCGCCGTGCGGACCTGTATGAGTCCGACCGGCGCCGGCTGGATGCGGCCCTGGAGGACGGGACCCTCGAGCTCACCAGCGACCCGGACGCCGCGGCCGGCGCCGACGCGGTCATCATCGCCGTCCCCACCCCGGTGGACGCCGAGCACCTGCCGGACCTGGCCGCGCTGCGCGGCGCATGCGAGAGCGTGGTCGAGCGCGCCCGTCCGGGGCAGACCATCATCCTCACCTCCACCACATTCGCCGGCACCACCCGGGAACTCATCGCGGACCCGCTGGAGAAGCGCGGGATGCGCCCCGGATCCGACGTGTTCGTCGCGTTCAGCCCGGAACGGATTGACCCGGGCAACCCGGACCACGTCCAGCGGCAGACCCCGCGGGTGGTCGGCGGCGTGACGCCGGAATGCTCTGCCCACGCGGGCCGGATCATCAGCCTGCTGACCGACTCGGTGTACCTGGTGAGCTCCCCGGAAGCGGCCGAGGCCACGAAGCTGTACGAGAACATCTTCCGGGCGGTGTCGCTGGCGCTGGCGAACGAGTTCGCCGATGTGTGCGGCACGCTCGGGCTGGACCCGATTGAGGTCACCCTCGCCGCCGGCACCAAGCCGTACGGCTTCCTCGGCACCTTCCCGGGACCGGGCGTCGGCGGTCACTGCATCCCGTGCGACCCGTACTACCTGCTCTGGCAGCTCGGCGAGAAGGACCGGCTGGCCCCGCTGATCGGGCGGGCGATGCGGTCGATCGACCAGCGGCCGGAGCGGGTCGTGTCCCGCGCCGCCGAGGTGCTGGCCGGTGACGGCCGTGAGCTGGCCGGTGCGCGGATCATGGTGGTCGGTGCCAGCTACAAGGCAGGTGTGCAGGACCTGCGGGAGTCTCCCGCCCTGCCGATCATGGCGGGGCTGCTGAGCCGCGGCGCGGACGTGTCCTACTACGACCCCCTCGTCCCGTCCGTTTCGCTGCATGACGGGCAGGAGCTGCACAGCGTGCCGGATCCGCGTGCGGCGGAATACGACCTCGCGCTCATCCACACCTTGCACCCCGGCGTCGACTACACCTGGGCCCGGGACTGCCCGCGGGTGCTCGACGCCACCTACCGCTTCGAGGGCGCGCCGCAGCGCGTCGTGGTCTGAGGGGCGGCCGACGATGAAGCCCGTCAGCGCAGCCGTGCCCGGGGACCCGGCCAGCGCCCTCGCCGGCGCCGACCTTGCCACCCCGGCCGTCGTGCTCAAGTTCGATCCGAACGTGATGCACCACGGCGGCCTCGGAGCGATCCGCAGCCTCGGGCGGCTCGGCGTACCGGTGTACGGGGTGCACGAGGGACCGTGGGCGCCGGCCGCGAACTCGCGTTACCTGCGCGGGCGGTGGTTCTGGCGGCCCAGCCCGGCCGACCGGGACCGGGTGACGGCCGGGTTGCTGCGGCTGGCGGAGCGGATCGGCCGGCCCGCGGTGCTGATCCCGACCGACGACGCCGCATCGATCTTCCTCGCGGAGAACGGCGCCGACCTGCGGCAGTCATTCCTGTTCCCGTCACCGCCGCCGGATCTTCCGCGCCGGCTCGCCGGTAAGTACTCGATGTACCGGCTGTGCCAGGAGCTGGGAGTGCCGTGCCCCCAGGCGGCGGTGCCGGATTCCGCCGCCGGCGCCCGTGAATTCGCGGAGCAGGCCGGCTTCCCGCTGATCGCCAAGCTGACCAGCCCGTGGGAGACCACGGCGGGCGGCGGCGGCGCGAAATTGCGCAGCACCTCGATCGTGCGCGATTTTTCCGAGCTAAACGGCCTGCGCGAGGCCTGCCAGACCCAGGGTGCGGGCCTGATGCTGCAGGAATTCATTCCCGGCGGGCCCGGCCACGACTGGTTCTTCCACGGCTACTGCGGCGCCGACTCGGTGTGCCGCCCGGCGTTCACCGGGGTCAAGGAACGGTCGTACCCGGCGCACACCGGGCTGACCAGCCTCGGGCACTCCGCGCCGAACGCCCAGCTGCGCCGCCAGGTCAGCGACCTGCTGGCCCGGCTGTCCTATCAGGGGATCGTGGACCTGGACCTGCGCCTGGACGCGCGGGACGGCGAGTACAAGCTGCTGGACTTCAATCCCCGGCTTGGCGCGCAGTTCCGGCTGTTCCGCGACGCGGCCGGGATCGACGTCGTGCTCGCGCAGTACCTCGACCTGACCGGCGGCCGGGTAGCCGCCAGCGAGCAGGTCACCGGGCGCACCTTCTGGGTGGAGAGCTACGACCCGCTGACCGCGCTCAGCTACTGGCGGCGCGGCGAGCTGGGCCTGCGGACGTGGCTGGCGTCCGTCCGCAAGGTCGATGAGACCGCCTGGTTCGCACGCGACGACCTGCGGCCTTTCGGCCTGATGTGCGTGCGGATGGGCTGGCGCCTGGCCGGCCGCGGCGCCACCGTGGCCGGCCGGCCGCTGGCGCGGGGAATCCGTGCACGCCGGACCAACGGCCGGGACGCGGTGACCGCCGCCTCCGGCCGGATCGAACCCCGCTACCGGCCCGGGCGCGCGGCCGGCGGTGGCCGGGTTGGACCAGCCCGCGCACAAATGAGGGGGAACTGACAATGAAGAACGACCCCAGGGGTGCGGTCGTCGATGTGGCCATCGTCGGTGCGGGACCGTACGGGCTCGCGGTCGCGGCGCACCTGCGCCGGGCGGGCATCTCGTTCCGCCAGTTCGGATCGCCGATGCGGCTGTGGCGGGAGGCGATGCCGAAGGGGATGTTCCTGAAGTCGCAGGGCTTCGCCTCGAACATCTCCGACCCGGACGGCACGCACACCCTCGAGGCCTTCTGCCAGCAGGCGGGCAAGCCATACGCCGACTACGGGCTGCCGGTCGCGCTGGACATCTTCGCCTCCTACGGCGAGTGGTTCCAGCGGGAGTTCTCGCCGGATCTGGAAGACATCCAGGTCACCGGGCTCGCCCGGTGGAACGGCGGGTTCGAGGTCACGCTGGCGGACGGCGAGACGGTGCGCGCCCGCAAGGTCGTCCTCGCGATCGGGGTCGAGCACTTCGCCCACATCCCGGACGAGCTGGCGGCGCTGCCCGGGACGCTGTGCACCCACACCTCGGCGCACTCGGACCTGGCCGCCTTCCGCGGCCGCAACGTGATCGTGGTCGGCGCCGGGAACTCGGCGCTGGAGACCGCCGCCCTGCTGCACGAGAACGGCGCCAGCGTCCAGCTCGTCGCCCGCACCGAGCAGCTGGCATGGAACGGCCCGCCGCTGCTGCCCAACCGCCCGGTGTGGCAGCGGCTGCGCGAGCCCGAGGCCGCCCTCGGCTCCGGCCTCGGTACGTGGTTCTACTCCAACCACCCTCGGATGTTCCGGAAGCTGCCGCGCTCCACGCGGATCTTCCGGGCGCGCACGGCGCTCGGCCCGGCCGGAGCGGTGTGGCTCCGCAGCCGGTTCGAGGGCCAGGTCCCGGCGCTTCTCGGGCACCAGGTCACCCAGGCCAGCGCGGAGGCCGGCGGCGTGCGGCTGGCCCTGGCCGGCCGTGACGGGTCCCGGACCGACGTATCGGCGGACCACGTGATCGCGGGGACCGGCTACCGGCCGCGGCTGGACCGGCTGACGTTCCTCGACGACGTGCTGCGCTCCCAGCTGCGCGCCATCGCGAGGACACCCTCGCTCGGGCCGGACTACCAGAGCTCGGTTCCGGGGCTGTACGCCATCGGCCCGATCGCCACGCCGACGTTCGGCCCGGTCATGCGGTTCGTCCATGGGTCGAGGTATCCGGCGGCGGCTGTCACCCGCAGCCTCGCGGGGATGGCGCGGTCGCGTCCGGCGGCGATGATCGAGGCGGGCCGGTGAGCGATCCGGCACCGGCCGGACCGGCGGCAGGTACGGCGCTGCGGGAGCCGGGCGGGCCGCCCAGCGGCCCGCAGGCCGGCCCGGCGCTGCGCGAGCGCGACGGTCCGGCCGCGACGGCCGGTGCGGTGCGCGAAGGCCCGGCCGCGACGGCCGGTGCGGTGCGCGACGCCACGGCGGCGACGGCCGGTGCGGTGATAGCCGTGGTCCCCGGGCTGCTCCGGGAACCGTCGCGCGCCGCCTCCGCCGGCCATGCCGTCACAACCTCCGCGGCCACCGGTTCCGCCGCCCGTACCCGGCTGCGCAGCACCGTTGGCCGTGCCGCGCCGGACGCGGTGCTCCCGCTGGCCGACCTGGCGGCGCTGGTGCCCGCGGTGCTGCTGGCCCGCGTACCCGGCTGGACGGGCGTGGTCTACGGCGCTGGGGTGCTGGCCGTGCTCGCGGGGGCCGGGCTGCACCGGCTGCGGATCTGCCTGCGGGTGTCGGACCAGTTCGGGCGCATCTGCGGCGCCGCGGCACTGCCGCTGATGCTGGTGCTGGCCTGGACACCGTCCGCCGAGGCGCTGCGGCTGGTGCTGCTCACCGCCGCGCTGGTGACGGTGTCGCGATCGGCCGCCTCCGCGGGGCTTCGCGCCGCCCACCGCCGGGGTTTGCTGATCGAGCCCGCCCTGGTGGTCGGCACCGGCACGACCGGCAGCCAGGTCTGCGGCCTGCTGCTGGATCACCCCGAGCTGGGGCTGAGGCCGCGCGGCGTGCTGGGCGGCGGGGCCGTGGGCGGCTGCGCCCCGGGGGGTCCGGGCACCCTGGCACGGCCAGCGGACGCCGTGCCGCTGCTCGGCCGGCCCGCCGACCTCGCCACCGTGGTGGCCCGGCACGGCATCCGGAGGGTCATCGTCTGCCCGGGCGAATCCGTTCGCGGCGACGCCGGGCGGGACAACGAAGTGATCCGCGCTCTGCGTGCCTGCCGGCCACTGCCGGCCGACGTCTGCGTCGTGCCACGGCTGCACCAGCTGGGCGCCGCTGTCCCCACCGGGTGCCTGGACGACGTGTGGGGGATACCGCTCATCCCGCTGCGCCGGTTCCGCCGGTGGCCGCAGGCGCAGTTGCTGAAGCGGGTGTTCGACCTGATCGCGGCCCTGGTCCTGATCATCGTGCTGGCTCCGGTGCTGGCATGCATCGCCGTCGCGGTACGGCTGCGGTCGGGCAGACCGGTGTTGTTCCGCCAGATCCGGGTGGTGGCGGCCGGCCGCCTCGCGGCGGTCATCAAACTGCGCACGCTGCGCGAACATGACGATCCCGATACCCGCTGGCTGGTGCCGGAGGAGGGGTGCGGCCGCTTCGAGCGCTGGCTGCGCAGCCGGCACCTTGATGAGCTGCCGCAGCTGGCGAATGTGCTGCGGGGCGAGATGTCCCTGGTCGGTCCCCGGCCGGAGCGCCCGTACTTCACCGACCAGTTCGGACGGGAGATCCAGGGATACCACGACCGGCACCGGATGCGGGCCGGCCTGACCGGATGGGCCCAGGTACATGGACTGCACGGGGACACGTCCATCGCCGACCGGGCCCGGTTCGACAACCAATACATCGAGTACTGGTCACCATGGCTGGACCTGGTGATCTTGTTCCGCACTCTTGTCGGTGCAGCCGGCGCATCAGGAGGTTCCCGGTGAAGGTTCTGCACGTGATCACGGGGTTGGGCGTTGGGGGCGCCGAACTCCAGCTGCGATCGATCCTGCAGCATACGCGGCACGACTGCGAAGTGATCACGCTCTACAACCCCGGCCCGGTCGCAGACATGATCCGCAGTGACGGCGTGCGGGTGCGGGACCTGGGCATGGTCAGCAACACCGAAATGTCCGCCGTGCGGCGGCTGCGGCGCATCATCCGGCACGGCGGATACGACGTGGTGCACGCTCACCTGTACCGCTCACAGGTCTACGGCCGTCTGGCGGCCTGGCTGGCTCGCACGCCGGTGGTGGTGAGCACCGAGCACTCGATCGGCGAGACGCACCTGGAACGGCGGCGGATGACCGCCGGCGTCCGCGCGCTGTACCTCGCGACCGAGGCGCTGTCGGACATGACGATCGCGGTCTCGGAGACGGTCGCCGACCGGATGGCGAACTGGGGGGTCCGCGGCCGGAAGATGACCGTTATCCCCAACGGGGTGGACTTCGGCCGGGTGGCGTTCGACCCGCAGGCGCGCGAACGGGTGCGCGCCGAATTCGGCATCGGGACCGGCGAGTACGTCATCGGGGTGCTCGGCCGGCTCGACCCGAACAAGCGCTTCGACATGCTGATCGAGGCAGCCGCGCCGCTGCTGGCCGCGGCTGCCGCCACCCATACGCCGGCCAAGCTGCTGATCGTCGGCAAGGGTGACGAGCGGGAGTTCCTGGAGAAGGTGGCGCGCGAATCGGGCGCGGACGGCCAGGTGATCTTCGCCGGGGAGCGGCACGACGTCTCGGCGATCCTGTCCGCGCTGGACCTGTTCGTCGCCTCGTCGGCGCAGGAGACGTTCGGCCTGTCGGTACTGGAGGCGCTCGCCAACGGCGCGCCGGTGCTGTACACCACCTGTCCCGCCCTGGAAGGCATCGAGACCGAGCGGGCGCGGCAGGTCCCGGGCACCGTCGAGGGAATGCGCGCGGAACTTGCGGCGGAGATCGGAGCCGGTCAGCGGTCCCGGGCGGACGTCCCGGCGGTCCGCGAACGCTACGGCATCGCGTCGGTCACCACCCGGATCGATGATCTCTACGAGGAACTGCGGGCGCGCCGCAGCGTGCGGCGCACCGCGGTCCCGGCAGCACGCGCGACGAAGGTCTCGGAGGCGACGGTCCCCGCGACGGTCCCGGCACCCGCGGTCCCGCCTCCTGCGGCGTCCGACGGGGCGCCCGACGGGGCGCCCGATGGGGCGCCCGATGGGGCGTCCAGCGTGAACGCCGCGAACGGGGCCGGGCTGTCGGCCGGCCCGGCAGGAGGGGAATGATGAGGGCATTTGTCACCGGGGCCGCCGGCTTTGTCGGCTCCCATCTGGTAGAAGAACTGGTCGCCGGTGGCCACGAGGTCGTCGGGCTGGACAACCTGAGCACCGGCAGCACCGAGAACCTCCGGGCCGTGGAGACCCACCCGGGCTTCCGGCTCGTCCGCGGATCCATCCTCGACGCCGCCCTGGTTGACGAGCTGACCGCCGGCGCCGACGCCGTGTTCCACATGGCGGCGGCCGTGGGCTCGTTCGTCATCCGGGACCGGGGACTGGAGAGCCTGCGCACCAACATCCACGGCACCGAGAACATCGTCGAGGCCGTCGACCGGCGGGGCGCGAGCCTGCTGCTCGCCTCGACCAGCGAGATCTACGGGCGCAACGGCAAGGTCGGGCTCCGCGAGGACGACGACCGCGTGCTGGGGTCGCCGCTGAAGTCGCGCTGGTGCTACTCGGAAGCCAAGGCGATCGACGAGAGCCTGGTGGACGCCTACGTGCGGGAGCGCGGGATGCGCGCCGTGATCGCACGGCTGTTCAACACCGTCGGGCCCCGGCAGAGCGGGCACTACGGGATGGTGATCCCGCGGTTCGCGCAGCGGGCTCTCGAGGGCGAGCCGCTGACGGTGTTCGGGACCGGCGAGCAGGTGCGCTGCTTCTGCCACGTCGGCGATGTGGTGCCCGCGCTCGTCGCCCTCGTCCAGTGCGACGCGGCGCAGGGCCGGGCGGTCAACCTCGGCAGTTCGGAACAGGTCTCCATCAACGAGCTTGCCCGGCGGGTGATCGAGGCTGCCGGTTCCGCCAGCACGATCAACCGGGTGTCCTACCTGGATGCCATGGGCCCGGGCTACGAGGACATGATGCGGCGGGTACCGGACTGCACCCTCGCCGGGGAACTCGTCGGCTTCCGGCCGACCAGGAACCTGGACGAGATCATCAGCGCCGTCCTCGACGACCAGGCGCGCCGGCTGGCCCGCCGGGAAAGCGATCCGGTGAGCAGCACGGCCGCGGGCCGGTGACACCTCTCTGCGGAATGGCGGCCCATCGTGCACAGCCAGATGCCAAGACCCCGCAAACGGGGCGCGCGCGGCCAGGCGCCGGAGCCGCACCTGGCGCAGCCTCGGACGGCCAGGACACCCGGTCCGCACCTGTCGGTGGTGGCCGGGCCGCGGCTTCCACCGGCCTCCGAGCGCGGCCGGCCCAGCGTGCCCAGACCGCGCCGCGAGCCCGCACCGGCGGGCCGGCGGGACGGTCCGGCGCTGAGAATCGTAAGCCCGGCGGACGCGCCGGCCGCGCCGGGCAACGGCTCGGGTACCGGGCCGCCGAGGTGGACGTCCACCCGGCGCCGCCGGTTCGCGGGCTACACGTGGCTGTTTTTCGTGGCACTCGGAGTTCTCGCGGTGGTGATCTTTACATTGGTCCCGAATCCGCTCACCGGGCCGACGCGCCGCACCACGGTGGTGGCGTCGCTGCCCTACTGGAACATGACCCTCGGCGCCAATACCGTGCTGGCGAACCGGAGCGACTTCACCGAGGTTTCGCCCTGGATGTACGGGCTCAGCTCCAGCGGCCAGATCGTCCCGCAATACCCTCCCGGCCAAGAGGCGGCGGTGGCCGCGACGCTTAGCCGCCTGCGCGCCGCGCAGCTGCCCATCGTGCCCACGCTCGCCAACATCACCGGCGGCTCGTTCGTGTACCAGCCCGTCGCCGGCATCCTGCACACGCCCGCGCTGTCCCGCGCGCACGTCGCGGCGATCGCCCAACTGGTGCGCCAGCAGGGTTACGCAGGGATCGACATCGACTACGAGGACCTGCACGCCACCGACCGGGCCGCGTTCACCGCCTTCGTCAAAAACCTCGCGACTGCACTGCACGCCGAGGGGAAGACCCTCTCGGTCGCCCTGTTCGCCAAGACCACGGAGGCCGGTTATGACCAGCGCAACGTGGCCCAGGACTACAAGGCCATCGGGCAGGCCGCGGACGAGGTCCGGCTGATGGCCTACGACTTCCACTGGGCAACCTCGGCGCCCGGGCCGGTCGCCCCGATCTGGTGGGTGCGCGAGGTACTCCGCTTCGCGAAGACCCAGATCCCGGCCAGCAAGATCATCCTCGGCGTGCCGTTGTACGGGTACGACTGGACCGGCAACCAGGGAACCCCGGTTACCTGGCTGCAGGCGTTCCGGCTTGCCAGGCAATACAACGCCCAGCCGCGGTTCGATGCATCCAGCCAGGAGCCGTGGTTCGAATACACCGATCAGTCCGGCCGTAAACACCAGGTGTGGTTCGAGAACACCGCCAGTTCGACGGCCAAGTTCGCTGCCGCCCAGGGATCGGTAATCGGCGGCGCGTATCTGTGGATGTACGGCTACGAGGAAACCGGCACCTGGCCCGCGCTAGGTAAGACCCTCCCGGTCGGCGCCCAGCCCAGCGCCGGTACAGCGGCGCCGACGCGGTCGGGGGCGGGTTCGTAATGCCATGGTGGGTCATTGTCGTCCTGGTCTTCGGCGCCAACATCACGCTGTGGGGCACGATCGGCCTGTTCCGGCTCATCGACCAGGGCAGCGCCCGTCTGCTGCGCCCCTGGCGCCGCCGCCACGCCCGTAGCCCCGGGGCGCACCGGACCGCCTGGGCCGTGGCCGGCAGGCCGGTTGCCGGAACCGCCGCCGTTTCCTCCGAGGCATCCCCGGCCCTTTCCTCCTTCGAGGCCTCCCTGGCCCTGCCAGCGGCCACGGCCGGGGCAACCGCGGGGGAGACGCCGGGCCTGGCGCCGGATGGTGATGGCGCACAGTCCTCGGCGGGACTCCCGGCCGCACGGTCATCCGATGAGCTGACCGTGCCGTTTCCCGCGGTGACGCCGGAGACGGCGGCTGCTGCGGTGACGCCGGAGACGGCCGATGACGGCGAGCCGGGCGGCGATACGGCACCCGCGGCGCCGGTCCCGGCCCGGGACGGGACGCATGGCCTGCGTACCGTGCGCGGCCTGGGTACCGTGCAGGCCCTCCGTACTTTGACCGGCCTGCATGCCTTGCGCGACCTGCGCGGCTTGCATGCCTTGCGCCGCCTGCGCCGCCTGCGCCGCCTGCGCGGCCTGCGCGGCCTGCGCGGAAACCGCAACGGCAAGCTCACCCGGCGGCGGATGCTCCGAAAGCGCAGCGGCGAACTCGCCCGCCGGCGCGCCCTGACCGTCAATGACGTCGCCGTGCTCATCCCGGCGCACAACGAGGCCGTGGTCATCGAGGACAGCATCCGCGCGGTGCTGAAGCTGGTGCCGCCCGCCAACGTGCACGTGGTGTCCGACGGCTCGACCGACGACACCTACGAGATCGCGGCGAGCACCGGCGTGAACGCGATCAAGACGCGCCGGAACGTCGGGAAGGCGGGTGCCCTCCAGGAGGCCATTCAGCGCTTCATGATCGTCCAGAGGTTCCCGGCCGTGATGCTGCTCGACGCCGACACACGCGTCCAGCCCCGCTACTTCGAAGCGGCACTGCCGATGTTCGACGACCCCCGGGTGGCCGCGGTGGCCGGCTGCGTCAAGACGGCCCGTGATCGCAAGCTCACCCTCGTCGGCAACGTGCTGGTAGGGCACCGGCAGCGGATCTACTCCATCGGCCAGCACCTGATGAAGTTCGGCCAGACCTGGCGGTTGGCCAACGCGACCCATATCGTCCCCGGATTCGCCAGCGTCTACCGCACCGATGTGCTGCCGCAGATGGAGATGAATCCGCCCGGCCTGGTGATCGAGGACTTCAACATGACCTTCGAGGTGTACCAGAGGCGCCTCGGCACGGTCGGGTTCTCGCTGCGGGCTATCGCCGTAACCGAGGACCCGGACAATTTCCGCGACTACGTGAAGCAGACCCGGCGGTGGGCGCTCGGGCTGTGGCAGACCGTGCGGCGCCATCCGCCGAGGAGGAACCTGTTCAGCGCCATGCTCGCGCTGATGTTGCTGGAGCTGGTCACCGCCAGCCTGCTGTTCCTGCTGCTGCCGGTGGTGCTGCTTGTTCTGGTGCTGCCGTACCTTGATGCCGGAATCCTGGCGTTGCCGGGGTTCGGCAGCTTTCACGCCCTGGTGGCGGCGCACATGAACCTGCGCACGGTGGGACTGGGCGTCGGAGTGCCGGACTACGTCATGACGATCTTGGCCGCCGCGCTGGAGCGGCAGCCGCGGCTGCTGCTGTACGGATTCCTGTTCCCGCTGCTGCGGGTGGTGGACGCCGTGATCGGAATCTCCGCGATCCCGCTGGCCTGGTTTGCGAGATCGACAGGGAAATGGAAGAGCCCGGTACGGCGCCAGGCTGTCCGCGCCGCCGGCGAACCCGGAGCCGTCGCGACCACTGACGCAGTTGCGGACGATGGCGACTCCGAAATCGCGTCCGCGGTCCGGTGATCAGCCTGTGACCGTAATCCCCGCTTGTCACGCCGTCGGCGCCGCCCGCAGCGCCCGGCTGATGCACCAGAACGGAGAGCGTCATGCAAATGGATGAGGACACCACCATCACGGCCGGTCATAGTGACCGGATGGATGTCCTGCGGGTGCTGCTGGTCGACGACCACACGATGGTCGCCGAGGCGCTGGCCGCCCGGCTGTCGGCCGCAGCGGATCTCTGGGTCGCTGGCCGCTGTGCCACCGCTGACCCGGGTCTGCCAGACATCGTCCGGCAGACCAGGCCGGACGTTGTCGCGATCGAGGTCGAGCCCCTCGGCCCCGCCATCGGCGAGGTGCTCGAGCGGATCAGCGCCGCCCGTCCGGGGGTGCGACTAGTCGTGCTCAGTGCCGACCGCAATGTGGCACACGCGGTCGCCGCCGCCCGGGCTGGCGCCGATGCCTGGGTGCCGAAGGAGGTCGGCGCCGACGACTTCGAGGCCGTGCTGCGAGCCGTGTGCCGTGGCCACTCCTGGTACCCGCCGGAGATGCTCGGTGAGATCCTGCGCGAACTGCGAGCCGACGTTGGCAGGGTCAAGGAGTACCAGGACCCGCTCGATGTGCTGAGCCCGCGGGAGCGCGACGTTCTGGCGAGCATGGTGGACGGAAGGCGCGGACGGCAGATCGCCGAGCATCTGATGATCTCGACCGACACCGTGCGCACCCACACCCGGAGCATCTTCACCAAGCTCGGCGTGCACAGCCGGCTGGAGGCCGTCAGCGTGGCACGCAGCGCCGGGCTGATGCCGCCGGGCCCGCCCGCGATTCCCCGCCAGCTCCCGCTGCGCTCAACGGCCCATGGCGGGGCGGCCCACGGCGGGGCGGCCCACGGTGGAGCCGCCCACGGCGGGGCGGCCCGCGGCGCGGCGGCCGGTGGCGCGGCGGCCGGTGGCAGGTCCGTCCGCAGCACCGGCGCCGCCTCGTCGCTGACAGCGGAACCCGAGCCGTGAGGAAACTCAAAGTCGCCGTCGTCATCACCCGGCTGGAAGGTGGCGCGGGCGTGCTCGCCCTGCGCGGCGCCCGGGCGCTGGACCCCGGCCTGTTTGAGGTGACGCTCGTCACCGGGAGCGGTGACCGGCTGCTCGACGCAGCAACGGCCAGCGGCATCCGCGCCGTCGTCGAGCCGTCTCTGCGGGCGCCGATCGCGCCGCGCAGCGATGTCCGCGCTCTGCGGCGGATCGAGTCGCTGCTGCGGCAGGGCGGGTTCGACGTCATGCACAGCCACTGCGCGAAGGCTGGGGCGATCGGGCGGCTGGCCGCGCGACGTGCCGGGATACCCCGGGTCGTGCACACCTACCACGGGTTCCCATTCCACGAATTCCAGTCCCCCGCCCGCCGGCGTGCATACATCGCGGCCGAGCGCCGGCTCGGCCGGATCACCGACGTCGCGCTGTGCGTCGGCACCGGGGTCGCGGTCGAGGCCATCCGGCGGGGGCTCGCGGCGCCCGAGCGGATCCGGACCATCGGCGTCGCCGTCGACGGGACCGATGAGGGGCAGGCTTGTGTGCCGGTGCGCACGGCCGAGACACGCCGGCGCGCCCGGGCGAGGCTCGGCCTTCCGGCCGGCGCCACCGTCATCGGGGCGGTCGGCCGGCTGACATACCAGAAGGCGCCCGAGGATTTCGTCGCGGCGGTGCGGGCGCTGGACCGGTCCGGGGTGATCGGCGTCTGGGTCGGCGGTGGCGAGCTGGCGCCAGCGATGGAACGGCTGGCCGCGCAGTCGCCGCGCCCGTCGGTGCTGCTGGCCGGGGACCGCTCGGACGTGCCGGAACTGCTGCCCGCATTCGATGTTTTCGTCCTGCCGAGCCGTTACGAGGGGCTGCCGACCGCCGTGGTCGAGGCGATGACCTGCGGCGTGCCGGTCGTCGCCACGGCCGTCAACGCCGTCGGCGACGTGGTGGTGCCCGGCGAGACGGGCCTGCTCGTTCCACCCGGGAAGCCCGGCGCGCTGGCGTCCGCGGTGCGGCATTTGCTCGACTCGCCGGAAACCGCGGCGATGATGGCGCAAAATGCCCGCGCCCGGGTCGCGCGGTACAGCGAGGCCGCGCTCCGCGATGCGCTGGAGGCAGCGTATTCTGGCGAGGTGCTCCGGCGGCCCTCCGCTGACCCGGAGAGCGCCGGGGCTCTGATGGGTGGCTGACAGGCTCTGAGATCCACGGGCGGCGAGCTGCCGTCCGCCGCGGGCTTGCCGGCAGGTCCTGGCGCGCACGTCGGCGACCTGGCGAGACAAGGCCCTGGCCAGGGCGTACGCCGCCGCAGGACTTACGGCCCTAGCGGCGAACGACCTGCCCGGTGAGCATCGACACGGGACGTGCCGGGGCACAGGCCCAGTCCGCGTGCGGGCAGCGGGGGCCGGCCGGGATGAGGGGGAGATGCACGTGAACGTGCCTTCGCCGGGATCATCACTCGACCGGCCGGATGGTTCTGGACGCCGCAATTCAGATTTCCGTGAGGCACCGCGCGTTCGCGGCTTGCTGCATGACCTGGGCCACGAGGTGGCGACGCTCTCCTACCTGGTCGAGGCAGTCCGCGGCGAACCCGATCTGCCCGCCAGCTCGGTGCCACGGATCGAGCTCATTTCCCAGCAGGTGGCGCGCCTGCTCGACCTGATTTCCAGCGAGATGCTCGAAGAAGCACCGGCTGGAGCCGAGGAGACGGTCGACGTCCGCGCGCTGGCCGAAGAGATGGCCCAGCTTGCGAACGCCGCGCAACTCGCGAACGTCGTCGTAAATCCGGGAACAGCGGTGCTCGTCGACGTCAACCCAACGCTGCTGTGGCGCGTCCTCTCCAACGTGGTTGGCAACGCGGCGCGTGCTGCCGGACCAGACGGCCGCGTCGAGGTGATGATCGCCGATACGGGGGAAGAGACCATCATCGAGGTAATCGACGACGGCCCGGGTTTCGGTAACGGCCCGCGCGGGATGGCCTCGCTTGGCCTCCGGATCGTCACGTCGTTGCTGAGCTCGTGTGGGGGGACACTCGCGGTGCGGTCGCCGGAGGCGGGCGGTACCCGGGTCCGCATGATGCTGCCCGGGCGGCGCGCATCCGGCGCGGCGCGTGTGAGTGCGGAAATGAGCGGTGAAGACATTGACAGACCTAGTTCTTGGCGACGATCACACGGTTTTCCTTGATGCCCTGTCCGCAGTGCTCAGCCAACGGGGATTCACGGTCAGCGCGGTAGCACGGAGCGCTGCGGAGACAGTAGAGGCCGTTCGCCGGGTGAAACCGGACGTATGCCTGGTCGATCGCCATTTCATCGCGGGCGACGATGGCATTGATGCGATCGGCGCGATGACTACCCACAGCAAGCGCACTCGCTTCCTGGTCCTGTCTGCCGACCGGGACAACGATGGGGTGCTGCGGGCGCTCGCGGTGGGGGCCTCCGGCTATCTGCACAAAACCCGGGGCATCGCGGCGCTCGCGGCGGCCATCGACCGTGTCACCGAGGGCGAGGTGGTCGTGGACGTCCCGGTCCCGATCGCCGCCCGGCGGTCGGTGCCCCCGGGCGATCCGCGGCGGCTCGCCGGTTACCTGACCGCCCGGGAGCGCGAGTGCCTTGCGCTGCTGGTGAAGGGACTGAGCACCGCGTCCATGGTGTCCGTGCTCGGTGTGTCGCGCACCACGGTGCGCACCCACGTTCAGGCGCTGCTCACCAAGCTCGGCGTGCATTCCCGGCTGGAGGCGGCGTCGTTCGCGGTGCGCTACGGATTGCTCGAAGACACCGATGACTCACCGGAGGCCCCCGCGATGTGACGTCTCCGGCTCCTCCGCGGCCGCGGCCTGGTCGTCGGCGTGCCGTGCACGGTGCCGGAGACCTGGGGGATATGCCCAGGAGAACTTCCTGGAGATCGGCGCTTTGGTCATGTAGGCGATCCGGGCGGCGATCGCGCACAGCAGCAGCACCACGCCGACCCGCAAGGCGATGACTCCAACCTTGATCGGCGCCGTCTGGAACGCGTAGTCGCTGGTGGTCAGCTGCCCCGCCGAGCCAAGTTCGAGGCCGAAGCTCACCGCGCTGGCCCCCGCCGGCAGCGGAGGCGTCTGCCATTGCGCCTGCTTCCAGGTGCTGCTCGCCGCGAAGTACGGGCTCGACGTCCAGTACACCCATCTGCCCGACGGCTGCCGGTAGTAGATGGCGAACTGGGTCCGGATCGTCGAGGTATACCAGGAGGTCAGCTGATAGGCCTGACCAGGCTGCGCCGCCAGCGAGCACTGCCCCATGTCGAATTGCTCTAGCAGCTTGGCGTCGCCGCTGGCGTGGCTGGTCATCGTCAAGCGTTCCGCAAAGGGCGTGTCGTGGCCGCCCGGGATCCGCTCCCACTGTGCATCGTTCTGGCCGTAGCCGCCGTACATCCAGCATTTCGGCCCGGTCACCTGGTTGGTCGACTCGTTGGCGGTAGAGACCGCCTCCGCGGGGCCGAACTGCGTCATCCCGTCGTCCTGCACGCCGTGCGGGCTGGCGGCCGCGGCGCGCACCTCGCGGTGATCGGGGCCGCCGACGACGTGGCCGACCGTTTGGACGCTGACGCCGTTAGCTCGCTGCCCGGCCAGCCACTGGGCGAACTGCGCGAAGTGGGCGGGGGTGATCGACAGCTTCGAGCAGCTGCTCGCGTTGGGGTCCGAGCAGACGTGGTGGAACACGAACGGGATCCACCCGCCCCCGTTTGCCTCCGCGTTCTGCACGACCTGCTCCAGGGCCTGCACGCTCCAGCTGGTGTCCTCCTGGCCCGGGGTACGGACCGCGTACGGGTCCCGCGGGGGCATCGTCTCCGCGGTGGCGCAGTTCGGGCATTCCCCGTTGCGGATGCCACTGCCGATTCGGGCGCTGTTCAGGCCGCAGTGGCGTGCCACCTGCTCGACCGCGTGGGTGTACGTTGCGTCCGGGTAGGCGAAGTCGGTCACCTTGAAGCCCCAGCCGGTGAGAATGTTCCGAGCGTCGCAGATCTGCCGCCGCGCCTCGGGCAGCGAGACCAGCGGCATGCTCAGGTGCGTCACGGTGTGGTCGCCGATCTCATCGCCGTCGGCGGCCAGGGTGCGCAGGTTGCTCATCGTCATGTACGTCGGATTGCCGATGGCGCTGGTGATGATGTAGAAGGTGCCCGGCAGGCCGTCCTGGTGCAGGGTCTGGGCGGCCGCCATCTGGTCGGCGTCACCGTCGTCGAAGGTGAGGCTGACCACCGTTTTCGGCGTGTCCGCGGCGGCGGGGCGGGCAGGACCGGCGGCCATCCACGCGGCCGGGATCACGGCCACGACGGCGAGGCTGGCGACCCGCGGCCACCATCTCGAACGGAGCCGGACCTTCGGCCGACCGGCAAGCCGCACGCTGCAGCCCTCCCATTCCGTCGACTGTTCCCGCCAGCGTGCAGCAAGTTAGGCCGTCGGCGGCGGTGACAGATCCCGTCGGTGGGTGAGGCGGCCTACGCCATCTGCAGGAGATCCGCCGCGGCTACGAGATCCGGCCCGGCAGGGCCAGGTGCTCAGCGGCCGAAGCGGCGGCTACGAGAAGCAGTAGGAGTCGCTGGACGCGTCGCCGCCCTGCAGCCGGACCTGGTGCACCCGGCGGCCGCGGAAGGCGTCGCCCTCGGGAAAGAACCGCGGGTCGAACGCGATACCGCCGCCTGCCGGCTCGGCGTCCAGCTTCGCCATCCAGGCACCCACCCCGTCCGGGTAGAACTGGTCGTCCCAGGTGCCGTACAGCGAGTTGGTCACGTAGATGCGCTTGCCGTCGCGGCTGACCTCGACCATCTGCGGTCCGCCGCTGAGCGGCTGGTCCGGCCGGGCCGGATGCGGCGCGCGGCCCACGATCCCGCCGATGCGCACCGACCCCGTCTCGCGCGGGTGGAACGGGTCGGTGACGTCGTACTGCTTCAGCTCCCCGGTTCCCCAGCACGACACATACAGCGTCCGGTCGTCCACTGACAGGTCGATGTCGGTCACCAGCGGAGGGACCGCGCCGAACCCCCGCAGCAGCGGCGGCAGTGTCTCGGCCGGAGCCGGTTCCGCCGGGATCGTGATCACCTTCGTGGCTGCCCAGCGCCCGGCTTCCTGGTGCCACAGCCAGACGGATGCGGAGAGGTCCTCGACGCTGACGACCACGCCGACGAAGCCGTACTTCTTCGCCGGGTCGTGCGCCGGGCGCAGCTCGAGCACCATCTGGTGCTCATCGCCGAGGTCTACGGTCTGCGTGTGGGTGCGGGCGCGCAGGTCCCAGAAATGCATCCGGTGCCCGTACTTGCGGCCGAGCAGCAGCTCGGGCACCAGACCGTCCTCCATCATCGACGGCGTCGCCCACTCGGAGGTGACGGCCACGCCGTGGCCGAGATGCCACCACAGGTCGTAGGCGAGGTACTGGTCCCCGCGATCCCTTTCCCATGGGCCGGTTACCTCGAAGGAGTCGCAATCGAGCAGCGCGACCCCGCCCGGTCCGTCCGCGCCGTTGGCACCGCCGAGGCACGAGACGTACAGCCCGTCCGGGCCGCAATGCACGGTATGCGGCCGCGAGTAGCCGGCTCGCTTGGCCAGTTCTTCGGCCTCAACGGTCTTCACGACCTCCGGTGAGCGCGGGTCGGCCTTGGTGTCCAGGATGTAGAAGCGCGAGGAGCGCAGCCCGGGCACCACCAGGTAGCGGCGCTCGCTGCCGCCATGCTCCCCATGCGACTCGTGCGAGCACAGCGCGCTCGAGCACATGTTCCAGCCGAAATGGTGCAGCTCATCCCCGTGGCCCGGCAGCTCAGTGAAACCGGTAACCGAGCCGTAGCTCCCGGAGGCTGGATCGACGTCCACCACGGCGATCGCGTCCGGCGCCTCGCCCTGGGGCGAAAGTGCCGCGACATACGCGAGGTTCTCCGTCGGTCCTGCCGCGGCGTCGCGCGGCGACCGGTAAAAGGTGGGATCAGGTGTCGGCGTCCCCATGAGCCGAGTCTCAGTCGCGGCTGTGGCCGGTGTCAACAGGCGTGACGACTACCTTGACCACCTCAATCAAGGTAGATCAGGGTCCCGGTGGCCCGCCCGCCGCCGCGTCCGGCCCGCGTCGCTCATCCGAAGCGCGCCGCTAGGGCGCGGAACAGGCCGGGCGCGGCGCCCTGCAGGCGTGCCGGGAACCGCAGCCACCCCGGGACGTACACCTCGGCCCGGCGGTGCTCGATCGCCGCGACGGTTGCCCGGGCCACCCGTTCTGCCGGAATCGGAGCGGGCCTTCCGCGCTCGTATGGCGTGCCGCGCCGGCTGAAAAACGGCGTGTCGATCACCCCCGGAACGACCACCGACACGTCCACGCCGCGGCCCGTCAGCTCGTAGCGCAGGCTCTCGGCGAAGTAGCGCAGGCCGGCCTTCGAGGCGGCGTAGGCGGCCTCCTCCCGCACTCCGGTGGCACCGGCGATCGAGGAAACGAACACCACGTGCCCACGGCCGCGGTCCGCCATATCCGGCGCCAGCAGCCCGGTGAGCTCGATCGCCGCGGTGAGGTTGACGGCCACCAGCCGCTGCAGGGCCGGGCCCGGCAGCTCGGCGAACGGCCCGGCCCAACCGATCCCCGCGTTATTGACGAGCACATCGATCGGGGCCCCGGCGGCCCGGCGGGCCGCGGCGGCGAGCTCAGCCGGGCCATCGGGAGCCGCGAGGTCGGCCTCGATCGCGGCCGCCCCAGTCTCCGCGGCCACGCCGTCGAGCCGCGCACGGTCCTGCCCTGCGACGATCACCCGGGCCCCGGCCGCGGCGAAGGCGCGGGCCATGGCGGCGCCGATGCCCGAGGACCCCCCGGTGACGAGGGCCACAGAACCCGGCAGCCGCATAGCGCCACACTGTACTAACCGAGGCATCCGACAAAGTGAGCCATCGGAGGGAGCGAAGCGAGCGAGGAGCGGAGCGGGGGAGGGTGCCGGGAAACACTGACTGTCGGCACCGCGGGCATAGTGGCTCAGTGGCGCACATCGTGCATGTCGGCGAGCCCGGCGACCCGCGGCTGGCCGACTACACCCGGCTCAAGGACGTGAACCTGCGCAAGAGCCTGGAGGCCGAGCGCGGGCTGTTCATCGCCGAGGGCGAGAAGGTGATCCGCCGGGCCGCCGCGGCCGGATACCCGCTCCGGTCGCTGCTGCTGACCCGTGACCGCGCCGCCGCCGTGGCGGAGCTGGCGGACAGCACGGCGGCGCCGGTCTACCTGGTCCCCTCAGCCGTGGCGGAACGGCTCACCGGATTCGACGTTCACCGCGGCTGTCTCGGCTGCTTCGGCCGGCTTCCGCTGCCGCCGGCCGGCCGGCTGCTGGAGGGGGCCGGCCCGGTGCTGGTGCTGGAGGACCTCGTCGACCCGGCAAACGTCGGCGCCGTGTTCCGGTCCGCGGCCGCGCTCGGCGTCGGCGCGGTGATCCTCTCCCCGCGGTGCGCCGATCCGCTGTACCGGCGGGCCGTGAAGGTGTCGATGGGGGCGGTGCTCGCCGTTTCGTACGCGCGGATGGCGAACTGGTACCAGGGGCTCGATGAGGTCCGTGCGGCGGGTTTCCGGCTGCTGGCGCTGACGCCGGACCAGTCGGCCACGCCCATCGGACGGGCGCGGGTGACCGGGAAGGTGGCCCTGGTGCTCGGCGGTGAGGGTTACGGCCTGTCGCCCCGCTGGATGCGGGCTGCCGACCAGGCGGTGTGCATCCCGATGAGCGATGCGGCGCTGACGAACGGCGTGGACTCGCTGAACGTGGTGGCCGCCGCGGCGATCGCATGCCATGAGCTGGCCCGGATGGCCCATGAACGTTAGCGAGCGGTCAGGCGCCCGTTGCCGCGGTCTGGGCGGTCACCGGGGCATCGTTCCAGCAGCGCACGATGTCACGCATCGACAGCAGGCCGGCGACGTCGTGGCCGTCCACGACGACGAGGTGGCGGAAGCCGCCGCGGACCATGGCGGCGGCGGCCTGCTCGAGTGTCCAGTCCGGGGCGGCGAAAACAAGGTCGCTGGTCACATGACGCTCGGCGGGTTCGGTGTCGGGGTCCTCGCCGGAGCCGATGGAATCGAGGATGTCGCGTTCGGTCAGTATCCCGATGCCGGCGTGCTCAGGATCAATCACCACCGCTGCGCCCACCCGGCGCTCGGACATCAGCCGGGCCGCCTCCCGGAGTGTGTGTGCGGGCCCGATGGTGAGGACCAGGGTGGTCATGCCGTCGCGCACCTTCATCGTCGATCACTCCCTCTTCGGGCGGCGCTTGGGTACGGGTCCGGCTGGCCGCGGGGGCCGGGGAGCCGGCGAGCCGGCTTGTGCACTTGTGCCGATCTTTCGTCCAGCATCCGCGAAACTTGCGCCACCGGCAATACCGCAATCGGGGATTCCTCAGGCGCTTTCGGGCCTGTCCCCGTCAGCCGCTCTGGGCGATGCCGGGGGACAGGTAGGCGAGCGCGTCCGCGTGCAGGTGCCCGTTGCTGCACAGCACGCTGCCGCCGTCCGGCCCCGGCGCCCCGGTCAGATCGCTGAAGGCGCCGCCGGCCTCCTCGAGGATCACCTTCAGCGGGGCGACGTCCCAGAGGGAGACATCGGGCTCGGCCGAGATGTCCACCGCGCCTTCCGCGACGAGCACGTGCGACCAGAAGTCGCCGTAGGCCCGCGTCCGCCACACCGACCGGGCCAGGCCGAGGAACCCTTCCAGCCGCCCCTGCTCTTCCCAGCCGTCCGCGCCGGTCAGGCTCGAATAGGAGAACGAGGCGTCGGCCAGCGTGCTCACCGACGAGACCCGGCACCGGCTGGCCTTGGTCAGGCTTCGCCCGGTCCACGCGCCGCCGCCGGCGGCGGCCCACCAGCGGCGGTTCAGCGCCGGGGCGGACACCAGCCCGACGCCGACCTCGTCGCCGACCATCAGCGCGATCAGCGTGGCCCACACCGGCACGCCACGCACGTAGTTCATCGTGCCGTCGATGGGATCCACCACCCAGCGCCGGGGGCCGATGCCGGTCTGGCCCAACTCCTCGCCGACCACGGCGTCGCGCGGACGAGCCCGTCCCAGCACGCTGCGCAGTAATTCCTCCACGGCGCGGTCCGCATCGGTTACCGGCGTGAGATCCGGTTTCGTGTCGACGTTGAGGTCGAGCGCACGGAATCGCTTGATCGTGACGTCATCGGCCGCATCAGCGAGAACGTGCGCCAAGCGCAGGTCTTCTGCATAACCCGCCATGGCGCGAAACGGTACCCCTAACCGCCGCGGCGTGCCCTAGCGGCATGCCATGCCCGGCGCCGGCACCTGGCACGCGGCCGCCCGCCGTCACCGCCGGCCCGGCTGGTGGGCGGTTGCCCGCACGTCCTCGTCGTCCCGGCTGGCCAGCAGCCGCCGCAGCGAAAGGACCCGGGCCCGCAACCGCTCTTCGCGCTCCGGGTCCCCGTGGCCCTGCTCGCGCACCCAGTCATCCAGGCCGCAGTCCGCGGCCAGGTGACCACACCGGGGCGGGCAGAGCGCGGTGCCGTCGGCGAGTTCCGGAAACGCCCGGACCACCCGGTCCGCGGACACGTGCGCGAGGCCGAAACTGCGCACCCCCGGGGTGTCGATGATCCAGCCGCCCTCCGGCAGCGCGAGAGCGATGGCAGACGACGAGGTGTGGCGGCCCCGCCCGGTCACCGGGTTCACCGCCGCGATCGCCCGGCGCGCGTCCGGCACCAGCGCGTTGATCAGGGTCGATTTGCCCACGCCGGAGTGGCCGACCAGCACGCTGACGCGGTCGCGAAGCCGGTCGCGCAGCGGGGTCAGCTGCTGGACTCCCAGCGGCTTGCTGGTGATGACGCACGGCAGGCCCAGCGGCTCATAGCTGGCCAGCAGCCCGGCCGGCGATGCGAGGTCCGATTTGGTCAGGCACAGCAGCGGCTGCAGCCCGGCGTCGAAGGCGGCGACGAGGCAGCGGTCGATGAGCCGCGGCCGCGGCGGGGGGTCGGCCAGCGCGCTGACGATCACCATCTGGCCGGCGTTGGCGACGATCACCCGTTCCACCGGATCGGTGTCGTCGGCGGACCGGCGGAGCACCGACGCCCGCGGCTGCACCCGGACGATCCGGGCCAGCGTTCCCGGGCCGCCGGAGGTGTCGCCGGCCAGGGCGGCGGTGTCGCCGACGACGACGGACTTGCGGTCGAGTTCGCGCGCCCGCATCGCGGTCACCGTCCGGCCGTCGACCAGGCAGGTGTACCGGCCGCGGTCCACGGCGACCACGTAACCGGTCGCCGCGTCGGCGTGCTCGGGGCGGCGGCGGGTTCGCGGGCGGCTGCCCCGGCCGGGCCGTACCCGGACATCGTCCTCGTCCAGCCGGGAGTAGTCCCGCCGCGGGCTCAGGAGGTGCGCTCCAGGGTCGGGGGCGCCGGGTCCGCGGATGCGCCGAGCATCTCCGCCCACAACGAGGTGAAGCCGGGCAGCGTCTTTGCCACCGTTGCCGGGTTCTCCACCCGCACACCGGGCACGGCCAGGCCCAGCACGGCGGCGGCCATCACCAGCCGGTGGTCGTCGTGGCTGCCGAACACGCGGGCGCCGTCGCGGCCGTCGGCGCTGAGCCTGCGCGGCCGGACCTCCAGGCCGTCTGGCAGTTCCGTCACGTCGCCGCCGAGCGCGTTGATCTCACCGGCCAGGGCTGCCAGCCGGTCGGTCTCGTGCGACCGCATGTGCCCGATGCCGGTGAACCGGGACGGCGTTTCCGCCAGCGCGGCCAAGGCGGTCAGCACCGGGGCAAGCTCGCTGACGTCGCGCAGGTTGGCGGTGAAGCCACGGATCCGGCCGCCGCCATGGACGGTGAGGCCAGCGGCGCTGAGTTCGCACCGGCCGCCCGCCTCGGTCAGCAGTTCCGGGAGTGCGTCGCCGGGCTGCGTCGTGTGCTGCGGCCACCCGGGGATCATGACGCGTCCGCCGGTCGCCAGCGCGGCAGCGAGGAACGGCGCGGCATTGGACAGATCCGGCTCGACGTCCACCACACCGGGCCGGATCGGCCCGGGCCGCACCCGCCAGGCGGGAGATCCGCCGGCCGGCTCGGGGCCGGCGTCCACGCCCGCCGCCCGGAGCATCGCGACCGTCATCGCGATGTGCGGCGCCGAGGGGACCGGCGGTCCCTCGTGCCGCGCCCCGACGCCGTCGGCGAAACGTGCCCCGGCCAGCAGCAGCGCCGAGATCAGCTGGGAGGATCCCGACGCGTCGAGGGCGACGGTGCCGCCCCGGATCCCGCCGCGGCCGAGGATCGCAAACGGCAGGGCGGCACGCCCGCCGTCTTCGATCTGCGCGCCGAGCAGGCGCAGTGCGCCGAGCAGGGCTCCCACCGGCCGCTCCCGGGCGCGCGGGTCGCCGTCGAAGGCCACCTCGCCGGTGACGAGCGTGGCCACCGGGGGGACGAAGCGCAGCACCGTCCCGGCGTTGCCGACATCTACCCGCGTGTCCACCGGCTGCGTACCGAGCGGCCGGACGTTCAGGTCGCCGGCTTCGTCGCTGATGTCCGCGCCCATTGCCGCCAGCGCACCGGCCATCAGCAGCGTGTCCCGGCTCCGCAACGGGCGCCGGATGACGCTGATGCCCGCGGCCGGGTCGGCGAGCGCGGCAAGCACGAGCGCCCGGTTGGTGATCGACTTCGAGCCGGGAAGCGTCACGGTGGCATCCACCGGCCGGTCGGCGGCCGGGGTCGGCCACGGGTCCGCAGGGGCGCCGCTGGCGCCGGCGGACCCGGCTGGATGCCGGTGGATGCTCACGGCAGCGAGGCTACCGCGAACCGGTTCCGTCACTGCGTCTCTCCAGGTCAGGAGGGCGTCGCCACACCGGGCTCAGCAGGGGCCGGCGAAAAGACTGGTGGACGGCCTGAGGTTTGGCAACGCCGAATCTTGGTAAGAACTGGCACATTCTCGCCCCTGGCCAGCGGAACACGAAGCGCCGGACAACGTGAGCATCGCGGCGAAGCGTGATGCCCAGCCGAGGAAGGCGCCGGGGGAGCAACGCTGGCCGCGTCAGGAATCAGGACATGTGTGGTCGGTACGCTTCCGCGCGCAAGCGCCAGGAACTCCTCGAGCAGTTCCAGGTGCAAAGCGAGCATGCCGACCGGGAGCTGCCGCCGGACTACAACGTGGCCCCGACCAAGCCGGTCTACGCCGTGCTGACCCGCGACGGCGGGCACCGGGACCGGCAGCCCAGCGCCTCCGCCGGGCCCGCCGGCCAGCCGCCGCAGGATGACGGATCCCGCTCCGGCGACCCGGTGCGGCAGCTGCGGGTGCTCCGCTGGGGGCTGGTGCCGTCGTGGGCCAAAGATCCGGCGATCGGCAGCAGGCTGATCAACGCCCGGGCCGAGACCGTGGCTGAGAAGCCATCGTTCCGGCGCGCGTTTGCCCGCCGCCGCTGCCTGCTGCCCGCGGACGGGTACTACGAGTGGCAGGCGGCCGGGCCCGGTCCCGGCGAGGAGGCCGTGGCGGCCCAGCCGCCGGCCCAGCCGCCGGCGGAGCCCGCGGCAAAGACCCGCGGTGGTAAGCGTGCCGCCCGCAAGCTGCCGTTCTACATCCATCCGCGCGACGGCGGGGTGCTGGCGTTCGCCGGGCTCTACGAGCTGTGGCGCCGGCCGGCGGACGGCGCGGCCGGCCCTGGCGGAGAGGGCTCTGCCGGGGACGTGTGGCTGTGGACGGTCACGATCATCACCACCAGCGCGGCGGACGAACTCGGCCGGATTCACGATCGGATGCCGATGACCGTCGAGCCGTCCCGCTGGGCGGACTGGCTCGACCCGTCCCGCACCGACGCCCGCGACGTGCGCGCCCTTCTCGTTCCGGCGGCAGCGGGCGGGCTGGACGCGTACCCGGTCTCGCTGGCCGTCAACAACGTACGAAACAACGGGCCCGGGCTGATCGAGCCGGCGCCAGCCGAGGTGATCTCACCCGGCAACGGCCCGGCCGGCACACCTGGCTCGGCCTGAATCCCGCTGGCTCATCGGACGCGGCCACCTCACCTACCCGGTTTCGGGCCGCATGCTGACACAGGAGGTATGGATCCAATGGATACCGCCACCGCTCGTAAGCGCTTGGACGAGATCCGCGATGGCCTGGACAGGTCGATCGCGGTACTTCGGGGCGAGCACCCGGACGAAGCGACGTCCGAGTACCCGCTCGATCCGGCCGACGCCGGATCGAACCTCACCGAAGTGGACCGCATTACGGCGATCCTGGACGCGGCGCAGCGGCAGCGCACCGAGGTTCTGGACGCCCTCGAACGCCTGGCCCGGGGGGACTACGGGACCTGCGTCGACTGCGGGAAGCCGGTGCCGGAGGGCCGTCTGGAGGCGCGGCCCGAGGCGGCCAGGTGCGTCTCCTGCCAGTCCAAGATGGACCGCCAGCGCCATTAGGCCACGGCATCGGCCTGCGGCGGGAATCAAAGCGCGGCAGGCCGTGTTGAGCCGGCTAGCAGTGGCCGTGCGCGACGCAGCGACCACACTGTTGCCGGAAGGTGCGTGACCGGATGCCTGCAGCTAGCCTTGAGCTGCCCGCTGCTCGGGAGGCCGAGACGGCGGGCGCGGAGGGTGCGGTCCGGCTGGTGGCGGGACCCGGGGTTACCGCCGCCGATGCCGGAAACGCAGCCGGGCCAGCTTCCGCGGCGACGCTGCCGGTATCCTTTCCAGCAGACATTTTCCGCGGTGAGAGATTCCGTGGTCAGAGAGCGGGCAAGAGGGTAGGCGGCGTGGCGGCTGCCACGGACGCTGAGGGGGTGGATGCGGTCCCGGAGACGCTGGAGCAGCGCGGTGCGCGGTTCGAGCGCGACGTGCTGCCGTATCTCGATCAGATGTATTCCGCAGCACTGCGGATGACCCGTAATCCGGCGGATGCCGAGGATCTTGTCCAGGAGACGTTCGCTAAGGCGTATGCGTCGTTCCACCAGTTCCAGCCGGGCACGAATCTCAAGGCGTGGCTGTACCGGATTCTCACCAACACCTTCATCAACACCTACCGCAAGCGCCAGCGCGAGCCGCAGCGCGCGGCCACCGACGACATCGAGGACTGGCAGCTGGCCAGGGCGGAGTCGCACTCGTCGGCGGGTCTGAAGTCGGCCGAGACCGAGGCGCTCGAAGGGCTGCCGGACTCCGACGTCAAGCAGGCCCTGCAAGATCTGCCGGAGGACTTCCGGATCGCCGTGTACCTGGCGGATGTCGAGGGCTTCGCCTACAAAGAGATCGCCGACATCATGGGAACTCCGATCGGAACCGTGATGTCACGGCTGCACCGGGGCCGGCACCAGCTCCGCGAGCGGCTCCAGGATTACGCGGCCGACCGGGGTATCGTCCGGACCGTGCCCAGCGGCGCCTCCGCAAGCCCGACCTCCGCCGGGTCGTCCTCCGGCAACCAGTCCGGAAAGGATGGATCGTGAGCTGCGGACGGCCACACGAGGTCCCGTGCAGCGAGATACTCGCGCAGGTCTACTCCTACCTCGATGGTGAGCTCGGGGCAGCGGACTGCGCGCAGATCAAACGGCACCTCGAACACGAGGAATGCGGGCCGTGCCTGCGGGAATTCGGGCTCGAGGAAGCGGTGAAGCGGCTCGTCGCGGAGCACTGCGGCTGTGATCCGGTGCCGGACGGCCTGCGGGAGAAGGTCCTGCTCCGGATCCGCCAGGTAACCATCGTCGAGCCCTGACACACCGGCTCCGGTTCCGGCGGCCAGACCGCTCATTACCCACCCGTCACTAGTGACAGCCGGGCACCGCCTGGACTTGTTCTCCGCCACCGCGCTCCCGGACGGCGTGAGCGCCACCGTGGAATGGCTGCGGGTAATACAGCGGTCTCTCATTGCTAGTTGTGAATGCAAATTCACGATATGCTTGCTATCGCCCCAGGGGGGTAGGACGAGCGGGGTGCGTCGCGTTAGTCTGGGATGCGCGGTGACTCGCTATTTGACCCGCTCGGGAGGGCAGGAATATGGGTAGGCACGGTGCGTACGCGCGGCTGATGCCGTATGCGGCCGTCGCCCGGGAGCAGGGGAGACAGCGCCTCCAGGGGATCTCCTGGGGCTGACAGCAGTGCTTTAGCGGGACTGCGAGGGGGCGGCATTGGGCAAGCTGCCATGGCTCGCGTGGCTTTATGTGGGCGCCACCGTGGTGGCTGGTGCCTCCGTGATCTTTCTCGGGATGCCGTACCGGGTGCCCTGGCTGGCGCTGAGCGTGCTGGCGGTTCTTTTCCTGGTCTGCGAGTCGGCTCCGACTGTCCTCAGCCCCCGCCGCGCCTCCTGGTCGCCGAACTCCGCGGCAACGCTGGCAGCGGTCGTGCTGCTCGGCCCGCTTGCGGGCGCGCTCGTCGGTGCTTCCGCGATTTTCAGCGTCCGGCGCGTGCTACCGGTGCAGCGGGTCTTCAACGCCGGAATGTACGCGCTGGCGGGATTCGCCGCCGGGGTGGCCTTCATCGCCCTCGGCGGTCACCCGGGGCTCCCCTCGGCCCGGTCGTTCCCCGGCATCATCGGCCCGTTCGCCGGCGCCGCGGGTGCCGAGGTGATCGTCAACTACGTGCTGATCGGCGGGGTCCTCTGGCTCACCCGCCAGCATGGCCAGGCGCCCGGCCGGGGCCCGCTGCACACCGCCGCTGCCCCGCTGCTGTCGTCTCTCGGCTACGCGGCGTTCGGGCTGCTGATCGCCGCGCTGTGGCGGGTGGTGGGGCCGTTCTCGGCCGGCCTGGTGCTGCTGCCGCTGCTGGTGGCGCGGTGGGCGGTCGGGCAGTACGTCGACCAGCGGCGGGCCTACGAGGCCACGATGGCCGCCCTCTGCCAGGCGGTGGAGACCAAGGACCTGTACACCCGCGGCCATAGCGAACGGGTCTCCCGCGCGTCCGCGATGATCGCGCGGGAGATCGGGATGCGGGCCGAGCGGGTCGAGGCGGTCCGTTACGCGGGCATGCTGCACGACATCGGCAAGCTCGGCGTGCCGACAAAGGTGCTGCAGAAAGACGGGTCCCTGACCGAGGAGGAGTTTGCCGCGATCCAGCTGCACCCGATGCGGGGCCTGGAGATCGTGCGGGAGATCGGCTTCCTCGACGAGGCGCTGGCCGGGATCATGCATCATCATGAGCGCATCGACGGCCGCGGGTACCCGCTCGGGCTGGCCGGTGACGAGATCCCGGAGTTCGCCCGGGTCATCGGCGTCGCCGATGCCTTTGACTCGATGACGTCCACGCGGTCCTACCGTGACGCGCGATCGGTGCACGAGGCGATCACGGAGCTGCACAACTGGACCGGCACCCAGTTCGACCCCGCGATCGTGGAGGCGTTCCTGATCGCGCTGGGCCGTGAGGGATGGCAGCAGCCGGCCCCGGTCGAGCCGCCGCCCGGGTTGCCGGCCGGGACGGTGATGCTCGATCACGATGATCCCACCACCCCGCTCCGGGTCGCCGAGCGGCGCTGACCCGGCGCAGCCGGCACGGAACAGCGATGACTAGCGACCGGGCGCAGGCCGGGGCTTCGCCGTGGCAGGCGATGGACTCCGGCCAGCTGCTGCTGATCGTCGCCGCGGGGATGCTGGTGGTGGCCGCCGTCGCGCACACGGCGGCGACCGGGGTAGTCGAGACGCGGGACGCGGTCGCGTTCGGGGCGCTGATCGCGCTCGGCGAGCTTGCCCGGATGAACCTGCCGGGCAACCGCGAGGCCGCTCCGATCGGGACGGCGGGAGCTCTCGCCTACACCTTGCTGCTGTGGGTCGGCGACCGTCCCGCCCAGCATTCCGCGCTCCAGGTGATCGCCACCGTGGCGGCGGGAATGGTTGTCGGCGCGATGCCGCACCTGGCGGCCGGCCGGGGCGCGGCCCTGGACGGGATGGCCCGCCGCCTGCTGGCGGTGGGGGCCGTCGCGTTCGTGTTCCGGCCGCTGGCCATGACCCCGGCCGTCCGTTCCCACTGGTGGCTGGCGCTGCTCCTGATGGCCATGCTGGTGGCGGTCGCGTGGTTCCTCGACGCGGTGATCGCCGCGCTGATCCGCTCAGAGGCGTTGCGCGCCAGGTTCGGCGTCGCGATCTGGGATGAGATGCGGGTCCAGTTGCCGCTCGGCGCGGCGGTCGGGGCATCCGCCCTGCTGATCGCGTTCGCGGCTGAGGTGATGGGCCTGGCGGCCCTGCTGGTCTTCACCGCGCCGCTGCTGGTCACCCAGGTCGCCTTCCGCCGCTACGCCGGGATCCGGGTCACGTACCTGCAGACCGTGCGCGCGCTCTCGCGGATGACGGAAGTCGGTGGCTGCGTCGAGACCGGGCATTCGATGCGCGTCGGCCGGCTCGCCGTAGCGGTCGGCCGGGAACTGGGAATGAGCGAGCCGGAACTGCTCGAGCTCGAGTATGCGGCGCTGATGCACGACATCGGCCAGCTGTCGCTGCCCGACCCGATCCCGGGCGGCGCGACCGTCCTGGTTTCACCGGCGGATCAACAGCGGATCGCCGAGCTGGGCGCGGAGGTGATCGAGCAGGCCGGCGTGCTCGACAGGGTCGCGGAAATAGTGCGCCGCCAGGCCGATCCGAGCCGCGGGAGCACCCCGGCCCCGCCAGTCGCCAGCCGCATCATCCGGGCCGCCAACGCGTTCGATGACCTGGTGGGCAGCTCGACCGACCGGGACCGGGCGGCGGCCGCGCTGGAGCAGTTGCGGCTCGACACCGCTGTGGAATACGACCTGAGCACGGTCGAGGCGCTCAGCAAGGTTGTCAGCCGGCAGCCATCGGCGCGGCTGTAGGCTCGGCGTCGGTTGCCGCCGGAACCGGCCGGCGCGGCCGCATTCGTGACACAGCGCGAGATCGTTAGGTGGCGGGCAATGCTCGATTCGGTCCTGGTGGCCAACCGGGGGGAGATCGCACGCCGTGTGATCCGCACGGCTCGGAAGATGGGAATCCGGGCGATCGCCGTCTACTCCGAGGCGGATGCGGACCTGCCCCACGTCCACGAAGCCGACGAGGCGCTGCTGATCGGGCCGCCCCAGCCAGCGCGCAGCTACCTGGACATCGACGCCGTCGTCGCGGCGGCGCGGCGGACGGGCGCGTCGGCCGTTCATCCCGGTTACGGGTTCCTGGCCGAGAACGCTGACTTCGCCCGCCGGGTCATCGGGGAGGGCCTGGTATGGGTCGGGCCGCCGCCGCCCGCGATCGAGCGGATGGGCGACAAGATCAATGCGCGGAACCTGATGGAGGACGCGGGCGTTCCGGTCGCGGCCGGGACCCGCGGGCCCGTGGCCGACGCCGAAGCGGCGGCGGCCGAGGCGGACCGGATCGGGTACCCGGTCATGGTGAAGGCGGCCGGCGGCGGCGGGGGCATCGGGATGGGGGTGGCGCGCGACGAGCAGCAACTGCGGGCCGCGTTCGAGACCGCGCGCACCAGCGCCGACCGGTTCTTCGCCAACCCGGCGATCCTGCTCGAGCGCTGCACCGAGCCCGCCCGGCACGTCGAGGTGCAGATCCTCGGTCTCGCCGACGGGCGGGTGGTGGCGCTCGGGGAGCGGGACTGCTCGGTCCAGCGGCGCCACCAGAAAGTCGCGGAGGAGACGCCGTCGCCCGGCGTTACGCCGCCGCTGCGGGCCCGGATGATGGAGGCGGGCATCAGGGCCGGGGAGGCCGTCGGGTACCGCGGTGCCGGGACGGTCGAGTGCCTGGTGGACCCCGAGGCCCAGGATTTCGTGTTCCTGGAGATGAACACGCGCCTCCAGGTGGAGCATCCGGTCACCGAGATGGTGACCGGGCTCGACCTGGTGGAGCAGCAGTTCCTGATCGCCGCGGGCGAGCAGGTGAGCTTCGACCCGGCCACCGTCAGCCCGGATGGCCACGCCTTGGAGCTGCGGGTCTACGCCGAGGACCCACGGCGGTTCCTGCCCAGCCCCGGGAACATCACCGAATGGCTCGAGCCGGAGGGGCCGAGCGTCCGGGTGGATGCCGGGTATGCGGCCGGCACCACGGTCACGCCGTTCTACGATCCGCTGCTCGCCAAGCTGTGCGTGCACGGATCCGACCGGGCCGAAGCGCTGCAGCGAGCCCGCGAGGCGGTGGACGGTTTCCGGATCGCGGGGCCCAAGACCAATCTGCCGTTCCACACCGAGTTGCTGGCCAACCCGGAGTTCGTCACCGGGCAATACGACACCGGTCTGGTCGGCCGGATGCGGAGCTGAGCGGCAAGGCCGCTCTGCCGGGCGCGGCTTGCTAGTGTCGCTGTCACCTGCACGAAAGGAGCCACCGTGGCGGAGATCCGCGCGGAGATGGTCGCGAACGTCTGGAAGATCGTCGTCGCCGAGGGTGATCACGTTGATGAGGGCGACACCCTGGTCATCCTCGAGTCGATGAAGATGGAGATCCCGGTCGTGGCCGAGGACCCCGGATCGGTCACCAAGCTGCACGTGGCCGAGGGCGACGTCGTTCAGGAGGGGGACCTCATCGCGAGCCTCGGCTGAGCCCCGGGTAACGTGCGCGGCTCCCGGTGGCGGGCCGTCATCGGAACCGGTAACGATCACCCTGGCGGCGCGGCGACCATCCCGTGCGCGGCGCAGCGGCCGGTCCACCCGTGCGGCGTCACCTGGACGATCATCCGGCGCCCGCACCGGCCACAGAACCGCGGCGGCTCAAGCTGGCGCGCGTCCCGGCACCGGGAATGGTCATCCCCGCCATCCAGCCGCTGTCCGCAGTGATCGCAGTAGCCAACGTCCATCGATGCCCTCCCACCCGGGTGCGATCTAGGGTACGAGCATGGCGATAGCACCTGGCCTGCGGGCGTCCGTCCGGCTCGTCGTGACGGACACCGACACGGCCGCACAGATCGGCAGCGGCGACGTGTCCGTGCTCGCCACGCCCCGGCTGCTCGCGCTCGCCGAGGCGGCGTCCGTCGCCGCCCTCACCCCGAGCCTGGCTCCCGGCTTCACCTCGGTCGGGACGGCCGTCACCATGGAGCACAAGCGGGCGAGCGCGATCGGTGCCGAGGTCGTGGTCGAGGCCGAACTGACGGAGGTGCAGGGCCCGCGGCTGGTGTTCCGGTTCGTCGCCCGGCAGGCGGCCGGCGACCGGCAGCCCGATGAGGACGCCGGTGATGACTCGGTCGTCGTCGGCGCGGGCACGGTCGAGCGAGTCGTCGTGGACCGGGAGCGATTCCTGGCCGGCGCACGGCGCTGATCCGGCGGCGCTGATCCCGCCGCCGTGATCCCGCGGCGCTGATCCGCCGCGCCGATGCGGCCGCGCTGGTCCCGCTCAGATGCCGGTCGTGCTGCGCGGATAGGCGACGGCCGGGTCGGTGATGACGTTGACGAGATACGGCACGCCGGCGTCGAACGCCCGGCGCAGCGCGGGGCCGATGTCGCCGGGATCGGTGACCTGCTCGCCTGCGCCGCCGAGCGCCCGCACCACCTCGTCGTACCGGCACTGCGGCTGCAGGTCCGCGGCGACGTCGTACCCGTACAGCAACTGCATCGGGTGCTTCTCCAGCCCCCAGATGCCGTTGTTCCCGCACACCAGCACCACCGGCAGCCGGTGCCGGACCAGCGTGTCCACGTCCATCAGCGAGAAACCCGCCGCACCGTCGCCGATCAGCGCGACGACCTGGGCCGATGGCCGGGCGAGCCGGGCGGCGATGGCGTAGCCGAGCCCGGTTCCCAGGCACCCATACGGGCCGGGGTCCAGCCACCCGCCCGGCTGCCGGGGTTCGATGTACTTGCCGGCGTAGGAGACGAAGTCGCCGCCGTCCCCGATCACGACCGCGTCGTCGTCGAGCACGCGGCCAAGCTCGCCGTAGATCCGCATCGGGTGGATCGGGCTGGCATCGCTGTCCAGCAGGTCGCGGTCGGAGGCGGTGGCCGCCTGGACAGCGTCGCGCAGCCGCGCCAGCCACGGATCGCCCGCCGTGCGCGGGGCCGCGGCGCCGGCCAGGGCGGTGAAGAACGCCGTCAGATCGCCGGCCGCCGACGCCGCGAGCGGGACATGCGCGGCGACCTGGTCGGCGGCGTCGGTCACGTGCACCACGTCGGCGCGGGGCGCACCGTCCTTGCCGCCGAACTCGCCGTAGCCCAGCCGGAAGTCCAGCGGAGCCCCGGCGACGATCACCAGGTCCGCCTGGCCGAACGCGGCGCCGCGCGCCCGGGTGACCAGAAGCTCGTGCCCGGCGGGGAGGATGCCCCGGCCCTGGCCGTTTGTCACCACCGGGATGCGCAGGTGCTCTGCGGCGTCCCTGGCGGCCGTCTCGGCGCCGCCGAGCCAGACGTCCGAGCCCAGCACCAGAACCGGGCGCTGCGCCCGGGCGAGCAGCGCGGCGACCTCACCGGCCGGCCCCGCCGGGTCCTGCCCGGCCTCCGGCCGGCCCGCCGGGGCCGCGGCATGCTGGGCGGCGGCGTCCGCGCTGCCGTCCTGAACCGCTGCCTGGCCGAACAGCGCGTCCAGCGGGACGTCCAGGAAGACAGGTCCGCGGTGCGGTGCGGCGGCGATCCGGAACGCCTCGTCCACCGCGGCGCCGATCTTGGCGGTGTCGTGCTCCGTCCAGGCGCGCTTGGTCACCGGGGCGAGCAGCGGCGGGTGATCCAGTTCCTGCAGGCTGCCGGCGCCCCACCGGTAGTCGGGCGCGCGGCCGCCGAGCACCACCACGGGCGAGCCGTTGAAGTGCGCGGTCGCCACGGCGCTCATCCCGTTGGTCACGCCCGGCCCCGCGGTGAGCACCGCGAGCCCGGGGGACCGGGCGAGCTTGGCCGTCGCTTCGGCCGCGAACACGGCCGTCTGCTCGTGCCGGACGTCGATCAGGCGCATCGGCGGATCGGCCTTGACCGCGCCGTCGTACAGCGGGAACACGTGCCCGCCGGACAGCGTGAACATCGTGTCCGCGCCGTGCCGCCGTGCCGCCGCGACGGCGAACTCGCCGCCGTGCTGCTCGGCGGCCGGCGCAGCCGACTGCTCTGGCTCGCTCATAGAGCGAACTTACCAGCGGGTCACTTGGCTGTCCGGCCCGGCCGCGGATCGTCCGCCGCGATCATTTCCGGCCCGTCAAGCCCGGCCGGTCAGGTCGCCGCGGTCCTGCCGCTGGCACCCTCGACCAGGTCCGGGACCTCCGTGGTGACCGGCTCGCCGGCCTCGGCGACGTACTGCTCGCGCCGCGTCTCATCCGCGCCGGCGGGCAGCCGGGACAGGCGGAAGATCACGGTGAGCACCACCGCGATGACGACGTTGATCACGAACGCGGTCGCCGCGATGTACCACTTCTCTCCCCAGATCGGGACCGGAGCGGTGGAGCCGCCGAAGTGCGTGCCGTGCGTGCCGGGAAGCGGCTGCAGGTAGGCCATGTAGGTGCCGTAGGCCATCGCGACGGCCCAGCCGATCAGCAGCGCCCAGCGGTGGAACCAGCGGGTGTACAGGCCGGCCACGATCGCCGGGAAGGTCTGCAGGATCCAGATCCCGCCCAGCAGCTGGAGGTTGATCGAGAACGACTGGGAGAACAGGAACACGAAGGCCAATGCCCCGGCCTTGACGAGCAGCGAGACGCCCTGGGACACCCGGGTCTCCAGCGCCGGGCTCGCGTCCGGCTTGAAGAACTCCTTGAAGATGTTGCGGGTGAACAGGTTGGCCGCGGCGATCGACATGATCGCGGCGGGAACCAGCGCCCCGATCGCCACCGCGGCGAAGGCGACCCCGGCGAACCACGGCGGGAACACATGGCTGAACAGTTCCGGCACCGGAAGCTCGCTGTTGCCGCCCGCCTTGACCGCCGCCGGCACGCCTGGGGTGGCCAGCGCCATGTAGCCGAGCAGCGCGATCAGCCCGAGGACCAGCGAGTAGGCGGGCAGGATCGCGGTGTTGCGCCGGATCGTCTCCCGGCTCTTCGACGCGAGCGTGCCGGTGACCGCGTGCGGGTACATGAACAGCGCCATCGCCGAGCCCATCGCGAGGGTCGCGTACGCCCACTGCCCGCTCGGCGGCACCACCAGCGAGCCGAACGGCTTGTGCGTCTTCGGGCTGATGGACTTCAGGTGCGCGTCCGCGACGCTGAAGATGTGGCTCCAGCCGCCGATCTTGATCGGGATGTAGATCACCGCGACGATGATCGTGATGTAGATCAGCGCATCCTTGACGAACGCGATCAGCGCCGGCGCCCGCAGCCCGGACACGTAGGTGTAGGCGGCCAGCACCGCGAACGCGATCAGCAGCGGCAGGTCCTTCTGCACGAAGCCGGCGTGCGCGCCGCCGCCGATCCCCATCACCTGCAGCACTACCTCGATGCCGACAAGCTGCAGCGCGATGTAGGGCATCGTGGCGACGATGCCGGTGACGGCGACGGCGAGCGCCAGGCCGCGCGAGCCGTACCGGCCGCGGATGAAGTCGGCCGGGGTCACGTAGCCGTGCACGTGCGAGACCGACCACAGCCGCGGCATGAAGATGAAGATCAGCGGGAACACGATGATCGTGTACGGCACCGCGAAGAATCCGGCCGCGCCGGTGCCATAGATGAGCGCGGGAACGGCGATGAACGTGTACGCGGTGTACAGGTCCCCGCCGAGCAGGAACCAGGTGACCCAGGTGCCGAAGCTGCGGCCGCCGAGGCCCCATTCGTTCAGGTGCAGGACGTTCTCCGCCCGCCGCCACCGGGCCGCGACAAAGCCGACCGCGGTGACCAGCACGAAGAACACGACGACGATGGTGAACTCGGTGACGTTGAGGCCGGTCTTCATGACGTGGCCTCCGTCCCGGAGGTGCTGCCGGGACCGGCTTGCGTCCCGCCGGCGGATCCCGGTTCGTTCCCGGGCGGCCGTCCGTACCACCCGCCCGGCGGCGGCTGGCCGTATCCGTCACCGGCCGGGCCGCCGCGGCTGCGGCGCCGCTTCGGGATCAGCAGGTAGGCCAGCACGCTCAGCACTGCCACGGCGACGACCCACACAAGCTGGTACCAGTAGAAGAACGGGAAACCGCCCAGCTTCGGCGCGCTGCGCGCGTAGGACGGCACCCACAGCATGGCGACGAACGGTATGACGATCAGTACGGTCACGACAGCCCAGGCCAGGGGACGCAGCGGATGCCTGGACCCCGGCCCTGCTTTCGTGTCGCTCATGATGGCCCCTCTCTCCGGCCCCACGCTGATCCCCGTGCACATCTAATGTGATTGCAAAAGGTCACATTAGAGTAACGGCGGGCACGCTTGTCGATCTCGGCCGTGAGTCCTCCGGCCTGGCTAGGGACCCGGGTGAGCGACGCTCCGGGCGCACCGCGTGAGCCGTTATGCATCCTCATTGGGAGCGGCCGCGACGGCGCGGCGCACGCATTAGCCCGGCAGCATTGGGCGCAGCGGCGCGGGAGATTTGGCGCGGGAGGTTCGGTGCCGGAGGTTCGGTGCCGGAGGTTTGGCGCCGGAGGGTGGCGTCAGAGCGTCTGCGACAGCGCCTTGATCGGCATCTTGAGCTCGGCGAGCATCCCGATGTCCTCGGAGGCGCCCCGGCCCAGGGTGGTGAGGTAGTTCCCCACGATGATCGCGTTGATGCCGCCGAGCATCCCGTTGCGGGTGCCCAGGTCGCCCAGGGTGAGTTCACGCCCGCCCGCGTACCGCAGCACCGTGCGGGGCAGTGCCAGCCGGAACGCCGCGATGGTCCGCAGCGCCTGCCGGCCCTCCACCAGCGGGTAGCCGGCGAACGGCGTCCCTGGCCGCGGGTTCAGGAAGTTCATCGGCACCTCGTCCGGTTCCAGCTCGGCGAGCTGGGCGGCAAGCTCGGCGCGCTGCTCGATCGTCTCGCCCATGCCGATCAGCACGCCGCAGCACAGCTCCATCCCGGCGGCCCGGACGAGCTGGCAGGTGCCGAACCGCTCGTCGAAGCTGTGCGTGCTCACCACCTCGGGGAAGAATGACCGCGCGGTCTCGAGGTTGTGGTTGTAGCGGTGCACCCCCATCGCGGCGAGTTCCGCGGTCTGCTCTGGGGTGAGCATGCCCAGCGAGCAGGCGACGTTGATGTCCACCTCCGCCTTGATCGCGGCGATGCCCTGGCGGACCTCGCTCATCAGCCGCTCATCCGGCCCGCGGACCGCCGCGACGATGCAGAATTCGGTCGCACCGGTGGCCGCGGTGGCCTTGGCGGATTCCACCAGCTCCGCGGTGTCCAGCCAGGCCGCGCGCACCGGTGATGAGAACTGTCCGGACTGCGAGCAGAAGTGGCAGTCCTCCGGGCAGCCGCCGGTCTTGACCGACACGATGCCCTCGACCTCGACCTCCGGGCCGCACCAGCGCAGCCGCACCTGGTGGGCGAGCGCCAGCAGGTCCTCGGTGGCGTCGTCCGGCAGGTTCAGGCACTCGAAAACCTGGCTCTCGTCCAGGCCGGTGCCCCCGTGCAGCACCTGTTTCTCCGCGACGTCAAGGATGCCGCTGGTCATTCCGCCTCCCGCCAGTCGTGTGCCAGTCGTGCTGCCGCTCGAACCGAGCCGCGTCGAAGGTACCGCCGAGGGCGGGGGAGAGCCCCGCGCGGGCCGCGGCCGGGAAGCGGGCGCCGTCGAGCGCCCCGGCTCCCGCGGCGACAGCCCCGGCCAGCGGCTCACCGGCCAGCATCCGCAGGTCGGTGATGTTGCAGCGCATCGCAACGTCCGGGAGGCGGGGCCAGCTGCCGATCACGACTCCCGCACAGCCGAGGCCGCGTGCGGCCAGCGCCTCCAGGGTCAGCGCGGTGTGGTTGAGGGTGCCCAGCCCGGCTTCGGCGACGACGAGCACCGCGGCGCCCAGTATCGCCGCGAGATCGGCGATCGTGGTCCCGGCGTCGTCGTAGCGCACCGCGAGGCCTCCCGCGCCCTCGATCACGACAAGCCGGTCGCCCTCGACCAGCTTGGCTGCGAACGCGGCGGCTTCCCGCAGGTCGGCCGGTGGCGTCCCGGAAAGGCGCGCGGCCGCCTCCGGGGACAGGGCCGCGGGGAACCGCGCGAGTTCATGCAGGTCCACCGGCCCGGCGAGGCGGCGGACCTCGTCGAGATCACCGGGTTCGCCGGGCATCACGCCGGTCTGGGCGGGCTTGATCACCGCGACGTCCTGCTCGCGGGCGCGGGCCAGGGCCGCGAGGCCCGCCGTGACAACGGTCTTCCCGACGCCGGTTCCGGTGCCGGTCACCACAACAGGGCGCATCAGCGAGGCAGCCTGCCGTCTTCCGCAGCGGGGCCGGCGGTCTGCTGGCCCGGCTGGCGGCGCAGCCTGGTCACGAACTTGTACCGGTCGCCCCGGTACAGCGATTGCGCCCACTCGACCGGATTGCCGTCGATGTCGAAGGCGTGCCGGGACAGCAGCAGCAGCGGCAGCCCGGTGTCCACGGCGAGCAGCCGCGCATCATGCGGCCCGGCGAGCACCGTCTCGATCGTCTCTTCCGCCTCGGCGAGCACGACTCCGTGGTCATGGGCGAGAGTTTCATACAGCGACGGGTGCTGGGTGAGTTGCTTGCGCAGGCCGGGGAAACGGCGCGCGGGAAGGTGCGAGGTGTCCACCGACATCGGCTCGCCATCGGCCAGCCGGAGGCGGTGGATGCGCAGTGCCCGGCCGCCGGGGCGGATGCCGAGCCGTTCGGCGAGTTCCTCGTCGGCGGTGACGTAGCCGATATCCAGGACCCGCGTCTCCGGGTGCAGCCCGTGCGTCCGCATCCGCGCGGTATAGCTGGCCAGCTCCAGCGCCTGGGCGACCTTCGGCTTCGCCACGAACGTGCCCTTGCCCTGCATCCGGAGCAGGCGGCCCTCCACCACCAGTTCGGCGAGGGCCTGGCGGATGGTCGTCCGCGAGGTCGTGTACCGCTGAGCCAGTTCACGTTCCGGCGGGACCGGGCTGCCCTGCGGCATCGACTGGGTGAGCAGCAGCAGTTGCCGCTTGATGCCGTAATACTTCGGAATCCGTGGATCGGGCTGGAGCTGGTCGCCACCCGGCCGGATGGACGGTTGCGCGATATTCGGCATCCCCACGACGCGCGGGGCCCCGGTCGCCGGCGACTCCCGCCTGGCCCGCCGGCCCGGCGACCTGGCGGCGCGGGGTCCTGGATGCGGGCCGCCGGCGTGTTCCGGCGGTATTGGCGAGGCGGTCACGTTCTCATCATCCCTGCTGCTGTCTCTCGCCGCACTGGTCGGGTGTGTGCGGTGTGTCACGGGCCCCGCTTCCCGGCGCCACTGTCCGCTGCTGGCTGCCGTTGCTCCCGGCGGCACCCGGCCCTTGTGTCGCCGCGACGGCGGCTAGTGCCCGCTCCACCACGGCGAGGTCCGCCGATGTCAGGTCGGCCCGGGCCGTCAGCCGCAGGCAGCAGCGTCCGGGAGGCACCGACGGCGGCCGAAAGCACCCGACGTGCACGCCGTGCTCGGCGCAGCGCCGCTGTGCGGCGCGAGCGGCATCTGGTGAACCGAGGATAATGCAGACGACGGCGGCGGCCGGCTCCGTGACCAGCAGCCCGAGGCCAGCAGCGAGCCGTGCTATCGCTTCCGCGTTCGCGCGGGCGCGCACCGGGAGTCCCGGCTCAGCGGCCAGCAGGCCGACGGCGGCCAGAGCGGCACCTGCCGACGGCGGTGCCAGGCCGGTGTCGAAGATGAACGAGCGCCCGGTGTCGACCAGGGTCTCGACCACTTCCGCCTGCCCGAGGACCGCTCCGCCCTGGCCGCCGAGTGCCTTGGACAGCGTGATCGTGCGGACCACGTCGGGTTCGGCGGCGAGCCCCGCGGCGTGCACGGCGCCGCGGCCGCCGGAGCCGGTCACCCCGAACGAGTGCGCTTCGTCCACCAGCAGCACGGCGCCATGCTCGCGCGCGATCCGGTGCAGCCCGGCCAGCGCCGCGGCGTCCCCGTCCACCGAGAACACCGCGTCGGTGACTACCAGTGCCGCTTCCTCGGTGCGGCTGGCGAGGGCGCCGCGCACCGCGTCCAGATGGGCGTGGCCGGTGACCGCCACCCTTGTGTGGCGGGCCAGCCGGCAGGCGTCGATCAGCGAGGCGTGGTTGCGCGCATCCGACACAACCAGCGCATCCGGCGTTCCCAGGGCGGCGGCCAGCGCGGTGACGGCGGCCAGGTTCGCCAGGTAGCCGGAGGAGAAAACCAGCGCCGCGGGCGCGGATGTGAAGGCGGCCAGGGCGTTTTCCAGTTCGGCGTGCAGCGATGTGGTCCCGGTGACCAGCCGGGAGCCGGTCGATCCGGTTCCCCATTCGCGCGCGGCGGCCGCCGCCGCTTCGGCGAGCCGCGGGTCGAGGCTCAGGCCGAGGTAATCGTTGGATGCCAGGTCCAGCAGCCCGTCGTGATCGCGCGTCCGCGGGCGCAGCGTGCGGCGCAGCCCAGCAGCGTGCCGTGCGGCGGTCCCGTCCCGCAGCCGCCGCAGCGGTTCAGCGGGGCCGGGCCGCAGGCCCAGCCCGGGTCCACGGCTCGCCTGCCCAGCGCCGCCATCGGTCATCTGGGCATCATTCCAGCCGGGCGACGGTGCCGGTGACCTGGGTGGGCGGAGTGGTACTCGTGCGGTGCGATGATGCTCTCGTGCCCACTCTGAGTGACCTCGTCCGCGCCCACACCGGGCTCAGCGACGCTGAGCTGGAGTGGCTGCACTCGCTGGTGTCTGACTGGCAGTTGCTGGCCGATCTCTCGTTTGCCGACCTGATCCTGTGGACCGGCACCCGTGGCGGCGGCTGGGTCGCGGTGGCGCAGATGCGGCCGACCACGGGCCCGACGGCGCAGCACGACGACCTGGTCGGAACCGTGGTGCCGGCGAGAGCCCGGCCGATGCTCGAGGTCGCCCGCACCCAGGGTCGGATCTGCCGCGAGGGGGACCCGGAGTGGACGGGCGGCATCCCGGTCCGGGAGGAGAGCATCCCGGTGCGGCGCGAGGGAAAGATCATCGCGGTCATTCAGCGCAGCACGAACCTTAATTCCGCCCGGACCCCGAGCCGTCTGGAGCTGACGTACCTGCAGAGCGCGGACGTGCTCTCCCAGATGATCGCCGACGGCCGGTTCCCGTACTCCGGCGAGGAGCCGCTGCTGGTCCGCTCCCCGCGGGTCGGCGACGGCCTGCTCCGGGTGGACCGCGCGGGCAAGGTCACCTACGCCAGCCCCAATGCCCTGTCGGCCTACCGCCGGCTGGGCCACGCCGTGGACCTGGTCGGCGCGGAACTCGGCCCGGTGACGGCCGGACTGTGCACACCCGGGGAGCCGGTGGACGAATCGCTGGTGGTTGTGGCGAGCGGACGGGCGCCGCGGGAGAGCGAGGTCGAGGGAAACGGGTCGGTCGTCCAGCTCCGGGCGATCCCGCTGATCGCCGACGGCACCCGTTCCGGCGCGTTGCTGCTTGTCCGGGACGTGACCGAACTGCGACGCAGGGAACGTGAGCTGATCACCAAGGACGCGACCATCCGGGAGATCCACCACCGGGTCAAGAACAACCTGCAGACGGTGGCGGCGCTGCTCCGGCTGCAGGCGCGGCGGATCCGGGTGCCGGAAGGCCGGGACGCGCTGGAGGAGGCGGTGCGCCGGGTCGGGTCGATCGCGATCGTGCACGAGACGCTGTCGCACACGCCCGAGGAGATCGTCGATTTCGACGACATCGCGGGCCGCGTCGTCACGATGGCCGGCGAGGTCTCGTCGCCCGACGCGCGGGTGACTCCCTCGCTGTCCGGCCGGTTCGGGCTGCTTCCCGCCTACATCGCGACGCCGCTCGCGATGGTTCTGACCGAGTTGCTGCAGAACGCCCTGCAACACGGGATCGGCCCGCAGCAGGGGAAGATCCGGGTCACGGTCACCCGTCCGGTGGACCGGCTCGCGGTGGTCGTGGCCGACAGCGGCAGCGGCTTTCCCGACGACTTCGACCTGGAATCCTCGTCCAGCCTGGGCCTGCAGATCGTGCGCACGCTGGTGGTGGGGGAACTCGGCGGGCGCCTGGAGATATCCCGTGGCGGCTCGGGAGGGACTGAGGTCCTGGTGGACCTGCCGGTACCGGTGCTGGCGGCCAACGGCGGGCCGGGCGGCCCGCCATCCGCCGATGATCGTCCGGCGGAGGCGCGGTCGGCGGAGGCCCGCCCCGGGGACGTGCCGCGGGGAGACGTGCGGCCGGGAGAGGCCGGTGCCGGGGAGCCCGGTCCCAGGGACGCCGGGCCCGGGGAGCGCTCACCGGGCGGGGCACGTCCGGAGAACGGCGAGTGGCGCCCGGCAGCCGGCGATTAGCCGTCCCGGCCGGTCTGGCCCAGGCGTTAACGGCCTTTCCCCGATTCCGCCAAGAGCGACGCAAGCTCCGGTGGAGGAGGCGATTGCGTCTCCACCGGAGCCGGAATCAACGGAAAAGCAGGGTATCTCCCGGGCCTGGGAGATCGGCCGTGTCGGCCGCCTGACGTTCCCGGGGGCGTCAGCGCGGAACCGCCGTTATGACGGCCAGCTCCGTGGGGCCGGCGCTCCCGGCAGCGTCAGGCGTGGGCGCGGGCGCGAACGCGTGCCGCGCGACGCTTGAGCGCGCGCCGCTCGTCCTCGCTCATTCCACCCCATACGCCAGCATCCTGGCCGCTTTCCAGCGCCCACCGCAGGCACGGTTCACTGACCGGGCAGCGGCGGCAAACCCGCTTCGCTTCCTCAATCTGCAACAGTGCCGGCCCGGTGTTGCCGATCGGGAAGAACAGCTCAGGGTCTACGTCACGGCAGGCGGCGTGGTGACGCCAGTCCATGCGGGTTCACTCCTCTTATTTACGATTTGACCGCGGGCCTTCATTGGCGCCGCGGGCCGCGGTGTCCGGCCCGGTGACCGGGGGCCAACACCCGGCTTGTGAATGCTTTCACGAGCTATGCGAAACGTATCGGGACCACCAGGGGTCCCCGGGATTTTGATGCCAGCAACAGGGCGCACCCAACCTGTCACGCGCCTCACATCTGGCCTGATGGCCCGCAGTCAGGAGCGCAACTAACGTGCCCCCTTGCTTGGCATCAATTGGAAGTTTGTCAAAATCCGGCGATCAGGCGCAAGACCAACGGGCAAAGGTTCGGGCGGGTTTCCATGTCAGGTAGGTCACATTAGGGTGCCGTTCAGATAGCCCCTGCGGAAGCGGCCGGGAGCGGTCACCAGGGCCGGGGCGGGCTGCCACGTGTCCCGGCCGGGCCCCCATGGGGCCGCCGCGGGGTCGCCGCCGGACCGCCGCCGGGCCG
>JBPYFL010000092.1:0-191462 GCA_051986485.1 Streptosporangiaceae bacterium | reverse complement strand
ACCACCACGGGGAGCCCGCACGCCTCCGCCACGGCCAGCGCCGCGCGCACCCCGCCCAGCGGCTGGGCCTTGAGCACGACGATGTCGCAGGAGCCGGTGGCCCGCACCCTGCGGGGGTCCTCGGCGCGGCGGATGGACTCATCGGCGGCCAGCGGCACGTCCACCGCCCGGCGTAGTTCGGCCATCTCGGCGAGGGTGGCGCACGGCTGCTCGGCGTACTCCAGGCCGAACGCGCCAAGCTCGCGCAGCGCCCGGCGTGCCTGGTCGGTGTCCCATGCGCCGTTCGCGTCGACCCGGATCGCCCCGCCACCGCCCAGCGCGTCCCTGACCGCCTCCACCCGGGCCACGTCGTCCGCCAGCGACTGGCCGCGCTCGGCCACCTTGACCTTGGCGGTGCGGCACCCGGACGCCGTCACCAGCGTGTGCGCGGAAACCGGGTCCACGGCGGGCACGGTCACATTGACCGGCACCTGGTCACGGACCGGCACGGGCCAGCCGGTGGTTGCCGCCTCCAGTGCGCAGGCCAGCCAGCGGGCGCATTCGCGCGGCCCGTACTCGGCGAACGGCGAGAACTCGCCCCAGCCGGCCGGCCCCTCGATCAGCGCGCCCTCGCGCACCGTTATCCCGCGGAAGCGGGTCCGCATCGGAATGGCGAACGCCCGCAGCGAATCGAGCAGGCCCGCCACCTCGTCCCTGACAGGGGCGGTCACGACCGGGTTTCCGGCCGCCGACACTCGATCACTCCTGCCCCTTCCATTCCGGCGGAGTTTTGCCCGTTAACCTTACGTTGATGTCCGGACGTCCCCTGCACGCCTTCCTGCTCCCGCCCGCCGCCGGAGCCGGCCGCCTGCTCGACGCGCTGGCGGCGGCGCTGGACGGCACCGGTCCCGCGATTCTCCCGCTTGACCCCGCGCTGCCGCAGGCCAGGGTCACCGATCTGCTGCACGCCTTCACACCGGCCACGGTGGAAACGCAAGACGGTGCCATACGATGGCGCCCCGATGACGACCGCCAGGTGGCGCCGGGTGCCGGGGCGGATCTGCCTGACGGCACGGCGGTCGTGATAGCCACGTCCGGTTCGACCGGGGAGCCCAAAGGGGTCCAGCTCAGCGCCGGGGCGTTGCGCGCCTCCGCACGGGCCAGCCTGGACCGGATCGGTGCGCAGCCCGGCGCCCGCTGGCTCTGTGCCCTGCCGACCAGCCACATCGCCGGGCTCGGCGTGCTGGTCAGGTCCCTGGTCTCCGGCACCACCCCGGTGGTGGTCGACCGGCTGGACCCGGCGCAGCGCGACCTGGCCGCGTTCGGCTGTGACTACACCTCGCTGGTCCCGGCGCAACTGCGCCGCATGCTGGACGTGGGCGCGGGCGTGTCGGCGTTCGGCGCGATCCTGCTCGGCGGCGCGGCCATCCCGTCGGGCCTGCTGGCCGGCGCCCGCGCCGCAGGGGCCAAGGTGATCACCACGTACGGCATGTCAGAGACCTGCGGCGGCTGTGTGTACAACCACCTTCCGCTGGACGGCGTCGGAGTGCGCACCGCTCCCGACGCGCGGATCGAGATCACCGGCCCGACGCTGTTCTCCGGCTACCGCAACCGCCCGGACCTGACCGAGCAGGCTATCGGCGAAGACGGCTGGTTCACCACCTCGGACCTGGGCAGCATCGGCCCTGACGGCCGCCTGATGGTCGGCGGCCGCGCCGATAACATGATCAACACCGGCGGCCACAAGGTCTCCCCCCACGACGTCGCCGCCATCCTGGAAACCTGCGCCACCGTCCGTGAGGCCACCGTCTTCGGCGAACACGATTCCCAGTGGGGACAGCGAGTCACCGCGGTCGTCGTCCCCGCTTCCTTCTCCAATCCGCCGCGCCTGGAGGAGTTGCGTGCCGCCGTGCAGAAGCGCCTGCCCGCCTACGCCGCCCCCCGAGCCCTGTTCATCGTCCGTGCGATGCCCCTGCTCCCCTCCGGCAAGCCCGACCTCGCCGCGCTCCGCTTGCTCGGAAGAGATCACGCCAGCTGACCGTTGTGCTGTTAGGAGCAGCGAGGAGCGGCGGTTCACTGCACGATGCGGCAGAAGCGCGCTCCAGGCGGAGGCATGACGCTCATCACCTGGACAGGGGAAGTGGCGACTCTCACACGCAAGAGGGCAGGCGTGCGTGAACCCCACGGGAACAATCGCACGCATGGAGCGTTAGAACTAGTGCCCGCGCTTCACAGTACCAGCCGATTTCAAGCCGGTGCCGTCCCCGCGACGGCGGCGCCGGATGACGGGGCCGCCAAGCGATGCGTCCGCCGTGACGCGCGCATACGGAAGGAGGTGCCTCATGCCGAGGACCGTACGCACCGCGCCCGCGCGGAAGGCCGCTGAGCGCACCACCGCCGCCCGGCCGGCCACAGCCCGCGCCAAGCGGGCCGCACCCGCGAAGACCCCTGCCAAGACCGGGACTGGAACGAGTAAGGACGTCATGACGACTGTGCAGACCGAGCCGGCCGCCGAGGAGATCGCCGAGATCGTGGGGATGGATGGGCTCGACGCCGAGGCCGAGGCCGCGGCGATGATGGACGCCGGGACGACCGGGGCCGCGGTGCCCGTGGCCGAGGTGGACCTGGACGACCAGACCTCCACGATGGGCGACTCCGTCCACACGTACCTGAAGTCGATCGGCCGCACCAGCCTGCTCACGGCCGAGCAGGAAGTGAACCTGGCCAAGCGGATCGAAGCCGGCCTGTACGCGGAACACAAGCTGGAGACCGAGCCGGACCTCGACGAGGACTACCGCCGCGACCTGGAACTGGTCGCCGAGGACGGCAGGCGCGCCAAGGCACACATGCTGGAGGCGAACCTGCGGCTGGTGGTCTCGGTGGCCAAGAAGTACAGCGACCGTGGGCTTTCCCTGCTGGACGTGGTGCAGGAAGGCAACCTGGGGCTGATCCGGGCCGTGGAGAAGTTCGACTACACCAAGGGCTACAAGTTCTCCACCTACGCCATGTGGTGGATCCGGCAGGCGATCCAGCGCGGTTTCGCCGATTCGGCCCGCACCATCCGGCTGCCGGTGCACGTCCTCGAGATGCTCAGCAAGCTGAGCCGGGTCGAGCGGGACATGCACCAGCGCCTCGGCCGGGAGCCGACGCCGGAGGAACTCGCGGTGGAGCTTGACCGCACCCCGGAAGCGGTCGAGGAGCTGCTGCGGACTAGCCGGCAGCCGATCAGCCTGGATTCCACCATCGGCGAGGACGGCGAGACCAGCATCGGTGACCTGATCGAGGACATCGACGCGCCCGAGGCGTCCGAGCTGGTGGACCGGCAGCTGATGGCCGATCAGCTGCGCCGCGCGCTCGACGACCTCACCCCGCGCGAGGCGACGATCATGGCGATGCGGTTCGGCCTGTACGACGGCAACCCGCACACGCTGGACGAGATCGGCAAGCACCTGGGACTGACCCGGGAGCGGATCCGGCAGCTTGAGAAGCAGTCGCTGTCCAAGCTCCGGCACCCGAGCCGGGCCCGCCCGCTGCTCGACTTCGCCAGCTGAACACCGGTCCTCAAAGTGCCCCCGCCGGTCAGGCGAATTCCAGGGGTCGTTGCAACATTGCTTCGCTGGTTGAGGCCAGGAGCTTAGCGAGACGCTCGGCTGGGAATCCCAGCCGAGCGTCTTTCTCGGCCGGTACTTGCCTTCTCCTGGCCGTGTTGCCGGCAATGGCCGGCAGGACGTTGGGCCCTACAACGGGTCACGCTCACGTCCTCACGGTGGGAGTTGCCGGGCTGGGATTGCCAGGCAATGGCACCAGCGGCCGAGGGGGCTGATCAACCGCTCCTGACCGCTGCGCGCAACTCTGGGGGAAGGAGCGCGCTCATGCAACGCACGATCAGGGACCAGAAGCTCAGGCACGTGCTATGGCGCCCGATCACCTGGGCCACCGCGGCGCTGATGGCCGCCGGGATAACGGCCGGCTTCGCCACAGCCGCATCGGCCCAGCCGGCTGCTAATCCGGCGCCCGACGCGCCGCCCGCGGCCACGGTGACCCCGGGTGCGTACACCATCGGCACCACCCGCTTCGTCGTCTACACCGGGACGGACAACGGGGTCTGGCAAAAGCAGGTCGGCACCGCGGCAGGCGCCGGGACGACATCGCTGGGCGGCCGCCTGATCAGCGGGCCGTCGCCGATCAACGCCAGCGCGACGGGCAGGGTCGTCTTCGGCGAAGGAACCGACAACGCGCTCTGGGAGAAGATCGGCAATGGCCCGTGGACGTCGCTGGGCGGGCGCCTGACCTCCCAGCCAGGGGCCGCCGCCAGCAGCAGCACCACGTACCGGGTGTACGTGCGCGGCACAGATGGTGCCGTGTGGGCACGTGACCACACCACCGCCGGCTGGGGCGCCTGGCACAGCATCGGCGGCGTGCTGTTTGGCAGCACGGGGCCGAGCGCGGCCGTCGACCGTCTCGGTACCTTCTGGGTACTGGTGACCGGGACCAACCGCGCGCTGTGGATCGCGCCGGACGGCGGAGCCTTCGACAGCGCCGGCGGCGTGACCAACTCCACCCCCGCGCTGGTGAACGCTCTATCCAGCGGCACGCTGGTCGGCTTCGCCCGGGGAACGACCAATGCCGGCTACTTCCACCGATTCGGCGTCGTGGGGGGCTGGACCTCGATGGGCGGCGTCCTGACGTCTGGAATGGGCGGTTCGGCGACCAATGTGCCAAGTGACGCCCGCTGGTCCGCGTATGGGCTCGGCACCGACAACCAGGTCTACGAGCACGCGGGAATCGGCGATGCGTTTCTTGGCTGGACGCGGGTGACGCCGTAACCAGCTAATCAACGAGTTTCCGTACCACGGCTGGAAACAAGCTGGAATGCTGCGGGGACCTTGGGCCCTACAACGGGACCGGTTCACGTCCTCACGGTGGATTGTGCCGGGCTGGGATTGCCAGGCAATGGCACCAGCAGCGATGGGGCGCTTCAATTCGCTCCTGACCGCTGCACGCAACTTGGGGGAAGGAGCGTGCTGATGCAACGATTCAGCAAGGATCAAACACTCAGGCGGGTGCTATGGCGCCCGTTCACCTGGGCCACCGCTGCCCTGGTGGCCGCCGGGATAACCGCCGGCTTCGCCACCGCCGCCTCGGCCCAGCCGGGCCCAGCGGCAGGAGTCGCGCCCGGCCCGGCGAATATCGGAGGCGGGCAATTCCTCTTCTACACCGCGGGCGACGGCTCGGTCTGGCAGAAGCAAGCTCTCACCTCGATCGCAGCAACGTCCGTGGGAGGGCGGCTCGTCAGCGCCCCCTCGCCGATCGGCGTGTCCGGCAGCGCCATCCACGTCTACGGCGAGGGAACCGACAATGCCCTGTGGACCACGACGTGTACCGCGGGGGGCGGCTGCGGGGCATGGACATCCCTCGGAGGGGTGCTCAGCTCCAAGCCGGGGGCTGTCTTCGTCAATACGGGCGGCATTGTCGAGTCGGTCTACGTCCGAGGCTCAGACGGTGCTCTGTGGGCGCGCGACCTCACGATCACCGGGTGGAATAACTGGCACTCGCTGGGCGGCGCGCTGCTGTCCCGTACCGGCCCGAGCGCGGCGTTCCGCAGCGGCAGCGGCCAGTTCGTCCTCGTGGTCGGAACCGACCGCCATCTGTACCTGCTGCGGGTTGGCGGGCCCGGCTTCGACCCGGTCGGCGGAACAACGACCGCCAGTCCAGCGATAACCAACACAACGAGCGGGCTCGCGGGATACGCCACCGGCACCGACAGCGCCGGTTGGTATCAGGACCTGACCACTGTCAGTGGCTGGAGGTCGCTCGGTGGCTTCCTGACATCCGGGTTCGGCGCGGCGAACAATGGGTCCACCCAGCCGTTCGGCTACGCGCTCGGCGGCAACAGCCAGGTCTTCCTGAACCCGAACGCTATGGCGGGCGCCTGGACCCAGGTGACCCCATAACCAATAAGGCAAGCGGGCACTAAGCCCGCGTCAGCCGGTAATCAGCGGGAACGCACGTCCCGCGAACGAAAGGGCCCCGATCGCCGGACAGGCGAATTCCAGGGGTCGTTGCAACATTGCTTCGCTGGTTGAGGCCAGGAGCTTAGCGAGACGCTCGGCTGGGGTATCCCAGCCGAGCGTCTTTCGCGGCCGGGAGTTGCGTCCGGCGGCGACGACGTCGGCCGTGTCACTCCCTGGCGTACTCCCCGAAGCCCTGCCAGTCGATCACCACGCACGGCTCGCTGCCGACGACCCACGCGTCGTGTCCCGGCGGGATGATCGCGAAGTCGCCGGGGCCGAACTCAGCCTCCTGGCCGTCGTCCATCACCACCCGCATCCGGCCCGAGACGTAGTACCCGGTGTGCGCCGCCTGGCAGCTCTCGGTCTTCGCGATCGGCTGGATGTGCCGGGACCAGACCCAGCCCGGCTGGAACGTCGCCCGGCCGACCGGGCCGGAGCCCGTGTTGACGACCTCCAGGGTGCCCATGTCCTCTTCGAACTTCCTGGTCTCGTCGGGCGAATCCAGGTTCCTGCGGATCATTCCTGCCATCGCAACTACCCCCCCTTGCCAGCTTCCGGCTGCATGGCCGTGTGCAGGCACTGTACGGCCAGCGCCCGCGGACCGGCACCGGGTCTTTGGTCCCGCCGGACTCAGCGTCCGGCCGGTCAGTAGTACCAGGGGAAACGGGACCAGTCCGGGTCCCGCCTCTCCAGGAACGCGTCCCTGCCCTCGGCCGCCTCGTCCGTCATGTAGGCGAGACGGGTGGCCTCGGCGGCGAACACCTGCTGTCCCACCACCCCGTCATCGACGAGGTTGAACGCGAACTTCAACATCCGCTGCGAGGTCGGGCTCTTGCCGTTGATCTTGGCAGCCCAGTCCAGCGCCGTGCGCTCGAGGTCGGCGTGCGGCACCACCGCGTTGACCATGCCCATCCGGTGTGCGGCCTCGGCGTCGTAGGACTCGCCGAGGAAGAAGATCTCCCGGGCGAACTTCTGGCCCACCTGGCGGGCCAGGTACGCGGAGCCGAAGCCGCCGTCGAAGCTCCCCACGTCCGCGTCGGTCTGCTTGAACCGGGCGTGCTCCCGGCTGGCGATGGTCAGGTCGCAGACAACGTGCAGGCTGTGCCCGCCGCCCGCGGCCCAGCCCGGCACGACGCAGATGACGACCTTCGGCATGAACCGGATCAGCCGGTGCACCTCCATGATGTGCAGCCGCCCGCTGCGGGCCGGATCGATGGTCTCGGCGGAATCGCCGGAGGCGTACCGGTAACCGTCGCGCCCGCGGATGCGCTGGTCGCCACCGGAGCAGAACGCCCAGCCACCGTCCTTGGGCGACGGGCCATTGCCGGTGATCAGCACGCAGCCGACGTCGCTGGACATCCGCGCATGATCGAGCGCGCGGTACAGCTCGTCCACCGTGTGCGGGCGGAAGGCATTGCGGACCTCCGGCCGGTTGAAAGCGATACGGACCGTTCCGGAGTCGACGGCGCGGTGGTAGGTGATGTCGGTGAAGGAGAACCCGTCGATGTCCCGCCAGCGCGCCGCTTCGAAGATCTCTGAGACCATAGGCCCAATTCTGGCCGACCCCGCCGGCGCGATCCGGCAGTGTCCCGGTAGGTCACGGTGAGTTGCGCCCCGTATCGTGATGCACGTGCACGACGGTGCCCTTCCGGCGCGGCCAGCGGCTGCGGCCCGGGTGCGTTGGGCCGGCACGGCCGCTGGGCTGGTCGGCCCGGCGGCGTTCACCGCCGCGTGGGCCGTCGCCTCGCTGCGCCAGCCTGGCCCCTCCCCCGCCGGGATCCAGATCAGCGGCCTCGCGGCGCCGGGCGCCCGGGATCCGTGGATCATGCAGGCGGGGTTCCTCGTGCTTGGCGGATGCCTGCTCGCGTTCGGCCCGTCGCTCCGCCAGGCCCTCGCCTCCCGCGGTGCTACATGCCGCGGGCCTGCATCCCGCTCCGCCGGCCCGTGGCTGATCGAGGCCGCGGGGGCGCTGGTGATCGCCGCGGGGCTGCTTCGCCGGGACCACATGCTGCTCACCGCCGGCACTGGATCATGGCACCAGCAGGCGCACAACGCGGTCAGCGGCGCCATCTACCTGCTGTTGATCGTCATCCCGCTCGTCCTGGCCGTGCGGCTGCGCGGCGACCGGCACTGGCGCCCGCTGCCCGCGCTGTTCACGGCGGCCGCCGCCGCTTCGGCCGTCATTCTCGCCGTCTTTGCCGCGGCCGGGCCGGACAGCCCGCAGGCCGGCGTGCTGCAGCGGGCCGGGGTCACCATTCCGCTCGCCGCCCTGATGGCGCTGGCCGCCCGGCTGTCCCGGCCGGAGACCGGCTCTGATCCGCCAGCCCACCGGGCCGGAGGGTTGCGATGATGGCCGGATGCGGATCCTGCTGACCGGGCACGCGGGCCTCGTGGGCGCGGAGACCGGCCGGGTGCTCGCCGGAAACGGCTTCCAGGTGCGCGGATTCGACCTGGCCGACGGCGATGACCTGCTCGACCGGGAGGCGGTGGAGCGCGCGGCGGCCGGCTGCGACGCGGTCGTTCACGCCGCCGCGCTGAACAGCAACCGCGCGGGAACCCCCGAGCAGATCCAGGCGGTGAACGTGCTCGGCACCTGGCACGTGCTGGAAGCGGCCGTGCGCGCCGGGGCGGGCCGGGTGGTCTACTTCTCCAGCGTGCAGGTGTTCGGCATCTTCGAGGGCGAGCGGCCGCCCGGCTACCTGCCGGTCGACGACGATCATCCGCGCAACGCCTCCCGCCCGTACGGGCTGTCCAAGTGCCAGGCGGAGGACCTGTGCGCGGGCGTCACCGCCACGTCCGGGATCACCACCGTGTGCCTGCGCCCGGTGGCGATCTGGTCGCCCCGGATCTACCGCGACGTTATCCAGCGACGCCAGAACGACCCGGCGGCCGAGTGGCAGCCGTTCTGGGAATTCGGCGCCTTCGTCGATGTGCGGGACGTCGCCACGGCCGTTATGGCTGCACTGCGGCGGCCAGAACGGGGGCACCTGCGCGCCACCGTGTGCGCACCGGACATCTCGGCGAGCGCGCCCAGCCGCGAGATGGCCCGCCGGCTGCTGCCCGGGGTGCCGTGGCGCGGCGGCGGCGAATACGACACCGAGCCGTGGACCGCGCTGGTGCGCGGCCGCGCCGGCGACGCGCTGGGCTGGAAACCGGAATACACCTGGCGCCGGTGGCTCGCCGGAACGGCCGCCACCCAATGACGGTCACCGCCGCTTCTGGTGGCGGTTACCGGGACGGCTTAGCCGCCCGCAGCGGGAGGCGAACCCGGAGCACGGTGTTACCTGGCCGGGAATCGATGGTGATGGTGCCGCCGTGACGCTCAGCGACGATGCGGCGGGCGATGTCGAGACCGAGGCCGGTGCCCTGGCCCACGTCCTTGGTCGTGTAAAACGGCTCGAACGCGCGAGCGGCCACCTGCGGGGTCATTCCCGGGCCGGTGTCGCCGATCTCGACCACGACCTGATCGCCCTCCGCCCGGGTCGACAGGCGCAGCGTTCCGCTGCCGCCCATGGCATCCACCGCGTTGTCGATGAGGTTGGTCCATACCTGGTTGAGCTCGCCCGGGCTGGCGTCGATGCGGGGGACGTTCCCGCCGTAGTCACGGACGACAGTGACGCCGTCGCGCAGCTTGTGACCCAGCATCACCAGGGTGCTCTCCAGGCCGTCGGTGACATCAACGTGCTGCATCGAGGCGCGGTCCATCTGCGAGTACGACCGGACGGCGGCGACCAGCGCCGAGATGCTGCGGCTCGATTCCCGTATCTCGGCCAGCAGCGCAGTGACGGAGAAGGTGCTTGCCGCCCATTCCAGGCCCGGCTCCAGCGCGGGTCCCCCGAGGACCCTGGCCGCCCGTTCACACCAGCTGACGTCGGCCCCCGCGGCGGCGAGCGGCGGCGCGATCATCCACTCGCGGCCGACGTCATGGCTGGACAGCCACGACGCCAGGCTTTCCTCCTGGTCCGCAAGCTGCAGCGCGTCCGGGGCCACTGCGGGCGGCGTCACCTCCCGGCGCAGTGCGTCGAGCGCCGCGTACTGCTCGGCCGTGATCTGCTGAGCGGCGAGCCGGGCAAGGGAGTCGAGAAGCGTCTGACATTCGCCGCCGAGGGCATCGACTGCCCGGCTCGCGGCGGCTGCCGGGTTGTTGATCTCGTGCGCGATGCCCGCGGCGAGCGTGCCCAGGGTGATCAGTGAGTCGCGCTGGCGGGCCGTGGCCTCGATGGAACGTGCGGTGCGGTAGAGCCCCTCGATGAGGTGCCCGCCGAGCGGGAACCAGCGGTTCATCAGCTGGCGCAGCACCTGTGCTGGTACCCGCAGCACCCGTCCGGTCGTCGCTGCCCGGCCGGTGGCCAGGTAGACGCCTTGTTCGTCCCAGGCGGTGAATCCGCCCGCCCAGAGGCCCGGCACGTCCATCGTCGCGACCACGAACTCCTCGCGGCCGATGTGGCGGATCAGGCTGATGACGCCGTCAAGGAGCACCCACCAGAAGTCGGCGTGCTCACCTTCGCGGAAGAGCTCGAGCCCGGGCGAAATGCTCACCTCGGCGCTGCCCGAGACGAGCTCCGCGAGCTGCGCTTCGGTCAGGCCGTCAAACAGGCCGATCCCCCGGAGCTCCGCCGCGTCCATCAGACGGTCGCCAGGTAATGATGCACGAGGTCGTCTGGAATTGCGCGCTCGCCGACAGCATCGGCGGCCCCGGCGGTCGCCGGCTTCCCCATGAACCGAGCTTACGGCCGCTGATGCCGGCCTGCGCGCCGTGCGGGCCCGCAGCGGCGCCGTGTTCTACGCTGCCCGGCATGCGGATAACGCCCGGCGCGCGGGTCTACCTGACGACGGCGATCAGCCTGGCCGCCGTTGCCCTGGCCACCTGGTCCGGCACGCAGGCCCATGCCGACGTGCCGGGCAGGCAGTGGTGGACGCTGGGAGCCGTGGTGGCGAGCGTGGCCGCCGCGGGCGTGCCCGCCTACGAGCAGACGCGCAAGGAGCGGATGCGGGCCAGGGCACAGCGGGCAGCGGTGGACGCGGAAGTCGCGATGCAGGTGACGATGAACGACGCGCTGGACCCGATCGTGCGCCAGCTGGGCCGCGTGGCCACCGTCGGCGGCAGGCACGAGCGGGAAGCGGCACAGCAGGCGGTGATCCCGATGGTGCTCGACTCAGCGGCCCACCTCGCGGGTCTGGGCCGGGTCCGGGCGTCGCTGTGGCGGTTCGCCCCGGGCTCGCCGACGATCTTGATGCCGGCCCACTACAGCGGACGGGTGGACGATCCCCTGGAGCCGATCACCGAGGGAACGTCGGCCGGGAACCTGGTGTTCGGGATGATCCGGCAAAACCAGCATCTGTTCTGCCCGGACCTTGCCGCCGACCCGGTGCCCGGGTGGCCGGTCGCCGCGCCGCAGACCTACCGGGCGTTCGCCGCGGTTCCGGTCGCGGCCGGGACGGACGCGTTCGGCATGCTGATGGTGGACACGTTGAACACCGGAGGGATCAGGCGCACCGACGTGCCGCTGATCCGGCTGCTGGGCGGGCTGCTCGCTGTCGCGCTGGCATAGCATCCGGCCCCGGGGCGTTCATAATGATGGAGGGACCATCGGCCGTTGCCGCGATCGCGGCGGCCGGCTGACACTGTGGTCGTGACGAAGGGAACGAACGTGACGGTCCACATCACCATCGAGGACAAGGACGACCGTCCCGAGCGGATGACCAGTGACCCGGATCTTTACTTCGCGGATGCCCGCCAGCGCGCGGTGCACGAACTGATGCGCGAGGACCGCTGGCTGTTCCCGCCGCTGCGGCAGCCGAAGCGCTGACCGCGGGCGCTGGCGGGGGCTTTGCTGGTGGTGCCGATCGCGGGGCGCGCCGTCGCCGCCGTCATCGGCGGCCTGGTGGTGCTCACGGCCTGGTTCAGCATCACCGGGACGGTTATCGTCCCGCGCCCGGTCGGCAGCTTCCTGACCCGGTGGGTCGACAAGTGCGTGGTCACCGCGTTCCATCTGCTGTCCAAAAAGCTCGATGATCCCGGGCAGCGCGACCGGCTGAACGCCACTCAGGCGCCGGTGATCCTGCTCTCGCAGCTCGGCGCCTGGCTGACGCTCTCGCTGATCGGCTTCATGCTGCTGCTTTGGCCGTTCGCGGCGAACGGGCTGGGGGCGGCGTTCACGGATGCCGGGTCCGCGATGTTCACCCTCGGCTTCGCACTGCCCAGCGGATCGGGTCCAGCCGTGATCGTGTTCTTCGCCGCCGCTACCGGCCTGGTGATCGTCGCCCTGCAGATCGCGTACCTGCCGACCCTGTACTCGGCGTTCAACCGCCGCGAGACCGAGGTGACGCTGCTGAACGCACGGGCCGGTGTCCCGTCCTGGGGCCCGGAACTGCTGGCCCGCACCCACTACGCGCTGGGCTCGGGCAACTCGACCCTCGACACCATGCCCGACCTGTATGAGCGGTGGGAGCGCTGGGCGGCGGACGTCGCGGAAAGCCACACCACCTACCTGCCACTGGTACGGTTCCGTTCGCCGCGGCCGCTGTCGTCCTGGGTGACCGCACTGCTGGCGGTGCTCGACTCGGCGGCTCTGTTCCTGTCGCTGTCGCCGAAGGAGGCGCCGGTGGTGCCGGCCCGGCTGTGCCTGCGCGCCGGTTTCGTGTGCTTCCGCCAGATTGCGCTGGCGATGGGGTTCGAGGTCCCGGACGAGCCCGACGCGGCCGCCGGGATCAGCCTGACCTACGACGAGTTCCTGGAAGCCGTTACGCGGATGCGCAAGGTCGACTTCCCGGTCGAGCGGGATCCCGCCGAGGCGTGGCAGGACTTCGTCGGATGGCGGGTGAACTACGAACAGGCCGCCTACGCGGTGGCCTATGAGATCTCGGCGGTGCCGGCGCTGTGGTCGGGCCCGCGCCGTCACAAGGTCAAGCCCATCGCGCCATTCCGGCCGGGTCAAGGCCGGCCGCCGAAGTAGGCAGGCGGGTCAGCGGGGCGACGAGGTGTCGAGCCACTCGATCCAGGCGCCGGATGGGTGCGCGCGCGCCAGCAGGCGGCCGCCGGTGGCGCCGGGGCTGAAGTTCCGCGCCCCGAGCACGGCGAACACGCCATCCTGCTGGTAGTCCCTGACCAGGGACTCGGGAACCGGAAGGCCCTGCACGCTGTCGCGTCCGGAGGGCCCCAGTGGAACGAGCGGGTCGAGGGACAGCCAGGTGACGGGACCGGTCCGGGCAGCCGCCGCCAGGATGTCGATCAGCCGCTCGCGCCGCTCGCCGGAAAGGGACACCGCGAAGTAAGAGTCGGTCACGATCACGTGCTGGCCGTGCGGGAAGCTTTCGAGCACGCCGGGCAGCGTGTCGATCACGCCGCCGGCGACGAGGTGCACCCGGTGCTTCCTGGTCACCTCGATCGCCGAAGCGAGCCGTGCAAGCGCCGATGCTTCCGGCGGCGCGCACGACTCAAGCCAGGCCCTGGCCGCTGCGTCCTCCAGATCGACGGGGTCGCTCTCGATCCCGGCCCGGCTGCTGATCGGCGGCAGCTTCACCGGCGGCGGCTGGTGACTGCCCCGCACGTCGCAGCCGAGGGTCAGCCCGTCGGCCGGTCCGGAGGCGATCTCGCCGACCACGAACCGGTACCGGTCGAGCTGGAGTCCCAATCCGGCCCTGGTGCCCAAGTCCACGAGAGCGACCGGTTCCGTCGCCGGTGCGGTGGCAGCGACGCCGCACGCGATCTGCGCGGACCGGGCCACCTCGTCCATTTGGTAGCGGTGCTGCCCGCAGGCCGCAGCGATGTCGCCGGCGCGGGCCGTGAGGAACTCACGGGCCGCTGGGTAGAACCCGTCGTCGAATCCGGGCTGCGCGCCGCCGGGCACCGGGAAATAGCCGGAAAGCGGGACCGGCTGGTCGCGGCGAACGAGAAACGTCGTGGCCGCGCTGGCCAGCAGCGCCGGCAGCCGGTCCGGCGGCAGATACGTCAGGCGGTCCAGCAGTTCGTCGTGTTCGGCGATCGCCCGCAACAGGGCGGCGGTCAGCTGCCAGGAGGCCGGTGCGTCCGGCGGTGACCAGCCGCTGGCTACTTGCAGCGCCTGATCGCGGATCTCAGCTACCGACGGCACTCCCAGGCCCCCCGTCCTTAGCCCGTTTCCATGGTAACCCGGCGCTCTGCGGGGCCGGGACGGCGCGCGACAGCCTCCAGCATCGGCCTGGCCGGCACCCACCACGGGTACGGATCGAAGTAATCGGCCCGCTCAACGGTGAAACCGGCGCGCTCGATCGCCGCTGCCGTCTCCCTGCCCAGGTGGCAGCCGGCGTTCACCAGGGACCACAGCGGCGTGACGCGGTCCTGCCACCGGGCGAGCCGGCCCTCGCCGCGGACATGCTCCAGGACGATCAGCCGCCCGGACGGCCGCAGCACCCGCAGCGCTTCCGACAGCGACCGGTCCTGGCTGGTCACGCTGCACAGCACCTGGGTGAAAACCACGGCATCGAAGCTGGCGTCGGCGTGCGTGAGTGCTTCAGCCGCGTCGTTCGTCACCTCGACCGGCACCTGCGCGGTGCCCAGCTTCGCGATGAGCCGCCGCCGCATCGCCGGATCGGGTTCAGCGGCCACCACCCGGCGCGCCTGCCGGTAGTAGGGAAGGTTCGCGCCGGTCCCCGCGCCGAGTTCGAGGACCTCCCCGGCGAGCGCGTCGAGCAGCCCCGCACGGTGCTTGCCCAGGACGGCGCGTTCGAGCGGCAAGCTGAACCGGTCGTAGCCGGCCGCGAAGAGCCGGTGCCCGCGCTCGCGCATAGGCTCACCTCATCACGCCCGCCGCCGTCCGGCCACCGGCTGGCGGCAAAACCGGCGGGTCAGGGCCGGGACCACTCGCGGAGAAAGGACAGCCAATGCGGATAGCCGGGTCGGTTGCGCTGGTTACCGGGGCCGGGCGGGGGCTGGGCGCCGTCTTCGCGAGCGCGCTGGCGGCGCGCGGCGCCGCGAAGGTGTACGGAGCGGCACGCGATCCGGCCGCGGTGACCGGGCCCGGTGTGGTGCCGGTCGCCCTGGATATCACCGATCCGGACGGGATCGCCGGCGCTGCCCGGCAGTGCCCGGACGTGACCTTGCTGATCAACAACGCGGGCGTGATGACACGCGGCGCGCTGATCGCGGCCCCGTCAACCGCCGGCGCGCGGCTGGAGATGGAGACTAACTACTTCGGCACGCTGGAGATGTGCCGGGCGTTCGCGCCGGTGCTGGCCGGCAACGGCGGCGGCGCGCTGGTCAACGTGCTGTCGGTGGTGAGCTGGTTCACCAACCCCGGCAACGGCACCTACGCGGCGTCGAAGGCCGCCGAGTGGGCGCTGACCAACGGCGTGCGGGTCGAGCTCGCCAGCCAGGGCACCCAGGTCGTCGGCGTGCACGCCGGGTTCATCGACACCGACATGACGGCCGGCATCGAGACGCCGAAGGCCAAGCCAGCCGATGTGGTCGATCAGGTGCTCGACGGAGTCGAGGCCGGCCAGATCGAGGTGCTGGTCGGCGAGCGGGCCCAGCGGATCAAGGACTCCCTGCCCCGGGACCACGAGCTGATCTACCCGGCGGTACAGGCGGCCTGGGATTCCGGCAACACCATGCCGGTCGGCGGCCAGGGCTAACGGGCGACGGCGTACCCGTCGTGGACCGCCGGACCGCCATCCGGCCGGCGGGCGGGCTCGGCGTCGCCGGTCGCCTGAGCGCGGACGAGCGCGGCATACACCCCGCCGCGCGACACTAGCTGCTGATGGGTCCCGGTCTCGGCGATCCTCCCCTCATCCATGACGACGATGAGGTCGGCATTGCGGATCGTGCTCAGCCGGTGCGCGATCACGATCGTTGTCGAAGAGATCGCCTCGAGGTTGGCGTAGATCCTCTGCTCGGTCACGGTGTCCAGCTCGCTGGTGGCCTCGTCCAGGAGCAGCAGGGAGGGCCGGTGCACGAGCGCGCGGGCGAGCGCGATGCGCTGGCGCTGGCCGCCGGACACTGACGCGCCCCCGTCGTGCAGCGCGGTGTCGTAGCCCATCGGCATCGCGGCGATGTCATCGTCGATGCAGGCCAGCCGGGCGGCCTCCGCGATCGCCGGCAGCGGCAGTTCCGGGTTGGTGAGCGCGATGTTCTCGCGGATCGAGGATCCGAACAGGTACGGGCGCTGAGTGACGATGCCGAGCTGACGGCGTACCGAACCGGCATCGAGGCCGGCGATGTCCTGGCCATCGAACTCGATCCGCCCGGACGTCGGGCGGTATAGCCCGAGCAGCAGATGCGCGAGGGTCGACTTGCCCGAGCCGGAGCGGCCGGCGATGCCGATGTGCTGGCCGGGCGCTATCTCCAGCGACACATCGCTGACCACGGTGGGCGCGAGCGGGCCGTAGCGGAACGACACCTGGTCGGCCCGGATCTGCCCGGTGAGCCGCGGCGCCGGGTGCACCTGCTCGCCGTGCTGCTCACGCGGGGTGTCGAGGACGTCGTTGAGGCGGTCCATGTAGCTGCGCAGCTGCTGCAGCTGCAGGCCATTGGTTATCAAGGTGGCCAGGGGGTCGAGGAACCCGGCCGCCAGCGCGGCGGCGGCCAGCATGGTCCCCAGGGAGAGGCTCCCGGCCAGCACCTGCAATGCGCCGATCATCAGGATGGTCAGTGGCGCGGCGATCCGCAGGGTGCTCATGATCGCTTCGACCGCTGACGTGAGGCGGCCGCGGGCCAGCTCGCGGTTGACCTGGTCAGCGAACAGCCCGCTCCAGCGGTCCGCGGCGCGGTGCTCCGCTCCCGATGCCTTGAGCGTTTCGATACCGGCCAGCAGCTCATAGGCGTAGCTCTGCGTGTCTGCCTGGGCCTGGAGAGTCTCGGACATCAACCGCTGGCTGCGCCGCCAGGACAACGCCATCGTCGCGATCTCGATGAGAGCGATCACCAGCACGGCGATGGCCAGCGGGATGCTGACGAAGAACAGCAGGATCAGGTACAGGCTCGCGAACGCGCCGTCCAGCAGAGCCGACATCGTACCGGTGGTGAGAATGTCGCGCACCGCCGAGTTGCTCTCCAGCCGCATCATCAGGTCGCCGGAGGACCGCCGCAGGAAGAAGCTGTACGGCAGCCGGACCAGGTGGTCGACGAACCCCATGGTCAGGCCCATGTCGAGCCGGGTCCGCAGCTCGAGCAGCAGGTTGCTGCGGAGCAGCCCGGACAGGAACTGGTATGCGACCACCCCGACGATGCCGACGGTGACGGCGATCAGAAGCTGGCGGTCGCCGTGCGGGACGATCTCATCGACGATCAGGGCGGTGAGCAGCGGAAGCGCCAGCGCGACGAGCCTGATGACCACGGATGTCGCGATGACCCGGGAGAGGTTTCTCGACTGCTTGAGCGTCGGGCGCAGGTAGCGGTAGGTGCCTTTCGCGCGGGAACCGCCCCGGTCGAAGCGCTCGGTCGGCTCGAACATCACCGCGACACCGGTGTAGGCGCGGCGCAGCTCGTCCATCGGAACGGTCCGCCGTCCGTGCGCGGGGTCGACGACCCGGATCCCGTTGCGCGTGGTGCGCTCGAACACGACGAAGTGGCTGAACTGCCAGTGCAGGATGGATCCGCGCGGCAGCTGCCGGAGGTCGCCGAGGTCCGCCTGCACGCCGCGCGCCCGCAGCCCGTAGGCGCGCGCGGCGTTGGTGATCGACAGCGCGCTGACGCCGTCGCGGCCGGTGCCGGTCATTTCCCGCAGTTCGCCGAGGTGAACGCGCCTGCCGAGGTAGCCGAGCACCATGGCCAGGCAGACCGCCGCGCAGTCGGCCTCCTCCATCTGCCGGATGGACGGCACCCGCCGCCTCATGGCTGACCCTGGCTGTGGCCGAGCATCGTGCCGAACTGGCGCGCGAGGACGCTCGCCAGCGACTCCGTGCGCAGCAAGACCGACACCTTGCTGTGCAGGCGGGAAGCCCCGGTCACCGGCCCGCTCAGCGCGCCCGGATTCAGCTTGCCGGTCAGCAGGATCGCCGGTTGCGTCATCGGTACCAGTCCAGCCTTCCTGGTGACGGCATCGCTTGCCAGTTGCGCATGCAGGACTGTGACCCGGGCGGAGGAGCCGTCCCGGCCCGGGACCGCGATCATCAGTCCATGGGAGTTGCGCAGTTCCGTATCGGCCACGGCGGGCAGCAGCGCGGCGACGGTCCCGGTGCGGCCGTCGACCACCGCGGGCCCGGAGGTCCGCTCCCCGATCGGAATGATCCACAGGCTGGCGATGGCGGCGGCGACGAGGAGGAGCGTTACCCGGTACCCCCACCGCAGCCACCAGGCGCCCAGCCGCACCACGCCGCCGGGGGTGCTGCGGCCGCCGGCCCGGAACTCCAGCGCCTCCTGCCGGAAGATCGCGTTGTGATCGGTCATCGAGGCCGCCGTGCGGCCTGCGAGCTGTAGGCACGGTCGAGTAGCTCGTACAGGACGAGTTCCTGTGCCCGGTGCGCGGAGCGGAGCATCCGGTTGACGTGCATGTGCGCGAGGCTCATCGCCAGATCGGGGATGCCCGCCGCCAGCCGCCCGGCGCCGGCGAGATCACGCAGTTCCCGGGCGACCGGCGCCAGGGCGGTGGAGCGCTGGTGCAGCGCCTGGATGGCCCCGGCGACTTCGGGCGGCGGGTCCCGCTGCGGGTCGAGGATGGCCTCGAGGAACGGCCGCTCGTCCCGGAACCAGCGGCCGGCCTCGCGGCGGAACTCGGCGCCGGCGCCGAACTCCCGCCCGTAGCCGTCGCGCGCGGACCTCGCGATCGCCCGCTTCTGGTCGAGTGCCAGCCCCAGGTCGTCGAACAGCAGGTCGATGCCGCGCACGGCGGTCCGCCAGCGCAGATCCGCCCCGGCGTCGCCGGCCAGCTGGGCGACGATGCCGAGCACGGCGGCGCTGTCGGCGTGAAAGGCTTGCTCAGCGAGGCGAATCCCGTCGTCGCCACCGTAACGCTCGACCTCCCGTTCGTAGGTGTCGAGCTGGACGCGCCATAGCTGCCCGGTTTCCAGCAGCGGGGCGGTAACGCGGTGCAGCAGTGGCTGCGTTTCGTGTAGCAGCGTGTCGGGCGCACCGTGAATGCGCAGCCGCAGGTGCGGGTCGGGGTCCGCGTAACGGATGAAGAACCACCGGTCAGCTCCGCTGTCGGCGAGCGACGCCACGACGGGGTATACCGCCTGCTCCAGGACGCTGTCCGCGGTCGCCGTCCCGCTGTAGAGCTTGACGTACAGCCACTGCGAACCAGGCGGGAAGCTCCGGGGTGATGATGCCGGGATGGACCGGCCCGGCGGTATGGGCGCCGGCTGCGATGCCGGCCGGGCGGCCGGCTGCGGCCCCTGCCAGGTGTCTGGCTGCGCGGCCGGGCCGGCGGCCGGCTGCTCGGCCGGCTGCGGCGCTGGCCGGGCGAACGGCACGACGATCTCGTGGGTGAATGGCCCCTCCGGCCCGGACGCGCACAGCTCATCCGGGCCGGAGGGCAGTTCGACGAGTGTCGCCGACGAGCGGCGCTTCACCTCGTGGGCCAGTGCTTCGAGGCTCAGCACGTTGTCCATGTCGGCCATCAGGGTGTTTTCGCCGTCCGCGAGCGCCACGTACCGCGGCATTCGGCGCTGCTCCCGCAGCCGCTGGATAGCGGCGTACTGCCGGGCCCCCTGCGGCTTGCGGAAGGCAGCGAGCTCGCTGTCGCCGAGGTTCCAGCAGGCCCTGGACAGGACGACGCGGCCGCTGACCACGCGGGGCAGGAACGGCGCCGGTGCCAGCGGCCCCCAGTCCCAGGTGACCGCGAAAGCTACCTGCTGGTGCTGCAGCGCGCACAGGAAGCGGTAGACGCCGAGGCTGGCCACGCTGTGGTTGTGGGCGGCAGTGAGCCGGGGAAGCACCTCGCACCCGAGCCTGCGGGAGCGCAGCACTATCCGCTCGCCCTGAACGGAGACGAGCAGGTCCGATAGTGGCAGCTGGCGGTCGGCGGGCGCCCCGGAGCGGCCGAGATACGGGATCTCGTAGCCACGCAGCTCTGGGCGGGCCAGGATGTTGCCGGCCCGTCCCTCGGGGAGGTGGACGACTTCAGCGAATACGGCATCCGGACGGGCCGATTCCTCCGCCGCCAGGTGCGACCGAACGGACCGCAGGAGCTGCTGGTCGGCGTGGCAGAACCGCCCGAGCAGCCGTGCTCCAGGGGGGCCCGAAGCGGACTGCAGCAGTACCTGGAAGTCACCGCTGCGGGCAGGCTGCCGGCCGTCAGCGACGACGGTGGCCACCACTTCGAACGCATCGGGAAGTGGTGGCGGGTCGGTCGCCCGGACTGCGGCGGCCTCCGCCGCGGTGACGGCGATCTCGCTCTCCCCCGCTGCGAGTGCGCGGGTGAGCTTGTCGAGCAGGAGGGTGTCGCGGCCGCTCCACTGGACGGGCTGATCATTGGCGTACGGGTGCAGGCCGCCGAAATGCGGCACTTCCCCGGTAGCCGCAGCTGCCACCCGTCCGAACCCGATGCCGTTCTCCTCATCGAGTGCCTGCGCCAGCGGGACCTCCCGGGTCTGGAAGCGGTGCGTGAACTGTTCCCGGAACCGCAGCAACCTCTCGTCCTGGCGGTAGCTGGTGAAGGCGTGCAGGACCTCGACGCCGCGCTCGAGCTCGGAGACCACATCGGAACTGAGCGTCACCTCGTCCGCCGGCTTGATCAGGTCTACCTGCGCGAAGCGCGACGGTTCGGGCGACACCGGCAGGCCGTCACCGGCGGCGGCGGCGCGGTAACGGTCGGCGGGCACGCCGATGCCGTCGGTGTCGATGGCTGCCAGGCTGGTGTTCGCCTCGTCCAGCCGCTGCGCGAGGCCGGCGCCGTGTTCGCCGCGCCGCAGGGTCGCGACCATGGCCTGCGCCGGCGGAGCACCGGTCAGCTGCGGTTCGATGTCGGCCACCAGGACCTGGCTGTCGACGAGTTCGGCGATGTAGGCGTCCGCCTCGGCACGGGTGATGTCCGCATCGACGAGCGCGGCGGCGAGGTTGCCGAGCCGGGCACCGTCCCGCGACCGGTCCAGGGTCTGCAGCAGGTACGGCGTCGGCTCTACGGCTACGAGCTGATAGGAGCGGCCGACCGGGCCGTGGCGCGCCTCGGCGTACATCAGCCGGCCTGCGGTCTCATACAGCGTCGAGTTCGGCCGGTAGTACAGATCGGTGCGCAGCTGCGGATCTCGCTGGACCGCCTCAGCCAGGGCCCAGAGGTAGTCCATGTCCATCCGGGTGTGCCGCCGGTAGCGGCCCCGCCCGACGAGCCGCAGGCGGGTGGCCGCACCGATGGTCCCGGCCGTGCACCCGGCGAAGAGCCCGAACGGTGTCGGCCTGGCCGCGGCCCGCATGACGTAGGAGACCAGCGACCGCTCGGCAGCGCGTCCCCGGTCGCCGTCCGGGTCTTTCCGCCACACGTCCACGGCTGCCGCCAGGCTCGGCGACGCGACAAACAACGCGTCACGGAACTCCGGCGCGGTCACGATGTCCTCGAGTCGCCGCCTCAGCTGGAGCCGGTCGGTGCACACGGCATCTGGGAGACGTCCGGGGTCACTGACCGCCCCGGGCGCCTGCAGCCCGTCGCCCCACGCGGTCACCTCGGTGAAGGGCAGCAGGGGGGTGCGGAGCACGAAGAAACCGGAGGGTACGGCGCCCGGGACGGGCGCGCCACGGCCTCTCATAGCGCCTGCCTTCCGACCGGATCGCTGGTGGAGACGAGGAGCATCTGATCCCAGACCGGCTCCTGGGCCGTGGCGGCAGCCTCCAGCGCGAGCGCGGCTCCGGCCGCGCCCTCGAGCAGCCCAAGGCCGCTGAATGCGGACGGCTGGCCATTGGCCGCTGCTGCCGAGTCCTGGAAGGGCTCCGGCCCGGAGCACAGCTCGATGGTCCGGCCGGCCCAGAAGCGTGCGGCCTCGGCGAGAGCCGGCTCCGCGGTCAGCTGGTACATCCGGTTGAACAGATGCTCCAGCCCGCTCGACCCGTGGCAGAGGCCAGCGTCTATAACCCCGCTCTGCGCAGCCGGGCGGGCGGCTGCCCGCACCGCGAGCCCGGTCGCCCGCGCCGCCCAGGCCGGCTCGCCGACGTCACGCGCCGCGAGCAGCAACGCGATAGCCACGCCAGGGTCGCCGTAGCACCAGGCGGAGCGTGCTGGACCCGGCTCGGCACCGTCTGTCACGAAGTACGGAACGGTGGGACCGGACGGGCCATCGACCAGGTGCGCCAGCAGCCAGCTGACGGCTCCGTCGAGCAGCGGGCCGGTGGTCTGCGTGACCAGCCCCAGCCGGTGCGCCCGCGCGAGGAATGGGATGACGCCGGCGATTCCGTGCGCCACACCGAGATCCACACCGCCGGGCTGATACCGGTCCAGCCGCGGGCCGCGCCTCGACGGCGGCGTCCACCAGAAGACGCCGTCGCGGTCATGCCGCGCCCGCTTGGCGAGCTGCTCGACCACGCCGGCGACGCACGCTACCGCGCCCGGCAGCGGCCACCGGGCCAGAGCGTAGGCGCCGAGCCCGGTGAGCCCGTCGATCAGGTCGTATGGCGCCTGCTCCGGATAACGCTCCAGCAGCGCGATCACCGCGTCATCGATGCGACTATTACGGTCCGCGTCCGCGGACCCGAGCAGCCGGTCGATCAGGTCGACGGCCCAGGCGATCCCGGGGAATCCTGAGTAGAACGAGCTCGTCAGTGGCTCAGTCGCCAGTACATCCACGGCCGCGTCGATATGGGCGCTGGCTGCGGCCGCCGCGTCGGGACCGGAACGCGTCCGGGCGAGCGAAGCGACGGCGACGGCCAGCCCCGCGGACCCGGACGCCAGGGAACCGTCCCGGCGCCCGGCGGGCGCGCGCGGCAGGGATCTGCCCAGTGATCTGGCCAGTGAGCTGGCCAGGTGGAGTGCATGCTCCCGGAGCGCTCCCGTCAGCGGCGGACCTCCGGGTGCCCCGGTCACCGAGGTGACCGGGGCACCCGGGACTGATCCGTCATGGGTGCGCACCAGCCGGTCCGCAACGCGGCCGGCCGTCGCGGGATCTGCTGGCCCATGTCGGTTCACCGTGTCAGGGGCGGCTAGCTGCAGATAATGCCGGTCTGGCACACCGCGGCGCTGTTGCACACCGCGCTCTTACAGACGCCGCTCTTGCAGACGACGGTGTTCACGCAGATGCCTGTGCGCCCGCCGGTGACCTCCGTCAGTTCCCGCTCGTCCAGGCTGCGCAGGGTTTCCTTCGACAGCGTGAGCTTCCTGGACTCCTTATTCATCAGGTGCCTCCTAGACGTGTTGAACAGAACACGTCGTCAGACTGTCCGCCGTCACGGTCCCATCACAAGGTGGAAATCATCATCAATGGCCGATGAGATTCATCATGTGCACTGGCCCATTCCTTGCGCGCGCAATTACAGACCGCAACCCTGCCGGCTAGTGAATTCCGCCCGGCCAGCCGCTGCGTAGATCTCAGCGGCGCCGACGATTCAGCGTGCCGTCAGATCCAGCCCGCCTGATCGGCGATGCGGACGGCGTCGACACGATTGCGCGCACCGGTTTTCCCGATGGCGCGGGATAGGTAATTATTGACCGTGCCGGCCGACAGGCAGAGTTCGGCCGCGATCTCCTTGACTGGCGCGCCCTGGGCGACGAGGCCCAGCACATCGACCTCTCGCGGGGTTAGCGGGTTGTCGGCGCTGCTCAGTGCGGAGAATGCGATATCCGGGTGGACTGCCTTCCCCCCGGCGGCGACCCGCCGGACGGCCTCGGTGATCTCGTCGGGATCTGACTCTTTCAGGACGACCCCATCCGCGCACGCCGTGAACGCCTCCCGCAGTTCGCGGGGCTTGTCGGTGGCGCTGGCCAAAATGAGCGACCCGCACGCCGGGACGGCCGAACGCAAAGCCCGGACCGCGGCGAATCCATCGGATGCCGCCATGTCGGCATCCAGCACGGCCACCTGCGCTCCGAATGCACAAACACCCGTCATGACGTCGTGCGATCGATCTAGTTCCGCGACCACCTTTATGTCCGGTTCCTGGTCGAGGAATGCGCTGAGTCCAGCTCTTATCAGGGCATTGCTTTCCGCGATGAGCGTGCGGATCACAGCGGGCCCCCCTATCGTCACTGTTGCCATGGGGCCGCGTGCCGCCCCCGTCTGTCCCGCAGGTCTCCCCGCAGGCGCACACCGCATGACCAAGATGAGAGAACTCTCATCGTCGCTGCTCACGGTGTCCCGCCACTTCCGGACAAACAGTCGGAAAGGACCCGGGACGGGCAGCTACTGGTCACTGACCGAAATCCATGGTTAGGGTGGGGCGGTAAATCGGGGCGTGCACCGGTGCAGCGGGCGCCACCTGGCAGCAGGAACGGTTACGACACATTCCCTTGGCTGGGGGCAGCGGTGCGGCTAAGCCATATACCGGGGGAACTGGCAGGCAGCGAGCTGATGCCATGCCGGGCGGCAGATGCTGCCCATGGCCGGCCCGCCGGAACCGGCCGGGATGAGGCCGGCGCGCCGGAGGACGTGCTGCCCCACCGGCGACGGCTGCAGGCGCGCCTGGCCGCCGTATTTCTCGCTGGTGGCGGGGCGCTGGGCCTGGTCACGCTCCCGCTTCCCGCGCCAGGGCTCAACGTGATCGGGTGCACCGCGGTCTCCGTGGCCGCGATCGCCCTCGGTGCCGCGACCTGGTCCGCGCCCTGGGCGGCGTGGCCGCGCCGGGCGAGTCTTGCGATCGTGCCGCCGGCGTTCGCCCTCGTCGCGCTGGCGAACGTGTACGGGGGGCAGGACCCGCACACCTACGGCATCTTCTTCGTGGTCGCTTTCGTGTGGATCGGGATAGCCCATCCGCCGCTCACGTCTGCCGCCATGGCTCCGGTGGCGGCCGCCGCGTACCTGCTGCCCCTGTTCGAGATGCCGGACAGCCGCGCGAGCGCATTGTCGTCTGCCGCCCTCACGATTCCGGTGTGCGTGCTGGTCGGGGAGGCGATCGCGTGGGGGACGGCCAGGCTCGGACAGATCGAACTCGCGCTGTCGCGGGAACGGGGCCGCACGGAGCACTACCGCGAGCTGGACGCCATGAAGGACGCGTTCCTGTCGGCGGTATCGCATGAGCTGCGGACCCCGATCACCATCTGCCGCGGCCATCTGGACGTGCTGGAGGACCGGGCGGACGGGCAAGAGCTTCGGGCCGTCAAGGAAATCCTCGTCGACGAACTCGACCTCATGGGCCGGCTGCTGGAGGACGTGACGACCCTGGCCTGGGTGGAAGACGGAACGCGGCTCAGAGTGGAATCGCTGCCCGTGGACCGTTTCGTCAGCGGCATCAAGGCAAAGGCGGTGCCCATCCTCGGCGATCGGCTACGGGTGGAAACCGACGCCGGTGGCGGGACGCTGACCGCCGATCCGCAGCGGCTGACCCAGGCCGTCGTCAACCTGCTGCGGAACGCGGCGGTGCACGGCCGACAGGACCGTCCGGTACGGCTCCGGGTGCGGGCTGAGCCATCGAGCTGGCGTTTCGAGGTGGCCGACCGGGGAGGAGGCCTTCCGCCCGGTGCTGAAGACTCCGTGTTCCAGGCGTTCAGCACCGGATCACCGGAAACCGGGGGAACGGGAGTCGGGCTTTCGGTCGTGCGGGGGGTCGCCAGGGCCCACGGCGGCGACTCCGGCGTCATGAACCTGCCGGGGTGCGGCGCCACGTTCTGGATCCGGATTCCCCGGTGAATCTCCTGGTCGTCGAGGACGAGGACCGGATAGCGTCGTTCCTCACCAAGGGGCTCCGGGCCCACGGGTACAGCGTGGACTGGGTACGCACCGGCCAGGAAGCCCTCCAGATCGCCGCTCACGCGGACGTCTCGCTGGTCGTTCTCGACCTTGGCTTGCCCGACCTGGACGGCCTCGAGGTGCTCGCGGGACTCCGCGCGCGGGGGATCACGGCCCCGGTGCTGGTGCTGAGCGCGCGGGGACGGGTCGTCGACCGGGTCAAGGGGCTGAATCTCGGGGCCGACGACTACCTGGCAAAGCCGTTCGCGTTCGAGGAACTCCTCGCCCGCGTGCGGGCCAATCTCCGGCCGCACGCCACCGCCCCGGCCGGCACGTTGCGCGCCGGCGGCATCTGCCTCGATCTCCTGCAGCGCCAGGTCACGATCGACGGGCGGGTGGCGAGCCTGTCCGACCGCGAGTTCGCCCTGATGAAGGCATTCCTCGCGCGCCCCGGCCACGTCGTCTCCCGGCAGGAACTGCTGTCCGCGGCGTGGGGCACCGACTTCGATTCCGGCACGAACCTCGTCGACGTCTACGTTCGCTACCTGCGCCGCAAGATCGGCGGCCGGGTGATCGAGACGGTTCGCGGCGCCGGATACCGCCTGCGCCCCCCGGCCGCTGACAAGAACGCGGGACTGAGGTGAGACGCGGTCATCGCGAGCGCATCAGCAGCAGGGCGTAGGCGGCCACGGTGGAGTCGTCGGTGACCCGGTGGTCGCGGACCATCTGCTCGAAGTCGCCGCGGGAGAACCACTGGCTGCGCATGTCCTGTTCCTCATGTTCACGGCTGGGCTCTCCGGCGATGAGGTCGGTGGCGAGCCAGGCGTGGAAGCCCTGGCCGCTCATCCCGTGCGCGCCGTGCAGGAAGCCCAGGTGCTCCAGGCATCCCGCCCGCAGGCCGGTCTCCTCGGCTAGCTCGGTGCGGGCGAGCCGCTCCGGGTCGGCGCCGCCGGGTCCGCGCACCATGCCCTGCGGGAACGACCAGGTCCGCCGCCCGATCGGGTAGCGGAACTCCTCCACCAGGTGGAAACCGCCGTCAGCGGCCGGGATCACCAGGCCGAAATCCGCCTTGTCGACCACCCCGAACACGCCGTGGCTGCCGTCCGGCCGTTCGATCTCGTCCTCGCGGACCGTCATCCACCGGTTCTCGTACACCACGCGGGAGGAGACCTGCCGGATCAACGGCTGCGGCTGCGGGCCGCCGCCCGTTCCGGCGCCGCCGCGGCGTGCTGTCATCGGGCCGCCCGCCTCAGCCGGCCAGGTCGGCGACTCCGCCGAGGAGCCGGTCCACATCCGAGCGGTCGTTGTAGTGGACCAGGCCGGCCCGCACCGCGCCGCCGGCTTCGCGCAGGCCGAGCGCCCCGGTCAGCTCCCAGGCGTAGTTGTGGCCGTCCCACACGTTCACGTTCCGCTGTGCGAGCTGCTCCGCGACCTGCCGAGGGGTCAGCCCGGCGACGGTGAAGTACGCGGTGGCGGTGCGCCGCGCGGGCTTGCCGTACAGGGTCACGTGCGACATCGAGCCGAGCCCGTCCAGCATCACCGCGAGCAGTCCCTGCTCATGGGCCTCTGCGGCGGCCATCGACGCCAGCACCCGCTCCCGCCGCGAGCTCAGCGTGACATCGCTGTCCAGCGACGCCAGATGCTCCACGGCGGCGGTCACGCCGGCCAGGTCCGCGTACGGCGGGGTCCCGGTCTCGAACCGGCCCGGCACCCCGTCCGGGGCGGGCCGCAGCTTGTCCGGGTGCAGCGGGCCGAGCAGGCCCGGGTCCGCCACCACGGCGCCGATGTGCGGGCCCGACCATTTGTACGCGCTGGTCGCGTAGAAGTCGGCGCCCAGCGCCGTGACGTCGACCGGGCCGTGCGCTGTGGCGTGCACACCGTCCACGAAGGTCAGCGCCCCGGCCCGGTGAGCCTTCGCGGTGATCTCGGGCACGTCCGGGCGGGTCCCCAGCACGTTGCTCGCCGCCGTCACGGCCACCAGCCGCGTCCGCCCGCCGAGCAGCGCGTCGTACTGCGCGGTGCCCAGCTCCCCGGTCGCGGTGTCCACCTCGGCCCAGCGCACCTGCGCGCCGGCCCGGCCGGCGGCCTGTACCCACGGCCGGACGTTGGCGTCGTGGTCGAGCCGCGACACCACGATCTCGTCGCCCGGTTCCCAGGTGGCGGCCAGCGTATAGGCCAATCGGTACGTCAGCGTGGTCATGTTCGGGCCCAGGATCACGCCGTCCGGGTCTCCCCCGGTCAGGTCGGCGACCGCTTGCCGGCACGAATCCAGTGCGCAGCCGGCGCGGCGGCTCGCCGGGAACGCGCCGCCGGCGTTGCCGATGCCGATCCGGTACGCCCCGGCGATCGCGTCGATGACCGGGAACGGCACCTGGGTGCCCGCCGCCCCGTCGAGGTAGGCGTACCCGTCGGTCAGCGCCGGGTACGCCGCGCGGACCTTGCTCACGTCGAATGCCACCGACGCCTCCTAACCCCTCGCGGGGCCTTCCCGCTGTCACCCCGTGCCCGCACCCTGGCACGCCGTCTGCCCACCCTAACCTGGTACGCCGCAGCCGATGGAGACTGCTGCCATGACCCCTGACACCACACAGGCACCGGTCACCGTCAGCCGCGCGGACGTCGCGGCGGCCGCCGGCCGGATCGCCGGGCACGCGCGCTACACCCCGGTGCTCACGGCGACGGTCGACGGGCGGGCCATCACGCTGAAGCTCGAGCATCTGCAGGTGACCGGCTCGTTCAAGTTCCGCGGCGCCCTCAATGCGCTGATCGCCAACCCGGGGGCCGCAGCGGTGGTCGCGGCGTCCGGCGGCAACCACGGCGCCGGGGTGGCCGCCGCCGCCCGGCTGCTCGGCCGCCGCGCCACCGTGTACGTGCCGCACGGCACGCCGGAGGCGAAGACCCGCCGGATCAGCGCGGAAGGCGCCGCCGTGGTGCGCCGCGGCGACCGCTACGCCGAAGCCGAGGCCGCGGCCCGGGTTGCGGCGGCCGAGTCCGGCGCCACCTTCGTGCACCCGTACAACGACCCGGCGGTGATCGCGGGCCAGGGAACGATCGGGCTGGAGATCGCCTGGCAGGCTCCGGGCTGCGACACGATCGCGGCCGCGGTGGGCGGGGGCGGCCTGGCGGCCGGGCTGGCCGTCGCCGCCGGGCCCGGCCGGGTGGTCGTCGGCGCCGAACCGGAGCACTGCAACGCCCTGCACGTGGCCTTCGCCGCGGGCGGGCCGGCCGACGCGCCGGCCGATTCGGTCGCGGCTTCGGCGCTCGGCGCATCGTGGGCCGGCGAGCTGGCCTTCGGCCTGCTGTCGCGGCACGGCGCGCAGGCGGCGCTCGTCACCGACCGGGAGATCATCGCCGCGCGGGACCGGCTGTGGGACGCTCTGCGGCTGGCCGTCGAGCCCGCCGCCGCCGTCCCGTTCGCCGCATGGCTCGCGGGCCGTGTCCCCGGCCGCAGCCCCTGCCTGGTCCTCAGCGGCGCCAACACCGACTGGCGCCCCGCCTGACGTAGCTACGGCATCCAGGCCGCGGAACGGCCGGAGGCGCCGAGCATAGCGTGCCAGGCGTCACCGTCCGGCAGCGGGATCTGCGGCAGTCCCGCCTTCCAGCCCGTGAGGAGCAGTTCCGGCCAGGCTGGCCGGTAGTCCTTTCCCTGCGAGCGCGCCAGATCCCAGGCGTGCAGGTGCCATTCCACGCACGCCGCACCGGCCTGGCCTCCGGCGGTGACGTCGGCATCGCCGTAGCGGTGATGCGGGAGGTCCCACAACCGCTGCAGCCGCCACGCATACGCCCGGGCCGAGAACGCGAACGCCTCGATGTGCTCCGGTCCGGACACGTCCGGCAGCACCGCCAGCTCGGCGGCGTTCTGCCTGGCCACCTTGCGGGCGATCGTCCGCGCGGACGCGCCGGTGGCCATCAGCCGGGCAAGGCGGCTGGCGGGCGCGTCGTCGAGGTACTCGTGATAGTCATCGGCGACGCAGCGCAGGTGCGCGGCAAGGTCGATTGCCCGCCACTCGGTGCATGGCGACGGCGCATCCCAGCCGTCCTCGCTGATCTGGCCAGCGAGCTGGCAGATGACCGTGACGCCGTCGTGAAACGCCGCCAGTGCGCGGGTGCGCGACCATGTGATCACCGGGCGGGCTCCCATGACCTGTTGGCCCGGCAGCACCAGATCCAGTCCCCCCTCGCGTGAAACACGGTTTCCTCCCCCACCGGCGGCCGGCACCGGGCAGGCCACCGGGTTCAGCCAGGCTGCCAGAGCCGTCACCACATCGCCAACCGTGGCTGTATACCAGTTATCGGCAGGAACCTGTTCATCGTGACGGCGCGTGGGTGGCGTACTAGTACACCATGGACCGGGGTTCCGCGCCAGCCACATCGGCCTCAGCTGTGCGCCCGGCCCCGGAGCGCGGCCCGCGCCCATCACGGCGGGGGCGTTTGCTGGGCGGATATACAGGGTGAGATCGTGGATGCAGACATGACCATCGAAGAACAGCCTGGGCGCGGCGGGCATGCGGAGCGTTCCAGGACCCGTCACGGTGCCCGGATCGCGCTCATCGGCACCGGGGTGGCGGGCTACTCGTGGGTGGCGGGCATGCTCGCCTCGTTCACCCTGGCATCGCTGATCAGCGTCCTCATCCCGATCGCCGTCCTCGGCGTGATCGCCTACCGCCTGGGGCCCCGGCGGATCCCAGCCCCGCGGCGGCTGGACATAACCGGAGCCTCCTACTGGGCGCTGGCGGTGATCATGTTCTTCGAGTGGGAGGCGGCCGGGTGGCGGGACGGCTCCCAGTTCTGGCACCCGACGCTCAGCATCGTCCTGGCCCCCTGGATGGGGCACCACATCATCAAGAGCGTCTCGTTCGCGGTGTGGCTGATGGCCGGCTGGGGCCTGGTCAAGAGGTGACCGGCCAATGACCACGCACGTGATCACCGTCGTCGGGTACGGATGCCTGATCGCCGTTCTGATCGTCCTGGAGCTCCTCGCCCGCCGCCGCGGGTCGCGGATACCGAAGATGGGCGAATGGTTCGGGTACCTGATGCGCTCCAAGACCGGCCGGCTTCTGATCCTGCTGGGCTGGGCGTGGCTCGGCTGGCATTTCTTCGCCCGGTAGGGCCCGCATCCTGGTCGGCTACGAAGCGTCGGGGGCGCGATCTGGTATCTGGCCGAACCTGGCCATCTCAGCCGCCAGGTTCGGCCAGGATGCGGCGAAACCGGGATGCAGCCCGTAGCCGGTTACCCGGTCCGCCGGAACCCACGCCAGCCGCTCGATCTCCCAGCTGCGCGGGCGCACGCCGGGGAACAGGCCGGCGTCGCAGTTCGCAGCAACCAGGAACGTCGTGTAGGACCAGCCGCAGGCGCAGCGCGCGACATCCTCATGGACGGGAGGGTCGGGCAGGTCAAGGCCGGCCACCTCCTCGCCGACCTCGCGGAGTGCCGCCTGCCACGGCACCTCGCCGCGGTCGATGGCGCCACCGAGGCTGCTCCACGTCCCGCTTGCCTGGGAACCGGCGGCGCGCAGCCCCAGCAGCAGATACGCGTTACCGCGCCAGGAGGCGACCGGTAGGACGCCGGCCGCCCCGCGCGTGCCCCAATGCGCGGGTCCGTACGAGCACCAATGAAACCAGTTCACGTCACTCCCCCATGTATCCCTGCTGGATCACGTTACCGATCTAGTCCACCCCTGCTGGCAGGCCAGACGCGCCGCGTCCCGGGTTCTCCGCGCCCGGTAGAGTTCCGGTGACAGCAGGCGCAGAACAGCACGACGCCGCGGGAGGGCAGATGGCCGCTGGCCGCCGCCGGGTATCGGATGACGCACGGGCCCGGTATGAAGCGGACACCGAGATGGCGGGGCGCTTCGAGGAACTGCTCGACGCCGCCCGGGAGGCCGAGGACCGGCTCCGGGAGGCGCAGGCGAGCCGGGCGACGCTGCAGGAACAGCACGAGCTCGGCAAGGACTTCGACGCCGCGCTGACCACTGCCATGCGGGCCGCGTACGCGGCGCAGCGGGCCGAGATCGGCCCCCGCGGGTACGACGACTGGATCTACCGCCGCAAGGCCAAGGCGAAGCCGGGGGCCCGGGTGTGGACCGCAGAGGCCGAGCGGCTGCTGACCTTCCGCGAGACCTTCCGGCTCAACGGGATCCCCCCGCTCGTCATCCGCCGTCCGGCCGCCTGACCCGGCCGCCTGACCCGGCCGCCGCGATCGCCGTCGGCAAAGTATCGGTAACAGAACGCTCCGGCTGTCAACGGCGTGTCGTCGTCGGGCGTCTTTTCAAGTAAGCGCAGAATGGGCGCGTAGACACCGCTGAGGGGGTACCTGGCTACCACGGGCCGGACACGTGGGACCCGGGTGCAGTTGGTGGAATCCTCCCAACGGGCGCCAAGAAAATCGTCATAACGGGCTATGTCGCCGCCAGCGGACGAGACACCACACTGGGTCCGGCACAATGAGACAGGGGCAGCGCACACTGCGCAGCGACAACACCAGGGATTGACCAGGAGGCACACAGATGTGCCCGCACACGCCATCATGCCCGGAGGCACAGGCACCGGACCGCGAGGCCGCTCGTACCATCGCCTCGCACCCCGATCAGGGGTGGAGCCTGCTCTGTAACGGGATCGTTCTCTTCGAGGACACGGGCGAACTGCTTCCTGACGGGGATGTAGTCGATCCGCACCGGCCGACTGACGTACCCCTGAACAGCCCTGCTGGTTTCTTCCCGCACCCGCCGGCCGGCTGCGCCGCTTGACGCGGCCGGGCTCCGGTATCGCTTCCTTCATGATCATGGTGAGCTGACCGCTGCCTTAGCGTGGTGAGCCGACCTGCGTTAGCGGGGCGGCGCGCCACGCTAACGCTGATGGAGCCAGTTCCCCAGCCAGCCCGACACCGCGGCGCCGACCGCGCCCGGCTCCCGGGACAGCGCGTGGGTTTCCCCGTCCAGCACGACGATGCGCGCCGTGCCGCCGCCGAGGGTGCCGCCGCCGTGCCTGCCGTCAGCTTCCGCATCCGCGGGCCCGGGGACGCCGAACGGGTCGCGGCTGCCGTTGACCACCAGCACGTCGGCGCCGGAACTGGCGGCCATCCGCAGCTCGTCCCGGCGGGACCGTTCCGGCCGGCCGGGCGGGTGCAGCGGGAACGCCAGGGCGATCACCGCCCGGGCACCGGTCCGGCCCGCGGTACGGCAGGCGAGCCGCGCGCCGTTGCTGCGCCCGCCCTGTACCAGCGGACCAGTCCCGAGGTCCTCCCGCAGGTCTGTCCGCAGCGTCGCCAGCACGGTGAGCCACGCTTCGTCCTGCCGCGCCGCCGAACCCGGCGCCCGCGCGCCGCGGACCACGTACGGCTGTACCACCCGGGCGACGGCCCCGCCCAGCGACACCGCCGCGTCCCGCGCCGCCAGCAGGTCCGGCGCCTCCACCCCGCCACCGGCCCCGTGGGTGAGCGCCAGGATGAACCGCGGCGCGCCGTCCGGGCGGTCGATAACGACATGCGCCTCACCCTGACCGGCCGGGATCACGACCGGCCCGTCGCCCGCTCCCCCGCGCGATCTGGCTGGCCGCGTGCCGGTTACCTGGCTCCGGCGGGTCACCCGTTAAGAACCTTCTTGAGGTACTGGCCGGTGTAGCTCTCCTCGACCTTCGCGACCTGCTCGGGCGTCCCGGTGGCGACCACCGCCCCGCCGCGCGAACCGCCCTCCGGGCCGAGGTCGATGACCCAGTCCGCGACCTTGATCACGTCGAGGTTGTGCTCGATCACGATCACCGTGTTGCCGCCTTCGACGAGCCGGCCGAGAACCCCGAGCAGCTTGCGGATGTCCTCGAAATGCAGCCCCGTCGTCGGCTCGTCCAGCACATAGACCGACCGCCCGGCGGAGCGCTTCTGCAGCTCCGTCGCCAGTTTGACCCGCTGTGCCTCCCCGCCGGACAGGGTGGGCGCGGGCTGGCCCAGCCGGACATAACCCAACCCGACGTCGGTGAGGGTCTGCATGTGCCGCCGGATCGGCGGGACCGCCTCGAAGAACCCGGCGGCCTCCTCGATCGGCATGTCCAGCACCTCGGAGATCGTCTTGCCCTTGTAATGGACCTCCAGCGTCTCCCGGTTGTACCGGGCGCCGTGGCAGACCTCGCACGGCACGTACACGTCCGGCAGGAACTGCATCTCGATCTTGATGGTGCCGTCGCCGGAGCACGCCTCGCACCGGCCGCCCTTGACGTTGAAGGAGAACCGTCCCGGCTGGTAGCCGCGGACCTTCGCCTCCGTGGTCTGCGCGAACAGCCGCCGGATGTGGTCGAACACGCCGGTATAGGTGGCCGGGTTGGACCGCGGGGTGCGGCCGATCGGGCCCTGGTCCACGTGCACGACCTTGTCCACGTGCTGCGTCCCGGTGATCCGGGTGTGCCGCCCGGCCATCGTCCGCGCTCCGTGCAGTTCGCGGGCGAGGGCGTGGTACAGGATGTCGTTGACCAGGGTCGACTTTCCCGACCCCGACACGCCGGTGACCGCGACGAAACAGCTCAGCGGGAACGCCACGTCCACGTTGCGCAGGTTGTGCTCGCGGGCGCCCTTGACGACCAGCTCCCGGGACCTGTTGCGGCGACGCCGCTGGGCGGGAACCGGAATCGCCTGCCGCCCGGTGAGGAACGCGCCGGTCAGCGATTCCGTACTGGTCAGCAGCTCCTCTACCGGCCCGGACACGACGATCTTGCCGCCGTGCTCGCCGGCGCCGGGGCCGATGTCCACCACCCAGTCGGCGGTGCGGATGGTGTCCTCGTCGTGCTCGACGACGATCAGCGTGTTGCCGATGTCGCGCAGCCGGGTCAGCGTCTCCAGCAGCCGGTGGTTGTCGCGCTGGTGCAGCCCGATCGATGGCTCGTCCAGCACGTACAGCACCCCGACCAGCCCGGAGCCGATCTGGGTGGCCAGCCGGATCCGCTGCGCCTCGCCGCCGGCCAGGGTCGCCGACGCCCGGTCCAGGGTGAGGTAGTCCAGCCCCACGTCGAGCAGGAAGCCCAGCCGGGAGTTGACCTCCTTGAGCACCCGCTCGGCGATCTGCCGGTCCCGCTCGGACAGCTCCAGGCCGAGCAGGAACTTGGCCAGCTCCCCGATGGGCATCGCGCAGATCTCCGCGATCGACCGACCGCCCGTCGTGACCGCGAGCGCGACCGGCTTGAGCCGCGCCCCGCCACAGGAACGGCACGGCACCTCGCGCATGAAGCTGGCGAACCGCTCCCGGCTGGAGTCACTCTCCGCCTCGGAGTGGCGCCGGGTGATGTACGGGACTGCGCCCTCGAAGCTGGTGTAGTACGAGCGTTCCCGCCCGTACCGGTTGCGGTACCGGACATGGACCTGGGTGTCGTGGCCGTACAGCAGGGCCTTGCGGGCGCGCGCGGGCAGCTTCTTCCACGGCGTGCCCGCGTCGAAGCCGAGCGCGTCGCCGAGCGCGACGATCAGCCGGAGGAAGTAGTCGCTGATGTGACCGCCGCTCCACGGGGCGATCGCCCCCTCGGCCAGCGTCCGGTCCGGGTCCGGGACCACCAGCTCCGGGTCGACCTCCATCCGGGTCCCCAGGCCGGTGCAGTCCGGGCAGGCGCCCCACGGCGAGTTGAAGGAGAACGACCGCGGTTCCAGCTCGTCGAAGGACAGGTCGTCGTAAAGGCAGGCCAGGTGCTCGGAGAACATCCGCTCCCGGTGCGGATCGTCCGCGGGCAGGTCGACGAAATCGAGGAACAGCAGCCCGGCGGACAGCCCGAGCGCGGTCTCCACCGAGTCGGTCAGGCGGCGCCGGGCGCCGTCCTTCACCGCCAGCCGGTCGACCACCACTTCGATGTCATGTTTCTCGTACTTCTTCAGCACCGGAAGCTGGCCGGCGACCGCCTCGTCCAGCCGGATCGTCTGCCCGTCCACCCGGGCCCGGGAGTACCCCTTGGTCTGCAGCTCGCGGAAAAGCTCGGTGTACTCGCCCTTGCGGCCGCGCACGACCGGTGCCAGCACCTGGAACCGGGTGCCTTCCTCGAGCTCCAGCACCCGGTCCACGATCTGCTGCGGCGTCTGCCGGGCGATCGGCCGCCCGCAGATCGGGCAGTGCGGCTTGCCGATCCGGGCGTACAGCAGCCGCAGGTAGTCATACACCTCGGTGATCGTGCCGACGGTGGAGCGCGGGTTGCGGCTGGTCGATTTCTGGTCGATCGACACCGCCGGCGACAGGCCCTCGATGAAGTCCACGTCGGGCTTGTCCATCTGCCCGAGGAACTGACGGGCGTAGGCGGACAGCGACTCGACGTAGCGGCGCTGGCCCTCGGCGAAGATCGTGTCGAAGGCAAGGCTGGACTTGCCCGACCCGGACAGCCCGGTGAACACGATCAGCGCGTCCCGGGGCAGGTCGAGCGAGACATCCTTCAGGTTGTGCTCGCGCGCGCCGCGAACGACGAGGCGGTCAGCCACTACACTCCTGGTCTTGGTTCCGATGGGGTCTCCCATAGATGAACAGGCGGGGGGCTGCTGCTATGCCGCGATGGGTCGCTTCTCCGTGGGTGGGTACGTGGATGCTGCGTCATGCTATCCGGGGGGTGTGACAAACAGCTGCGATCGGAGGAGGGCCGTGAGCTACACCGGAAACGTCATCGTCGAGGGACCGCCGGATTCCCGGGAGATTCCCGGGCTCGCCATCACCAAGGTGGCCGTCGGTCCGATGGACAATAACGCCTACCTGCTGCGCTCGGCCGCGACCGGTGAGGCGGTGCTGATCGACGCGGCGAACGAGGCCGGGAGGCTGCTGGAGCTGATCGGCAGCACGCCGGTGACGAAGATCATCACCACCCACCGCCACCAGGACCACTGGCAGGCGCTGCGGGAAGTCCAGGCGGCGACCCGCGCGGCGGTGGTGGCGCACCCGGACGACGCGCCGGAGCTTCCGGTCCCGGTGGCCGAGGAGGTCCGGGGCGGCGACACGATCACGTTCGGCGACGTGGTGCTGTCGGTGATCCACCTGCGCGGCCACACGCCGGGAAGCATCGCGCTGTGCTACGACGCTGGCGGTGAGCTGGCCGGCAGCCCGCACCTGTTCACCGGAGACAGCCTGTTCCCCGGCGGCGTCGGGAACACGTTCGGCAGCAAGGAAAACTTCAACCAGCTGATCGACGATGTCGAGGAGCGGGTGTTCGACCGGCTGCCCGACCCGACCTGGGTCTACCCGGGCCACGGGAAGGACACCACGCTCGGCAGCGAGCGCCCGCACCTGGCGGAGTGGCGCGAGCGCGGCTGGTAACTGGGCGAGTACCCGCTACCAGCCGCCGGCCGCGAGGGAGCTGGCGGTACCGAGCGGGCGGCCCTCGGCATCGCGGGCGGTGAGTTCCGGCGCGCACCGGCCCTGCCAGATCACCACAAGCTGACCGTGCCGCCATACCGGCAGGATCCGCTCGCCGTCATGGCCGCGGACCTCGACTTGGTGCGCCTCGGCGGCGGCACGTACCTGGGCGTGGTTCAGCAAGCGCCGCGGCAGCCCGCGGACCAGCTCGCTGTGGCATGATCCGCCGCCCTCCCATCGCAGCGGCCCGCCGAGCGCGCTGGATGGCGGCCGCTGCGCCAGCACATCTTCCTCGGCGCTGCCGCCGCTGGAGCCCGCCAGCCGCCACTCCCCCGCCCACTCGAACAACAGCAGCTCGAAGCACGGCTGGCCGTTGACCCCGCGCCGGGTGAACAGCACGGCTGCCGCGTCGGCGTCCACGTCCGCCGCCATCGCGATCAAGCGCCGACGCCTGCTCAGCCGCGGCGGCGGGTCGGCGAGAACCGGGCAGCGGGCCGGAACCGGCCGGCATGCGAGAACCCGCTGCGCCTCGGCAACGAGGTCATAGCCCACAGACGCGACATTAGATCACCCGCAAACCGGGCGGAAGAATCGCGGCCACTCCCCCAGTCCCCGGACCGCGACCATCGCCCGCCGACGGCGCCTTAGCCGACCGTGCCCCAGCCGACCGCGCCCTAGCCGGCGCCCCCGGGCCAGTCCGGACCCGGGGCCAGCCGCCGGTACTCAGTGATCACGGCGTCGATCGCATCCTCCTCGGACGGCAGCGACCGCGCCCGATCCCGCGCGGCCGTCCGAATCCGCTGCGCCAGGCCGGGGTCGTCGAGCATCCGCAGGATGGCTGCTGCCAGCGTGTCCGGGTCGGAGGGCGGGACGAGCAGCGCCGCATCCTCGCCGGTCAGCTCCGGCACCCCGCCGACCCGGGTGGCGACCAGCGGCGTCCCGGAGCGCAGCGCTTCCTGGGCGAACAGCGGCTGGCCCTCCCAGACGCTGGGCTGCACGAGCACGTCCGCTGCAGCCATCAGCGCCGGCAGGTCGCCGCGGTGGCCAATGAGCCGTGCGCCGAGCCGTTCGGCGTCGATACGGGCGGCAAGCTCGGCTGCCAGGGGTCCCTCGCCCGCGATCAGCAGCACGGGCTGTGGGGTGCGGTCCCGCCACCGGGCGGCGGCGTCGAGCAGCGTGCCGAACCCTTTCTGCGGCGCGAGCCGGCCAGCGGCGAGCACCAGCGGCCGGTGCGACGCGCCGAACTCCGCCCACACCGCGTCCGGGTCCGGGTGGTCCGGGTCGGGGGCGGCGTCCCGGTCCGGGTCGGGGGCGGCGTCCCGGTCCGGGTCGGGGGCGGCGTCGGGGTCCGTCAACGTCTCGTCTCCGGGCGCCCGTGGCCCTGGCAGCGCCGCGGGGACGACCGCCCGGCTGCACGAGCGTGCCCCACGACGCCGGATCCGCTCCTCGAGGTCGCCTGATACGCAGAGGACGCTGTCCGCCCCGCCGGCGACGACCCGCTCCAGAACGGTGTAGATGACGCCCGCCAGCCCTCCGCCGGGCGGGGCGTTGTGCAGTGTCACGGTCAGGGCAACGCCGCCCCGGCGGCCGATCGGGCCCAGCGCGAATACGGCGAGCGCCCCTGCCCGCAGCCCGTGCGCGTGCACGATGGCGGGTGCGCCTGCCCCGGATAGCGCCCGGCGTAGCTGGCGCACGGCGGCGAGATCGCGGGCGGGGCGCGGGCGGTCGGCGATATCCACGGGGTGGAACGCCGCGCCGGCCGCCGTGAAGCCGAGCTGCCGCTCGACCGCGGCCGGCCCGTACACGGCGACCTGGACCCCGCGTGCCGTCAGCCCGGCGACCAGCATCCGCACATGGCGCCCGGTCCCCCCCGAGGTGGTGCCGATGACGAAGGCGACCCGCGCAGGTGTCATCGGCGAGCCCTCCGCAACGCCCGCTGCAGCAGCCTTCGCAGATCGCCCGGGTCCGCGACGTAGACGACGCCGCCGAAGACCGCCATCGCCACCACGCAGGCGAGCACCGTCAGCGCCGCCTGGGGCAGGAAACCCGCCCGCGGCAGCAGATCACCGACCCCGGACGCCGCCAGCGCACCGGCGGCCGCCCCGGCCACCGCCCCCGCCAGCCCGCCGGCTACCGCGCGGCCCAGTCCGTGCAGGCAGGCGGCACCGCACGCCCGGCGCACGAGAACGGCCAGGACCACCACGCTGACCGTCAGGCCGATGGTGTTGCCCAGCCCGAGCGCGGGCACCGCCCAGTTCCCGGGCACGAAGGGCACGATCGCCAGGTCGGCCGCGATCACGAGGATCCATCCGCCCGCAACGGCCGCGGCAGCGGAGCGGGTGCGGCCGGTCGCGTACAGGATCCGCTGCAGGCTCGCCGCCAGCCCGAACGCCACCAGGCCCGGCGCGAACGCGATCAACGCGAGCATCAGCTCCCGGGCCTGCTGGAGGTTGGCCGAGACGAACACGCGGGCGGCGGGCGCCGCCGCCCCGGCGAGCAGGGCGGCGCCGAGGAAGCCCGCCACCGTGGCGGCGCGGGAGGCGGCGGCCGCGGTCCTGGCGAAATCGTCCCCCGGAGCCGCCGGACCGGTTCCGTGCGCCTCGGCTGTGCCGACTCCTTGCGCCTCCGCCGTGCCGGCTCCGGGCACCTCCGCCGTGCCGGCTCCCGGCGCCTCCGCTGCGGTGGCCGAACCGGTCGCGCGCTCGGCGAGCAGCGGGAACGCGCTCATCGCGACCGGTACCGCAAGAACCGCGTACGGCAGGAAGAACATCTGCCAGCCATAGTTGTAGAGCACCAGCGCGCCACTGCCGCCGCGCGTGTTGGCGAGCTTGATGACGGCGACGACCGCCGCGTCCTGGGCGATCAGCGTCGCGATCCCGGCGCCGGCCAGCGCCCGCGCCCGGGCCGACACCCCGGCGGGGAAACGCAGCGCTGGCCGCAGGCGCAGCCGCATCGTCAGCACCGGGATCGCCGCGGTCACGACCAGCGCCAGCACTCCGGCCGTGGTCCCGGCCGAGAGAATCAGCTCGGCAGACCGGGGCAGCCGGTAGAGCTGCCCGCCGTACTGCGCCCCATGGGCGAACGGCAGGTACGCCAGGTACGCGGCGCCGACGACCACACTGCTGACCAGCGGCGCGAGCGCTGGCGCGGTGAAGCGGTGGTGCGACTGAAGGATGCCGTAGAGCACGACGGCGATCCCGTAGAGCGCGATCTGCGGCGCGAAAACCGCCAGCATCCGGGCGCTGACCGCCACGATGTCCGCCCGCGCGCAGCCGTGCGGGCTGCCGAGCAGGACGGACGCCAGCGGCCCGGCGGCCAGCGCCGCCGCGACGCTCACCGGGACGAGCAGTACGACCGTCCAGGTGAGCAGCGCCGATGCAATCTGGCGGCTGTCTTCGCGGGCCGCGGCGCCGACCCGGCTGGCCGGACCGGCCAGCACCGGCACCACCACGGCGGTCAGCGCGCCGCCGGCCACGATGTCGAAGATGATGTTCGGCACCTGGTTGGCGGTCTGGTAGGCCGTCCCCAGGCAGTACGCACGAACCGTGTGCGCGAACACCAGCGTCCGGCCGTAGCCCACCGCGCGGGCCAGGATCGTGATCGCGCCGATCAGCAGCGCGGCGCGGCCGATCCCCCGCCGCGCCGCCTGCGTCAGGCGCTGGTCTTCGACCGGCTGGACCACGCGCTCCCACCAGCCAGCGATCCCCCGTCCGGCGGACCCTCAGCCCGCGGCCCCACATCCGGGGACCCTGCGTCCGGCGCTGGATCCGGCGCTGCATCCGGCGCTGGATCACCCGCTGCGTCCGACCGATGGGCGTCCGGCCGATCGGCATCCGGCCTCGGGGCTGGCTGGCCCGCGGGACGGCGGCCCAGCATGTCCAGCCGGTGCAGCGGTGGCGTTTTCTCGATCACCCGGGTGAAGCTGACCACCTCGCTGGCCGCGGTCAGGCCGGTGATACCTGCGAGCAGGGCGATCCTGGCGCCGCGGCTCAGGCCCGCCGCGGCGGCGGCGCCGAGCACCGAGCCGAGGGCGTTGGCACCCGCATCGCCGAGCATGGCCCGCTCACCAAGATCGGGACCGGCCAGCGCGGCGGCCGCCGCGGCGGGCGCCGCGGCCAGCTGCGCGGTGCCGCGGGCTGCTGGCCGGGGCGGAACCGAGCACAGCGCGGCGCCGACCGCGACGGCCACCTTGATCGCGCGGCCGGGACGGAGGTCGAACAGGTTCAGCAGGTTGGCCGATCCGGAGATGAGACCGGCGTTGACGGCGACGTCGGCAGGGCTGCCGCCGAGAGCGGCCGCCGACACGAGACCGGTTACCCCGATCCCGCCCAGCTTGACCGCGCCGGTGGTCACCTCTCCCCGGCGGAGCGCACCGAGGTGCCCGCGGAACCCCTTCGGCTCACCGCGGCCGGCCATCAGGTCGTCCAGGGCGCCGAAGGCCGCCGTGCCGATCCCGGCGACGACGGATGCGGTCCGCGCCCGGCCCGGTGCGCCGGGCGCCAGCGCCGCGGCGGTCACGCATCCGGCGGCCGCGGCAGGTCCCTCCAGCAGGGTGACGGGCTCACCGCGGTGGTTGGTCCGGGACCATCTCTTCTCGCCGCCAGGGGGCCGCATCCGAAGCGCGCCGTAGGCGGAGCGGGCGGCGCCCGCCGCCGCCGCTGCGGTCAGCGCCGATCTCACCCACTGGCGCCTCATCTGCTGCTCCGGGCTGCCGCCGCTGCAGGCGGAGAGGCGGACCCGGAGGCAGCCGGGCTCGGAGAGGGTGGCGGGCTCGGCGCGATGGCACTCGCGCCGGTACCGGTGCCGTAGCTGCCGGCCTGATGGCTGGCCAGCTGGTGGCCGAAGGCCCACGCAACGGTGACCTGCCCGATCGCCGTGTCCGCGTCGTCGACGGTGGAAATCTGCTGCGCGCCGTTGCCGCCGCGGAACGCCGCGATCGCGCCGCCGGGATCGGCGGAGCCCGAGGGTCCCGCCAGCACGGTGCCCATGCTTGCCGAGCTGAACCCGCTGACGATCGTCCCCAGGATCTCGTTCGAGGCGCTGGCACTCGGCCCGGCCTGCGGGACCGCGGGAGTGATCACGAGGGCGAGTGTCGCACGCGACGATGGAACCGCGCTCGCCGTCAGGAAACCCGCCTGCCCGAAGCCCGACAGGACGGCCGGATCGGCCGGGCTGTCCTGGCTGTCGCCCTGGCCTCCTGGCGATGCGGGGGCGCCGGATTTGGTCAGCATCGCGCTGGCGAGCACCTGGGTGGCGTGCTGCGCCGGCGTGCCGTCGGCGAGCGTGATGCCGGCCGGCTTGACCTGCGCCGCCAGGTTCTGCGCCAGGCTGTCCAGGTAGGTCTGCGTGCTCGCGCTGGTATCGAACAGCTTGCCCTGCAGCGTGATCTGGCCGGTGACGGTGGCGCCCGCCTGCTTCAGCGCGGTCGTCACGCCCCCGGTGAGCTGGCTGGGGGCACCCGGCGCGGACACCAGCACCACCCGCTGGCCGTCGAGCTGATGGGCCAGCAGCTGCGGCGCGGCGGTCTGGGCGAAGCTGTTGGCGCCGTTGAGCTGCTGCTGGAGGGCGCTGTTGGCGGAGCGCAGGTTCTCGTTCTCGTTCTGCAGCTGCCCGGTGGTCTTGCTCAGTGCCTTGGTCACGGGCCCGCTCAACGCGGTCGTGCCGAGCACGATGCCGATCGCCAACGCTAGGAAGATCGCGACGATGGAAACGAGGTGATAGCGGAAATCGATCACTAGAAAAGTCCGGTGAGCCAGTAGATAAAGGCGTCCCACCTGTCCTTGAAGAACAGCAAGAACGCGTGTGTCGTGGTCCCGGGGGCGGCGGTGTATACCGCGATGAACAGCGCGGCGACCGCGGCGAGGACCAGCAGCAGCAGCGACCAGGCCGATATCCGGTTCCGGTAGAGCCTGCTGACCCCCTTCGGCTCGACGAGCTTGCCGCCGACCCGCAGGCGGGTGAGGAACGTGCTGGCCATGCCCGAGCGGCCCTTGTCCAGGAACTCATCCAGGCTGGCGTGGGTGCCGACGGCCACGATCAGCTTCGCGCCGCCGTCGTCGGCCAGCAGCAGCGCGATGTCCTCGCTGATGCCGGTGGCGGGAAAAACGGTGCACGGCAGGCCCAGGTCCTGCAGGCGCTTGAGGCCCGGGGCGCGGCCGTCCCGGTAGGCGTGGACGACCAGTTCCGCGCCGCAGCCAAGCGCTTCGTCGGATACCGAATCCATGTCCCCGATGATGATGTCGGGGACCAGGCCGGCTTCGAGGAGCGCGTCGGCGCCGCCGTCCACGCCGAGCATCACGGGCCGGTAGTCGCGGATGTAGGGCCGCAGCACCGCCAGGTCCTCCCGGTAGTGGTAGCCGCGGACCACCACCAGCACATGCCGTCCCTCGAGCTGGGTCTTGAGCTCCGGCACGCCGACGCCGTCGATGAGGAGCTCGCGCTCGCGCTTGATGTACTCCATCGTGTTCGCGGCGAAGGCCTCGAGCTGGACCGAGAGCCCGGCCCTGGCCTCGGCCATCGCCGCATCGACGGATTCGATGCTCTGCCGGGTTCCCTTCGCGACCACCTGGCCGTCCAGGTACAGCTTCTCGCCGTCCAGCCGCGCCACGTCGCCTTCGGCGATCTTGTCGAACACGTCCTCGCCGACGTTGTCGATGAGCGGGATGCCAGCCTCGACGACGAGCCGGGGGCCGAGGTTCGGGTACCGCCCGGTGATGCTCGGGGCGGCGTTCACCACCGCGCCGGCCTGCCGGGCGATCAAGGCGTCCGCCGCGACCCGGTCGAGGTCGCCGTGGTCGATGATGGCGATCTCACCCGGCTCGAGGCGCTTGGTGAGGTTCTTGGTCCTGCGGTCGAGCCGGACCACCGCCGTAGTTCCAGGCAGGTCATCCGCCCCGATACGGCGGCTCCGGTTGGCCCTGAGGGCAGGAACTTTCATGGCCGCTTCATCCCGTAGCCATCCTGCCAGAACCCGGGACCCACGGCGCGCACGCGCGACGGGCCGCGGGACGCGCCGGCGTCGCCGGCGGGGCGGGATGCGCCGGGCGCGCTCATGACGGGGCGCGGCACGGCTTACCGTTCCCGCTCGGCTGCTGCCACGCCGAGCAGTTCCTCGGCGTGCGCCTGGCCGAGCTCGGAGTCCTCCAGGCCGGCCAGCATCCGGGACAGCTCCCGCACCCGTCCCGGCCGGTCCAGCCGGGTGACGCCGCTGCTGGTCACGCTCCCGTCGTCGTCCCGCTCGACGACCAGGTGGTTGTCGGCGAACGCGGCGACCTGCGGTAGATGGGTGACGACGATGACCTGGGCAAGCCGGGCGAGCCGGGCGAGCCTGCGGCCGATCTCGACCGCCGCCTTGCCGCCGACGCCGGCGTCCACCTCGTCGAAGACGAATGTCGGCACCGGGTCCGCACCGGCGAACACCACCTCGATGGCGAGCATGACGCGGGACAGTTCGCCGCCGGAGGCGCCTTTGTGCAGCGGCAGCGGCGGGGCGCCGGAGTGGCCCGCGAGCCGGATCTCCACCTCGTCGCGGCCGGACGGCCCGGGCTCGTCCAGCTCGGTGACCGCCACCTTCAGCTGTGCGTGCGGCATCGCCAGCGCGGTCAGCTCCGAGCTGACCTCGTTCGCGAACTTTTCAGCGGCCTGCACCCGGAACTCGGTGAGTTGCCCGGCGAGCGTCGCGACCTCGTCGGCGAGTTCCGCCTCGGTCGCGGACAGCTCCTCCACCCGCTCGTCGTCGCCCTCGAGGTCGGCGAGCCGCGCCGCGGCCCGTTTTGCCCAGTCGAGGACGGCGGCGAGATCGCCCATGGCGGCGGTGCCCCCGGCGGCCGCGGCAACCGGCGCGCCGTCGGCGGCGGCGTACTTGCGGATCAGCCGCACCAGCTCCGAGCGCCGCTCCTGGACAACGGCCAGCCTGGCGGGGTCGGACTCGATCGACTCCGCGTACGACGCCAGCTCGGTGGCCACGTCGGAGACCAGGTATGACGCCTCCGACAGGCGTTCGGCCAGCGCGGCCAGGGCGGAATCGTGCTGCCGGACCGATTCGAGTGCGTGGCGCGCGCCGCCCAGCAGCGCCACCGCGTCGGCGGTGCCGTCCGAGCTCGACGGGTCGCCGAGCAGTGCTTCATGTGCGCTGGTGGCGGCCGCATGGAGCGTGTCCGCGTGCGCGAGCCGTTCTTCTTCCTCCAGGAGGCGGGTGTCCTCCTCCTCGGCGGGGTCGAGCTGCTCGATCTCGGTGAGGCCGAACCGCAGCGCGTCCGCCTCCATCGCCCGCTCATGCGCGCGGGTGGTGATTTCGTCGAGTTGCTCGCGCACCTCACGGTGCCGCCGGTAGGTCCGCTCGTACTGGGCGAGGACGGTGGCCAGCTGCTGGCCGGCGAACCGGTCCAGCGCCTCCCGCTGCCGTCCCGGCCGGAGGAGCTGCCGCTGGTCGGCCTGACCGTGCACGGCGACCAGGTCGTCCGCGAGGTAGGCGAGCAGGCCCACCGGCACCGAGCGGCCGCCGGCGAACGCCCGGGACCTGCCTTCGGCCGACACCGAGCGGCTCACGATCAGGTATCCGCCGTCGTCCAGCTCACCGCCTGCCTCGGCCACCTGGCCCGCGACGTGGCCGTCCGGGTCGACCTGGAGCCTGCCCTCCACGCTTGCCTGGCCGGACCCGGCACGGACCCGGGCGGGGTCGGCGCGTCCGCCGAACAGCAGGCCCAGCCCGGTGACGACCATGGTCTTGCCGGCACCGGTCTCGCCGGTTACCACGGTGAAGCCGGGCGACAGCTCCAAGACGGCGTCGTCGATGACGCCGAGCCCGCCGATGCGAACTTCCTCCAGCATGGACGCTACGGCTCCTCCCTCCTGCCCCGCCAGCCGCTGACCGGCAACCCGAACTTGGCCACCAGCCGGTCGGTGAACGACCCGCCACCCGGTCCGGTTCCGTGCAGATGCGCCAGCAGAACCGGTGCCGATCCGCGGCGCACCTCCACCCGGGCCCCGGGCCGCAGGTCCACCCTGCGCCGACCATCGCACCACATAACCGCCCCGGTTGTCTCGGCCGCCACGGCCGGAGCCCCCGGCGTGCCGACGCCCTCCATTCCGGGTCCGGAGCACCCGATGATCTCGACAGCGAGCACCGAGCTTGGCGAGACCACCAGGGGCCCGGCGAACAGCGCGTGCGCGCTGATCGGCACCATTAGCAGCGCCTCGACCTCGGGCCAGACGACGGGCCCGCCGGCCGAGAACGCGTAGGCGGTGGAACCGGTCGGCGTCGCGCACACGACGCCGTCACACGCCAGCCGGGACAGGGGCCGGCCGTCTACCTCGGTGACCACCTCCAGCAGCCGCTGGCGGGAGCCCTTTTCCACCGATGCCTCGTTCAGCGCCCACGTCGTGGCCGCCACCGTCCCGTTCTGGCGGACCGTCACGTCAACCGTCATCCGCTGCTCGACCTGGTACTGGCGACCGGCGACGCGATCCACCGTCTCGGCCAGGTCTTCCGGCTCCGCTTCGGCCAGGAAGCCAACGTGACCCAGGTTCACCCCGAGCATCGGGACCGCCGCGGGCCTCGCCAGCTCCGCCGCCCGCAGCAGCGTGCCGTCACCACCGACAACGATGACGACCTCGGCGCCCTCGGCGGCGGTTTCGCTGCCCGGCACCTCCTCGACGCCGGTGCAGCCAACCTCCTCGGCCTCCGGGCCGAGCATCCGCACCCCGATCCCGCCGCTGGTGAGCCGCTCGACGACCCGCCGCGCGGTGCGCAGCGCCTCCGGCCGGCCGGCGTGTGTCACCATCATGACGGTCCGTTTGGCGTTCACTGGGGTCCCTTCGCGATCGCCTCGTGCACTGCCCCGGGGTCCAGGGGCGGCGCGTCCCGCCGCAGCCATAGGAAATACTCCACGTTTCCCGCGGGGCCCGGCAGCGGGCTCGCCGCCACGCCGGCGGCACCGAGCCCGAGTTCTCTGCCTGCCTCGGCCACCTGTGCGACGGCCGCGGCTTGGACAGCGGGATCGCGGACCACCCCACCGGCGCCGACCCGTCCCTTCCCCGCCTCGAACTGCGGCTTGACGAGCAGCACGAAGTCGGCGTCCGGCGCGGCGCTCGCGGCCAGCGCGGGCAGCACGAGTGTCAGCGAGATGAAGGACAGGTCTGCGCTCACCAGGTCCGGCGGCGGCTGGACCTGGTCCGGGCGCAGGTGCCGGACGTTGACCCGATCCAGCACGGTGACGCGCGGGTCGGTGCGCAGCCGCCAGTCCAGCAGGCCGTAACCGACGTCCACCGCGGTCACGTGCGCCGCGCCCTCGCGGAGCAGCACATCGGTGAAGCCGCCGGTGGAGGCACCCGCGTCCAGGCAGCGGCGGCCGCGCACGGCAAGGCCCGGGAACGCCTCCAGCGCCCCCGCCAGCTTGTGGCCGCCGCGGGACGCATACTCCTGGCCGCCGCCGGTCTCCGCAACGGTGATGACCGCCCCGGCCTCGACCTGGGTCGCGGGCTTGATCGCGCCGATGCCGCCTCCGGCACCCGCGCCACCGACGTGCACCCGGCCGGCCGTGATCAGACCGGTCGCCTGCTCACGGGAACGGGCCAGGCCACGGCGGACAAGCTCGGTGTCGAGCCTGCTGCGCTTGGTCACCCCCCGGGCCCCCGGCCCCGAGACGGCTGGCCCTGGCCGCCGACCTCGTCGAGGATCTCCTGCAACTCCTGGTGGGCGCGCTCGAACGCCTCGACGTGGCCGGAGTCCGGTACTTCCCCGAGGCCAGCCAGTGACGCGACGGCTTCGTCCACCCGCGTGTCGCCGGTGGCCGGCGCCCGCCCGGCCTCAGGGGCCCGCGGGGCATCAGGGGCCCGCGGGGCATCAGGGGCCCGCAGAGCCTCAGGCTCGGCCTCAGCCTGCCACCCGGCCTGAGCGCCGCCGTCCGGCGCGCTCGCCGGCTGCTCGCCGCTACTTTCCTGCGTCATGGCCTTCCCGTCATGGCCGTCCCGTCATGGCATACCAGCGGTGGCGCCTGCCGGCCGGGCATCCCCGGCATGACAACGGTGGCACTCGGCAATCCCCCACCCTCGCTACGATGTTCGCGCGGGAGACCGGCTCGACGGCAGGCTCACCAGGAACGCTACCGCCCTGAGATGACAATCGCGTGCGGCGCGGGACACCGGTGAGCCGGCTAAACCGGCTTGTAGGGAGTAGAACCCCGGATGGCGACGATGGAGGAATGCCGCGAGGCGCTCGAGAAACTGGCGTCCAGGATCAGCAACCTCGATCCGGATGACCGGGAGAAGCACCTCGCAGAGCGGACGGTGAGCTGCCGGGTCCGCGATCTCGGCGTGCTATTCCAGACCCGGATGGGCACGCACGGGATGGACCCGATCACCGAGGCGCCCCCCGACGCCCCGCGCGCGCAGATCCGGCTCACGGCCAGCAGCGACGACCTGGTCGCGCTCGCCGAGGACCGGCTGAATGTGGCGGGGGCATGGGCCTCCGGGCGGCTGAAGATCGAGGCAAACCCGTTCGACCTGTTCCGGATGCGCAAACTGCTCTGACCGGCACACCCGATGCCGCCCGTACGCCCCGGCGGCGCCGCGACCCCCGGCGCCGCTACCCCCTGTGGGCCCCGCTTATCCCCGGTTATCGTGACCGGAACCGGACAGGAGCGGCCATTTCAGGCCCACAACGGGGGATAAGCGGCGCCGGTGCGATCCTGTGGGCATGCCGGAAGGCGATGTCGTCTGGTGGACCGCGCGGCGGCTGCACGACGCGCTGGCGGGGCGGGAACTCACCACCAGCGACTTCCGGGTGCCCCGGTACGCGACCACCGATCTCACCGGCCGTGAGGTCCGCGAGGTCGTCTCCCGCGGCAAGCACCTGCTGATTCGCGTCAGCGGCGAGCCGCCGCTGACCGTGCACACCCACCTGCGGATGGACGGCAGCTGGCGGGTCCGTCGCCCGGCCCGGCCACCGGCCGGTCACCAGGTGCGCCTGGTGCTCGGCAACGACTCCTGGCAGGCAGTCGGCTACCAGCTAGGCGTCGTCGAGGTGGTCCGCACCGCCCACGAAGACCGGGTGACCGGGCATCTCGGCCCCGACCTCCTCGGCCCCGACTGGGACCCGGATGAGGCCGTCCGCCGGCTGCTGGCCGCACCGGAGCGCCCGATCGGTGAGGCCCTGCTGGACCAGCGCAACCTCGCCGGTATCGGCAATTTTTTCCTCGCAGAGATGCTGTTCCTGCGTGGCGTCAGCCCGTGGCGACCGCTGGGCGACGTCGCAGACCTGGACGCCCTGGTAGAACTAGGGCGCCGATTGCTCGGCGCGAACAAGACGCGCATTGGCCAGGTGACAACCGGAGATACCAGGCTGGGCCGACAAAGCTGGGTGTACGGACGAGCAGGCCACGCATGCCGAAGATGCGGGACGAGGATAAGCAGGGGCGAACAGGGCACCGCCGGCGAGGAGCGGGTCAGGTTCTGGTGCCCAGCGTGTCAGAAATAGCGGCCCGTCGCGCTGCCCGCACCGCCGTAGCCCGGAAGCACTAGCTCTACGCCAGACCCCGCGCCTTCGTCATCGCCGTCACGATTTCGGCCTCGGAAACCGCACGGTTGCGGGTGTGCGCAAGAGGAGAGGGATGTGGCGCCGCCAGCGCTGGAAGCGGCCGGGCGTCGGCAACGTGGAGCAGGTAGTGAAACCACCACCGCTGCGCGAACTGACCCATCAGCACCACCACCCGCAGATCAGGCAGCAGCATGGTGAACTCATGCAGATACTTGACGGCAGCCTTAGCGTCGGCAGGGGTGGCGTTGACGTTCTTGCCGGTGTCGGACACATACCACGGGACCACGTTCCAGGCGATGTACTCGGCTGGTCGGAGCCCGGCCTCGCGAGATAGCCGCCAGAACCGCTCCGCGCTCTGGTCGTCGTTGTCCGGGCTGACCAAGCCACTGCCGTGGGCCGCTGACGCCTTCGGGCCGGGCGACTCATGCAGGAACAGGATCCGGGCGGCAACGCCGCCCAGGTCCGGGTCCACATCGGGCACGGCGCAGCCCTCGTGCCTCCACCGCTCGATGGCCGCTGTGAGCGGCTGCACGTGCGGGGCGTGCAGGCGGGCGAGCTTGCCATCGCGGTGACGCCTGTCGGCGTTCAACCTCGAGTGTTCAGAACTCATGTCGCGCTCCTTGCGTTCCAGGACGAGTATGCGGCGGGCGACTGGCCGACAGTGCCGGCCCCGCTGGCTCACGGCATCGGATCGCCGACGGTAAGGGCTCTCTAACCAATCCGCCCTAGACCCTGGGCCGCTTCGGCGGGTATCAACGCAGCGGTTTCGACGAGGGACGAGGGAGCGGGGGACCCCCCTGGATGCTGGGTGCGACCGTGCACACCCGACGGCTGCGGGTGGCGATACTGGCTGAACCGGCGGCGGCTGTGGCTGCCACTGTCACGTTGCTGGCCTCGGCGATCCCCGCCGCGCCCGCGCCGGCCAGGGCCGGACAGGCCGGGGCTGGCCGGACCTCATCGGCGTACGCCCATCCAGTGGGCAGCGGGGCCAGCACCGCGGCCTCCACCGCGGCCGCGCATACCGAGGCCGTCCGGGCCCGGGCCGCGTCCGGCGGGATCGTGCCCGCGACCGCGGGTTCGCCGGGCACCGGCGTCACCGTTGACGGGTCGCAGCCCGGACCGGCCTACGACGGGGTGGGCGCGATCAGCGCCGGCGGGGCGAACTCGCGGCTGCTGATCGACTACCCGGAGCCGCAGCGTTCGCAGATCCTGGACTATCTGTTCACGCCGCACGTGGGCGCGCAACTGCAGATGCTGAAGCTGGAGATCGGCGGGGACGCGAACTCCACCGACGGCGCCGAACCCTCGCACGAGCACACCCAGGGCAACGTCGATTGCAACGGCGGGTACGAGTGGTGGATCGCGCAGCAGGCGCTGGCGCGCAACCCGGATGTCAAGCTGTACGGGCTGCAGTGGGCGGCGCCGGGCTGGACCGGCACCTGGACCCAGAGCGACATCAATTACCTGCTGGACTGGCTCGGCTGCGCCCGCAGCCACGGGCTGACGATCAATTACCTCGGCGGCTGGAACGAGCGCAATTACCCGCCGGGCGGGCAGTGGTTCATCGCCTTGCGCAACGCGCTGGACACCGCTGGCTACACCTCGACCCAGATCGTCGCCGCAGACGGCGCGTCGGTCGGCAACACCGGCGCCCAGAGCAGCACGGTGAAGGGCGGCAAACCTGGCACGCTTCAGCCGAATTACTACAACGCCGCCGACCCGTGGCAGATCGCCAGCGACATGGCCGCCAACCCTGCACTGAAGAACGCCGTCTCCGTGGTCGGCGGGCACGACACCTGCGGCTACCCGACCACCGGCTACGGCTGCTATGCGACGCCGACGGCGCAGTCGGTCGGCAAGCCGGTGTGGGAGTCCGAACTCGGGGACATGGACGGCGACACGGGCGCCGCGGCGATGGCCCGGGCGATCAACCAGAGCTACAACGCGGCCGGGGTCACCGGTTTCCTGGAGTGGCCGCTAATCGACGCGATGCCGCCGGGGCTGGAATACGGGGACGAGGGGCTGATCACCGCGGACGAGCCGTGGAACGGGAACTACACGGTGAACCGGATGACCTGGGCGATCGCTCAGACCACCCAGTTCGTCCAGCCGGGCTGGCTGCACGTCGGCGGCGCGAACAAATCGCTGGCCGGCGGCGGCTCCTACGACACCTACCAGGCGCCGGACCACTCGGCGTGGTCGATGGTGGCCGAGACGACGGAGGCCCCCTCGTCGCAGCCGTCCCAGACGGTCACCGTGCACGTCGCCGGCGGGCTGCCGGCCAGCGACGTGCATGTGTGGGCGACCAACGTCTGGAGCTCCAACCCGGACGACTACCTGGTGCAGGAGCCCGACGTGCACCCATACAACGGGTCATTCAGCTACACGATCCCGCCCGGCTACGTCGTGAGCTTCACCACCACCAGCGGCCAGGGCAAGCTGGCGGCATCCTCGCCGCCACCGGGCTCCATGCCGCCGGCCAGTGGCCTGCTCCCGGAGTCGGCGGGCAGCAGCGGGGACGGCAGCGAGGAACCCAGGCTGCTCGCCACCCAGGACGGCGCCTACGAGTACGCGCGCTGCGGCGACGGCAGCGCCGGTTACTGCGTCCAGCAGCTGGCCAGTGGCGCGCCGACGCGCTGGGTCGCGGGCGAGGACAGCCCGTATGCGGTGCTGGGCGATGACTGGGGCGGCTCCTATACGGTCACCGGCGACATCATGTTCACCGGGAATGACGCCGGGCAGAACGGCGGGATCATCGGCCGGTTCTCCGGTTCGTCCCAGGGAGGCCAGCTGTTCCGCGCCTACGAGCTGACGCTCCGCTCGGACGGCGCCTGGTGGCTATGGAAGAACAGCCCCTGCCGGTGCACCGCGAGCCTTACCGCTGGTCACGTCGCCGCGCCGGCGCCAGGGACGTGGCACCGGCTGTCGCTGACAATGCAGGGCTACACGCTCACCATGTCGATCGACAGACACCGGGTCGGCCGGGTAACCGACAGAGACCCGAACTTCACCCACGGCCCGGCCGGGATCGTGACGGGCGGCTGGTACAACGTCTCGTACAAGAACCTGTCGGTCACCTGGTAGCCGGCCGTGCCCGGCCGTCGGGCCCGGCCGTCCGGACCGGCCGTCCGGACCGGCCGTCCGGCCGGATCATCGCCGCGCGGCGTGCAGGCCGGCCAGGTAGCCCATCGTCATCGCGATCGCCAGGGTGGCGCCCGGAGCGGGATAGGCGTCGCCGAGCCAGAACGCCGACGCGTTCCCGGCGGCGTACAGCCCGGTGACCGGGCTGCCATCGGGGCGCAGCACCTCGCCGCTGGTCCCGGTCACCGGTCCGCCCTTGGTCCCGATCGTCCCGGCCAGCACCCGGACGGCGTAGTAGGGCGGCTCGTCGAGCGGGCCGAGGTTCGGGTTGGGCTGGACGCCGGGATCGCCGCCGTAGCGGTCATAGGGGTTGCTGCCGCGGCCGAAGTCCGGGTCGGCGCCGTCGGCGCAGTTCTTGTTCCAGCGGGCGATCGCGTGCTCCAGGCCGGCCGGGTCGATGCCGGTGGCAGCGGCGAGCTCGGCCGGTGTACCGCCGCGGGCGATCCAGTCCGGTGCCGGGTCGCCGGGCCGGGTACCGGGAAGGGGGTACCGGCGCCGGAAACCGTCGTCGAAGATCATGTAAGCGGGGTCGTTCGGGAAGGTGCCGGCCTCCCGGCGGTGCATCGCCTTGCCGAACTCGTTGTAGGGCGTCGCCTCGTCCGCGAACCGGCGCCCGGCCGCGTTGACGATGATCTGGCGCGGCGCGGCGCGCTCGCGTATCAGCGACCGGTAGCAGGGAGCGCCGTCGATTGCCTCGCCGGGCACGGCCATCATCGGCATCCACCACCCTTCGGCCAGGTTGTCCACCGCGGCACCGGCGTCCTGGGCGACGCGCAGCCCGTCGCCGGCGTTGGCTGGCGCCGCCCCGGTGGCCCGCTGCGGTGCGGGATGGTAGCGGGTGCGCAGCCCGGCGTCCCAGTCGTACCCGCCGGTCGCGAGGATGACGGCGCGCGCGTCGATCGTGGTGGCCCAGCGGTCCCGGTTCACGCGGTCCCCGTTCCTGCCGTCCCCGGTCAGTCCGGCGCTGTGGACCTCGCCGTCGCGGCCGAGCGTGACCCCGGTGAGACGGGACCCGGTCGCCACTGCGGCGCCGGCCCGGACGACGCCGTCGAGCAGGCCGGCGACGAGGGCGACGCCGCCGGTGCGGATGCCTGCCCGCTGCCGCTCGCCGAGGACGGCCCAGTCGAAATGCTGCGGGTAGCGCCACTTCTCCCACTCTGCGTGCGTCATCGGGACGTACCCGGGCGGGGTGCGGATCCGTGAGGTCAGCGGGGTGAGCGCGGTGAGATCGGCCGGGTGCATGTCCAGGCAGCGCCCGCCGAGCGTGCTGCCGGGCCGGGACGGGTGGTAGTCCGGGTAGTGCGGGCAGACGGCGAACCGGTGGGCGCTGCTGGCTTCGACGAACCGCGCCATCGCGGGCGCATGGTCGATGAACGCGTCGGCCATGTGCCGGTAATGAGCCGGGATGACGCCGTGCAGATAGGCTCGCGCGGCTTCGGCGGTGTCCGAGGCGTTCTCCGGGTAGTGGTTGCACGGCACCCATACCCGGCCTCCGGACAGCGCGGTCGTGCCGCCGAGTTCGCTCCCGCGCTCGACGACGAGCACGCTCGCGCCGGCCGTCGCGGCGGCCAGGGCTGCGGTGAGGCCCGCGGCCCCGCTGCCGGCGACCACCACGTGGGCGCCGGATTGAAGTGCGGCGGTCATGCGGACGCCCCTGCCGATGCGGCCGCGGGCTGGGGCGACCAGCCCGCCGTCCGCAGCGCCGCCAGGTCGGCGGCGAGCCGCGGTTCGGGGTCCTCGCCGTCGGCCAGTTCGTACACCGTCGGCCCGGTGAAACCGGAGGCGCGCAGCGCCCGGGCGAATCCGGGGAAGTCCACCTCGCCGCGCCCGACCGAGGTATGCGCCCACCGCGATCGCCAGGTATCGCTGACGTGCGCGAGGGCGAGGAACGGCGCGGCGCGGCTGACCCCGTCCGCTGGGTCCTCCTGCGCCAGCGCGTTGGCGACGTCATAGACCAGGCGCAGGTGCGGGCTGTCCCAGGCGCGCGCGACCTGGACGAGTTCCGCGGACGTCCCGAGGTAGCCGTAGGGGCTGTTCTCCAGCGCGATCGTGACACCGAGCGCCGCGGCACGGTCGACCAGGCGGCCGAGCCCGTCGTGCAGGACCGCTTCCGCCGCCTCGCTGGGCGCCGGCGCGAGAGCGTGCCGCCGGCCGGGGATGACGACGACGTAGCGGGCGCCGAGGTCGGCGGCGAGCTCGATCTCCGCGGCCAGCTGGCGCTCGCTGATCTCCCGGATCTCCGGGTTGGTGCTGATCAGGTTGATGTCGGCGAAGCTCGGGTTGACGGAGATCACCCGCAGGCCAAGTCTGTCCAGCAGGCGGCGGAGGTCGTGGCGCTCGTACCGGCCGAAGAACCGGGTGAACAGGTGTGGTGCCGCGGTGGTGAGCTCCAGCGTCCGGACGCCGTGCCGGGCCAGGGCACGCAATGCGTCCGCGAGGGGGGCGCGGTGCAGCCAGCCGAACGTGCAACCGGACAGCTCCAGCGGTTCGCGGGACGTCGTCGGTTCGTTCACGGGCGCGCGGTTCCTTTCCGGTCGGTGCGCAGGTTCAGCACGACGATCCGTGGATCGGTCATGTCGCTGGCCGCGTATCTCGGTCCCTCGACCCCGTAGCCGCTGTCCTTCACCCCGCCGTATGGCATCGCGTCGGCGTGATAGCTGGACGTGTCGTTGATCATCACTCCGCCGACCCGGAGCCGCCGAGCCGCGTCGAACGCGACGTCGATGTCCCGGGTGAAGATCCCGGCCTGCAGCCCGTAGTGACCGGAGTTGACGACGTCGATCGCCTCATCGACGCAACGCACCGTCACCAGCGCCACAACCGGCGCGAATATCTCCTCGTTCAGCACTGTGGCGGCGGCGGGCGGATCCCGCAGCAGCGTGGGCTGCAGCACCGGACCGTCGCGCTGTCCGCCGGTCATGACCTCGGCCCCGGCGCCGACGGCCTCGCGGACCCACGACTGGGCGCGGTCCGCCTCCGCGGGCGCGATCATCGGGCCGACCTGCACGGCGTCGTCCCTGGGGTCTCCGGCCACCAGGGCGCCGACGCGCTCGCGCAGCAGCGCGGCGAGGTCGCCCGCGACGCTGGCATCGGCGATGACGCGCTGCACGCTGGTACAGACCTGGCCGGCCTTGCGGTAGCCCGCCCGGGTGACCAGGCCCGCGACGAGGTCCAGGTCGGCATCGGCGGCGACGATCGACGCGCTGTTCGCCCCGAGTTCCAGGTGCGTCCGGGTCAGACCGGATCGCTGCTTGATGGCGAGCCCGACCGCCGTCGAGCCGGTGAAGGTGATGAACCGCACGCGTGGGTCGGCGGCCAGTTCGGCTCCGGCGACGTCGCCGGCGCCGCAGACGAGGTTGAGGAATCCGGGCGGCAGGCCGGCCTCGTGCAGCACTTCGGCGAGGGCGATGGCCGACAGCGGGGTCTGCTCGGCCGGCTTGAGGACGACGGCGTTGCCGGCCGCGATGGCGGGGCCGATCTTGTGCGCAACGGTGTTCAGCGGCGCGTTGAACGGGGCGATGGCCGCGACGACGCCGACCGGCACCCGGATGGTGAACGCGAGCCGTTGCTCGCTGCCCGGCGCGGCCGCCACCGGGACCTCTTCGCCGGCGATCCGGAGGGCTTCCTCAGCGGACAGCCGCAGCGTCTGCGCCGCGCGCGCGATCTCGGTGTCGGCGTCAGCCCCGGTGAATCCGGTCTCCGCGATGTAGGCCGCGCGGATGCCGGTGGCGCGCTCCCCCAGCAGCCGGGCGGCGCCGGAGAGGATTTCATAACGGCGGTGCGGTGGCAGCGGATGCCGCGAAGCGCCCTCGGCGGCGGTGACGGCGTCGCCCGCGTCTCCCGGCCGCGCATGCCGGACGACGGCACACGGCTGCCGGGTGAACTTGTCGAGCACCGGCTGCTCAGGTCCGAGGGTGCGCCACGTCCCGCCGATGAGGACACCGGCGCCGGCATCGGCCGTTGCTGTCACCTCGGGCCCGTTCCTTCCGCTGGCGGGCGTTCCTGGCTGGCTCCGGCCGCGGCGGCGGCCTTGACCGTTCCGCAAGGGTGCCATATCGTCGCGAACCACGCAATGACGTGCGCTATACGCAAAGGAGGCCGTCCTGAGAGGCGCCGACGTCATCACCGAGTACCTCGTGCGCGAGCGGGTGCCGTATGCGGTGGGACTGTGCGGGCACGGCGACCTGGGCCTGCTCGACGCGCTCGGGGCGCGCAGCTCGGAGATCCGCACCATCTCGGTGCATCACGAGTCGGCGGCCGGATTCATCGCCGACGCCTACTACCGGGTGCGCGGCGAGCCGCTGGCCGCGTTCGCGTCGTGCGGTCCGGGAGCGGCGAACCTGCTGGTGGCGCTCGGCTCAGCGCTGATGGACTCGTCGGCTCTGCTGGCGATCACCGGGAACGTGCCCACGACCCAGTTCGGCCGGGCGCCCTTCCAGGAGCTGGGGCGGCATTTCCAGGCGGACTTCCCCACCGCGGCGCGGCCGTACGTCAAGCGCAGCTTCCAGGCCACCCGGGCGGCGCAGCTGCCGGTGATGATGCGGCAGGCATTCGCCGCGATGCTGGGCGGCCGGCCGGGACCCGTCCACCTCGATGTCCCGCTCGACGTCTTCGCCGAGCACTGCGGCGACGATGTGCCGGAACCGGGCGCGTGGCGGGCCGGTATCTCAGACCGGTCGGCCGCGGCGCCGGCCGATGCCGAGGCGGCGCTCGATCTGCTGCTCGGCGCGCAGCGGCCCGTCATCGTCGCCGGGCACGGCCTGGCGGGGGCCGCCGCCGGGGATCTCGCCGCCTTCGCGGCCGGCGCTGGCATCCCGGTGGTCACCTCGCCGCTGGGCAAGGACCGCGGCGATCCCGGCTCGCCGCTGTTCCTCGGCCCGGCCGGCCGGAACGGGACCTATCCCGCCAACCGGGCGGCGCGCAGCGCCGACGTGATCCTCGCCCTCGGCACCCGCTTCGATGACCGGTCGACGAGCTCGTGGCTGCCGGGCTACACCTACTCGATTCCGCCTGCCCGGCTGATCCACGTGCACGCCGACGCCGCCGAACTCGGCCGCAACTACCCGGTGGCGCTCGGCATCGCCGCCAGCCCCGCCGAGGTTCTGCGGCAGCTCGCGGACGCAGCGGCCGCCCGCCGCCAGGCCGGGGACGGCAGCGCGGGGGCCGGCTCCGCGGCACGGCGCCGGTGGCTGGCGGAGATCAGCGAATACCGCGCCGAGTGGGAACGGCACGTATCGCCGGGCCGGTGCTCCGACGCGGTCCCGATGCGGCCGGAACGGGTGCTCGCCGACTTGCGCGCTGCCCTGCCCGGCGACGGCATCCTGCTCTCCGACGTCGGCGCGCACCACAACTGGATCGTCCAGGAATGGCAGCCCGGCGGGCGGGGGACCCTGCTGCAGAGCTGGGGATTCGCGGCGATGGGGTTCGGCCTCGCGGGCGCGCTCGGCGCCCGGCTCGCCGCACCGGACCGGCCGGTGGTGTCCGTCGTCGGGGACGGCGGTTTCCTGATGCTCCCGGGAGTGATCGCCACCGCGGTAGAGTACGGCCTGGCCGCGGTGTGGCTGGTGTGGAACAACGGCGGGTACATCTCGATCCGCGACCAGCAGCGCGGCTACTTCGGGACTCGGGACGACCTGGCGACGACCTTCCGCCGCGAGCCGGCCGGTGAGGCCTACACGGCTGACTACGCCGCGATGGCGCGGGCGATGGGCGCCGACGGCATCCGCGCCGACGGCCCCGCCGACCTGGGGCCGGCGCTGAAGGCCGCGCTCGAGTCGGGCCGGCCGACGGTGGTCGACGCCGTGATCGACCCGGGGGCCGCCCAGCCGGCCGTCGGCACCTGGCAGCTTCCGCCGCTGCCGCATCCCGATCCCACCTTCGGCTGGCCGGACCGGTAACCGGATTCCCGGCCGAGCAGGACGGAGGGCGTTTGACCGGAGCCGAGACCGCAACCGGGCCAGGCCGCGGCGGAACCACCGGCGATGACCGTCGTGCATCCAGGGACGGCCTGGTCGGTTCCCTGCTGCACGGCCTCGCGATCCTGGACATGTTCGAGCGGGACCGGCCGGTCATCGGCCTCGCCGACATCGCGGCCCGGCTCGGCGTGCACCGGTCCAGCGCCTCCCGGCTGGCCGCCACCCTCGCGTCGGCCGGTTACCTCGAGCCGGCGGGCGAGCCCGGCCGGTACCGGCTGGCCGGGAAGGTCGCAGCGCTCGGCGAGCTTGCGGCCGCCGGAACCGAGCTGCGGCGGGCCACCCTGCCCGGCCTGCGTGAGCTTGTCGGGGAACTCGGCGAGACCGGCCACCTCGCCGTGCTGGAAGGCGGCGAGGCCGTCACCGTGGACGTGGTGGACGGCTGGCATACCGTCCGGATGCACTCCTGGGCCGGGAAACGCTCGCCGGCGCACTGCTCGTCGATGGGAAAGGCCCTGCTCGCCGGGCTCCCCCCGGCGGATCTCGCCGCCGTGTACCCGAGGGGTACCCGGCTGGAGGCACGCACCGGGAACTCGATCACCACCCGCCGCGGCCTGGAACGGACCCTGGCGGACGCGCGCTCGCGCGGCTACGCCCAGGATCTGGAGGAGCTCGAAGCCGGTTTGTGCTGCGTCGCGGCACCGGTCTTCGGCCGCAGCGGCTCGGTCGTCGCGGCGATCAGCGTCTCCGGGCCGGTCTCCCGGATACACCCGGCGACCATTCCAGCGATCGCCCCGCAGGTGCGCCGCGCCGCCTGGCAGGCCAGCACCAGGCTCGGCGCACCGCACCGGGTGCCGGACTGGCCCGGCCCGCCCCCGGACCCGCCCCCGGTCAGCCCATCTCCAGCACGCCGAGAGCGTCCGACACCATGGCGGCGGTGACGCCATCGCGCGACCACGCCGCGGCGCACAGCGCGCGCAGCCCGTCGATCCGGTCCCCGTCCCCGGTCAGCTCGACGCGATCCGGTCCGCTGGCCCACCGGGCGCTCCATTTTCCGCTGCAGAACGGCTCTCGCTGGCCAGCCGGGATCGACGGGTGCGCCTCCAGCAGGCCGGACAGATCCGGCGCGAGGTAGACGGGCCGCTGAACCGGCGGGGCGAGGACCACGTCGGCGGGATGGCTGACGCCGGTGAGGACGAGCATGCTGTCGGTCCGGGCCCGGTTGGCGCCCTCGATGTCGGTGTCCAGCCGGTCCCCGACGACCAGCGGGCGCTTCGCCCCGGTCCGCCGGACCGCCTCCGCCTGCATCGGCGGCTCCGGCTTGCCCGCGACGAGGGGGTCCTTCCCCGTCGCCGTGCGGATCACCTGGACCAGCGCGCCGTTGCCCGGCTGGCGCCCGCGCCCCGTCGGCATCGTGGAGTCGGCGTTGGAGGCGACGAACAGCGCCCCGGCTGCCACCGCCAGCCCGCCCTCGCACAGCAGCGAGTAGTCAATGTCCGGTGAATACCCCTGGACGACCGCGGCGGGCTTGTCGTAGGCCGTGGTAACCGGCCGCAGGCCACGCTCCCGCACCGCCCACCGCAGGCCGGTGCCGCCAACGACCAGGACAGCGGCACCCCGTGGCAGCCGTTCTGCCAGCAAAGTCGCCGCGGCCTGCGCGGACGTGATCACCGAAGCGGCGGGAAGGCCGAGCGCGGTGAGCTGGGCGGCGATGGCGCCCGGGGTCCGGGACGCGTTGTTGGTGACGTACGCGAGCCTCATCCCGGCCTCGAGGGCCTTGTTCAGCGCCTCGGCGGCTCCCGGGACCGCCGTCCCGCCCAGGTAGACGGTGCCGTCGAGATCGAGCATCGCGACGTCGTAGGCCGCTGTCAGCGGCGCCCCGGTCACCGGCCCTCGCGGGCGCGCAGCGTCGCCCGTACGCCTCGCAGCGCACGGGTGTAATGACGCACGTCCGGGCACATCGCCGCCGCCAGCGCCAGGTGACGCGCCGCGGCGGCCGGCCTTCCGGCCCGTGCCAGCGACAGGCCGAGCCCGAACAGCGCGTAGTCGTCGGCCGGGCTGCGATCCACGATCCGCCGGAAGTTCTCCGCCGCGGCGTTGTAATGGCCGGAATCGAACTGCGCCCGGGCGAGGGCCTCCCGGATGCTGCGGTTGGCGGGATCAGCGCCTGCCGCGTGTTCGAGGACCTGGGCGGCGGCAGCGGCACTGCCCTTGTCGAGCAGGTCCATCCCGCGGCGGTACAGCGCGTGAACGTCACCATCGGGCGGCTGTATCTCGCCGCCCTGTTGTCTGCCGCCGGCGCGTGAATCACCGCCCGGCGGGGAATCACCGCCGCTACCCGATCCTTGTGACATGTGTGCGGACCCTTCGAGACGACCAGCCTGACCGCGTGCACCGCCAGCCGGCCGGCCGGCGGGAAGAGCTGGTGCTCGCGCCGTTCCGCGGGGTCCGCTACGCCCCGCAGCGCGTGACCGGCCTCGCGGAGGTCACATCACCACCGTACGACGTCATCAGCCGCCCGGCAGCGCGGCAGCTAATGCGATCGGACCCGCACAACGTCGTCCGGCTCGTCCTCCCCGGCGGCGATCCGGACGCGCCCGGCCGCTACCAGGACGCCAGCCGACTGCTGCACAGCTGGCTGGCCGACGGCGTGCTGGTCCCGGATCCCGGTCGGGCGCTGTACGTGTACGAGCAGCGCGGCCGGGACGCAGCGGTCCGGCAGCGCGGGCTGATCGGGGCGCTGCGGCTGCCGGACCCCGCCAGCGGGGTCGTGCTGCCGCACGAGGACGTGATGCCGGGCCCGGTGGCGGGCCGGCGGCAGCTGATGGAGGCCACCGCCGCCAACCTGGAGCCGATCTTCCTGCTCTACCAGGGCGGCGAGAGCGCAACCACCGCGCAGGTGAACGAGGTCGCGGAGCGCCGGGAGCCGCTGCTCGAGGTGGCCACCGACGACGGCATCACCCACCGGATGTGGGCCGTCACCGCCGCCCCGGAGCTGCGCGCGATCGCCGCGGACCTGGCTCCCCGGCAGGCGCTGATCGCCGACGGTCACCATCGATACGCCGCCTACCGGGAGCTCCAGGCCGCCCGCACGGGCCCGGGCCCCTGGGATTACGGGCTCGCGATGCTGGTGGACTCCAGCGCCTTCCCGCCGCGGATCGACCCGATCCACCGGGTGATCCCGCACCTTCCCGCCGCCACCGCCGTCGAGATGGCCAAGGGCGCCTTCGATGTCCGCCCGGTGCCGGGCGGGCTGGATCATGCACTGGCGGTGCTGGCGGCCACCGACGGGCCCGCTTTCCTGCTCGCCGGGGACGGGACCTTCCACCTGCTCAGTGACCCGGACCCGGTTCAGCTGGATGAGGCGATGCCGCCCGTACGGTCGCCGCGCTGGCGCGGGCTCGACATCTCGGTGCTGCACCAGCTGCTGATCCGCTCCATCTGGCGGCTGCCGGACGACGAGCGGACGGTCCGGATCGTGCACCACGACGCGGCAGCCGCCGTCGAGGCGGCGCGCCCGGACGGGACCGCGGTGATCTGCAACCCGCCCCCCGCCCGCGACGTGCTGGCCATCGCCGAGGGCGGGGAGACGGTCCCGCGGAAGACCACCTCGTTCGGCCCGAAACCCCGGACCGGCCTGGTGATCCGCATGTTCGCTCACGGCTGAACCGGGCGGGCTTGCCCGGCGCGGACGCACCCGCGGGCCAGCGCGCATCTGCCAGCATGGAGCGCATGACGATCACCCCCCTGGGCCATGAGGTCTTCGAGATCGACACACAGATGGCCGGGTACCACGGGATCACGGCCGGGTACCTGATCCGCAGCGACCGCCCGTGCCTGGTGGAGACCGGGACCGCGCCGTCCGCGCCGGTGGTGCGCGACGCGCTGGCGGAGCTCGGGATCGGCCCGGCCGACCTGGCGACGGTCGTCGTCACCCACATCCACCTGGACCACGCCGGCGGCGCCGGGGACATCGCGGAGATGTTCCCGCAGTCGGAGGTCGTCGTGCACGAGCGCGGCGCCCGGCACCTGGCGGATCCGAGCCGCCTGATGGCCAGCGCGCGCCGCGTCTACGGCAGCGAGCTGGACGAGCTGTTCGGGACCCTGGCGCCGACACCGGCGGCACGGATCCGGGCGGTGGAGGAGACGGGCAGCATCGACCTCGGCGGCGGGCGGTCGCTGGCGAGCCACTACTCCCCCGGCCACGCCAAGCACCACGTGGGCCTTCTCGACTCGCTGAGCGGCGACCTGTACGTCGGCGACGCCGCCGGGGTGTACATCCCGGAAACGGCCGACCTGCGGCCGGCGACGCCGCCGCCGGACTTCGATCTGGAGACCGCGCTCGCGTCGCTGCGGACGTTCGCTGCGCTGGAGCCGTCGCGGCTGCTGTTCAGCCACTTCGGCCCGGTCGGGTCGGTCGAGCAGACCCTGGAGCAGTCCGCCGACGAGTTGCGCGTCTGGGTGGACGAGGTGAGCCGGGCCCGCGGCGCCGGCGCCGACCTCGACCACGCGGTGGCGATGGTCCGTGACCGGACCCGGGACCGTTACAAGGCCCTGCAGGAGGGCAGCGATCCGGAGGTGGCGCGGAAGTTCGAGCGGCTCAGCGGCGCCCGCTCGAACGTCGCCGGGATCATGCACTGGCTCGACCGTGGAGAACACCCTCAGCATGGCGGCGGGTCCGGGCAACGCTGATCCCGGCAACGCTGATCCGGCCCAGCCTCATTCGCTGGGTTGAGCCAGCGAGTTAAGGCTGCCCGAACCCCGCCGCGGTTCGCCGGGGGGCGAGGTTCGCCAGGCCTCATCACCGGGGTGTGGCGGCAAGGTCGCCGGGCATGTCAAGAAGCAGGTACAGGGGCGGCTACCGGGGGCAATGGTGAGCGCTGGCCAGGCAGATGGCAGGACGTCGCCGGCACCGCAGCCAACAGCGCCGCAGACGGGGCAGCCGGCCGCCAGGCGCAAGTTCTGGGGCTGGGGCCGCGACGGCGAAGGGCTGACGGTCAGTGAGATCGAACAGCTCGGGGCCACCTTTACCGGCCGCCTGGGGATCGACGGCGTGCACATCCAGGAGCCGCCGCGAGTGGATGAGCTGGAACTGCGCGCTCCGCAGCTGGAGGCGCCGACGTCGCTCCAGGACATCTTCAGCGCCGGCCCCTACGACCGGGCAGCTCACACCTACGGCAGATCGTTTCGCGACCTGGTGCGCGCGTTCTACCGCGACTACGCGCACGCGCCTGATCTGGTGGCGTTCCCCCGCAGTGAGGCCGAACTGGTGTCGGTGCTGGAGTGGTGCAGCGGCGCGCGCGCCGCGGCGATCCCGTTCGGCGGCGGCTCCAGGGTGGCCGGCGGGGTGGAGCCCGACGTCGGGGATGGTTACCACGGCGCGGTCAGCATCGACCTCCGCAACCTCCAGGGAGTTCTGGAGATCGACGGCACCTCGCGGGCCGCGCGGATCGCCGGGGGCACGTTCGGTCCCGCGCTGGAGGCGCAGCTGAAGCCGCACGGCCTGACCTTGCGCCATTTCCCGCAGTCGTTTGAGTGGTCGACGCTGGGCGGGTGGATAGCCACCCGCTCCGGCGGTCATTTCGCCACGCTTCACACCCATATCGACGAGTTCGTCGAGTCCGTCCGGGTGGTGACGCCGAGCGGGGTGCTGCAGACGAGGCGGCTTCCGGCTTCGGGCGCGGGCCCGTCGGTGGAGCGGCTGTTCTGCGGCTCGGAGGGCACGCTCGGCGTGATCACCGAGGCGTGGATGCGCGTTCAGCCGCGGCCCCGGTTCCGGGCTGGCGCCTCGGTGTTTTTCGCCGACTTCGCCGATGCCGTCGAGGCGGCGCGGGACCTGGCGCAGTCCGGGCTCAACCCGGCCAATTGCCGCCTGCTCGGCCACGACGAGGTGCTGCTGTCGGGAAGCGGCGACGGGTCGCGCTCGATTCTCGTCCTCGGCTTCGAGTCCGCTGATCATGAGCTCGGGCCGTGGCTGGACCGGGCGCTGGAGATCTGCCGCGGCCATCGCGGCGAGATCCGCGACGACGGGAGCCACCCCGCCGCGGCCTGGCGAGCCGCATTCCTGCGCGGACCGCACCTGCGCGACGCCTTCACCCGGCTGGGGCTGGTGCACGAGACCTTCGAGACGGCCGTCACCTGGGATCGCTTCGGGCAGTTCCACGACGGGGTGCTGGCCGCCACGCGGCAGGCCATCAACCGGGCCTGCGGCGGCGGTGCGGTCTCCTGCCGGTTCGCCTACGTGTATCCGGACGGCCCGGCGCCTTATTACACGGTCTACGCGCCCGGCCGCCCCGGCCACGAACTCCAGCAGTGGGATGAGATCAAGCTCGCGGCCTCGGAGGCGATCCTCGCGCTCGGCGGCACGATCACCCATCACCACTCGGCCGGGCGCGACCACCGCCGCTGGTACCTGCGCGAGGTGCCGCCGCTGTTCATCAGCGCGCTCGGTGGCGCCAAGGCCGAACTCGATCCCGCCGGAGTGATGAACCCGGGGGTCCTGCTGCCACCGGGCGGGCTTGACCTGCCGCGACGAAGGAGCCAGACGATGACCAGTGCGCCCATTGCCGCCACCGAGGCACCCAAGGCCGCCACGGTGCCGGAGAAGGTCTTCCGTTCGGAGTTGAACCCGGTCGACTTCCTGCACCGGGCGGCGTACATGTACCCGGAGAAGACCGCCGTCGTGCACGGCACGCAGCGGTTTACCTACCAGCAGCTCGCCGAGCGCTCCTGGCGGCTCGCCAACGCGCTCCGGGCGGCGGGCCTGACCAAGGGAGATCGCGTCGCCACGCTGCTGTTCAACTCGCCAACGATGCTGGAGGCCCACTTCGGCGTGCCCGCGGCCGGCGGAATCCTGGTACCGGTCAACAACCGCCTGGCCAGCGCTGAGGTCGGCTACATCCTCCAGCACAGCGGCGCGCGTTACCTGCTGCTCGATTCCGACCTCGAGGCGCTGACCGCCCCGCTGGACCTGGCTGGCGTGACCGTGATCCGCTGTACGGACGCCGGCGGCCCCGGGGACCAGTACGAGCGGCTCCTGGCCGGCGCGCCGCCGGAGCGGCCGCCAAGCTCGCTGGAGGACGAGGAAGAGACGATCTCGATCGACTACACATCGGGCACCACCGGCCGGCCGAAGGGGGTGCAGTACTCCTACCGCGGCGCATACCTGAACGCTCTCAGCGAGGTCATCCACGCGGGCTTGGGCGACGATTCGGTCTATCTGTGGACGCTGCCGATGTTCCACTGCAACGGCTGGTGCTTCCCGTGGGCCGTCACCGCGGCGGCGGCGCGGCACGTGACGCTGCGGGCGGTGGACCCGCAGCGCATCTGGGAGCTGATCGACGCCGAAGGCGTGACCCACTACAACGGGGCGCCCACCGTCCAGCTGATGATCCTCAACCACCCACGCGCGCACCGGCTGGAGCGGCCGGTCACGGCGATGGTGGCCGCCGCCCCTCCCTCGCCGACGCTGTTTGCCCGGATGAGCGAGCTGAACTTCCGCGTGGTGCACGTCTACGGCCTGACCGAGACCTATGGCCCGACGACGATCTCTCCCGACCAGGAGACCTGGCGCGAGCTGCCGCTCGCCGAACGCGCGAAGCGCCTGGCCCGCCAGGGGCAGGCGTATCTCGGCTCCGATCTGGTCCGCGTCGTCGACAAGGATATGCACGACGTGCCGCAGGACGGGCAGACCATGGGAGAAGTGATCATGCGCGGCAACAACGTGATGAGCGGCTACTTCCACGACCAGGCCGCCACGGCAAAGGCGTTCGCCGGTGGCTGGTTCCATTCCGGGGACCTCGCGGTGTGGCATCCGGACGGCAACATCGAACTGCGCGACCGCGGCAAGGACATCATCATCTCCGGTGGCGAGAACATCTCCAGCATCGAAGTCGAGCAGGCCATCGCCGCCTGCCCCGGCGTGCTCGAATGCGCGGTCATCGGGGTTCCGCACCCGCACTGGGGTGAGCGGCCCAAGGCGTTCGTCACCCTCGACGACACCGCCGACGTGACCCAATCGGAGATCATCGCGTTCTGCCGCGAGCGCCTCGCCCGCTTCAAGGTCCCCGACGTGATTGAGTTCGGGCCGCTGCCCAAGACCTCCACCGGCAAGGTCCAGAAATTCGTGCTGCGCGACCGTGAATGGGAAGGCCACGACAAGCGGATTGGCGGGGGGTAGCGCCGAACCTAGATCGCCGCGCGTACGGTGGCCCCATGCGATGGAGCTGGCGTGGCGCAGCATGGGATTGGGTTTCGAAGCAGGCTCTCCTGCCTGGCCGCCGGGCAGCGGCATGAACGGCGCGCAGGCTCTGATCCGCACGCTGGCCGACTCCGGCACGGACGTGTGCTTCAGCAATCCCGGGACCTCGGAAATGCATTTCGTCGCGGCGCTCGACGATGTCCCGCAGATGCGCGGGGTGCTGTGCCTGTTCGAGGGGGCGGCCACCGGGGCGGCGGACGGCTTCGGCCGGATGGCGGGCCGTCCCGCGGCGGCGCTGCTGCACCTCGGTCCCGGCCTGGCCAACGGCCTGGCCAACCTGCACAACGCTCGCCGCGCCCGGACCCCGCTGCTGGCTGTGGTCGGGGATCACGCCACCTACCACAAGCGTTTCGACGCGCCACTGGAATCCGATATCGACGCGCTGGCCGCATCGGTGTCGGGCTGGGTACGGCGGTCCGCCCGGAGCGCGGACGTCGCCGCGGACGCCGCCGAGGCCCGCGCGGCGGCTCTCACACCGCCCGGCCACGTGGCCACCCTGATCCTCCCCGCGGACGTGTCATGGTCAGCCGGCGCCGAGCCGGCGCCCCCGGTGGCGGCCAAGGCGCCGGCTCCGGTCCCGGATGATGTGGTGCGCTCCGCAGCGGCGGCGCTGCGCAGCGGCGAGCCCAGCGTGCTCTTCCTCGGATCGGCGGGCACCCGGCGGCCGGGACTGGAGGCTGCGAGCCGGATCGCCCAGGCGACCGGCGCCCGGATCCTCTGCGAGACGTTTCCCGCCCGGCTCCAGCGCGGCGCCGGCATCCCGGCGGTAGACCGGCTGGCGTACCTGGCCGAGGTCGCCGTCGCCCAGCTCGACGGCGCCCGGCACCTGATCCTCGCCGGCGCGCGTGCCCCGGTCTCGTTCTTCGCCTACCCGGGCAAGCCCAGCTCGCTGGTCCCGGACGGCTGCGAGGTGCAGCCGCTCGCCGACGATGCCGACGACGTGTGCGCTGCGCTGGCCGCGCTGGCCGACCTCGTCGCGCCGGACACCCGCCCGGTGCCGCAGCGCGGTGAGCGGACCGCCGTGCCCGAGGGCGCCCTGACGGCCGAGACGGCGGGCGCCGTGATCGGGGCTCTGCTGCCAGAAGACGCGATCGTTTGCGACGAGACGAACACCAGCGGCCTGTGGCTCCCTGCGGCGACGGCCGGGGCGCCTCCCCACGACTGGCTCACCCTCACCGGCGGCGCGATCGGCCAGGGCCTGCCGCTGGCCGCGGGCGCCGCGATCGCGTCACCGGGACGCCGCGTCCTCGCCCTCGAAGCGGACGGCAGCGCGATGTACACGCTCTCCGCGCTGTGGACCCACGCCCGGGAGCAACTGGACATCACCACGGTCATCTTCAGCAATCGGTCCTACGCGATCCTGGAGATGGAACTGGAGCGGGTCGGCGCCGTTCCGGCCGGGCCGGCCGGTGCGGGGACCGCTGCGGAGGCTGCGGTGGACGCCGGGGAGCACAAGGCCGCTCGCAGCCTGCTGGACCTGTCGCGGCCGAACCTGGACTTCGTCTCTCTGGCCAGCGGGATGGGCGTGCCCGCGACGCGGGCGACCACCGCCGGCGAGTTCGCGGCCCAGCTGCGGCGGGCGCTGGCGGAGCCCGGCCCAAACCTGATCGAAGCCGTGGTGCCGCCGATCGGTTGAGCCCGGTTTACGCCTCGCCGGCCCCCGGGGGCTCCGCGCCGCCGTCCTCAGACCACCCGGCGCCATCGCCGCTCCCGGTGTCTTCGGCGTCTTCGGCGTCTTCGAGCTCCTCAAGGTCGTCGATGCTGACCTCGTCCAGTTCGTCGAACCGGTCGGCAGCGTCCGTTTCATCGGCAGTGTCGGCGGCCGCTGCCCGGGCGAACCAGTCCCGGGCCTCGGCGGTGCGCCCGGCGTCGAGCAGCGCGTCCGCGTACGCGTAAAACAGTCGCGCCGACCAGGGCCGCATGCGGCCGTCGGTGAGTTCGGGCACCTGGAGTGCGACGACGGCGACGTCGGGCGCGCCGATGTCCCGGCGGATGCCCGACTCGACGATCCGCAGCTCAATCTGCACCGCACGGTCGGCCTGCCTCGCGTCTGGACCGCTGGTCAGGGCGAGCGCACGTTCGGGCCGGCCCAGTGCCCGCTCCGCGTCGGCCATCATCGGTAGCAGGCCGTTGCGGCCGGTCATCCGGCGAGCCGCCCGGAGCTCCGACAGCGCCTCGGCCCATCGGCCCGCCAGGTAGGCGGCTACTCCGCAGGTCTCCCGGATGACGCCGATCCGGGGCGCGAGCGTCCGCGCGGCATGCGCATGCTGGTAGGCGGTGTCGGCATCCTCGTCCTGCGCCGCCCGCTGCGCCATCGCCAGGTGCCTGGCCACCAGGTCGCCGAGCTCCCGGGGCAGGCCACGCAACTCGCTCCGGACGTCGGGGCCAAGCTCCGCGGCGGTGACGTCTGCGGGGACCTCCGGCCGCGGCGCACTCGAGGACCGTCCGTTGCTGCCGCTCCGCTCGCGGGCGTTACGCTGCTGCCCGGCCTGGCCCGGTTCGCCGCGGGTCGGTCGAGCCGGGCCCCGGTCCGCTCGGCCCTCGCCAGAGGGGCCCCGCCCGGCGGGCCGCTGCCCCGTCTCGCCACGCCCAGCCCGGCCATGCCCAGCTCGCTCCTGCCAAGACCCGCCCGTTTCCGACCGGTCCTGCCCGGTGGCCTTGCCAGATGGGCGCCCTCCGGCGGGGTGCTGGCCTGTTCGGCCCTGGGTAGTCCGGCCCTGGGTAGTCCGGCCCTCCCCGGCCTGATCCTGCCGTGTCCGGTCCGGCCCCGCCCGCCGCGGTCCAGCGCGGCCCGGTTCAGCCCGGCCCGGTTCAGCCCGGCCCGGTTCAGCCCGACGCGGTCCAGCGCGACGCGGTCCAGCCGGGCCTTGGCCAGACAGGGACCGCCCGGTCGGGCGCCGCCCAGCCTCGCCCTGTCGAGACCCGCTCTGCCAAGTCCGGCCCTGTTCAGACCGGCCCGGCCCGGACGGGCGCCGGCCTGCCGGACGCTGCTCAGCCCCATCCTGTCGCGCCCGGTCCTGCCCGGCCAGGCGCTGACCTGCCTGGCGGGGCTTACCCGCGTAGCGTGGACGACCTGCCGTTTCGGACGGACCTGGTGGCGCACCTGGCCCGCGGCGGTAGCCCCGTCCCCGGTCGTTGTCCTGGCCCGCGGCTGCGCGGCCGTTGCCCCGCTTCTCCCCCGGGCCCTGGCGAGCTTGTGCCCGGCGGTCGCCGTTCCGGCCCTGCCCCGGACGGCCCTGTCCCGCACGGCTCTGCCCCGGACGGCTCTGCCCCGGACGGCTCTGCCCCGGACCGCCCTGCCCCGGACCGCCCTGCCCCTGACGGCCTTGCCCTTGGCCGCCCGGTCCCTGGCCGCCCTGGTCCTGGCCGCCCTGCCCCGGACGGGCCTGCCCCGGACGGGCCTGCCCCGGGGCCCGGCGCGCCCTGCCGGGGCTGCTCCCGCCGCTTTGCTGTTCTGGCACTGTTTCTTGCTCCGGCCTGGTTGGTCAGCGTGGCCACATCCGGGCCCTGGACAGCATATCGACGGGTGCGCCGTGGCCCGTCGTTTGAGTTGCTGCCGGCCGGGCAGCAGCACTAGCCGGGCAGCACTGGCGGGCGGGCCGTCCGCCCTTGATGACGAGGGGCCCCGGCGGCGCTGAGATCGCTGGTGTCCCCGGAGCATCGCCGTCGAAGACGCCCACGATGAAAGCGCCACTCATATCAGCGACTTCGCCGTGCAGGACCACCCGTCCAGCGGGTTTCATGGTTTCCTGGCCGTCCACGTGGCCTCGCCGCCACCGCTCGCGCGGGCCGGCGGCCACCGGTCCACGGGCGGCCAGCCGCTGGAACAGGTCAGATTGAACGGCGCAAGCCCTGACACGGGTGCGAATAGGAATTCGGATGACATCTCAGGAGGGCCGATGAACCTGGAAGAAGCCGTCCCCGGAGATTCAAGCAGCTTGCAGGAGGCCGCGCGCCAGCTGGAGATGGCGATTCACGATAGCCGGGTGGCATTCGACAGCATCGGCCTCGGGCACCTGGACCAGGCCCACACCAGCACGCTCACCGCGCGCGCAGCCGTGGACGCAGCCGAGACCGCGGTCAGGGCCGCCATCGCCGAAGCCAAAGCCAAAGGTCAGCAGACCGACTGACCAACCGGCGGCCGCAACGGCATTCGCAACGCCACCCGGCCGGCGCAGCGGCATCGCTGACGTCATTTCCGGCCCGCGCCGGTTTGCCATAACCACCGCATAACGGTGCGGTGGCTGGCTTGGGGTGCGCAAAAGCCAGACGGCATGATGTAGGCCACGACATAGGAAGGTCCGACATGCGGCGCGCGGCACAGCTCATTGCGGTCCTGGCGGCCATGACGCTCGCGGCGGGCTGCGGGAGCGCGAGCGCGCACGCCGCGCGGGTGGGCTCCCGGACATCCAGCGAATCCGCGGCGCGGACTGGCGGGAGCTGCGGGAACTCCTTCACCGCGGGGCATGTCCCGATCATCCTCAAGGTCGGCAGCGGCACGGTTCCGTGTCCGCAGGCGCGGCAGGTGGAATCCGGGTACAACCAGGACATCGTCTCCGGTAAGGCGCAGGGCAACGGCGGTGGCGGTCCGGTCAAGGTGAACGGATGGACGTGCGAGGGGTTCCCGACCCCGCGCATCCTGCAAACGGGTCAGGTATCGCGGTGCTCCAGCAGCGCCGGCGAGTTCGACGCCGTGCTCGCCTCCACCACCCCTGCTCCGTCGAACTGACTGCGCAGCCGGGCGCCACCGCGGCGGCCCGGCTCAGCACTCCGACCGGCGCGCCTAGCCGCCGTACGGGCGGGTGATGATCTCCAGCACGTGGCCGCTGGGGTCGTCGAAGTACACGCCGCGGCCGCGGTCCCGCCGGTTGATCTGCCCGGGCATCTGGTGGCCGGGACCGCCGTAGTAGCCGACCCCGGCCGCCTCGATCCGCGCGAAGATCACGTCGAACTCATCGTCGGAGACCAGGAACGCGTAGTGCTGCGGCGTGACCGGTTCCCCGCCGGCCTCGCGGTAGTCCAGGCTGACGCCGTTGTCGGTCTCGACCGGGAGGAACGGCCCGTACGGCGGTTTGATCCGCAGGCCGAGGATGGTGGCGAGGAACTCCGCCGACGCCTTCCGGTCGCGGGCCGTGACGATCGTGTGGTTGAGCTCGATGGCCATGGCGGCACCTCCCCCGGCGGCAGCGCTCTCGTTGCCCACGCTACTGCGGGCCGCTCCGGTCAGCCGGCCCGGAGGACTGCTCCGGTGCGCCGGGCGGCCTCGGCTACGGCGGCGTCCCGGGCGGCGGTGACCTCCTCGGTGGTGAGGGTCCGGTCCGGTGCGCGGAACCGCAGCCGGTAGGCGAGCGACTTGCGCCCCTCGCCGGCCTGCGCGCCGGTGTAGATGTCGAACAGGCGGATGTCCTCCAGCAGCCCGCCGGCCGCGTCCGCCCCGGCCCGCAGCGCCCGGGCCACGTCGGCGGCCGGAACCGAGTCCTCCACCACGAGTGCGACGTCCTGGGTCGCCACCGGATAGGGCGATACCGGCGGCGCCTCCGCCGGACGGCCCGCCAGCGCCTCGAGCACCGACAGGTCGATCTCCATCGCGCAGCTGCGCGGCGGCAGCCCGAACGCCTGGACCACCCGGGGGTGCAGCTCCCCCGCAAACCCGATCGGCTTCTCTCCCGCGCCGTCCGGCGTAATCAGGATCTCCGCGCACCGTCCGGGGTGCCAGGGCATCGCCTGGGCGGCCCGGACGGTCACCGGGACCCGGACCGAGCCTGCCACCGCCCGGGCCGCCTGCACCGCGTCCGCCCAGTCACCGGCGCGCCCCGGTCCCCACCAGCCCGCGGGCTCCCACTGGCCGGTGATGACGGCGGCGGCCCGCAGCGGCTGGCGCGGCAGCGCGGCCGCAAGCTCCGCGACCTCCTCCTCGGTCGGCGCGCGGTCCACCCGCAGCCGCGGTGCCCGCCGCCGGGTTCCCTCCGCTCCGTCGTCGGGGAGGTAGACCAGGCCCATCTCGAACAGTGCGAGGTCGGCGAAGCCGCGGCCGGCGTTGCGGACGGCGGTCCGGAGCAGACCAGGCAGCAGCGTGGTGCGCATCAGCGGCTCGTCCTCGCTCACCGGGTTGGTGAGCCGCAGCGCCCGGCGCTGCTGGTCGCCCGGCGGGAGTTGCAGCGCGTCGAAGTCCCGGTCGGAGATGAACGGCTGGCTGAGCACCTCGACGTACCCGGCGGCGGCCAGCGCGCGGCCCATGGTGAGGCGCGAGCGCTGCGCGGAGGTCAGCCCGCGGCCGGCGGGTGCCCGCGGCAGCCGCACCGGGATGTTCTCGTAGCCCTCGAGCCGGATTACTTCCTCGGCCAGGTCGTTGGGCGCGCCGAGGTCCGGGCGCCAGGACGGGGGCGTCACCTCGAGCAGGTCGCCGTTGACGCCGGCGGAGCTGGGGTCGGGGCGGACCTCGCAGCCGACGTCCCGCAGCCGCCCCTCAACCACCTCGCGGCCGTAATCCACCCCGGCGACGCGGTCCGGGTGGCCGACCGTCATGGTGATCGTCGCCACCGGTACCTCGGCCTCGGCGTGGGTGAAGCCGGGCACGACCGCCGCGCCGCCCAGTGAGGCCAGCAGCCCCGCCGCGCGGGCGGAGGCGGGCACCGGAAGCTCACGGTCCACCCCGCGCTCGAACCGGTAGGAGGCCTCGCTGGACAGCCGGTGCCGGCGGCTCTCCCGCGCGATGCCGTTCGCGGAGAAATGCGCGGCCTCGATGACGAGGTCGGTGGAGGCGTCGTCGATCTCGGTGTTCAGCCCGCCCATCGTGCCGGCCATCGAGATCGGCCCGGAGGAGTCGGTGATCAGGATGTCGTCGGGGTCGAGTTTCCGCTCGACGTGGTCCAGGGTCTCCAGCCGCTCCCCCGGCCGGGCCCGCCGGACCACGATCGGGCCGGACAGCTTTTTCTTGTCGAACGCGTGCAGCGGCTGCCCCAGCTCGAGCATCAGGTAGTTGGTGATGTCCACCGCGAGCGACACCGGCCGCATCCCGGAGCGGGCCAGCCGCACCCGCATCCACAGCGGGGTCGGGGCGCCCGGGTCGAAGCCGCGGACCTCGCGGAGCACGAACCGGTCGCAGGCATCCGGGTCGGCGATGCTCGCCTCGTGCACCTCGCCGTCGCCGGCCGCCCACGGATCCACGGCGTCAGCGTCATCGTGCGCGGCGCCATCGGCCGGGTCGCGGAACGGCGCGTCGAACGCGGTCGCCGCTTCCCGCGCCAGGCCGCGGACCGACAGGCAGTAGCCGCGGTCCGGGGTCACCGCGACGTCCAGCACCTCGTCGCGCAGCCCGGCGTATTCCACGAAGTCCGCGCCGAGCGGAGCGTCCGGCCCCAGCACCAGGATGCCGGAGTGGTCGTCACCGATGCCGAGTTCGGAGGCCGAGCAGATCATCCCGTCCGAGACGTGCCCGTACGACTTCCGCGCTGAGATCTCGAATCCGCCGGGCAGCACCGCGCCGGGCAGCGCGACCGGAACCCGGGCGCCGGGCTGGAAGTTCACCGCGCCACAGACGATCCCCCGCGGCTCCCCGTCCGCGCTGACCCGCACCTGGCAGTACCGGATCGGCTTCTTGAACCCGGTGAGCTCCTCGATCTCGAGGACCTCTCCCACGACGACCCCGCGGACGTCGGCACCGACCTGGTCGACCGTTTCGACCTCCAGGCCGGCCGCGATCAGCCGTTCTGCCACTTCACGGCCGGTGACCTCGGGAAGCTGCGCGTACTCCCGCAGCCACGACAGCGGGGCCCGCATCAGATCTCCATCCCGAAGGCCGAGCTGAACCGGACATCTCCCTCAACGATGTCGCGCATGTCCCCGACCCCGTTGCGGATCATCAGGGTGCGCTCGATCCCGAGGCCGAACGCGTAGCCGCTGTAGCGGTCCGGGTCCACGCCGCAGGCGACGAGGACGCGCGGGTTGACCATGCCGCATCCGGCGATCTCGATCCAGCCCTCCGACTTGCAGGTGCGGCACGGCGGGCCGCCCGGCCGGGCCGACGCGCCGCGGCAGACGTGGCATTCCATGTCCACCTCGCCGGACGGCTCGGTGAACGGGAAGAAGCTCGGGCGGAACCTGGTCCCCAGCTCCTCGCCGAACATCGCGTGCACGAACGCGCTGATCGCCCCGCGCAGGTCCGTCATCGTCAGGCCCCGGTCCACGGCCAGCCCCTCGATCTGGTGGAAGACCGGGCTGTGGGTGGCGTCAAGCTCGTCGGTGCGGAAGCACGTGCCCGGGGCGACCACGTACACCGGCAGCGGCCGGTTCAGCAGCGCCCGCACCTGCACCGGTGACGTGTGGGTGCGCAGCACCACCCCGCTGCCCGGCGGCTCGACGAAGAAGGTGTCCTGGGTGTCGCGGGCCGGATGGTCGGGCGGGAAGTTGAGCGCGTCGAAGTTGTACCACTCGTCCTCGACCTCGGGCCCCTCCGCGACCTCGAAGCCCATCGCGACGAACACGTCGGCCAGCCGCTGCGACAGCGTGGTGATGGGGTGCCGGGCGCCGCGCCGGGAGCGGTCCCACGGCAGCGTGACGTCGACCGACTCCTCGGTCAGCACCCGCTGGTCCCGCTCGGCCTCGAGCTCGTCCTGCCGCGCGGCCAGCGCCTCGCGGACCCGTTTGCGGGCGTCGCCGATCCGCTTGCCGGCCGCGGCCTTCGCGCTCGGCGGCAGCGCCCCGATCTCCCGGTTGGCGAGCGCGAGCGGTGACCGGTCACCGGCGTGCGCGAGCCGGGCTTCTTTCAGCTCGTCGAGGGTGCTCGCGGCGGCGATCGCGGCGAGCGCCTTGTCCACCATGTCCGCCACGGCCTCGTCCGACAACTGCGTCACCTCGACCGGGTCGTATGACTTGTTCGGTGCTGACATCGCCCTTCTGCTCCCTGCGGTTGTGCCTGGTCAGCACGGATCACTGATTGATTGAGCGTAACGGCGGGGCGGGGAACCCGATCCGCGCCGCGCACCCGCCGGGCCGGGGAACCCGCGTGTCTGAGGTGAGTTCAGGCGAAGTCGGGCCGGCCGGCGGGCATGGTAAATCGGAACTCGGCACCGCCGCCCGGGGCGCGCTGCACGGTTATGGTGCCCCCGTGGGCCTCGACCAGGCCCTTGACGATGAACAGCCCGAGGCCCGTCCCCCCGCGCCGCTTCGCGCGCCAGAACTGGCGGAACACCCGCGGCACCATCTCCGGGGCGATGCCCGGCCCCTCGTCGCGCACGGCGACGACGGCGCCGGGATACTGTGCGCCCGGGGACTGCGGCTCCGATGGCTGGACCACGATCGTCACGGTACCAGCCCCGTGCCGCACGGCGTTCTCGATCAGGTTGCCCAGGATCTGGTCGATCTTGTCGGGATCGAGCCAGGTTTCCGGGAGCTCCCCGCTGACTTCCAGCCGGAACTTGTCCTCGGAGTCGCCTGCGGCCACCCGCCCGGCGATCACCCGCCGGACGCGGTCGGGGATGTCCACCACCTGGCGCCGGACCTCGAGCCGCCCGGACTCGATCCGGGAGACGTCGAGCAGTTCGGTGATCAGCCGGGTGACGCGGTCCGCGTCGGCGTTGACCGTCTCCAGCATCACCCGCTTCTGGTCATCGGTGAAGCGGTGCCACTTGTTGAGCATCGTGGCGGTGAAGCCCTTGACGCTGGTGAGCGGGGAGCGCAGCTCGTGCGCGACGGTGGACACCAGGTCCGCGCGGCTGCGCTCGATCCGCGTCAGCTGGTCGGCCGAGCGCAGGCAGAACACCAGCTGGCGGACCACGCCGCCGCGCCGGGGCTCCCGGATGCACGACACCGTGACCAGCAGCTCGGTCCCGTCGGGCAGGAACAGGGGCAGCTCGGGCTGGCGGGTGCGGGTGCGCAGCCCGCCGTAGGGCTTGGCGATCGTCCACCAGCAGCGGCCGTCGCTGTCGCGCAGCGGGAGCACGTCGCGGACGCTGGCGCCCACCGCAGCGGCCGGCGCGGTGCGGGTCAGGCGGCCGGCCGCCCGGTTGAAGACGGTGACGGTTCCACGGGAGTCCGCGACCACGAGGCCATCGGGCAGGGCGTCCGGCGTAACGGTCCACCCGGGCGCGCCGCCCGGCATTGTGCGCGGGTCAGCGGGGCGCTCGCCCGCCGCAACGCCCCGGCCAGCGACGTCGGCATCGCGCAGCGTGAGCTGTTCAGGGATAGCCACGCTGATCGGATCCAATTTAAGCGACGCCTCCGTCCGGCTCGTCGGCTTGCCCGGGCCACCCGCCACTTTGGCATGACGGAACGTGATCAGACTCTAGCGCTGCCGGCTTGTCTGCGGCACCCCCCGCTTGCGGGTGGTTTGTGCCCATTGCTGCCTGTAACGGGAGAATAGTGAATTTTCTGTTAACAGGAAAGTGTGGCCCGGTTCGGGGTTCATCCCTCCGGACGGCTACGGAAACAGTACCGCGCCTGTACCCTGGCGTACCGCAGAGCCCCCCGTAGCCGCCCTAACCCGCGGCGTTACCGGGCGGCGGGCCGGGCCGACGCTGGCAGCGGGCGGAGGCATAAAGGCACACGGCCGCGGCGGTCGCCAGGTTGAGGCTCTCCGCCCGGCCGTAGATCGGCACCGACACGATCTCGTCGGCTTCGGCACGGGCCTGTTCGGGCAGGCCCCACGCCTCATTGCCGAACATCCAGGCGGTCGGGGCGCTGAGCGTCCCGTCGTCGATCACGGCATCCAGGGACCTGGTGCCCCCGGAGTCGGCCGCGAGGACCCGCATCCCGGCGGCCCTGAGCTCCCGCGCCGCGTCGGCGATCGGAACATCGGTCACCACCGGAAGGTGGAACAGGCTGCCCGCGGAAGCGCGCACGCACTTGCCGTTGTAGGGGTCCACGGAGGCATCGGTGAAAACGACCGCCTGCGCTCCGGCCGCGTCGGCGGTGCGGAGCACCGTTCCGGCGTTGCCGGGATCGCGGACGTGGGCGAGCAGCACGGTGAGCCGCGGCCGCTTCCCGGTCACCTCGGCGAGCGGCACGTCAACGAACCGGCAGACCGCGAGCAGGCCCTGCGGGGTGACGGTCTGCGACAGGTCGGCCATCACCTCGCCGCTGACCACCCGCACCGCCGCACCGGCCCGCACCCCCGCGGCGATCAGCTCCGGGTAACGCAGCTGCGCGGCGGCGGTGACGAAGACCTCGGTGATATCCGCGCCGGCGGCAAGCGCCGCTCCGGCGGCCTGCGGGCCCTCGGCGAGGAACGCGCGTTCGCGTTGCCGGAACGTGCGCTTCGCCAGTCGCCGCGCCGCCTTGATCCGCGGCGAGTGGGGGCTGGTGACGTCGCGTCCCGCCGCCGGGGCCATCGGCCGCGCAGGCTTCGCCTGTGTCACCCCGGCTTTACGCGGCGGCCGGGGTCTTCCCGTCCTTCCCGGACTCGCCCGCCTGCGGGAGCGCCTTCGCCGCCAGTTCCACCAGCGCGGTGAAAGCCGCCGCGTCGGCGACGGCGAGTTCGGCGAGCATTCGCCGGTCGACGTCGACTCCGGCCGCCCGCAGGCCCTGGATGAAGCGGTTGTAGGTCATCCCGTTCGCCCGGGCAGCCGCGTTGATGCGCTGGATCCACAGCCGCCGGAAAGCGCCCTTACGGTCCTTGCGGTCCCGGTAGGCGTAGGTCATCGAGTGAAGGACCTGCTCCTTGGCCTTGCGGTACAGCCGCGACCGCTGGCCCCGGTAGCCACTGGCCCGCTCGAGCACGGTCTTGCGCTTCTTCTGGGCTCCTGTCGCCCGCTTCACGCGTGCCATGTTCTTAACTCCCTCGACGGGCCCGGGCTAGTTCCCGAGCAGCTTCTTGATCTTCCTCGTGTCGGCGTCCGCGACGACGACGTCGTTCCACAGCCGCCGGGTCCGCTTGCTGGACTTCCCGACGAACTTGTGGTTTCGCATGGCGCGGCGGCGCATCACCTTGCCGGAGCCCGTCAGCCGGAACCGCTTGCTGGCTCCGCTGTGTGTCTTCATCTTTGGCTTGCCCACTGCCGCCGCTGTCCTTCCGTTTCTCTGTCTTGAATGCCTGCGCCCGCCCATGCGGGAACAATCACGCGCACGCGCGTGCAACTGCGCTGTCCGCCCGGTGTCGGGGCGGACGGGTCCCTCCTGCCGCGGCCAGCCTGCACCGGCGCAGCCGGTAACGGTCCGTTGCCCGGCACCGTCATCCGGGTCCGTCCCGGAACCCGCAACGGCCGTGAAGCCCGGCCCGGCGGCCGCCCAGGGCGGTCAGGTTTCCCTGATCACGCTCCGGTCGCTGCCGTCGGCCCGCGCCGCGGGCGGGGTACCGGTCGAGGCGCCGCTGCGCCTGAGGCCGCTGAGCCTGAGGCCGCTGCGCCCTGGGCCGCTCCAGCCGAGGCCGGGGCCCGCTCGCCGGAGCGTTCCTGCGGCCGCGGGGCGGGGCGCCGCCCATCGGCGGGACCGGTGTCGGCGGGACCTCCGTCCGCGGGCCGCTGCGCCCGGCCGCCGTCGGCGGGCTTCGGAGACCGTTCCCGGCCGACATCGGTCTTCCTGCGGTGCGGACCGATGACCATGGTCATGTTCCGGCCGTCCTGCTTGGGCTGCGCCTCGACGGAGCCTAGCTCAGAGACATCCTCGGCCAGCCGCCGGAGCAGCCGGAAGCCGAGTTCCGGGCGGGACTGCTCGCGCCCGCGGAACATGATCGTTACCTTGACCTTGTCGCCTTGCTTCAGGAACCGCTCGACGTGGCCCTTCTTGGTGCCGTAGTCGTGCGGGTCGATCTTCGGCCGGAGCTTGATCTCCTTGATGATGGTCTGCGCCTGGTTCTTGCGGGCCTCCCGGGCCTTCAGCGCGGACTCATACTTGAACTTGCCGTAGTCCATCAGCTTGGCCACGGGCGGGCGCGCGGTCGGCGCTACCTCAACCAGGTCAAGGTCGGCCTCCTGGGCCAACCGGAGCGCGTCGCCGATGGCGACGATCCCGACCTGCTCGCCGTTTGGCCCGACGAGCCGTACCTCCGGGACGCGGATGCGCTCGTTAATACGCGATTCAGCGCTGATGTGACCTCCTTGAGCATCCTTTTTCAGCGAAAAAGCCTCGCACGGCGTGCATGCGAGGCCACCAGGAGCCGCCGCGACGACGGCTCCGCCGACCGGTATGGCCGGCGACCGGACCCGCTAGCCCGGGCTTCGCAGCCCGGCCCAGCAAGGTGGGAGGTGGCCCTCCGCTTGCTCCCAGTGTTTGCGCACCGGGTCGGCCGACCTGTAAGAATACCAGCCGGACCCGGAGTTGGGGATAGCTGCCAGCTGGTAACACGCCGGCGATCGGCGCTCCGCTACCGGGCGCGCCCGGCAAGGGCCGCCAGGCCGGCCGAGCGCATCGCCTCGACCGGCGGTTCCAGCCCCGTCATCAGCCGGACTTGCCGCGCCGCCTGATACAGAAGCAGATCGAATCCCCCGGTGACCGTGGCGCCGGCCGCTCGCGCCGCCTCCGCCAGCCGGGTCGGCCATGGGTCATAGACCACATCGAGCACTGCCGCGGGTGCGAGCGCGCCGAGCCGTGCAGCCAGGGCATCCGCGGCGCCGGACGGAACGGTGGAGATGATCAGCTCCCCGGGCGCACCACCAGGATTACCAAGCTCACCAACGCCGGTGAGCTGCACCGAAATTCCCAGCCGCTCCGCGGCAGCCAGCAGGTCACCGGCGCGCGCTTGTGTCCGGACGGCCACCGTGGCTTTCCGCAGCCCGAGGTCGGCCACGGCGGCGAGCGCGGAGCACGCGGTGGCGCCCCCGCCGATGATGACGGCGGTCGCCGGAGCCGGCGCCGGCGCCGGGGATGCGCTGGCCAGCGCGTCCGCCATCCCGCCGGCGTCGGTGTTGTATCCGCGCCGGACCGGCCGGTCCGCCGGGCGGTCCGGCGGGCGCCGTCCGCCGCCTTCCCCGGGAGCGCCGAAGACCACGGTGTTCACCGCTCCGATCTGGGATGCCAGCGGGCTGACCCAGTCCAGCAGCCCGATCACCGCCCGCTTCAGCGGCATCGTCAGCGACAGCCCGGCCCAGTCCGCCGTCACCGAGCCGAGCAGCCCGGGAAGCCGGGCCTCGTCGCATTCGATCGCCTGGTAGCTCCAGTCGGACAGGCCCAGTTCCGCGTAGGCGCAGCGGTGCAGCGCCGGGGACAGCGAATGGCCGACCGGTGAGCCGAGAACGGCGGCCTTCATCACTTCCCCATGTTGCGCTGGAGCTGCGCGCGTAGCTGCTGGAACTGCGCCGCGCTCGCGGTGAACCTGGTGATCCCGTGCTTCGGGTCAACGGTCACGAAATAGATCCAGTTCCCCGAGGCCGGGTGCAGCGCCGCCTGGATGGCCTCCGAGCCGGGATTGCAGATCGGGCCGGGGGGCAGGCCGTTGTGCCGGTAGGTGTTATACGGGGAGATGGTGTCGGCCACCTGCTGGTCCGACGCCACGATTCCGTAGGTGTGCAGCGCGTACATCACCGTGCTGTCCAGGTCGAGCTGCATTCCGGTGGCGAGCCGGTTGTAGATGACCCGGGAGATCTTCGGGAAGTCCGACGCACGGCCTCCCTCCGCCTGGACCAGGCTCGCGACGGTGACGAGCTGGTCCGGGGTGAGGTTCAGCCGTTTCGCGCCGGACGTGAGGCCGAGCTGGGCGGCCTGCTGGTTGAACTGCTGGACCATCGCCTGCAGAACCTGGGCGGCCGTCATCTTCGGCTGCACGTTGTAGGTCGCGGGGAACAGGTAGCCCTCGAGGTGGTCCCGCGCATAGCTGGGCAGCCCGAGCGAGCCCGGGTTGGCCTCCGCCGCCCGGTAGTTGCTCAGCGGGATACCCGACCGGCTGCCGAGGGCGGCGGTAATCTGCGATACCCGCCAGCCCTCCGGGATCGCCACCCGGGCCTGCACCCGGGCAGCGGGGCTGAGCAGCAGCTGCAAGGCGAGGCTCGCCTTCATCTGCCGGTGCAGCCGGTAGGTACCGGGATCGATCTGCGCCTGCGGGTCCGCCTCCACCGCCTTGATGAAGGCGCGTGGGCTGGCCACCACCCCCAGCCGGGCCAGCGTCTGCGCCACGTCGTGCGCGCTCTGCCCGTCGGCGACCTGGACGAGCAGGGTTCCGGTGCCCTGCCCGCTGAAGTCCGGCGGAATCACGTACGTGCGCAGCAGCCGGTAACCAACCGCCCCACCGGCAGCCACGAACACGAGCAGGACGACAAGCGACACAGTGATCGCTGTCCGGTTGCCGCGGCGTGGCCGTCGTCCCGCGGGCCGCCGGACCTGGACCTGCCTGGCCTTGCCCCCCCGTCCCACGGGTCGCTGGACGCGGCGGACCTGCCGGGCCGTGCCGCTGCGTCCCGCCGGCCGCCGGACCTGCCGGGTGCTGCCGCTGCGTCCCGCGGGCCGCCGGACCGGCCGCGTCGTGCCGCCGCGGGCAGTGCCCCCCTTGACACTGGCACGGCCGGCGACGCGCACTCCCGCGACGTCGTCGTCCCAGAAACCCCCGTAATCCGGATCGTCGGCAAAGCCGTGATCGAAGCCGTCGTCCAGCTCCGGGTCAAAACCGTCGTCAAAGCCGGGGTCCAGCCCCGCTCCTACCCGGGAGTGGAAGCCGGGGTCCATCGCACCTCCATAACCTGGCCCGCCGGCAGCGTGGCCAGCCCGGAGGCCGGCATGATCCGTTCGCGGCTGCGCGTGAAGCTCGTCAACCTGCTCGCCGCCGCGGGGGCCGCCGACGGCCGGTTCCCACCGGCTCCGCGACGGTGCAGCGGCGGGATCCAGCGGGCCGGGTCCCGTCAGCCGCTCGCGCTCTCCCGGCACGGAGGTGTACCGGCTGTCGCGGGTCGCCCGGCTTTCCTCAGCACGGTACCGGTCATCCCGCTGCCGCGGGCTGAAACGCCGACCGGAGGGTGCCGGTGGCGGATTGCCGCCCGCCGTGGGCAACCGCCGCCTGGACCTCGCAGCGCCGGACCGGGGAGCGCCGGATCCGGGACCGCCGGACAGGGGGTCGCCGGAGAGGGAATCGCTGGTCAGCGGATCGCCGGACCCGCGATTCCCAGACCCCGAGTAACCAGACCCCGAGTAGCCGGACCCCGCATAGCCGGACCCCGACTCGCCAGGCCCGCGATTTCCAGACCCCGAATAGCCAGACCCGGAGGAGCCAGACCCGGAGAAGCCAGACCCGGAGAAGCCAGACCCCGAATAGCCCGAACCGGAGAAGCCCGAATCGCGATAGCTCGATCCGGATCGGCCGGAACGGTCCGGCTGCGCGCCCGGACCCTCAGGCCCGCGGGGGTCTGGGTACCGGGCCTGGTCCGGAGACCAGCTGCCAGCATCCGGCCCGCTGCGGTACGGAGGCCCGCTGCGGTACGGAGGCCGGCTGCGGTCCGGGCCCCGGGTGCGGTCACGGCCCCGGGTGCGGCCGGCAGACCCGCCCGGCCACGGGGACCGGCTGGGCCCGGCCGGAGGGTCCTGCCGGTCCGGCATCGGGGGGTTGGATCCGCGGGCCGGGACCGGGTATCCGCCGGCCGACGGCGCAGCCTGGTAGCCCTGCCACGGTGAGGCGGGCCCGGCGCCCCGGGCCGGCCCGTACCCGGCGTCCGGCTCCCGCGAACCATAGGGACCCGTCGGCTCTCCAGTCGGGCTCGGCCAGTCCGGCTGTACCGGAGCGGCGCCGGACGGCCGCCGGTACCCGTCGGGCACCGGTTCCGTGGGCGGAGCGTACGGGTTTCCCGGCGGGCCGCCGTCCCGAGCGCGGGGGTCGCGACCGCTCCGGTCACGACCCCCGCGGTCACCGCCACCCCGGCCAGTGCCCTCCTGGGCGCCGCGCCCCGGCGGACCGGTGCCGCCCGGTTGACTACCGCGCTGACCGCCGCCCGGAGACGCCGAGTACGGGTGCGACGGCCCGGCCGGAGGCCGCGATCCGCCAAAGCGGCGTCCACGGCGGGGCGGCCCGCCGGAATATGGGTCACTCACCGGCGCCGCCGTGCCGGAGCGGCCAGCTCGCCCGGAGGGCGCCCGGTAGACCGCTCGGTATCCAGGGCGGCCTGCAGCAGCACGGCGGCTGCCGCCTGGTCCACCACCGGACGCCTGGCGCGCTCGTCTCTACCGCCTTCGCGAAGGGCACCGTGCGCCGTCACGGTGCTGAACCGCTCGTCGAACAGGCGCACATCGACCGGCGCACCGGCGTGCTCGTCACCGGCGTGCTCGTCGCCCGGTTCCGCTCGGCCGGGCGCGGCCAGCCGTGCGGCCAGCTCGGCCGCGAACGTCCGCGCGGCCGCCGCGGCCCGCCCTTCGCGGCCGGACAGCGAGGTCGGCAGGCCGACGATCACCTCGATCACCTGGTTCTCGGCGGCCAGCCCGGCGATCTGGTCCAGGTCCCCGCGGCCGCGGCGAACCGTGGCTAGCGGTGAGGCAATGAGCCCATCCGGATCCGTCCGCGCGAGGCCGATCCGCACCGAACCGACGTCAACGCCCAACCGCACCCCACGCCGCGCCGACGTGTCGCCGGCTGCGGCCTCCCCCACGGGCGGGCGATTCTTGTCCACCTGATGGTGGTTTGCTACCCGTGGCACGGTGCCACGTTACGCCCCCGCGCCGATCATGTCGCTCACAAGTGAGCGGACGGCAACAAATGCCTCACTGATCACGTCCGGCCCATCTGGGCGGAGCGCGGAACCGCCTCCCTGCGCGATGTCGTCGCGGCCACCGCCCCCGCCGCCGAGGACCTTTGCCGCGGACCCGACGAGCGCCCCGGCCTTCAGCCCGGCCGCGCGGCCGGCCTCGTTCACGGTGACGACGACGACGGGCCGGTCGGCGGGGACCCCGGCGACCACCACCGCGGCCGGCCGCCCGGTGATCCGGTCCCGGATGTTCAGCGCCAGTTCGCGGATTGCGTCGGCGCTGGTCCCGTCCGGAGCGCGGTGCGCGACGAATGCGGCGCCACCCACGTCCGCCGCCGATGCGGCCAGTTCACCCGCGGAGCTGAGCAGCTGTGCCGAACGGCTGCGCTGAAGCTCGCGTTCCGCCTCCCGCAGCCGCGTCACCAGGGCCGCGATCCGCTCCGGCAGCTCCTCCGGGCGCGCCTTCAACTGCTCGGTCAGCTGGGATACCAGAACGCTCTCCAACGCCAGGTGGCGGAACGCGTCGAGACCCACCAGCGCCTCGACCCGGCGGACCCCGGAACCGATCGACGACTCGCCCAGGACCTTGATCAGGCCCAGCTGCCCGGACCGCAGCACATGGGTGCCGCCGCACAGCTCGCGGGAGTAATCGCCGACCTCGACCACCCGGACCCGGTCGCCGTATTTCTCGCCGAACAGCGCGAGCGCCCCGATGGCACGGGCTTCGTCCAGGGACGTGTGGAACGCCCGGACGCCGAGGTCGCCGATGAGCACCTCGTTGACCTCGTCCTCGACCTCGCGCAGCACCGAACGCGGCACCGGGCCGGAGGCGGTGAAGTCGAACCGGAACCGGCCGGGCGCGTTCTCCGACCCGGCCTGTGCCGCGGATTCGCCCAGCGCCCCGCGGAACGCACGGTGCACCAGGTGGGTCGCGGTGTGCGCGCGGGACACCGCCTTCCGCCGCTCGACGTCGATCTCGGCGTACGCCTGCGCCCCGGCGCGGACCTCGCCGGAGACGACCCGGCCCTTGTGCACGATCAGCCCGGGTACCGGGGACTGCACGTCGGACACCTCAACCTCGGCGTCGGTTCCGGCGCCGCCTCCGCCGGTGCGGATGCGGCCGGCGTCGGCGAGCTGGCCGCCGCCCTCGGCGTAGAACGGGGTGCGGTCGAGCACGATCTCCACGTCGGTGCCCGCGGCGGCGGCCGGGACATTCGCGCCGCCGACCAGCACCGCCGTGACCGTCGCCTCACCCTCTGCCTGCTCGTATCCGGTGAACGTGACCGGGCCGGACCGGTCGAGCAGGTCGCTGAGCACCGAGACGTCGACGCCGCCGGTCTTCTTCGCCACCGCGTCCTGGCGCGCCCGGTCCCGCTGCTCGGCCATCAGCTTGCGGAAGCCGTCCTCGTCGACGTTCAGCCCCTGCTCGGACGCCATCTCCAGGGTGAGGTCGATCGGGAACCCGTAGGTGTCGTGGAGCTGGAACGCCTGCTGTCCGGGGAGGGTGCGCTCGCCCCGCCGTTTTGCCTCTTCGACGGCGGCCTCGAAGATCGCGGTACCGGTCCGGAGCGTGCCGAGGAACGACTCTTCCTCGCCGTCGATCACCGACTGGATCCGCGCGGCGTCCCGCTCCAGCTCCGGGTACTGATCGGCCATCGCCTCGATCGCCACGGCGGAAAGCTCGTGCAGGAAGCGCGGCTCGTTCCTGGTCCCGCCGCCAGTGCCGCCACGGTGGCCGCCGGCCAGCAGCCGCAGGTTCCGGACGCTGCGGCGGAGGATCCGGCGCAGGACGTAGCCGCGTGCCTCGTTGGAGGGCAGTACGCCATCCTCGGCCAGCATCACCGCGGCGCGCGCATGGTCGGCCACCACCCGGAGCGCGACGTCGGTGCGCTGCTCGCGTCCGTACTTGGTCTCGGTCATATCGGCCGCGGCGTCGAGGATCTTCCAGGTGGTGTCGATCTCGTAGATGTTGTCGACGCCCTGCAGGATGGCGGCCATCCGCTCCAGGCCCATGCCGGTGTCGATGTTCTTCGCCGGCAGGTCGCCCGCGACGTCGAAATCAGCCTTGCTGCGGACCGCGCTGAGCTGCTCCTGCATGAACACGAGGTTCCACACCTCGAGGAAGCGGTCCTCGTCCACCACCGGGCCGCCGTCCGGCCCGTACTCCGGGCCGCGGTCGTAATAGATCTCCGAGCACGGGCCGCCCGGGCCCGGGACGCCCATGTGCCAGTAGTTGTCCAGCAGGCCGCGCCGCTGGATGCGGTTTTCCGGAAGGCCGATCTCCTCCCGCCAGATCCGCGCGGCCTCGTCGTCGTCGGTCAGGACGGTGGCCCACAGCCGGTCCTCCGGGAAGCCGAAGCCGCCGTCGCGTTCCGCACGGGTGAGCAGGTCCCACGCGAACGGGATCGCCTGGGCCTTGAAGTAATCGCCGAACGACCAGTTGCCCAGCATCTGGAAGAACGTCGCGTGCCGGGTGGTCTTGCCGACTTCCTCGATGTCGGGCGTCCGCATGCATTTCTGCGCGCTGGTGGCGCGGCGGAATGGCGGCTGCAGCTGACCCGACAGGTACGGCTTGAACGGCACCATCCCGGCGTTGACGAACAGCAGCGTCGGGTCCTCGGCGACCAGGCTGGCGGAGGGCACCACGTTGTGCCGCTGCTGCTCGAAGTAGCCAAGGAAGCGGCGGACGATCTCAGCCGACTCCATCTCCTGCCATCCCTCACGCTCGTCACGATGCCCGGTACCTGTTCACCCCGCCGGGCCTGCTGAATCTACCGGTCCCGTTCTTGTCCGGGTCGGAGTATTCGAGCCTAGGCGGTCGCTGATCCTGGTCTGCCCGGTACATCCGGGCGCCTTCGCGGACGTCACGGGCGAACGCGGCTATCTCCCGTTCCGGGTGCAAGGCCCGCTTGGCATTGTTGATCTTCGCGGTCACCTTCCGGTACCCGGACACTCCGATAACGGCGCCGGCCGACAGCCAGAACAGGCGGCGGATCATCGGCCCGATCGGCCCGCCGGCAGGGCCGGGCGCTCGTCCGGCTCGGGGAAGTCTTGCTCGGCCAACTCCTGCTCGGCCAGCTCCTGCTCGGCGAACTGCTGGGCGACCTGCACCTCGCCGCGGCGCAGCCCGATCGCCCGCCGGATGCCGAAGGAGAACGCGGCGACCCTCCCGACCGGTCCGGAGAGCATCGCCCGCAGGGCGCGGGTCATGATCGAAATGTCCCCGGTCAGCTCGGCCAGGTTGTTGTTGATCAGGTCCAGGTTCGCGCCGATCGCGTCCGTCCGCGCCAGTTGCTCGTGCGCCCGGTCCATCGCCTGGCCGGCCTGGTCCAGCAGTTCGTCGGACCGGCCGCGCACCTCGGAGATCAGCCCGGTCGCCTCCGAGATAAGGCGGGCGAGCCTGACCAGGACGTAGCCGCCGACGATGACGAGGAGCGCGAATGCGATCGCCGCGACCAGCGCGGCGACGTCCCCGGCTGTCATGAGTGGTCCTCCAAAGTATTGCTGGCGGCGCTGCGCGCCGGTGGGAGAATCGCAGCGGAGCGAGGATCGGAGCGGCGGAGGGCCACGGGGCTCACTGTCATGAGTGGTCCTCCAAGGTCTTGCGGGCGGCGCTGCGCGCGGTGGGAGAATCGCAGCAGACCCGCACGACCCTACCCCGCTGGAGGCCCGGAACGCTGGCAGGCAGGGCCACCTAACGGTTCGTGCCGTCTCCGTCCCGGTCGTCCAGCACCCGCCGGATCTGCTCGGAGCGCTCGGCGTAGCGCTGCTCGGCGCCGTGCCGGCTGGGCTCGTAGTACCGGCGGTCGGCGACCTCCTCCGGCGCGTAGCGTTGCGGCACGATCGCGCCGTCGAAGTCGTGCGGGTACTGGTAGCCCCTGCCGTGGCCCAGCCGGCCCGCAGCCTGGTAGTGCGCGTCCCGCAGGTGCGCCGGGACGGCTCCGGCCAGCCCGGCCTGCACGTCGGCGGCGGCCGCCGAGATGGCCTTGATGACCGCGTTGGACTTGGGCGCGAGGGAGAGGTGGATGACCGCCTGGGCCAGGTTGATCCGTGCCTCCGGCAGCCCGACGAACTCCACCGCCTGAGCGGCGGCGGTGGCCGCCAGCAGCGCCGACGGGTCGGCCATCCCGACGTCCTCGCTGGCGTGCACGATCAGCCGGCGGGCGATGAACCGCGGGTCCTCGCCTGCCTCGATCATCCGCGCCAGGTAGTGCAGCGCCGCGTCCACGTCGCTGCCCCGGATGCTCTTGATGAACGCGCTGATCACGTCGTAGTGCTGGTCACCGGCGCGGTCGTAGCGGACGGCCGCGCGGTCCACCGCCCGCTCCAGGGCCGGCACGTCGATCACCCGCGGCCCGCCGTCGCCGGTGCCGTCGCCGCCGAGGGCGGCGGCCTCCAGGTAGGTCAGTGCCCGCCGGGCATCGCCGCCGGCCAGCCGGACCAGGTGGTCCGCGGCCGCGGGCTCGAGCTCCACCGCGGCGGCCAGGCCGCGCTCGTCCGACAGCGCGCGGTCGATGACCGCCCGGACCTCGTCGTCGGTGAGCGGTTCCAGGGTGAGCAGCAGCGACCGGGACAGCAACGGGCTGATGACGGAGAAGAACGGATTCTCGGTGGTCGCGCCGATGAACGACACCCACCGGTTTTCCACCGCGGGAAGCAGCGCGTCCTGCTGCGCCTTGTTGAACCGGTGCACCTCGTCGATGAACAGGAGCGTCTGGGTGCCGGTCAGGCCCAGGTCACGGCGGGCTGCCTCGATGACGGCCCGCACCTCCTTGACGCCGGAGCTGACCGCGGACAGCTCGACGAAGTTCCGCCGGGTCACCCGGCTCACCACGTAGGCGAGGGTGGTCTTGCCGGTTCCGGGCGGGCCCCACAGCAGCAGCGACATCGGGACGTCGGCGTCCACCAGCTTCCGCAGCGGCGTTCCCTCGCCGAGCAGATGCTGCTGGCCGACGACTTCTTCCAGGCTTCGCGGGCGCATCCGCACCGCCAGCGGCGCCTGCGCGGAAGCGGCCTGTTCCTCTGCCGCGTCGAACAGGCTGCTGGACTGGCCGGCCGGTGATCTGGCCACGCCTTCGACATTATCCGCAGTTACCGGCTCGGGGCTTATCGTGGCCTCATGCCTATCGAGCTGGCGGAGTTCGGCCGCACCGGCCATCAGAGCACCCGGGTGATCTTCGGAGGCGCGGCCCTCGGGGCGGTGTCGCAGCGGGTTGCCGACGAGACCCTGGACGTGCTGCTCTCCTATGGCGTGAACCACCTGGATGTCGCCTCGAGCTACGGCGAGGCCGAGGTACGCATCCGGCCGTGGCTGCAGCGCGAGCCCGGCCGGTTCTTCCTGGCCACCAAGGGAGACGAGCGGACCAAGGCCGGCGCGCGCGAGGAGCTGCACCGGTCCCTCGAACGGATGGGGGTCGACCACGTCGACCTGTGGCAGCTGCACGCCCTCGCGGACCCGATCGAGTGGGACACCGCCCTCAGCCCCGGCGGGGCGCTGGAGGCCGCGGTCGAGGCGCGGGACGAGGGCCTGATCCGGTGGATCGGCGTGACCGGGCACGGCTCCCAGATCGCCGCCACCCACCGCCGCAGCCTGGAGCGGTTCGATTTCGACTCGGTGCTGCTCCCCTACAACTACGTCACCATGCAGAACGCCTACTACGCCGCGAACTTTGAGCCGCTGTACCGGACCTGCCGGGACCGTAACGTGGCGATCCAGACGATCAAGTCGATCGCGCTGCGCCCGTGGGAGGCCCGGCCGCACACGCGCAGCACCTGGTATGAGCCGCTGGAGCGCCAAGAGGACATCGATCTCGCGGTGTGGTGGGCGCTCAGCCGCCGCGGGGTGTTCCTCGACAGCGTCGGCGACGTCGACCTGCTCCCCCGGGTGCTGGACGCGGCCAGCCGTTTCGCGGAAGGCCCCGATGACGAGGCGATGAACGAGATGACGCGCCGCGCGGCGGCGGAGCCGCTGTTCGTCTGAGCCGCCCGCCTCAGCAGCTGACGTCGCTGGTGGTGAAGCGCGCCCAGGCGAATCCGCCGAAGATCGCCGCGTACGCCGCGAACGACAGCAGGCCGTGCACCAGGTCTCCGGAGGCGACCGGGGACCGCAGCAGCGCGTCGAACGTCGTCCACCAGTGCGTCGGCAGGTACGGGTGGACCACGGCGAACTGCGGGACGTTATCCACAACCTGGCTGGCCACCACCACGATCGCGATGGCGGCGATCGCGCCGATCGGGTGCTCGGTGAGCGTCGAGATGGCCAAGCCGATCGCGCCGAGCGCGGCCATCGCCGCGCCGACGTACAGCACGATGAACAGCAGCCGGAGCAGCCCCTGCGACAGCGGCACCGTGCTGCCGGACAGCAGCGTCACCGGGCCGACCGGGAATAGCGCCAGCCCGGTGAGCAGCGCCGCCACCGCGACAACGGCGCTCGCGGCCAGGCCGAACACGACGATCACCGCGTACTTGGACAGCAGCAGCCGGGTGCGCCCGGCCGGAACGGCCAGCAGGTAGCGCAGCGTCCCGTAGCCGGCCTCCCCCGCCAGCGAGTCCCCGGCGACTACCGCGACGGCCAGCGGCAGCACCAGCGTCAGCAGCACCGACAGCGCGAAGAAGGTCAGCGCGACCGCGTTCTCCGTCGCCTCGAACAGCAACGGCGGGCCGCCGCCGTTACCCCCGCCGTGCGAGAGGCGCAGCGCCACCCCGATGAGGATCGGCACCGCGGCGAGAACCACCAGCAGCGCCTGGTTACGCCGCCGCCGGAACACCAGGCTCAGCTCCGAGCCGAACAGCCGCAGCCCGGCCCGCGGCGCCGACGGCGCGACGGCCCGCGGCCCGTCCTGCGGCACCGGTCCGGCCGGCGGAAGCGAATCAACCTGCGACATCGAATCCCTCACCGGTCAGCTCGACGAACAGGTCCTCGAGGTTCGGCCGCAGCGTGCCGAGCCCGGACACCGGGACTCCTGCGTGCACGAGGTCCTCGCAGAGCCGTTCGGTCTGCTCGGTCCCCAGCTGTGCCGACACCAGGCGGCCCTCGATCCGCACGTCCGCCATCCCGCGCGCGTCCAGCACCTTGCGCGCCCGCTCCGGCTCCGCGGTGTCGACCTGAACCCGCGCCGCGCCGCGGCTGCGCAGCTCCTCCAGCGTGCCCTGGAAGACCAGCTCGCCGGTGCGCATCACCCCGACGTCGGAGCAGATCTGGTCCACCTCGGCCAGCAGGTGCGAGGAGACGAACACGGTGGTGCCGTCGGCGGCGATCTGCCGCATCAGGCTGCGGATCTCGCGGGTCCCCTGCGGGTCGAGACCGTTGGTCGGCTCGTCCAGGATCATCAGCTCACGCGGCTGGAGCAGGCCGGCCGCCACGGCGAGCCGCTGCTTCATCCCGAGCGAGTACTGCCGCACCCGCTTCTTCGCCGCGCTGAGCAGGCCCACCCGTTCCATCGCGGTGCCGATGCGCTGCCGGGCGGTGGCCGGGTCCGCGGTCCGGTCGGCCGCGTCCCAGCGGGCCAGGTTGGCCCACCCGGACAGGAACGGATAGAACGCCGGGCCCTCCACCAGGGAGCCGACCCGCGGCAGCACCGCGCCGGCTCCGGCCGGCATCGCGGTACCGAGCAGCTCGTGGCTGCCGCTGGTCGGGTAGACCAGGCCCAGCAGCATACGGATCGTGGTCGTCTTCCCGGAGCCGTTGGGCCCGAGGAAGCCGTACACCGCCCCCCGCGGGACCCGCAGGTCCACCTGGTCCACCGCGACCTGCCCGCCGCGGAACCGCTTGGTCAGCCCCGCGGTCGTGATGACGGCCCCGGCGCTGGCCCGGTCCGGGCTCACTTGGCCTGACTTGCCGCGCTGTAGAGCACGTCCTGGGTGACCGCCCCGACGAGCACCCGGCCGTCGCTGGTGAACAGCGCCGAGAACAGCGGGGTGCGCAGCAGCCGGCCGGTGCCCCATGAGCCGCTCACCGGCTTCGCCGCGCCCTGCAGCGCCTGGAACGCGCGGGCCGACTCGGCCGGGCCGTTCCCCGCGGCGCCGCCCTGGCCGGACGGGGCCGGGCTGGGGCCGGTGCTCGCGCCCGTGCTGGGGCCCGTGCTGGCGCCCGTGCCGGGGGCGGTCAGGGCGGCAGGCGGCAGGACGGCCACGGCCAGCCAGCCGCTGCCGACCACGCTGCCGTGGCCGTTCGGCTCACCCTGGGTGCTTCCGGAATTCGTGCTGCCCTGCACCACCTTGGCGTGCGGCGGCGGGGTGAAATTGAAGTTCGCCGCGGCCGGCTTGGTGAACGACACCGACTGGAACCCGGTCTGGAAGGCGGGAGACTTGGCGCCGCGGGCGAAGACCTGGACCCGAAGCGGCACGTTCCGCTGCCCGTCGATGGCGATGCGGACCTGCCCGATCAGTGAGCGGCTGTCCTTCGGCGCCAGGACGAGCACGTATGCGGACTCGCCGGCGACGGTCTTGTCACGGGCGACGCTGACCGTGGTCGTCGGGCCGACTGCGGCCAGCACCTGCTGCGCCGCCTGCTGCGGGGTCAGCGGGGTCTTCTGCGGGGTCGGCGTCGCCGTGGCGCCGGATCCGCCCGCGGCGCCCTTGGGGCCCTTGGCCGGCAACTGGTACTGCGTCGCCTGGTTCTGCGAGCTGTCCCAGAGCCAGGCGTTCTGCCCGTTGCGGACCAGGTCGGTCTCGCTGAGCTGACCGGGTACCGCCAGGCGCAGATGCTGCGGGTCCTGGTAGTAGACGCGCACCGTATGCGAGCCGGTGAGCAGCGACTCGGGCGACGCCGTATCCGACTGGCCCGGCAGGTCCGGCAGCCCGAGCGAGGCGGTCTCCACCACCGTCCCGGTGAACGCTGGCGGCGGGCCCGGCTGGCCGGCCACGGCCGCGAGTAGCTGGGCCGGCGTTTTCGGCGGAAGCGGCGGGCTGGCCTGGGCGGCGGAGATCAGCGACCCCGCGATGATGCCGCCGGTGACGACGCACGCCCCGGCCGGCAGCGCCCACCGTAGGCGGCGTCCGGATCGTGGCGTCATCTGCGGAGTTCGCATTGCCTCTCACCCAGTTTCTCGTCGCGCTCCCCGGATACTGCCCGGGGAACTGCTGCCCAAAAAGCGCTGGCCAAGGGCGCTGCCCGGCAGGCCGCGCCCGGAAAGGTGCGGCCCGTTCGGCGGTGCCCGTCCCGTGCTGTTCACAATGCCAGCCGCCGGCTGTGCGGACGCTGAGAGGGTGGCACGTCCCGCTGCGGAATGGGTCAAGATGGGCTCGGAGGCAGGCCGCTCGGCGGCAGGCCGCGCGGACGCGGGAAGGGGGCGTGCGGCGATGCGGGTGCTCGTGGTGGAGGACGAACGGCGGCTGGCCGCCGCGGTCCGGCGTGGCCTGCAGGCGGAAGGATTCGCGGTGGACCTCGCCCACGACGGGGTGGACGGCCTGCACCGGGCCCGGGAGGGCGGATACGACGCGATGGTCCTCGACATCATGCTGCCGCGGCTGTCGGGGTACAAGGTGTGCGAGCGGCTGCGCGCCGAGGAGAACTGGATCCCGATCCTGATCCTGTCCGCCAAGGACGGCGAGTACGACCAGGCGGACGGGCTGGACCTCGGTGCCGACGACTACCTGACCAAGCCGTTCTCCTACGTGGTGCTCGCGGCACGGCTGCGCGCCCTGCTGCGGCGGGGCGCGGCCCGCCGGCCGGCCGAGCTGCAGGCCGGCGACCTGGTGCTGGACCCGGGTACCCGCGCGGTGTACCGGGCCGACTGCGCGATCGAGCTGACGCCGCGGGAGTTCTCGCTGCTGGAGTTCCTGATGCGCCGGGCCGACCAGGTGGTGTCCAAGACCGAGATCCTGGAGCACGTGTGGGACGCGGCCGACACCACGGACCCGAACGCGGTCGAGGTGTACGTCGGGTACCTGCGCCGCAAGATCGACGCTCCGTTCGGCCGCCGCGCGCTGGAAACCCTCCGCGGCGCCGGGTACCGGCTGGCCGGCGATGGCGGCTGAGGGCACCGGCCGCCTGACCGCCGCCGATCGCGCCGACGGCGAACAGGTTCCCGGCCGGGCGGCGAAACGGACCGGGTCGTGGTGGCCCGCTAGCTGGTGGCGCCGCCGTGGACTGCGGGCCCGGCTGACGGTGACCGCCACCGCGGCGCTCGCCGTGGCGCTGGCCGCCGGCGCCTGGCTCGGAGTGCACGCCCTGGCGGGTTCCCTGGTCTCGGCGCTGGACGGCACCGCCCGGCAGGGCGCCGACCAGGTGGCGGCCCTGATCGATGCGAACCGCCTCCCCGACCCGGTTCCGGTCGCCGGCGGGACGGTGATCGTCCAGGTGCTGGGCGCCGACGGCCGGATCCGCGCCGGGTCGCCCGGCGCGGACCTGCTGGTCCCGCTGCTGTCCGGGCACCAGCTCGCCACCGCGGTCGGCACCGGTGACGCGGTGACCCTGGACGGAGGTCCGTACGCGGTCCCCGGGCCGATGCGGGTGGTGGCGGTCCGGGCGGACGGCGGCCAGACCGTGATCGCGGGCGTGTCGTTTACCCAGGTGCGGACGAGCATCACCACGCTGTTCCATTCCGCGCTGATCGGGACGCCGGTACTGATCATCCTGCTGGCCGGGGTGAACTGGCTGGTGATCGGCAGCGCGCTGCGCCCGATCACCAGCCTGCGCAAGGGCGCTCAGGACATCACCGGGGCGGTCGGCCCGCGGCGGCTCCCCGTCCCGGAAACCCGGGACGAGGTGCACAGCCTGGCCGTCACCCTGAACGACATGCTCAGCAGGCTGCAGGCGGCGGAGGCGCGGCAGCGGGAACTGGTCTCCGACACCGCTCACGAACTGCGCAGCCCGATCGCAAGCATCCGCGCCCAGCTCGAGGTGGCCCTCGACCATCCGCACGGGGTCGACTGGCGCGAGGGCGCATCCGACCTCCTCGCCGACACGCTGCGGCTTTCCCGGCTCGCGGAGGATCTGCTGGTGCTGGCCCGCCTGGACGAGCGGGCGGCCGGGGCCGCCGCCGCGGGCCAACCAATCGACCTGCAGGCCGTGGCGCACGAAACGGTCGCCCGTTACGCGAGCGCACGGGTGCCGGTCACGATGAACGGGGCGGGGGACGCCGGCAACCTGCCCGTCCTCGGGGACCAGGCGGGCCTGGCCCGGGTCGTCGGCAACCTGGTCGACAACGGGGTGCGGTACGCGCGAACCGGCGTCAGCGTCGGCGTCGGCCGGGACGGCGGCCGCGCGCTGCTGACCGTCACCGACGACGGACCGGGGGTTCCGGCCGCAGACTGGCAGCGGGTATTCGACCGGTTCACCCGCCTCGACGACGGCCGGGCCCGCGAGGACGGCGACACCGGCGGCGCCGGCCTCGGCCTCGCGATCGTCCGGGGTATCGTGCACGCCCACGGCGGGGAGGTATGGCTGGAGGACGCCGCGCCCGGCCTGCGCGCCGTGGTCGGACTGCGGATTTCCGCGCCTGGCTGACCAGCTGAGAAGGTGGATCGGTGATACTGCCGGACGCGCCGCCGGGGGCACGGCGCGCGCGCCACCGGGCATCCAGCACTGAGGGGGATCTGGATGGACGCCAACGCTCCGCACTCGCACAAACCGGACGATCTCGCCGGTTACCTCGAAGCGCTCACCCGGCCGGTGTTCCAGGCGGGAATCAGCTGGCGCGTGGTGGACGCGAAATGGGACGCCATCCGCGACGCGTTCGCGAGCTTTGCTCCCGAGGTGGTCGCGGGTTACGGCCCGGCTGATATCGACCGGCTGCTCGGCGATCAGCGGGTGATCCGCAGCAAAGCCAAGATCGAAGCCACCATCGACAACGCAAAGGCGGTGCGCGAGCTCGACGCCGAGTACGGCGGCTTCGACCGGTGGCTGCGATCGCACGCGGACTTCGAGGACACGGTGGCCGACCTGAAACGGCAGTTCCGCTTCATCGGCGACACCGGCGCCTACCACTTTCTGTGGTCGGTCGGCGAGGACACCCCGCCACACGGGGAATGGCCCGGTGGCAGGCGCAACGACCGGCGCGGCCGGAAGACGGCCTCGAAGCGCTGACCAGGCCCGGCACCCGGACCGCCGCTACCCCGGCTTCTTCGGCGGGGCCGCGTCTACCCCGGCCTCGCGGCGCTGGGCGGGGGTTATCGGGGTCGGCGCGCCGGTCAGCGGGTCGTAGCCGGAGGCGGACTTGGGGAAGGCGATCACCTCACGGATGTTGTCCTTCCCGGTCAGCAGCATCACCGTCCGGTCCCAGCCGAGGGCGATGCCGCCGTGCGGGGGCGGCCCGTAACGGAACGCCTCCAGCAGGAAGCCGAACTTCTCATCGGCCTCCTGGCGGGACAGGCCGATGACGTCGAACACCCGCTGCTGCATGTCGGCGCGATGGATACGGATCGAGCCGCCGCCGAGCTCGACGCCGTTGCAGACCAGGTCATAGGCGTCGGTGAGGGCGCTCTCCGGGGAACTGTCAAACTTGCCCGCCCACTCCGGCAGCGGCGCGGTGAAGGGGTGGTGCACCGGGGACCAGCCCCCCTCGGCGTCCTCCTCGAACATCGGGAAGTCCACCACCCAGGTGAACGCCCACGCCGACTCGTCGATCAGGCCGCACCGGCGCCCGATCTCCACCCGGGCGGCACCGAGCAACTGCTTCGCGGCGCTGGGCTTACCGGCCGCGAAGAAGATGCAGTCCCCCGGGGCCGCGCCGACCGCGGACACCAGGCCGGACCGCTCGGCCTCCGACAGGTTCCGGGCGACCGGGCCGCCGAGCTCGCCGTCGGGGGAAACCAGCACGTAGGCGAGGCCCTTGGCGCCGCGGGACTTTGCCCAGTCCTGCCAGGCGTCCAGCTCGCTGCGGGTCTGCGACGCTCCGCCGGGCATCACCACCGCTCCGACGTATGGCGCCTGGAACACCCGGAACGGCGTTTCCGCGAAGTACCCGGTCAGTTCGGTCAGCTCGGCGCCGAACCGCAGGTCCGGCCGGTCCGAACCGAACCGGTCCATCGCGTCGGCGTACGTCAGCCGGGGCAGCGGCCGCGGCAGCCGGTACCCGGCGATCTCCGCCCACAGCCGGCCGACGACGTCCTCGGTGACGTGCAGCACGTCGTCGCGGGTGACGAAGCTCATCTCGAGGTCGATCTGGGTGAACTCCGGCTGCCGGTCGCCGCGGAAGTCCTCGTCCCGGAAACACCGGGCAAGCTGGTAGTAGCGCTCCAGCCCGCCGACCATCGTCAGCTGCTTGAACAGCTGCGGGGACTGCGGCAGCGCGTACCAGTTGCCCGGGCGCAGCCGGACGGGGACCAGGAAGTCACGCGCGCCCTCTGGCGTGGACCGGGTCAGGTCCGGCGTCTCGACCTGCACGAAGCCATGCTCGCGCAGGACGTCGGCCACCAGGTAGGAGGCCTCGGAGCGCAGGCGCAGGGCGCGGGCGACCGGCTCCCGGCGCATGTCCAGGTAGCGGTACTTGAGCCGGATGTCCTCGCCGATCTCGTCGGTGCCCTCGATCTGGAACGGCAGCGCCGCCGACTCGCTGAGCACATCGAGGCCATCGGCTACCACCTCGATCGCACCGGTGGCCAGCTCCGGGTTCTCGTTGCCCTCCGGGCGGATCCGGACCTCGCCGGTGGTCTTGATGCAGTACTCGGCGCGCAGCTGGTGCTCCGGACGCTCGGAGTGAATTCCGGCGCCGGCGTGCCCGGGTGCCCCGGCGTGCCCGGGCGCTTCCGCAGCGCCGTTTTGCATCTCGTCCTCGGGACGGAAGACGACCTGCACCGTGCCGGACGCGTCGCGGAGATCGATGAACACGACCCCGCCGTGGTCGCGCCGCCGTGCCACCCACCCGGCGAGGGTGACGTGCTGGCCGGCGTGCTCCGGCCGGAGCGTCCCGGCCTCGTGGCTACGGATCACTTACAGCCCCCTGCTGACGCCGCGCTCACCGGCGCCCGACATCGGCACCAGGAACGGGTTGGCGGCGCGCTCGGCGCCGATCGTGGTCTGCGGACCGTGCCCGGGCAGCACGATGGTGGCGTCCGGCAGCGGCAGGCAAACCCTGGCCAGGCTCCGCATAATCGTCTGGTAGTCACCGCCGGGCAGGTCGCTGCGCCCGATGGAGCCCGCGAAAAGCAGGTCGCCGGAGAACATCACCGCCTCGGCTCTCCCGCTCGCGTCATTCGCGGCGCCCTCCGCACTGCCACCCCCGGTGCCACCCCCGGCGCCACCCGGCAGCCGGAAGGTAACCGAGCCCGGGGTATGCCCGGGTGCGTGGTCCACGGTGACATCGAGCCCGGCGATGCGGAGAACCTCGCCGTCATCCAGTACCCGGACATCGTCCGGCTCGGCCAGCGTCAGCCCGCCGAACAGCTCCTGTCCCGGGCCGAGCGAGAACCCCTTGGCCGGGTCCGTCAGCAGGTCGCGGTCGTCCGGATGGATATAGGCGGGCACGTCGCGGGCGCCGCATACCGGGGCCACCGACCACACATGGTCGAGATGACCGTGCGTGAGCAGCACCGCGACCGGCTTGAGCCGGAACTCGCGGGCAAGCTCGTCGATTCCCGCCGCGGCGTCCTCGCCCGGGTCGATGATCACGCATTCCTCGCCCGGGGCCGGTGCGACCAGATAGCAGTTGGCAGCGAACGACCCGGCAGGGAATCCTTTGACAAACACGGTCGTAGCGTACCGACCGGCACCGGCCAGCAGCGAACCGATAACAGGCCACGCGGCGCGGCGCGGGCCCCGGTACGATTCGCGAGGTTTCATCCCTGATGAGGAGGTCCGCACGGGTGGCGGCAAAGAAGGATCGCCAGCGCAGGCTTGCCCGCGAGCATTTCGAACGGCAGCAGGCCCAGCGGGTACGCAGGCGGCACCGGCAACGTCAGGGGGCGGCGATCGGCGGCGCGATCGCCGCGGTGGCCGCGCTCGCCGTCGGCGGTTACTTCCTGTTCGCTGGCGGGGGCGGCAAGACCAACGCATCGGCGTCGTCGAACACGCCGTCCGCGAGCCCAGCGGCGGCGCCGGCCGCGGCGGCGCAGGCCACCGGTCCCGCATCCCGCTGCAGCTACACCCCCGGCGGCAGCGCCGCCCGCAACGTCGGGCTGCCGCCCGCCACGCCGGCCGCGGGCCTGGCCACCGGCACGGCCAGGTACACCGCCACGATCCGCACCAACCTCGGCAACATCGTCGTCAACCTGGCCGCCGGCAAGGCGACGTGCACGGTCAACTCCTTCGTCTACCTGGCGCAGAAGGCATTCTTCAACAGCACGAAGTGCCATCGCCTGGTCACCAGCGGCATCTACGTGCTGCAGTGCGGCGATCCGAGCGGGACGGGAACCGGCGGGCCGGGCTACGCGTTCGCCAATGAGGTCTCCGGCGACAGCACCAGCGCTTCCGCCACCTACCCGGCGGGCACGCTGGCGATGGCCCACTCCAGCCAGCCGAACAGCAACGGCAGCCAGTTCTTCGTCGTCTACCAGACCACGAAGTTGCCGCGTGACTACACGCCGTTCGGCACGGTCACGCACGGCCTGGATATCGTCAAGAACGTGGCCACGGCGGGCACCGACAACGCGAACGGGCCCGGCGACGGGCACCCGAAGCAGAACATCGTCATCGAGAGCGTCACCATCACGTCGTGAGCGCCCCGCCCGGCGGGCGCGCTCGGAGGGGCAACAGATCCAGCAGCGGGAGGTCGGCTGTGAATACGAGCAGCGATCCGTGGGGCCGGGTCGACACCGACGGCACCGTCTACGTGCGGACGGCCGACGGCGAGCGGGCGGTTGGCTCCTGGCAGGCAGGTGACCCGGCCGAAGCAATGGCGTTCTTCGAGCGCAAGTACGCCGCCCTGGTCACCGAGGCCGACCTGCTGGAGCAGCGGATCAAGACGACCGACCTGTCACCCGCGCACGCCGACGCGTCCATCGACCGGCTGCTCGGGTCGGTGACCGACGCGCACGCCGTCGGCGACCTGGACGGCCTGCGAGCGCGGGTGGAGAGCCTGCGCGACCTGGTCAGCCACCGCCGCGATGAGCGCCGGGCGGAGCGCGCGCACGCCCGCGAGGAGGCCGTGGCGGTCAAGGAGCGGATCGTCGCGGAGGCGGAACGGATCGCGGCGGAGGCCACCCACTGGAAGCACAGCGGCGAGCGGCTGCGGCACCTGCTCGACGAGTGGAAAGCCGCACCGCGAGCCGACCGGGCAGTCGAGACCGCGCTGTGGAAGCGCCTGTCGGCGGCGCGCAACGCGTTCGCCAAACGGCGCAAGGCCTACTTCGCCGACCTGGCATCGGAGCGGGAGACGACCCGGATCCGCAAGGAGAAGCTGGCCGCCGAGGCCGAATCGCTGGCCTCCTCCACCGAGTGGGGACCCACCGCCGCCGCGTTCCGCGAGCTGATGAGGTCATGGAAGTCGGCCGGCCGGGCGGCCCGGGAAACCGAGGACGAGCTATGGGGCCGGTTCAAGACCGCCCAGGACACGTTCTTCTCCGCCCGCTCCGAGGCGTTCGCCGAACGGGACGCGCACCTGCGCGAGAACGCCGACGCCAAGCAGAAGCTGCTCGAAGAGGCGGAACGGCTGCTGCCGGTGAAGGACTACCGGTCGGCGCGCGCCTCGCTGCGGTCGGTCCAGGAACGCTGGGAAGCGGTCGGCCCGGTGCCGCGGGATGCCCGCGACCAGCTCGAATCCGGCCTGCGGCGGGTCGCGGACGCGGTACGGAAGGCCGACGACGACCAGTGGCGGCGGAGCAACCCGGAGGCCGTGGCCCGCGCCGAGACGACCGTGACCCAACTCCGCGCGGTCATCAGCCAGCTGGAGTCGCGATTGCAGCGCGCGCGGGAGAAGGGCGACGAGCAAGCCGCCCGGCAGGCGGAGGAGGCCCTGACCGCCCGCCGTTCCTGGCTGGCGGAGGCGGAACGGACGCTGGCCGAGTTCTCCTCGCCGCGTCCGCGCTAGTTCGTGATCCGGTAGACGTCGTAGACGCCGTCCACGCCGCGGACGGCGCGCAGGATGTAGCCGAGATGCTTGGGGTCGCCCATCTCGAAGGTGAACCGGCTCACCGCCACCCGGTCCCGGGTGGTGGTGACCGACGCGGAGAGGATGTTCACGTGCTGATCGGACAGCACCCGCGTCACGTCCGATAGCAGCCGGGTGCGGTCGAGCGCCTCGACCTGGATGGCGACCAGGAACACCGAGTCCTCTGTCGGGGCCCAGCGCACGGTGACCAGCCGCTCGGGCTCGTCGTCGCGCAGGTGCGACAGGTTGACGCAGTTCATCCGGTGAACCGACACGCCGTTGCCGCGGGTGACGAAGCCGGCGATGTTGTCGCCCGGGACCGGGGTGCAGCACTTGGACAGCCGCGCCCAGACCCCCTCGTCGCCGTCCACCACGACGCCGGGATCGCCTGCCGGGTACGGCGCGGGAGCGCGGGTCGGAGTCGTGGCCTCGGCGAGGTCCTCCTCCGCGCCGGGCAGGCCACCGGCCGCGCGGACCAGCTTGGACACCACGCTCTGCGCGCTGGCGTGCCGCTCGCCGACCGCCGCGTACAGACCGGTGACGTCGTTGTAATGCAGGTCGCGGGCGACGGAGAGCAGCGCTTCCCCGGTGGCGAGTCGCTGCAGCGGCAGCCCCTGCTTCCGCAGCGCCCGGGCGATCTCATCCTTGCCGGTCTCGACCGCGGCTTCCCGGCGTTCCTTGGAGAACCAGTGCCGGATCTTGTTCCGCGCCCGGGCGCTCTTGACGAAGGTCAGCCAGTCCCGGCTCGGCCCGGCCTCCTCGGCCTTGGTGGTGAAGATCTCGACCGTGTCGCCGTTGTCGAGCGAGCTTTCCAGCGCCACCAGCCGCCCGTTGACCCGGGCGCCGATGCAGTGGTGGCCCACCTCGGTGTGAATGGCGTAGGCGAAATCGACGGGCGTGGCGCCCTGCGGCAGCGCGACCACCTCGCCGCGGGGGGTGAAAACGTAGACCTCTGCTCCGGCGAGGTCGAACCGCAGCGACTCGAGGAACTCGGCCGGGTCGGCGGTCTCCTTCTGCCAGTCGACGAGCTGGCGCAGCCAGGTCATCTCACTGGCGACGTCCTTGCCGCGCTTACCCGAATCCTTCGAGCCGACCGCCGCGGCCGCCTGCGGGATCGTGACTTCCTTGTACTTCCAGTGCGCGGCGACGCCGTACTCGGCCCGCCGGTGCATCCCCCAGGTCCGGATCTGCAGCTCGACCGGCTTGCCCTCGGGGCCGATCACGCTCGTGTGCAGCGACTGGTACATGTTGAACTTCGGCATCGCGATGTAGTCCTTGAACCGCCCGGGCACCGGGTTCCACCGGGCGTGGATGGCGCCGAGGGTGGCGTAGCAGTCGCGAACCGAATCGACCAGCACCCGGATGCCGACGAGGTCGTAGATGTCGTCAAAGGCGACGTTCCGGGCGATCATCTTCTGGTAGATCGAGTAGTAGTGCTTCGGCCGCCCGGTCACGGTGGACTTGATCTTCGCATCGCGGAGATCGGTCGAGACGTTCTCGACCACTTCCTGGAGGAAGACGTCCCGCCGCGGCGCCCGTTCCGAGACCATCCGGGCGATCTCGTCGTACCGCTTCGGGTAGATGGTGGCGAACGCCAGGTCCTCCAGCTCCCACTTGATCGTGTTCATCCCGAGCCGGTGCGCCAGCGGGGCGTAGATCTCCAGCGTCTCCCGTGCCTTGCGCTCCTGCTTCGGCCGGTCCAGGTAACGCAGCGTCCGCATGTTGTGCAGCCGGTCCGCCAGCTTGATCACCAGGACCCGGATGTCCCGGGCCATCGCGACCACCATCTTGCGGACGGTCTCGGCCGCGGCGGCCTCGCCGTACTTGACCTTGTCGAGCTTGGTCACCCCGTCGACCAGCGACGCGATCTCTTCGCCGAACTCGGCTCGCAGCTCCCCCAGGGTGTAGGGGGTGTCCTCGACCGTGTCGTGCAGCAGCGCGGCGCACAGCGTCTCGTGGTTCATGCCGAGCTCGGCCAGGATCGTGGCCACCGCGAGCGGATGCGTGATGTACGGGTCGCCGCTCTTGCGCTTCTGGCTGCGGTGCCAGTAGGCCGCGACGTCATAGGCGCGCTCGATCACCCGGACATCCGCCTTCGGGTGGATCACGCGCACCGTCTTGATCAGCGGCTCCAGAACCGGGTTGATCGCCGGAGCGCGCTGTGCGCCGAGCCGTGCCAGCCGACGGCGCACCCCGGCCGCGGATCCGGCGCCGGTGACGGTGGACGGGGCTGGGGCGTCGCTGACCTGGGGCGGGCCCTCCGCAGGGGCGGGGGCGGACCCGGCCGGTGTTTCGGCCGACGGGCTGGAGTCGTCAGGCTCGGTGCTCGCGGGGCCCGGCGCGCCGGGCGCTGGCGCACCGGTCGCGCCACCCGCGATCACGTCACCTGTCACACAGACTCCTCGCGTCCATAAAGAGCTAAGTCTATCGACCGGCGATTCAGGATGCGCCAAGGCGCGCTGACCTGGTAATGGCCGCTACCGGCCACCGGAAGACGACCGTCGGAGCCGATACCGGCCGGGACCGTGACGGCGGGCCGGCAGGCGTGGCTGCCGAGGTGGTCAGGTCCGGTCGTCGGGCAGCCGGAAGCTGATCAGCGTGACGAGGACGGCGGCGGCCGCCAGGATGAGCAGCACGATCTCGAACGCGGCGCGGAGCCCGGCGCCGCCGGGCACGGCCAGCGAGAGGAACAGGCTGCCCAGGGTCGCCACGCCCAGCGCGAGCGACGTCTGCTGGGTGGTCACCAGCACCCCGCCGCCGACCCCGGCACGGTCGGCGGGGACGCCGGACAGCACCACCCGGAACAGTGGCGGCAGCACCAGCCCGTTGCCGATCCCGGTCAGCGCCATCCCCGGCGCCAGCGTGAGCACGCTGAGGTGCGGCCAGCTCCATGCGGTCGTGGCGGCCAGGACGAGCATGCCGGCCACGGTGATCACCGCGCCAACGGTGATCACCCGGCGCCCGTACCTGGCGACCAGGCGCGGCATCGCCAGGGACGCGACGAGGAAGCACAGCGCCAGCGGCACCAGCGCGACCCCGGCCATCAGCGGGCTGAAATGCAGCCCCTGCTGCACGGTGATCGTGTAGACGAACATGAAGGCACCGAAGCTGGTGAAGAACGGCACGGCGAGCAGCAGGCCGTTGCGCATGCTCCGCTCCCTCAGCAGCGACGGCGGCACCAGCGGCAGCCGCCCGATTCGCTCCCACCTGCGCTGCGAGAACACGAAGGCCAGCGCGAACACCGGGGAAAGCGCCAGCATCGCCACGGTCCAGGCTGGCCAGCCCAGCGAACGGCCCTCCATCAGCGGCAGCATCAGGGACAGCACGGCGGCGCCGAGCAGAACCGTCCCGGGCAGGTCGGCGCGGGCCGGCCGCTCCGCGCGGCTGTCCGGCACCAAGCGGGCGGCGAGGAACAGGCCGATGATCCCGACGGGCACGTTCACCAGGAAGATCGGCCGCCAGGTGGTCCCGGCGATGTCCGCCGACACCAGCACGCCGCCGAGCACCTGGCCGACGACGTTGGCGATCCCGCCGGTGGCCCCGTACAGGCCGAGCGCGCGGGCCCGGCGGTGCCCGGTACTGGTGGCCTGGATGGTGGCGAGCACCTGCGGCAGCATCATCGCGGCCGACGCGCCCTGCACCGCCCGCGCTACCACCAGGAACAGCGCCGACGGCGCCAGGCCGCAGGCCAGCGACGACACCGTGAACGCGGCCATCCCGGCCTGGAACAGCCGCTTGCGCCCCCACGCGTCGCCGAGGCGGCCGCCCAGCACCAGCAGCAGCGAGTAGGCGATGCCGTAGGCCGCCACGACGAGCTGCAGTTCGGGCGCGGACGCGTGCAGGCTGCCCTCGATGGTGGGCAGCGCGACGTTGACGATGAAGAAGTCCGCGACGGGCAGGAAGATGCCGATCAGTACGGTGACCAGCCCGAGGTGGCTGAGCTCCGGCGACTGCGGGGCGGGCCGGCGGGCGGTGCTTGCAGTGGCCCCGGCCGCCGCGGCGGCGCGGTTCCTCTCGTCGGTCAACTCGTTTCGGGGCAACTCGTCTCCGGTCGGCTCGTCGGCGGGCAACTCGCCGGGCAGCACGTTCGGCGACTCGGCGGGCAACTCGTCTGCGGGCAACTCGTCTGCGGGCAACTCGTCGGGCACAGCCGGTTCGGCGCGTCTCGTCACGGCTACCAGGCTGACGCCAATCTCAAACAGGTACCAGGAGCCTAGTTATCCTGGTACTAGCGCTACCTGGCAACTGGATGACACATCGGCAATGCTGGAGGAGTGCAGGATCGCGTCATGACCCCGGCAAAGCCACCGGCGGCACCGAAAGCAGGAAACCCCGCGCGGGGCGCCCGCTATTCCATCGGCGGGCCGTCCGGCACGCACGCCCCGCCCGCTCTGGCATCGCCGGAGTCACCGCCGGCCGGGCCGTCCGGGGGGCCGGTCGTGCCGCTGCATCCGGACCCGCCGGCCCCGCTTGAGGAGGACTCGCGCTCGCCTCACCGGGCCGGCCAGCTCCGCCGCGACGAACTGGCGGCGTTCCTGCGCAGCCGCCGGGAGCGGATCACGCCGGAGGAGGCCGGCCTGCCACGCGGCGGGCGCCGCCGCACCCCCGGGCTGCGCCGGGAGGAGGTCGCGCAGCTCGCCGGAGTCGGCGTGACCTGGTACACGTGGCTCGAGCAGGGACGCGACATCCGCGCATCGGAACAGGTGCTGGACGCGGTCGCCCGCACCCTGATGCTCGATCCGCATGAGAAGTCGCACCTGTTCACGCTGGCGGGAGCGCAGGAGCCGACGATCGAGATCCAGTGCCAGGCGCTCTCCCCCGCCATCCAGGTGCTGCTGGACCAGCTCGAGCCGTATCCGGCCTGCGTGCAGAACGCCCGGTTCGACGTGCTGGCCTTCAACCGCTGTTACGGCCGGATGATCGGCGATGTGGAAGCGCTGCCGTTCGAGGACCGCAACGCCCTCTGGCTGGCTTTCACCCATCCCCGCTGGCGGGAGACGATGGTGGATCACCACGACGCGGTCTGCCGGATGGTCGGCCAGTACCGGGCGGCGATGGCCGAGCACGTGGCCGAGCCCGCATGGAAGTGCCTGGTCAAGCGGCTGCACCAGGCGTCGCCGGAGTTCACCGAGCTGTGGGATCTGCATGAGGTCGCCACCCCGGAGAACCGGACCAAGCGGCTGCTGAACTGGCAGGTCGGCCTGCTGCGGCTGGATTACACCCACCTGTGGCTGGGCCCGCGGTTCGAGACCCGGATGATCACCTATACGCCGGCCGACGACGAAACGCGCGAACGGCTGACCAGGCTGCAGGAGATCATCACGGCCGACGCCGCCGCCCGCGCCGGATGAGCAGCGAACGCCGGATGACCAGCGAACGCCGGGAAGCTGTCAGGCGCTGGGAAGCTGTCAGGCGCTGGGAAGCTGTCAGGCGCCGCGACGCCGTCAGACGCTGAGGAGCGCGCGCAGGTCGACGCCGCTCAGTTTGCTGCGGCCGTTCAGGAATCCCAGTTCCAGCAGCACCGACAGGCCGGCGACCGTCCCGCCCGCCCGGCGCACCAGTTCGGCTGTCGCGCTGGCGGTCCCGCCGGTTGCCAGCACGTCGTCGATGATCAGCACCCGGTCGCCCGGCGCGAAGGCGTCCTGGTGGACCTCGACCGTGGCCGTCCCGTACTCCAGCCGGTAGTCCTGCGTGTAGGTGGCCCCGGGAAGCTTGCCGGCCTTGCGCACCGGCACGAATCCCGCTCCGAGGCGGAACGCCACCGGCGCTGCCAGGATGAAACCGCGCGCTTCGATCCCCGCGACTTTGTCCACCGGGCCGGCACCGGCGCTGAGCGCCTCGACCACGGCGGCCAGCGCGATGGGGTCCGCCAGCAGCGGAGTGATGTCCTTGAAGACGACGCCGGGACTCGGGAAGTCGGGGATGTCCCGCAGCCGCGCATTGATCATGTCGGTGAGCGGGACACCGGTACCCGGGGACCGGTCAGCGGGCGGCGGCACCAGCCGTTACCTCTTCTTCCGCCTGCTCTTGCTCTTGCCACTGGGCCGGCGCCTGGCCGCGCTGGACCGGTTCGGCTGCTGCCGCGGGCTCTGGGACTGGCCCCGCGCCCCGGCGGGGCGCTGCGGGGTCCCGGATGCCGGTTCCGCCGCACCCTGGCCGGCCGCCGGCCCCCCGGGCTGGGCGGCATCGGTTTCGTCGGCGGTTTCGGCCGCATCGCCGTTGAGGACCACATCGCCGGACCCCATCGTTGTCCCGCCACCGCCGTCGCGGCTCGCCGCGCCCGCGGTCGCCCGGGCCGCCCGGCGCGCGGTGCGCTTGCCGCCGCCGCCCTGCTGGCGGGCCGTGACCCGCCGTGCCAGGGCCCGGTACTGCTGCTCGTGCTCCTTGAGGCTGGCCAGGACCGGGGTGGCGATGAAGATCGATGAGTAGGTGCCGGACAGCATGCCGATGAACAGCACCAGTGCGAGATCCTTCAGCTCGCCCGCTCCGAGGAAGCCCGCGCCGATGAAAAGGATCGCGGCGACCGGGAGAAGCGCGATCACCGACGTGTTGATGGATCGCACCAGGGTCTGGTTCAGCGCCAGGTTGGCAGCCTGGCTGTAGGTGGACCGGGCGCTGCCGAGCAGCCCGGCCGTGTTCTCCCGGACCTTGTCAAAGACGACGACCGTGTCGTACAGCGAGTACCCGAGGATGGTGAGCAAGCCGATCACGGTGGCGGGGCTGACCTCGAAACCCGCGAGGGAATAGACCCCGACGGTGATCACGATGTCATGCGCCAGCGCGATCAGAGCCGCGACCGCCATCCGCCACTCGAACGCGATCGACAGGTAGAGCACGATCGCAATCAGGAACGCGATCAGCGCCTCGCCGGCCTTCTTGGAGATCTCCGAGCCCCAGGTCGGCCCGACGAACTGGACACTGACCTGCTTATTCGCGTTGAGGTGATACTTCGCGGCGATGGCGTCCTGCACCTTGGTCCGCTGGGCGTCGGACACCGGCTGGGTCTGTACCTGCCACTTGTTGCCGACCGACTGGACGGTGATGTCGCCCGGCGTTCCGGCGGTCTTGACCGTCGCGGTTATCTGGCTGACCGATGCGCCGGGCGCGGAGAACTGGAAGACCGAGCCGCCCTTGAAGTCGACGGTGTAATTGAGCCCCCGGGTGAGCAGCGCGACGATACTGATCACCAGGATCAGCCCGGACAGTGCGTACCACAGCCGCCGGCGGCCGACGAAGTCGTACGAGACCTCGCCGCGGTACAGCCGTCCGCCGAAGGTGCCGAGGCGGGACATCATGCCTCCTTCGGAGCACGCGCGGGCTGCTGCGACCCGGTACCGGCCGGAGCGGGACGCCGCCGGGATCCGTGCCAGGGCGACCGCCCGCCGAGCCGGGCCGGGTCGAGACCGGACCACGGATGGCCGCGGCCGAAGAACCGGGTTCGTGCGAGCAGGCTGATCATCGGCTTGGTGAACAGGAAGACGACGATGACGTCGATGATCGTGGTGATGCCGAGGGTGTAGGCGAAGCCGCGGACGTCGCCGATCGAGAAGATGTACAGCAGCAGCGCGGCAAGGAACGAGACCGTGTCGGAGACCAGGATCGTCCGCCGGGCGCGCTGCCAGCCGCGTTCCACCGCGGCACGCAGCGACTTGCCCTCCCGGACCTCGTCACGGAGCCGTTCGAAGAACACCACGAACGAGTCGGCGGTGATGCCGATCGCCACGATCAGGCCGGTGACCCCGGCCAGGGTGAGCGCATAGTTCTGGTATTTGCTCAGGTTCAGCACCGCCAGGGCGGTGAGGATCCCGGCCACGATCAGGCTGGAAACCGATACCAGGGCCAGCCCGCGGTAGTAGAGCACCGAGTAGAGCACCACCAGGAGCAAGCCGATCGCGCCCGCGATCAGCCCGGCGTCGAGCTGGGTCTTGCCGAGCGACGGCGACGTGTTGCTCGCCGACAGCACGGTGAACCTCAGCGGCAGCGCCCCGAAGTTGAGGTTGTTCGCGAGCTGGCTGGCGCTCTGCTGGGTGAAGTTCCCGGTGATCTGGGCCTGGCCACCGGTGATCGGGCCCTGGTTGATCGCCGGAGCCGATACAACGGTCCCGTCCAGCACGATCGCCAGCAGGTCGCGGGGGTTCGGCTGGCCCTGAATCTGCTGAGACGACTGGCCGTACTGGTTGTACATCTGCGTGGTCAGGTCGCCGAACGCCTTCCCGCCCTTGCCGTTGAACGAGATGTTGACCTGCCAGTTGTTGCTGCTCACGCCGTTCGAGGTCTGCACACCGGCCTGCGCGCCATGGACGTCCTCGCCGAGCACCTTGGCGTTGTCCAGCACGTACTTGATCGAGTTGTCCTGGGAGCAGGCCACGATCTGCTGGTTCGGATTGTCCACCTGGGCGGCGGTGTACCCGATCTTGCTCTGCCAGTTGGGCCCGCAGGTCAGCTTGGCGAATTGGGACAGCACCGCGGGGTTGACGCCGGCCGTGCTCTGCCCCTGGGACTGGCTCTGGCTACCGGAGGGAGCCGGCGTCGTGGCCGGAGACGGCGCCGGGGGCGGCGTGCCCGCGCGCGGAGCGGTGTCCGTCAGCGTCCGTGCCTGCGCCGCCAACCCCTGGCCGCCACCGGGATGGCTGGTGGTGCTGGCGCGGGTGCTGCCCTGCGCGGGACCGAGGGCGTGCGGGCTGGCCGACGGCTTGGCACTGCTGGACGGCTTCGGTGACGACGGGGCCGGCTTCGGCTGGGTCGAGGCGGCCGGCGTTCCCGGTGCCTCCAGCAGCACCTGGCGGAACCGCAGCAGAGCCGTCGCGGTGACCCGGCTGACCACCTGTTGCTGCCCGGCGCCCGGCACCGAGACGTTGATCAGGTTGCTGCCCTGCTGCGCGACGCTGGCGGCCGAGACGCCCTGCCCGTTGACCCGGCTTTCCAGGATCGACACGGCGGTGTCCATGTTCGACTTCGGCGGGGGGCCACCGCTGAGGGTCTGCGCCTTCAACGTGACCTCGGTGCCGCTGGAGAGGTCGAGCCCGAGTTTGGGCGAGAAGTTCTGGTGCCATTTAGCCGGGGTGAACGCGTCTTTACCGAGCAACCCGATGAGCAGCAGCAGGATCAGCACGAGCAGCGTCACAAGGTAACGCCCGGGCTTCGGCAGGTTGCTGGTCTGCGGAGGCATCTGGCGCGTTAATCCCTACTTGTCGTGCGCTTGGGTGCCTTCGGCCTCGCGGTCCTCGCCGTGACCAGCGTCGGCCGCTGCGGACCCGTTCGCGTGCGCAGCGCCATCGGCACTGGCCTGGCCGTCCGCGTGTGCAGTCCCGTCGGCGTGGGCGTCCAGGAGGCCATCAGCGTCGTGGGCCTCATCGGCCTCATCGGCCTCATAGCCCTCGTCGTCCTCGGCAAAATCTTCCTCGTCGCCCGCTTCTTCGTCCCCGTCCGTGTACACGTTCCCGGGCAGCACGTCCATCACCGCGCGCCGCAGGACACGGACCTCGACGTCGGGCGCGATCTCCAGGATCAGGTCGTCATCCTCGATGGCCACGACCGTGCCGTACATCCCGGCTGTGGTGCGGATGCGCTGACCCGGGGTAACGGCGTTCTGCGTCTCCTGGATCTTGCGCTGGCGGTTCCGCTGCGGCCGCATCAGCAGGAAGTAGAAGATCGCGATGATCAGAATGAACGGCAGCAGCAGGGTGAGCGGCGAACTACCCTTCGAGCTCGAAGCTGCCAGCAAGAACGAGTGGTGTATCCCCATCTCAGGGGCATCCTTCCGGTTTGGTTATGCACGCACGGCCACGCTACCGCGAGGGCTCTCGCCATTTGTGACCAGCCATTGTGGTCAGGACGGGCCGCGACCAACTGTCGGAGTCTAGCCACGCTTGGATTACGTTCCAACAGGCTACGTAGTTCCGGGGGTGGTCGTGCCCAGGCCGTGATCGCCCACGTTACACGCCTGTCAGCCCGTCCGGTCACTGTCTATCCGCACGTGTCGTCCGCCGCGCCGGCATCGTCGGTCTGGCCACCGGAGCTTGTGTCGGTGGCGGTGTCGAAGAGCGTCGGCCCGGCCGGTGCCCGCGCCGGGACCGCGGGCGGGTACGGGCTGGGAGGGACGAGCCCCAGGTGCTCCCACGCCGCCGGCGTGGCGACCCGGCCGCGGGGCGTGCGGGCCAGCAGGCCGGCCCGGACCAGGAACGGCTCCGCCACCACCTCCACGGTCTCCGGTTCCTCCCCGACCGCGACCGCCAGCGTGGAGAGCCCCGCTGGTCCGCCGCCGAAACGCCGGACCAGCGCGTCCAGCACCGCGCGGTCGAGCCGGTCCAGCCCTTCCTCGTCCACCTCGTACAGTTCGAGCGCCGCCCGCGCGGTCGCCAGGTTCACCTCGCCGTCGCCGCGCACCTCGGCGTAGTCGCGGACGCGGCGCAGCAGCCGGTTGGCGATCCGTGGCGTCCCCCGGGCGCGGCCGGCTATCTCCGCGCCGCCGTCACCGCGCAGGGCGACACCGAGCAGCCCGGCGCTGCGGCGGACGATGACCTCCAGCTCGTCGGCCTGGTAGAAGTCCAGGTGGGCGGTGAATCCGAACCGGTCGCGCAGCGGCGCCGGCAGCAGGCCCGCCCTGGTGGTGGCGCCGACCAGGGTGAACGGCGCGATGTCCAGCGGGATCGCGTTCGCGCCCGGCCCCTTGCCGACGACCACGTCCACCCGGAAGTCCTCCATCGCCAGATAGAGCATCTCCTCGGCCGGCCGGGCCAGCCGGTGGATCTCGTCGATGAAGACGACTTCTCCCTCGCCGAGGGTGGACAGCACGGCGGCGAGGTCCCCCGCCCGCTCGATGGCGGGGCCGCTGGTGATGCGCAGCGGCGCCCCGAGTTCAGCGGCGATGATCATCGCCATCGTCGTCTTGCCGATTCCCGGCGGCCCGGACAGCAGCACATGATCCGGGACCGCGCCGCGGCCCAGGGCGCCGCGCAGCATCAGCGAAAGCTGCTCGCGGACACGGGCCTGGCCGATGAACTCCGCCAGGCGTTTCGGCCGCAGCGCGCCCTCGATCGCCCGCTCGTCGGTTTCCGGCAGCGGTGACACCACCCGCTCCCCGGCCCCGTCCGTCATGCCCGGCTCAGTTTCCGCAGCGCGGCGCGCAGCGCCGCGGAGACGTCGACCTGCTGGCCGTCTGCCGCAAGCTCGGGCTCGACCGCGGCGATCGCCAGGTCGGCTTCCCTCGCCGACCAGCCCAGCCCGGTGAGGCCGGCGTGCACCTGCGCGCGCCACGATGCGCCATCGGCGGATCCGGGAACCGCGCTGCCGGCCGCCGAACCAGCCAGCGCTGCGCCGCCATCGGCGCCGATCTGCCGTGCCGGGCCGAGCCGGCCCGCCAGCTCGAGGATGATCCGCTGGGCGCCCTTGCGGCCGATGCCGGGGACCAGCGTCAGCGCCGCCAGGTCCTCGGTCGCGACCGCCGTGCGCAGCGCGTCCGGGCTGTGCACGGCGAGCATGGCGAGCGCGAGCCGCGGGCCCACTCCGCTGGCCGTCTGCAGCAACTCGAACACGCCGCGCTCGTCCTCGTCCGCGAAGCCGAACAGGGTGAGCGCGTCCTCCCGCACCACCAGCGACGTCGGTACCCGGGCCCGCTCACCGACCCGCAGCCGCGCCAGCGTCGCCGGGGAGCACTGCACCAGCAGCCCAACCCCGCCGACCTCGATGACCGCGCCATCCGGCCCTGCCGCGCAGACGGTCCCGTCCAGGTGCGATATCACCGCCAGATCACCGCGAACCTCCCCGGCCCCCGGAACCCGGCCCCCCGACAGCAGTTGCCCCGGCGGCACTCGCCCCGGCGGCAGTTGCCCCGGCGGTTGGGGCCCCCGCAGTCTGCGCCCCGGCGGCCGACACCGCGGCGGCCAGCCTCCGCTCGGCGGCACCGCGCCACAGGTGGCAGATGGCGAGGGCGAGCGCGTCTGCGACGTCGGCCGGGCTCGGCGGGCCGTCGAGCCGGAGCAGCCGCGTCACCATCGCGGCGACCTGCGCCTTGTCCGCGCGGCCGTTGCCGGTGACCGCGGCCTTGGCCTCGCTCGGCGTGTGCATCGTGACCGGCAGGCCACGCCGGGCCGCGCAGACGATCGCGACCGCACTGGCCTGCGCCGTGCCCATCACGGTCCGCACGTTGTGCTGGCTGAACACCCGTTCCACGGCCACCGCGTCGGGCCGGTGCCGGTCCATCCAGGCCCCGATCTCCTCCTCCAGGGTCAGCAGCCGGGCAGCGATCGGCTCGCCGGATCCGGTCCGCACCACCCCGGCACCGACCAGCGTCAGCCGCCGCCCGGGGGCGCCGTCCACCACGCCGACCCCGCAGCGGGTCAGTCCCGGGTCGACCCCGAACACCCGCATGCGGCTGATCCTTTCCGGCGGCAGGCCTGTCCTGACGAACATCTGTTCGGGGGAACGCTACCGCCGCGCCCGGCCGGCGTCGCGGTGCCGGTGCGGCGTGTCGCCCGGCCGTCAGAAGTAATCGAGGCAGAACGGCGTGGCGGCGAACATCGAGTCGGTCAGCGCGTCGAGCCCGGGGTCAGCACCGCCGGCCAGCCTGGGGTCGGCCGGGGGCCGGTCAGCCGACCTTCTCCAGGATGTCGTCGGTGACCGAGTAGTTGGCGTAGACGTTCTGCACGTCGTCGGAGTCCTCGAGGGCTTCGAGCAGCCGGAACACCTTCTTGGCGGTGTCCTCGTCGAGCGGGACCTCCATCGTCGGGAGGAATACCGCGTCAGCGGACTCATAGTCGATCCCGGCCTGTTGCAGGGCGGTCCGCACCGCGACCAGGTCGGTCGGCTCGCTGACCACCTCGAACGAGCCGTCCAGGTCGTTGACCTGCTCGGCGCCCGCGTCGAGCACCGCCGAGAGGACGTCGTCCTCGGTCAGGCTGCCGCGGGCTTCCACGATCACGACGCCCTTGCGGTGGAACAGGTAAGCCACCGAGCCGGGGTCGGCCATCGAGCCGCCGTTGCGGCTGAAGGCGGTCCGCACGTCGGAGGCGGCCCGGTTCTTGTTGTCGGTCAGGCACTCCACCAGCACCGCGACCCCGCCGGGCGCGTAGCCCTCGTAGGTCACGTTCTCGTAGGAGGCGGCGCCCGCCTCCTGACCAGACCCGCGCCGGACCGCACGGTCGATGTTGTCGTTCGGGACCGAGCTCTTTTTCGCCTTCTGGATCGCGTCGTACAGGGTGGGATTGCCGCCCGGGTCCCCGCCGCCGGTGCGCGCGGCGACTTCGACGTTCTTGATCAACTTGGCGAACAGCTTGCCGCGCTTGGCGTCGACCGCAGCCTTCTTGTGCTTGGTTGTGGCCCACTTGGAGTGGCCGCTCATTATTGCCTGTCCTTCACGATCCTGATGAAACGATGTCCACGAAAAAGCGGTGAATACGCGAGTCCCCGGTCAGTTCCGGGTGGAAAGAGGTCGCCAGCAGCGGGCCCTGCCGCACCGCCACGATCTTACCGTCGCCGCCGGCGGGGCCGGTGGCAGAGCCCCGGTGCCCAGCGTCCCGGTGCCCAGCGGCGCAGTGCCCAGCGTCCCAGCCGAGCGCCTCGGCGGCGGGACCGATCTCCTCCACCCAGGGCGCGCGGATGAAAACGGCGCGCACCGGGGGGCCGTCGATCCCCTTCATCGCGATGTCCCGCTCGAAGGAGTCCACCTGGCGGCCGAAGGCGTTGCGGCGCACCGCCATGTCGATACCGCCGAAGGTCTGCTGGCCGTCCACGCCGTCGAGCAGCCGGTCGGCGAGCATGATCATCCCCGCGCAGGAGCCGAAGGCCGGCATCCCGGCCTCGATCCGCTTCCGCAGCGGGTCCATCAGCTCGAAGGCCGTCGCGAGCTTCCACATCGTGGTGGACTCCCCGCCCGGGATCACCAGCGCGTCCACCGCGTCCAGCTCACCCGGCCGGCGGACCGGCACCGGATGCGCTCCCGCCGCCCGCAGCGCGCGCAGGTGCTCGGCGATATCCCCCTGCAGGGCGAGCACGCCGACAGATGGTGCAACGGCCACGGTCAACCTCCCCACACGGATTCAAGGAAACGGCCGGTGAACGCGGCGCGTCTGATGCAGGCCGCCAGCGTCACCACCATACGTATCAACAAGCGCCGCACGCGCCCGTCTTCCCCTGCCCTCCGGCCCCGGCCCCGTGCCGGGCCGCCGTGCCGCGGCAGCAGGCCGGTCTCCGGCGGGCCCGCGGCCCGGCCGCTTACCAGCCGCGGCCGGCCAGGCGCTGATCCGCCGAGAGGGTGTCGGTGCTGATGCCCACCATCGCCTCGCCGAGGCCGCGGGACACCTTGGCGACCACGTCCGGGTCGTCGTAGAAGGTGGTGGCCTTCACGATGGCCGCGGCCCGCCGGGCCGGGTCACCGGACTTGAAGATGCCCGAGCCGACGAACACCCCGTCGGCGCCCAGTTGCATCATCATCGCGGCGTCCGCCGGGCTGGCGATCCCGCCGGCGGTGAACAGCACGACCGGGAGCTTGCCCGCCCGCGCGACCTCGGCGACCAGCGGATGCGGCGCCTGCAGCTCCTTGGCGGCGGCGAACAGCTCGTCCTCAGGCAGCGCGGTCAGGCGGCCGATCCCGGCCCGGATCTGCCGCATGTGCCGGGTCGCCTCGACCACGTTGCCGGTGCCGGCCTCACCCTTCGACCGGATCATCGCCGCGCCTTCGGAAAGCCGGCGCAGCGCCTCGCCGAGGCTGGTGGCCCCGCACACGAACGGCACCGTGAACTTCCACTTGTCGACGTGATGGGACTCGTCGGCGGGGGTGAGCACCTCCGACTCGTCGATGTAGTCCACGCCGATGGCCTGCAGCACCTGCGCCTCGGCGAAATGCCCGATCCGGCACTTCGCCATCACCGGGATGGACACCGCGCCGATGATGCCGTCGATCATGTCCGGGTCGCTCATCCGGGCGACGCCGCCGTCGGCCCGGATATCGGCCGGCACCCGCTCCAGCGCCATGACCGCAACGGCGCCCGCGTCCTCGGCGATCTTCGCCTGATCCGGCGTGACCACGTCCATGATCACGCCGCCCTTGAGCATGTCGGCCATGCCCCGCTTGACCCGGGCGGTGCCGGTCTCCGGTGCCTGGTTCGGTTCGGACACGCGCAACCTCACATCGTGGACGACGAGAACGACTGCACTCCATGCTATGACCGGCCCGGACGGGGCGGTTCAGCTAGTGAGCCGGGGCATGTCCGCGCCCTCTTCACCGTCGCCGGACGGCGGCGCGTCGTCGATCTCGAAGAACTGCGCCAGCATCGCCCCGCCGGCCAGGTGCAGCAGCCGGACCAAGCGGCGGCGGCGCGCTGCCATCGTCGCCGAGACCGCGTCGTTGTAGAACTTGCGCGCCAGGAACACCTGATGCGCCGCTCCCTCCAGCTCGGCGAGGATTTCGCCCGCGCCGTCCCTGGCGAGCAGCGACTCGCGGAATCCCGGCTGGTTGAACGCCGCCCGCAGGGCACGGGAGAGGTCGCTCTCGGCGAGCTCACGGGCCTGTTCCCGGGAGTACTGCGCGGGATCGCCGCCGTCCGGGCCGGGATCCGGCCCCGCATTCACCTGCTGCCCGCCGAGCTGGCCGACCGCCCGCGCGTCATGCGCCGGCCCGGCCAGCAGCAGGCTCGTCGCCGGGTCCAGCAGCCCGGAGGTGGCGAACTCGAGCACCACGGCGCTGCGCCGCACCAGCGCGGCGTCCAGGGCCGCCCGGGCCGTCTCGACCCTGGTATGCAGCCGGTCCAGCCTGCTCGCCCGCCAGGACACGTAGAAGCCCGCCAGGACCGCGAGCGTCACCACGATGGCGGCGAATGTGAGCACCCGTTCCATCAGGGGGCCACCGCTACCCGCTCCGCGCCGGGCACCACGGTCTCGTACACCCGCACCACGTCCCGGGCGACGCCCTGCCAGTCGTAGGCCCGGACCGCGTTGCGCGCCTCGGCCGACAGGGTCGCGCGCCGCTGCGGATCGTCGAGCAGCGACCCGGCCACCCGGGCAAGGGCCAGCGCGTCGCCGGTCGGGAACAGCTCACCCGCGCGGCCGCTGCGCAGCACCCGGCTGAACGCGTCCAGATCGCTGGCGGCGATCGCCGCCCCGGACGCCATCGCCTCGGCCAGCACGATGCCGAAGCTCTCGCCGCCAGTGTTCGGGGCGCAGAACACGTCCACCGAGTGGTAGACGCGGGCCTTGACGTCCTCACCTACCTGGCCGAGCAGCACCACCCGGTCGCGCACCGGCGCCGGGACCCGGCTGAGCACTTCCTCGCGGTCGCCGGGGCCCGCCACCAGCAGCCGCACCCCCGGCCGCTGCGCGGCGAGCAGGGTGAACGCGGCGAGCAGCACCGACAGCCCCTTGCGGGTCTCATCCATCCGGCCCAGGAAGCCGATGGCACCGCCATCTCCGGGCCAGCCGGGAAGCGGGTCGGCATGGGCATAACGGCTCACCGCAACGCCGTTGGGGATCAGCACAGCGTCCCCGCCCATGTGCTCGACCAGTGTCTTCCGCGCCGCCTCGGACACCGCGATCCGGCCGCTGATCTTCTCGAAAGCGGACTGCAGCGCCGGGTGCATCATGTGCATCACCCGCGAGCGCGGGATCGCCGTATGCACCGTGGCGACGATCGGGCCGGAGGCGACCCAGCAGGCCAGCAGCGACAGGCTCGGCGCCGCGGGCTCATGCACGTGCAGCACGTCGAAGCCGCCCTCGCGGACCCAGCGGCGGACCCGGTTCGCCGACACGAACCCGAACGACAGCCGCGCCACCGAGCCGTTGTACGGAACGGGGATGGCACGGCCGGCCGGGACGACATACGGCGGCACCGGCAGGTCCTCGTCCGCCGCGGAGATCACCGAGACCGAGTGGCCCAGCTTCATCAGCGCTTCCGCCAGGTCCCTGATGTGCTGCTGCACGCCGCCCGGGACGTTCCAGGTGTAGGGGCAGACGATGCCGACCTTCATAACGCGGGCGTCTCCGCCGCCCCGTTGGCAGCCCCGTTGGCAGTGCCGTTGGCTGACTGGCTGGCCGGCAGCCGGCCGGCATCGAGATCCGCGACGAACACCTTCTGCAGCATGTGCCAGTCCACCGGGTGCGCGTCGATCGCCGCCTCCCAGACGGCCACCAGCTGCTGGGTCATCGCCGCCACCTTTTCCTTGCGGGTCCCCTCCGCCGGGACCGGGATCTCCGGGTGAACCTCGGCGCCCCAGTCATCCCCCTCGAACCAAACGGTCACCGGCACCAGCGCGGCCCCGGTCTGAATCGCCAGGTTCGCCGGGCTCGACGCTACCCGCGCCCGCTCGCCGAAGAAATCCACCTCGACCCCGCCCGCGGTCAGGTCCCGGTCGGCGACCAGGCACACCAGGCGCCCCTCGCGCAGCCGCCGCGCCATCACGCCGAACGCGCCGGCCCCGGTGTGCGGGAGCATCTCGAAGCCGAGGCTCTGCCGGTACGCGATGAACTGGTCGTACAGCGACTCCGGCTTGAGCCGCTCGTTCACGGTGGTGAACTGCCCGGAGCCACGGGCGATGATCCACTTGCCGGCCTGGTCGAAGTTCCCCATATGCGGCAGCGCGAAGATCACCCCGCGGCCCTGCTTCAGCATCTCCAGCGACGGGTTCTCGCTGCCCTCGGAGTGCATCCGCGCGATGAGCTCCTCGGGGCCGATGTTCGGCATCCGGAACATCTCCAAGAAGAAGCGCAGGTAGGACCGCATCGCCGCGCGCGACAGCGCCCGCAGTTCCTTGCCGGTCGCGCCGGGCCGGACCCGCAGCAGGTTGGCCTCCAGCTGCTGCACCCCCCTGCCCTGGCGGCGCCAGATGATGTCCGCGATCTGGGCGAATACCCAGGCCATCGACCGCTCCGGCAGCCGGCGCACCGCGGTCCAGCCGAACCGGTACGCCGCGGAGATCGCCCGGTCCTTCATCACGCTCCTCGCTGTGCGTTCTGCTCTGCGCCCGGAGGTGGGCCCTGCTGTGGGCCCTGCGGCGGGCCCTGCGGAGCGGCCCGCCGCGCGCTGCGGTGGATGACAACGACCCGCTGGCCCAGGGTGATCACGCTCAGCGCGGCCAGCGCCCACAGCCCGATCGCGAGCACGAACGGGACGCCGAGCCCGGACAGCCCCGCCGCGCTCAGGGTGATCAGCAGCTTCTCGGCGTGCGCCGCGATCCCGACGTCCGCCTCCATCCCCAGGCCCTCGGCGCGCGCCTTCACATACGACACCAGGGCGCCGACCACCAGGCAGAACAGCGCGACATAGGCCAGCAGCGGATCGTGCCCGCCGCGGAAGAACCACACGATCAGCCCGGAGAACACCGCGGCCTCGGTGACGCGGTCCATCGACGAGTCGAGAAAAGCCCCCCACCGGCCGGAGGTGCCCGTTATCCGCGCCAGCGTGCCGTCGATCAGGTCGGAGAACACGAATGCCGTGCACACGACGGTGCCGATGAACAGATGGCCGGTCGGGTACAGGCTGAGCGCGCTCGCGCTCACCCCGACCGATCCGACGACGGTGACCACGTTGGGGGTGATCCCGGCCCGCGCGAGCGCCCTGGCCACCGGGGTTACCACCCGGTCGAGTCGCGATCTCAGCTGGTTCAGCATGGCCGTCTGATCCTACTGGGACAAGCCGCCGCCCCGATTCCAGGATGGGGGTTGTCGAGAGGGCTGCCGCAGGTAAAGGCTGAAGACACAAACAGGTAAACATTGGCCGGCGGGCAGTCGGCAGGCGGATAGCGGGAGGTGATGTCGATGGCGGACAAGGCTTCCGCTCAAGGTGCTGCGGGGAGGGCACCGGCGGCCGACAAGCCCGGCGGCGTGCGGAACGTCGTGCTCGTCGGCCATTCGGGTTCGGGGAAGACGACGCTGGTGGAGGCGCTGCTCGCCTACACCGGAACGGTCCAGCGAGCCGGCCGCGTCGAGGACGGCAGCACCGTCAGCGACTTCGACGACGTCGAGATACGCCAGCAGCGCAGCGTCAACCTGACGGTTGCGCCGGTGCTGCACGCGGGGGTCAAGGTCAACCTGCTCGACACCCCCGGGTACGCGGACTTCGCCGGGGACCTCCGGGCCGGCCTGCGCGCCGCGGACGCCGCGCTCTTCGCGATGTCGGCCACCGAGGGCGTGGACGGGCTGACCCGGATGCTGTGGGAGGAATGCGCGAAGGTCGGGATGCCGCGCGCCGTCGTCATCACCAAGATCGACCACCAGCGCGCCGAGTTCGACGAGGTGCTCGCCGAGACCCAGGACGCCTTCGGGGACGGCGTCGCCCCGCTCTACCTCCCGGTGACCGCCGGCGAACACGGCGAGCCACAAGGGCTGATCGGGCTGCTGTCACAGCGGTTCTTCGACTACTCCGGCGGGCAGCGAACCGAGCGCGACCCCGACGACTCCTACCGGGACCGGATGGAGGAACTGCGCAGCCAGCTGATCGAGGGGATCATCCAGGAGAGCGAGGACGAGACCCTGATGGACAGGTACCTGTCCGGGGAGGAGATCGATCCCAAGGTCCTCATCGACGACCTGGAGAAGGCGGTGGCCCGCGGCAGCTTCTACCCGGTGCTCGCGGCGTCCGCGCCGCATGGCGTGGGCATGGCCGAGCTGCTGGAGGTGGCCACCCAGGCGTTCCCCTCGCCGCTGGAGCACCCGCTGCCCGCGGTCACCGGCCTGTACGGCTCCTCGGCCGATGGGGTCCGCTGCGACGCGGAGGGCAAGCTGCTCGCCGAGGTCATCAAGACAACCTCGGACCCCTACGTCGGCCGGGTCAGCCTCGTCCGGGTCTTCTCCGGTACCCTCCGGCCGGACACCGAGGTGCACGTATCCGGTCACGGCGAACGGCAGGCCGACCACGACGTCAACGAGAAGGTGGGTGCGCTCACCTCGCCGCTGGGCAAGCAGCAGCGCCCGGTGCCGCAGTGCGTGGCCGGGGACATCTGCGCGGTCGCCAAGCTCGGTTCCGCGGAGACCGGCGACACCGTGTCCGATCCCGGCAACGCGCTGCTGATGGAGCCCTGGTCGATGCCGGAGCCACTGCTGCCGGTCTCCATCCAGGCCAAGTCCAAGGCCGACGAGGACAAGATGTCGCAGGCGCTGTCCCGGCTGGCGGCCGAGGACCCGACGCTGCGGCTGGAGAACAACTCCGAGACCCGTCAGCTCGTGCTCTGGACCATGGGTGAGGCGCACGTCGACGTCCTGCTCGACCGGCTGGCGAGCCGGTACGGCGTGGCGGTGGAGACCACCGACCTGCGGGTGCCGCTGCGGGAGACCCTCGCCGGGAAGGCGCAGGGGCTCGGCCGCAACGTGAAACAGACCGGCGGCCACGGCGAGTACGGGGTCTGCAACATCGAGGCCGAGCCGCTGCAATCCGGCGGTGGTTTCGAGTTCGTGGACAAGATCGTCGGTGGCGTGGTGCCCCGGCAGTTCATCCCCTCGGTCGAGAAGGGCGTCCGGGCCCAGATGGAGCAGGGCGTGCTCGCCGGATACCCGATGGTGGACATCCGGGTAACGCTCTACGACGGCAAGGCGCACTCGGTGGACTCCTCCGACATGGCGTTCCAGAAGGCCGGAAAGCTGGCGCTGCGCGATGCCGCCGACAAGGCCGGCGTGTCGCTGCTGGAACCGGTGGACGAGGTGTCGGTGATGATCCCCGACGACTACGTCGGCGCGGTGATGTCCGACCTGTCGTCCCGGCGCGGCCGGGTGCTGGGCACCGAGTCGATCCCCGGCGGGCGGACCGTGGTCAAGGCCGAGATCCCGGAGCTCGAGATCACCCGGTACGCCATCGACCTGCGGTCGATGTCGCACGGAACCGGCACCTTCAACCGTTCCTACCTGCGGCACGAGCCGCTGCCTTCGCACCTCGCGGAGAAGCTCGGCAAGGCCGCGGACAGCTAGTCCGGGGCCCGGTCCGCACCGGCCGGCCCGGCGGAACCCCGCTGCGTCCTGCGGTCACGTGAACGGTGCCGGCCGGCCGATACTGGTCGCATGCGGCAGGTGCTGTGCCCGCTGCTGGTCGGGCGCGAGGAGGAGACCCGCCAGCTGCGGTCCGCGCTCGCCCGGGCACAGGCCGGGCACGGCGGCACCGTGCTCGTCGGCGGCGAGGCCGGGATCGGCAAGTCGCGGCTGGCCCGGGAAACGGCGCGGGACGCGGCGGGCCGCGGCTTCGCGGTGCTGACCGGGCGGTCGGTCGCCGGCGGCATCCCCGCGCCGTACCGCCCGTTCGCCGAGGCGCTCACCTCCGCCTCCCGTGCTGGCGGGCTCCCGGACAGCCCGGAGCTCGATCCGTTCCGGCCGGCGCTCGGCCGGCTGCTGCCGCAGTGGCGGCAGCCCGGGCCGGAAACGTCCGATGACTCACTGGTCTTCCTCGGCGAGGCGGTGCTGCGGCTGCTGCATGCCCTGCTGCACGCCCCGCCGGCCGCCGCGGGATGCCTGCTGATCCTGGAGGACCTGCACTGGGCCGACCGGGAAACGCTGGCGCTGCTGGAGTACCTGTCGGACAACCTCGCGGCGGAGCGGGTGCTGTGCGTGGGCACGCTGCGCGACGAGGAAGGCGGGGCGGCGGCGGGCCTGGCCGCCGCGCTGGAAGCGCGTGGGTCGGCCACCGTGCTGCGGCTCGACAGGCTCGGCCCGGCGGAGACCGGCCGGATGGCGCTGGCCTGCGTCGGCGGCACCGGCCTGCCGTCGGCGGTGCTCTCCTTGCTGACCGAGCGGACCGAGGGCAACCCGTTCCTCGTCGAGGAGGTGCTGGCCGGCCTGATCGGGGACGGCGCGCTGACCGAGCGCGACGGGGGCTGGGAAGCCGCCGAACTGACCGGCGCCGGCGTTCCGGGCACCTTCTCCGAAGCGGTACGGCGCCGCCTGGACGGCCTGGACCCCGGCTCCGGCCAGGTGATCTGCGCCGCCGCCGTGCTCGGACGCCGGTTCGACTGGCCGCTGCTCGGCCCGGTCACCGGGCTCGCCGACGACCCGGTGGTGGCGGCGCTGCGGCGGGGCGTGGGCCTTCAGCTGATCGCCGCCGACGGCGATGCCTTCCGGTTCCGGCATGCGCTGACTCACGAGGCGGTGCTCGCCGCCTTGCTGCCGCCGGAGCGGACGCTGCTCGCCCGCCGGGCGCTGACGGCGGTGGAGGCGGCGCATCCGGGTCTGCCCGGCGCGTGGTGCGAGCTGGCCGCGGAGCTGGCCATCGGTTCGGGCGACACCGATCGGGCGGGTGACCTGCTGCTCGAGGCGGCCCGCCGGGACCTGACGGTCGGGGCCCTGGCCAGCGCCGAGCACACGCTGATCCGGGCGCGGGCGCTGACCGGGCCGGGCGACGTCGCGCGGCGCACCGCCGCCGACGAGGCGCTGACCGAGGTCCTCGCCCTGTCCGGGCAGGTGGACCGGGCGATCGAGATGGGCAGGACGCTGCTGGCCCGGCTGGGCGCCGGGCCGGCCGGGGCCCGGGCGGCGACGCTGCACCTGGGCATCGCGCGGGCGGCGATCGCGGGGGCCCGCTGGGCGGAGGCGGCGGAGAGCATCGAGGTCGCCCGGGGATGCCCCGGAGCCAGCGCCGCCGAGGTGGACGCCTGCGCCGCGCAGGCCGCGGCGGGCCAGGGAGACCTGCCCGAGGCGGAGCGGAAGGCGCGGGCCGCACTGCGGGCGGCGGAGGACGGCGCGCTGCCCGAGGTCGCATGCGAGGCCCTGGAAGTGATCGGCCGCGTCGCCCGGCAGCGCGACCTGGACGAGGCGGAACGCGCATTCGGCCGGGCCGCGGCCGTCGCCACCGCGCATGGGCTGGCGCTCTGGCAGCTGCGCGCGCTGCACGAACTGGGGACGGTCGACCAGCTGCGCACCGAGAGCGTGGACCGGCTGCGGGAAGCGCGCGAGCTGTCGGTGTCCCGCGGCGCGCTGGCGCTCACCGCCACCTTGGACCTGCAGATCGCCGCTGGCCTGAACAAGCAGTTCCGCGGCGATGAGGCGCTGCCGGCCGCCGAGCGGTCGGTGCGGGCGTCGCGCCGCTTCCACCTGGCCACGCTGCCGGTGGCGCTGATCTACCGGGCCACCGCGCATGCGATCCGCGGTGAGGAGCAGGCGATGGAGGCCAGCATCGCCGAGGCGATCTCGCTCGCGCCCGGCGATCCGGACGTGCTGGGCCTCGCCTGGGGGCACTGCCGGGCGACGTCCTCGCTGCTGGCCGGGGATCTCGGCGAGGCGCATCAGCGGATGGAGAAAGGCGCCGCCGTGCTGCTCAGCTCGCCGGCCACGACCGCGCCGCCGTTCCTCGGGCTGTGGCCGCTGCTGGGCGCCTTGCTGGACCGTGACGGGGAAGACGCAGCGGCCCGGACCCGGGCGGCGCACGGCACCCGGCATCTGGTCGTCGCCGGCCTGCTCGGCTACGCCGACGCGGTCCTGGCCGGCCGCCGTGGCCGACGCGGCGAGGCCGATGCCGCGTTCGCCGCCGCCGACCGGCAGATGGGGCCGTTGATGGCCTGGTACCGGCATTACGCCCGCCGGGTGGCGGCGGAGGCGGCGCTCGCTGACGGCTGGGGCGAACCCGCCGGGTGGCTGCGGGAAGCGGCCGCGTTCTTCGCCGCCCGCGGCGACGACCGGGTCGCCGCCGGATGCCGCGGCCTGCTCCGCCGCGCGGGGGCGGCGGTCCCGCGGCCGAGGCCGGCCGACACGGCGCTGCCGGGCAGTCTCCGCGCCCTCGGGGTGACGCAACGGGAAGCCGAGGTACTCGAACTCGCCGCCCGCGGCCTGGGCAACCGGGAGATCGCGCAGCGGTTGTTCCTGTCGCCGCGCACCGTCGAAAAGCATGTGGCGAGCCTGCTCGCCAAGACCGGCCTTCGCCGGGGTCAGCTAGCTGGGTATTCCGCGGCGCTAGATGGGTAACCCGCGCGCCGGGTTTTGGGGGGATCGCACCGATGTGCCGGCCCGCGCCAGCGCGCCACGATGCTCGCATGCGGGGCATCCGGTCCCCGCCGCATCGGGGAGGCTGCCATGACCACGACATCGGTGCACAACGAGACCGCACCCAAGCCGGGCGCCGGTGACCGCGTCCAGGCCGGCGAGACCGCCGCCCGTGAGCGGGTCCTGGTTGATCCGGACTGGCTGGCGGCCCATCTGCATGATCCCGGCATCCGGGTGGTCGAGGTGGACGTGAGCCCGGCCGCCTTCGACGACTGGCACATCGAGACGGCCGTGCTATGGAACGTCTACTCCGATCTCAAGGACACCAGCTACCGGCTGGCCGGCCCGGCGGCCGTGCAGCGGGTGTTCGAGCGCTCCGGCATCGGCCCGGGCTCGACGGTCGTGTTCTACGGATACGCGCCCGCGATGGGTTTCTGGCTGATGAAGCTCTACGGGCACGCCGACGCCAGGATCCTCGACTGCTCGCGCGATACCTGGCGGGCCGAGGGCCGGCCATCCAGCGGCGCCACCGCGCCGACGCCGGCGACCAGCTACCGGCTGGGCGGCCAGGACCGGCGGCTGCGCGCCGGCCAGGCGGAGGTCCAGCAGGCGATCGCCGACCCGGAGACGACGATCGCCGATACCCGCACCCGGCCCGAGTACGACGGGGAGCGGTTCTGGCCCTCCGGTGGCCAGGAGCCGGGCGGCCGCGCGGGTCACATTCCCACCGCGGCCCACCAGCCGCTCGAGGACGGCGACATCTACGACGAGCGCGGATCGTTCCGGAGCACCGCCGATCTGCGCGCCGCGTTCCCGGCCATCGACCTGGCGGGAACGGGAGAGCTGATCACCTACTGCACCATCGGCGGGCGCGCATGCAAAGCCTGGTTCGTCCTCAGCTACCTGCTGGGGCGCGAGCACGTCCGGGTCTACGACGGCTCCTGGGCGCAGTGGGGCCGCGAACCCGCCGCGCCGGTGGAGCGGGCGCAGGCGGCCGGGTAACCGGGTGCCGCTAGCCCGGCGGCTGCTGCGGCCACGCGTCGGCGAGCAGCTTGCGGGTGTCGCGCAGCAACTGCGGGAGTACCTTCGTCCGCCCGACGATGGGCATGAAGTTGGCGTCGCCGCCCCACCGTGGCACCACGTGCTGGTGCAGGTGGGCGGCGACACCGGCGCCCGCCACGTTGCCCAGGTTGATGCCGATGTTGAAACCCTGCGCCTGAGAAGCGGTGCGCAGCGCCGCGATCGCGAGCTTGGTGTGCTCCGCCAGTTCCGCGGTCTCCGGGTCGTCGAGGTCGGTGTAATCGGCAACGTGCCGGTACGGCACGACCATCAGGTGGCCGGTGGTGTACGGGTACAGGTTCAGCACCGTGTACACGGTGCGGCCGCGCGCGACCACCAGGCCGTCCTCGTCCGGGAGCTTCGGGATCCGGTCGAACGGGCAGCCGTCACCTTCCTCGGTGCCCACCGGCTTGTTCTCGCCCTTGATGTAGGCCAGCCGGTGCGGTGTCCACAGCCGCTGGTAGCCATCGGGATCGCCTGCCGCGTCCGGCGGCAGCGGCTCCTCGTACGGGCCGGGCTGCGGCTGGGTGGGGCCGGTCGGCGGCTCGGGGTTGGGCATGGATGCAGGATAGGGCGGGTCCGCCGTCACGCCGGCAGCCGGTCGTTCACCGCCCGCACGATCTCCTCCACCGCCTCGTCCACCGGGACGCCGTTGCGCTGCGACCCGTCCCGGTACCGGAACGACACCGCGCCGGCGCTTACATCCGCGTCCCCGGCGATCAGCATGTAGGGCACCTTCTGCTTCTGGGCGTTGCGGATCTTCTTCTGCATCCGGTCGTCGCTGGTGTCCACCTCGACCCGGATCCCGCGCTCCGCGAGCTTCGCCGCGACCTCTTCCAGGTAGGGCACGTGGGCGTCCGCGATCGGGATGCCGGTCACCTGAACCGGCGCCAGCCACGGCGGCAGCGCGCCCGCGTAGTGCTCCAGCAGGATGCCGAAGAACCGCTCGATCGAGCCGAACAGCGCCCGGTGGATCATGATCGGCTGATGGCGGGTGCCGTCGGAGGCCTGGTATTCGAGGCCGAACCGCTGCGGTTCGTTGTAGTCCAGCTGGATGGTGGACAGCTGCCAGGTGCGGCCAATCGCGTCCTTGGCCTGGACGGAGATTTTCGGCCCGTAGAAGGCTGCCCCGCCCGGGTCGTCCACCAGCTCCAGCCCCGACTCCACGGCGGCTTCCCGCAGCATGCTGGTCGCGTGCGCCCAATCCTCGTCGCTGCCGACCCACTTGCCTTTGGTGTCGTCCTTCGTGGACAGCTCCAGGTAGAACTCGCTCAGCCCGAAGTCGCGCAGCAGGTCCAGAACGAACGCCAGCAGCCGCTTGAGCTCGCCGCCCACCTGCTCGCGGGTGCAGAAGATGTGCGAGTCGTCCATGGTCAGCCCGCGGACCCGGGTCAGCCCGTGCACGACGCCCGACTTCTCGTACCGGTACACCGACCCGAACTCGAACAGTCGCAGCGGCAGTTCGCGGTACGACCGCCCCCGTGACCGGTAGATCAGGATGTGAAACGGGCAGTTCATCGGCTTCAGGTAGTAGTCGGCGCCCTCCAGCTCCATCGGCGGGAAGATGTTCTCGCCGAACCAGCCGAGGTGGCCGGAGGTTTCGAACAGGTCGGCCTTGGTGATGTGCGGGCTGTTGACGAACTGGTAGCCGGCCTCTTCATGCCGCTTGCGGGAGTAGTCCTCCATCACCCGCCGGATGGTGCCGCCCTTCGGGTGGAACACCGGCAGCCCGCTGCCGATCTCCGGCGGGAACGAGAACAGGTCCAGCTCGGCGCCGAGCCGCCGGTGGTCGCGGCGTTCCGCCTCTTCGAGCAGCCGCAGGTAGTCGTCCTGCGCCTGCCGGGACTCCCACGCGGTGCCGTAGATCCGCTGCAGCTGCGGGTTGCGCTCGCTCCCTCGCCAGTACGCGCCGCCGGTGCGCATCAGCTTGACCGCCGGGATGTCCCGGGTGGTGGGCAGGTGCGGGCCCCGGCACAGGTCCTTCCAGGCCAGCTCGCCGGTGCGCGGGTCCAGGTTGTCGTAGATCGTCAGCCCGGCCGGGCCGCCGACCTCGACCGACGCCTCGTCGTCGGCGGCAGCGCCGCCCTTGAGCCCGATCAGCTCCAGCTTGTACGGCTCGCCGGCCAGCTCCGCTCGCGCGTCGTCGTCGCTCACCGCCCGCCGGGAGAACCGCTGGCCCTGCTTGATGATCGCCCGCATCCGCTTCTCGATCGCGGCCAGGTCGTCCGGGCCAAACGGCTCGCGCACGTCGAAGTCGTAGTAGAAGCCGTTCTCGACCGGTGGTCCGATCCCGAGCTTCGCGTCCGGGAACAGGTCCTGCACCGCCTGCGCGAGCACGTGCGCGGCCGAATGGCGCATGATCGAGCGGCCGTCCGGGGTGGCGGCCCGCACCGGCTCAACCGTGTCTCCGTCCGCCAGCGGGCAGGCCAGGTCCCGCAGCTCCCCGTTGACGCGGGCGGCGATGATTGGGGATCCGTCGCCGTGCGCGGCGCCCTGGCCGCCGCCGATGCCCAGCGCCTCCCCGGCCGTCGTCCCCGCCGCCACCGAATGCTCGCTTCCGGCGAGATTGATGCGCTGCTGAGGCACGGTGGACACGACGACTCCCTGGAAGTAAAAGGACTGATAAGACGGCAACCACGACGCGGGCTGCCGGTAACCCTTCGATGCTACCGACCACTGGCGGGAGCGTACGCGAGCAGATGACATCGCAGACCCAAGGCCCCGATCCGCGGCGGATCAGGGCGGTGCAGCGGCGGCTGCGGGCCCGCCAGGGCGCGTTCAGCCCGAAGCCGCGGCTCCCGGTCATCGACGAGATCATCGCGACCGTGCTGTCCCAGCACACCTCGGACGTGAACTCCGAGCGGGCGTTCCGGCGGCTGAAGCAGCGGTTCCCGGCCTGGGAACAGGTTCTGCACGCGCCGGCCGGTGAGGTGGCCGACGCCATCCGCTGCGGCGGGATCGCCGATCAGAAGGCCCGCCGCATCCAGCAGATCCTGGCCGCCATCGATGACCGCGAGGGCCGCATCGACCTCGCGCGCCTCGATGACCTCGGCGATGCCGAGGCGGAGGCATACCTGCGGTCGCTTCCGGGCGTGGGCCCGAAGACCGCCGCCTGCGTGCTCGTCTTCTCGATGGGCCGTGCCGCGTTCCCGGTCGACACCCACGTGCACCGGGTCGCCGCGCGGCTCGGCTGGATCGCGGCGGGCACCAGCGCGGACCGGGCACATCAGCTGCTCGCCCCGCGCGTCCCGCCGGATATCCGCTACGACCTGCACCTCGCGCTGATCACCCATGGCCGCACGGTGTGCCGGGCGCAGCGGCCCCGGTGCGACGAGTGCGTCCTGCGCGATCTGTGCGCGTATGCCCGGTAACCGCCGGGCGAGGGGCGCGGCCGGGGGGTTCGCGCCCCGGTCCACCTCCTCGAACAGCGCCGCGGCCCGGGCGGCGGTGTGCGCCGCCCAGCGCCCGGTGCTGAGCACGCCAAGGATGCCGATGCCGGCGCCGAGCACGAGCACCATCCACCACACGGCGTGCGCGGCATTGGTGAACGCCGTCCCGCCGCGGGCCAGGGCCGATCCCACGATCGTCCCGGAGATCGCGACTCCCAGCGTGGTGCCGCCCTGGCGGCCCGCCGACGCCAGCGATGAGGCGACCGCAGCCATCGAGCGGGGCATCCCGGAGACCGCCGTGTTGGTGATCGGCGGGTTGACGGTGCCGAGGAAGATGCCGAAGAGCAGGTAGGCCGCGAGCACGGCCGGAAGGCCGGTGGCCGGCCCCACCCAGAACAAGGCAAAGCCGCCCAGCGCCAGCGCCGCGCCGGAGACGGCCAGCGCCGGCCTGGGCCCGCGCGCGCCGACCACGCGGCCGGTGACCGGCGAGAGCACCAGGACCATCAGCCCGACCGGGAGCAGGCACAGGCCTGCCGTCAGCGCCGGCAGGCCGCGCACTTCCTGCAGGTACAAGGTGGTGACGAACAGGAACGCGCCGAACGCGCACAGGGCACCCAGCGCCATCAGGATCGCCGAGGTGAAGGGCACGCTGCGGAAGAGGCACAGTTCCAGCAGCGGGTCGGCGCGCCGTGGCTCGTAGCCGAGGATGCCCAGCGTGCCGAGGACCGCGAGGGCGAGCAGGACGAGTATCACCGGTGAGGTCCAGCCCAGCCATCTCGACTCGATGATCGCGTAGACCACGCTGGCCAAGACCAGGACCACCAGCGCCTGGCCCACCGGGTCGAACCGGCGCGGACGCGCGGCCCGGGACTCGGGCACGAACACCGCGGCGGATGCGATCGCGGCGGCCACGATCGGCACGTTGACCCAGAAGATGGAGCGCCAGCCAAGGCCGTCAACCAGCGCGCCGCCGAGGATCGGGCCCAGCGCCAGAGCCAGGCCGGACACCGAGCCGAACACCCCGATGGCCCTGGCTCGCTCCACCGGCTCGGGGAACGTGTTGGCCACGATCGCCATCGCGACCGGGTTGAGCATCGTCCCGCCGACGGCCTGCAGTGCCCGCGCCGCGATCAGCCAGCCGATGCCCGGCGCGAGGCCGCACAGCAGCGACCCGGCACCGAAGGCGGCCAGGCCGATCTGGAACACGCGCCGACGGCCCACCCGGTCGGCGACCGACCCGGACAGCACCAGGAAGCTGGCCAGTACCAGGGTGTAGGCGTCGACCGTCCATTGCAGGCCGGTCACCGAGGCATGCAGTTCGCGCCGGATCGCCGGCAGCGCGACGTTGACGATGGAGATGTCCATCACCACCACCAGGATGCTGGCGCAGCAGATCGCGAGCACCAGGAACCGGCGTCGCCGGCTGAGTTCGGGCATGCGGGTCCAATCGGCATGCACTGCCGGCGGGCCGGCAGTGCGGATCTGGCGGTTACTCACCTCGACGCTAGGGTCTCAAGCTTGCTTGAGGTCAAGCCGACCGGCGATGGGCACACGCCCGGCCGGCCCGGCGCCCGCTCCCGGCCGGCGCCCGCTCCCGGCCGGCGCCCGCTGAACGGCCCCGGCTGGCCGGACGGGACCTACGACCCTGGCAGCCAGCGGGCCCGGGAACGATCCTGAATTTTTGCGCCCGCTGGCGGGACCGCCACCGCCAGCGGCACGGGGGAATTGATGCGCGGAGCACGAGTTGCGGGGATCCCGGGCGGCCGCTGGACCAAGTGGGCCGTGCTGGCGTTCTGGCTGATCGTCGTCGTCGTCGCGTTCCCACTGGCGAGCAAGCTCACCGGTGCGGAGAAGAACGACGCGAGCGCCTGGCTGCCGGCCAACGCCGAGTCGACGAAGGTCATCAATGTGCAGTCGAAATTCCAGTCGCCCAACATCTTTCCCGCCGTCGTCGTTTACCAGCGCACGTCTGGCCTGACCGAGGCGGACAAGGCAAAGGCGGCAACCGACGCGCGGAGGTTCGAGACCCTCTCGGATGTCGGGGCGGGCCAGGTGGCTGGCCCGGTCCCGTCCGCCGATGGCCAGGCGATGGCGACCGTGCTCCAGGTGAACCTGGGTACGCAGGGCTGGAACGGGGCGGGCCCTGCCGCCAGTTCGATCCGCGCGATCACCACGTCGGACGCGAACGGGCTGACGACGCATATCACCGGCCCGCTCGGGAACGCCGCCGACAACAACGCGGTGTTCAAGGGCATCGACACCACGCTGCTGTACTCGGCGCTCGCGGTCGTGATCGTGATCTTGCTGATCACTTACCGGAGCCCCGCGCTGTGGTTGCTGCCGGTGATCTCATCCGGGGTGGCCCTCATCACCGCCGAGGCGGTGATCTACCTGCTGGCGAGGCACGCCGGCCTCACCGTAAACGCGCAGAGCGCCGGCATCTTGTACGTGCTGGTGTTCGGGGCGAGCACCGACTATGCGCTGCTGATCGTGGCGCGCTACCGGGAGGAACTGCGGCGGCATGAGCGGCGCGGCGCGGCGATGACCGAGGCATTGCGGCGGGCGGGCCCGGCGATCATCGCCAGCGCTTCGACCGTGGTGATCGCGATGCTGACGATGCTCGCGGCGGAACTGAACTCCACCAAGGACCTGGGGCCGGTTCTCGCGATCGGCGTCGCGGTGGGCGCCCTCGCGATGCTCACCCTGCTGCCCGCGCTGCTGGTGACGCTCCCCCGCGGGATCTTCTGGCCGTACCGGCCCAGCTACGGCTCGCCCGAGCCGACGGCGCGAGGGTTCTGGTCGCGGGTCGGATGGAGTATCGCGCCACGGCCACGGATGACCTGGATCACCACCGTGGTGGTTCTGGGCGCCCTGGCGGCCGGGGTGTCGAGCCTGCAGGCACACGGACTGACCAATGCCGAGTCGTTCCGCGGGACGCCGGACTCGGTGGTCGGTGAGACCGTGCTCGCCCAGCACTTCCCGGCCGGGTCGGGCCAGCCCGTCATCATCGTCGGGAACCCGGCCGCGGCGGGAGCGCTGCGGTCGGCCGTGGCGGGGACGGCCGGTATTGCCGCGGTGACGCCGCCGGCGCAGCGAGGCGGTTACGCGTACCTGCAGGCGACGCTGGCCTCGCCGCCGGACAGCCAGGCCGCGTACGCGACGATCGACCGGGTCCGGGCGGCCGCGCACGCGGTTCCCGGCGCCGCCGCCCTGGTCGGCGGCACGACCGCGATCAACCTGGACGTGGCCCGTGCGTCCGCGCACGACCGCAACCTGATCATCCCGCTGATCCTGGTGGTGGTCCTGGTCATCTTGGGGGTGCTGTTGCGGTCGCTGGTCGCGCCCCTGATACTCACCGCGACGGTGGTGCTGTCCTTCGCGGCGGCGCTGGGCATCAGCGCGTTCTTCATCAACCACGTGTTCGGATTCCACGCGGCCGATACGGCGTTCCCGCTGTTCGTGTTCGTGTTCCTGGTCGCCCTCGGCATCGACTACAACATCTTCCTGATGACCCGGGTCCGGGAGGAGGCCACCCGGACCGACGCGCGGCACGGGGCGATCAGCGGCCTCGCGGCGACCGGCGGCGTGATCACGTCGGCGGGCCTAGTGCTCGCGGGCACGTTCGCGGTGCTGGCCACGATCCCGGCGACGTTCCTGACCGAGCTGGGTTTCGCGGTCGCCGTCGGCGTCCTGCTCGACACGATCGTGGTGCGGTTGCTGCTGGTCACCGCGCTGAACCTGGACATCGGACGGTGGATGTGGTGGCCGAGTCCGCTGGCGCGGAAACCGGACCCGGCGCCCCGCGAACTCGGCCGCGAGCGGGCCGGGGCGCTGACCGGCTGACCGGCTGACCGGCTGACCGGCTGACCGGGCACCGGCATCGCGTCACCAGGTCCAGGTTCTCCCGTCCCATGTCCCGGTTCTCAACTGCTCGCGGGCGCAGGCCATGGCGTCGGTGACGGATGGGTGGTCGTGCCGGCACACCCAGTACTTACGGCTCCACCAGTCGCCGGTGCCGATATAGCCGACCCAGTGCCCTTCAGGCGGCCGCTCCTGTGCGCCCGGATGGCTGTCGTCGGGAAACGCCGTTCCGAGCGAAAGGGGCCGCCGACGCCGCCTCGCCCTGCGGCGGAGCCCAAGAGAAATGCCGAGAATGGCAAGCACCACGATGGCGATTACCGCCACCTCAACGGCACGTGTTACCGGGCCACCCATTCGCTCGCCCCCGCCGCGGAGTTTACCCGAGTACTGCCGTTATCGCCGGAACTTCGCCACCCGGGTGCGGCCGCCGGACTGCTGGGCCGCTCCGGGCCGCGCGCCGGTCAGGCGCCGTCGGCGAGGATCCGGTTCTTCTCGTCCACGTGCACCACCATCGGCCGGTGGCCCGGGATCTCGCTCTCGGAAAGCTGCGCGTACGCGATGATAATGACCCGGTCGCCGCGCTGCACGAGCCGCGCGGCGGCGCCGTTCACGATCACTTCACTGGCCCCCGCGGTGCCGAGAATCGTGTACGTCTCGAACCTGGCGCCGTTGTTCACGTTGACGACGTGCACCAGTTCATGTTCGCCGATGCCGGCGGCTTCGAGCAGTTCCGGTGACACCGTAAGTGACCCGATGTAATTCAAGTTGCTGTCGGTGATCGTCGCCCGGTGAATCTTCGAATTCATGAAGGTGCGAAGCATCTGTCTTTCTTCGTATTCTCGCGGGGGTTGCCAGCTGTGGATTAAGAGCCTACGCGGTCCGGCCCCGCACCGCGCGAAGGCCGGTGAAGGAGGACCCGTGCTGTTTGACCTGCCGCTCGGGGAGTTGCGCGGCTACCGCCCGCAACGCGAAGAGCCGGCCGACTTCGATTCCTTCTGGGCGGGGACGCTGCGCCAGGCCCGCGAGCATGACCTCGACCCGGAATTCACCGTCTGCGACGCCGGGCTGAGCACGGTCGACGTCTTCGATGTCAGCTTCCGCGGATTCGCCGCGCAGCGGGTCCGCGGCTGGCTGCTGCTGCCCCGCGGCGCCCCGGCTCCGCTTCCCTGCATCGTCGAGTACATCGGTTACCAGGGCGGGCGCGGCCTGCCGCACGAGCGCCTGATCTGGAGCGCCGCCGGGTACGCGCACCTGATCATGGACACCCGTGGCCAGGGCAGCGTTCTCAGCACCGGCGACACCCCCGATCCGCATCTCGCCGCCGGTCCGCAGGTACCGGGCTTCCTCACCCGGGGGATCGCCGAACCGGACGGCTACTACTACCGCCGGGTGTTCACCGACGCGGTGCGGGCCGTTGAGACTGCGCGCGGTCACCCGGCCGTCGACGCGGCACGGGTGGTGGTGTGCGGGGCGAGCCAGGGCGGCGGCATTGCCCTCGCGGTGTCCGGCCTGGTGCCCGGCCTGTCGGCGAGCCTGATCGACGTGCCGTTCCTCTGCCACTACCGCCGCGCGACCGAGATCACCGACGCGCCGCCGTACGGCGAGCTCACGTCCTACTTCCGGGCGCACCGCGACCAGGTGGAGCAGGTATTCGGCACGCTGTCGTATTTCGACGGGGTCAACTTCGCGGCCCGCGCGGGAGCCGCCGCGCTCTTCTCGGTCGCCCTGATGGACAATATCTGCCCCCCGTCCACCGTGTTCGCCGCCTACAACCACTACGCCGGCAACAAGGACATCGAGGTGTGGCCGTACAACGGCCATGAGGGGGGCGGCCCCTTCCAGCAGCGCCGCCACCTTCAGTTCTGCCGCGAGGTCCTCGGCGGCTAGCGCAGCTCCCCTCGCGCGGTCGGCGAGCGGGCGTCCTGCCTCAGCAGGACGCCCGGGTTGAGGATGCCGGCCGGGTCCACGGCGTGCTTGATGCGCTCGGTCAGGGCCATCACGTCGGGCCCGAGCTGGTCCGGGAGCCAGGGCGCCTTGAGCCGGCCGGTGCCGTGCTCGCCGGTGATGGTGCCGCCCAGGCTGAGCGCCAGGTCGATGATCTCGCCGAATGCCGCGCGGGCGCGCGCGACGGAGTCCGGGTCGCCGGCGTCGTAGGCGATCACCGGGTGGGTGTTGCCGTCTCCGGCGTGCGCCACGGTGGCCACCTGGACGCCGTTGTCTTCGCCGATGCGCTCCAGGCCGCGCAGCAGGGCTGGCAGCTCCGGGACCGGCACGCCGACGTCTTCCAGCAGCAGGTCACCGAGGCGGTCCATCCCCGCGAACACCGCCCGGCGTGCCGCCGCGAAGGCCTCACCCTCGGCTTCGTCGTCGGTGGACAGCACCTCGGCCGCGCCGTTGGCCGTGCAGGCCTCGGTCATCACCGCGATCTCGTCCGCGGCGGCCGCACCCGGGGCGTCGGACCGGGCGATCAGCAGGGCACCCGCGGCCCGGTCAAGATCCATGTGCACCAGGTCCTCGACCGCGTTGATCGACGCGTTGTCCATCAGCTCGAGCATCGCCGGGCGGACCTTCGAGGTGATCGCGACCACGGCGTCCGCGGCAGACTCGACCGAGCCGAAGACCGCGACGAGCGACCAGCTCGGCCCCGGCGCCGGCAGCAGCCGCATCGTCAGCTCGGTGATCACGCCCAGGATGCCCTCGCTGCCGACGAACAGCTTGGCCAGCGACAGCCCCGCGGCGTCCTTCGTCCGGGGGCCGCCCAGCCGCAGCGCCGTGCCGTCGGCGAGCACCACCTGCATGCCGAGCACGTAGTCCATCGTCACGCCGTACTTCACGCAGCACAGCCCGCCCGCGTTGGTGGCCACGTTGCCGCCGATGGACGATAGCTCGAACGATGACGGATCGGGCGGGTACCACAGCCCGTGCGCGGCGGCCGCCTTCTTCACGTCGGCGTTGAAGGCGCCCGGACCGGCGACCGCGACCCGGGCGGCCGCGTTCACGGTGACCTCGCGCATTTTCTCCAGGCTGAGCACCACCCCGCCGTCCACCGCGCTCGCGCCGCCCGACAGGCCGGAACCCGCGCCGCGCGGCACCACTGGCACCGCGTGCGCGCTGGCCCACCGCAGCACCGACTGCACCTGCTCGGTGCAGGTCGGCCGGACCACCGCCAGCGGCACCCCGGCGCCGGGATCGCGGGCGCAGTCCTGGCGGTAGCCGGCGGTGACGTCCGGATCGGTGATGATCACGTCCGCGGGCAGCAGCTCGGCCAGCTCCGGCAGCGCGGTTTGCCCCGTCACGGCATGGCTGTTCATGGCATGGCTGGCGTGGCTGTTCATGGCCCGTCGAGCAGCCCGGCGGGGATGTCGGCGTGCCGGCTGCGCAGGTACTCGCCGAGCCCCTTGGCCTGCGGGTCGGGACGGGTCGCGGCGGCGACGCCCTGGCCGAGCAGCCCTTCGATCACGAAGTTGACGGCGTTCAGGTTCGCCAGCTCGTAGCGCCGCACCGGCAGTTCCGCGGCCTCCGGGATCAGCTGGCGCAGCCGCTCGGTGGTCAGGTACTCCCGCAGCCAGCCGAAACCGCGCTCGTCGCGGGTCCACACCCCGACGTTGGCGTTGCCGCCCTTGTCGCCGGACCGCGCCGCGCACACCCGCCCCAGCGGGACGCGCCGGGTCTCGCCGCCCGGCGGGGAAAGGTCCCGCCGCCCGGGCCGTTTCTCATCTTCGTGCCTAACGGCCGTGGCGGCGGATCCGCCCTCGGAAACCGGCACCCGCCGCCGGGCGCCGTCCGGGAGCACCACGGTGTGCTCGACCGCGGTGGCCGGCACCAGCGCCGGCCAGTAGACGCCGTAAGCGTTCTCGCTGGTCGGCGGGGTGGTGGGATGTGCGCCGGCGTACCCGCCGAGCGCCAGTTCCATCGTGGCGTTGGAGAATGCGCGGCCGACCTTGCGCGGGTCGGGATCCTTGACGGTGATCCGCAGGTGCGCGGTGGCCTGGGCATTGGACGGCGCATCGTCGTGGTCGAAGCGCAGCAGCCGCACGTCCACCTCGGCGAACTTGTCCCGGCCGCCGAGGATGCCGAACAGTTCCTCTTGCGCCCAGGCGGCCTTCTCCTCGATGTCCAGTCCGGTGATCACCAGCGTCATCGTGTTGCGGAACCCGCCCAGGTAGTTGATCGCCACCTTCAGCTCGGCCGGTGGCGGGCTGCCCCGGGTGCCGGTGATCCGCACCCGGTCCGGCCCGTCCTGGGCCAGCCGCAGCGTGTCGAAATGGGCGATGACGTCCGGGTTGCGGTATTCGGGCTCGGCGATCTCGTACAGCAGCTGGGCGGTGACGGTGCCCGGCGAGACCAGCCCGCCGGTGCCGGGGTGCTTGGTGATCACGCTGCTGCCGTCGGCGGCGACCTCGGCGATCGGGAAGCCCGGGTAACGCCGGTCGGTGATCTCGTGCAGCCACGAGTAGTTGCCCCCGGTGGCCTGCGGGCCGCACTCGATGACGTGCCCGGCGGCGACCGCCCCGGCCAGCGCGTCGTAGTCGCCGCGGCCCCAGCCGTGCCACCAGGCCGCGGGGCCGGTGACCAGGGACGCGTCGGTGACCCGGCCGCACACCACCACGTCGGCGCCCGCGCCCAGGGCCTCGGTGATCCCCCAGCCGCCCAGGTAGGCGTTGGCGGTGATCGGCTTCACCCCGGCGTCGGCGAGCGGCTGCCCGGTGTCCAGGTGAGCCAGCGGATGGCCGGCGGCCAGCAGGTCGTCGACCCGGCCGGTGAGGTCGTCGCCCTCGACGTAGCCGACCTTCGGTTGCACGCCGAGCCGGGCGCCGAGTTCCGCGAGCGCCCGGGCGAGCCCGGCCGGGTTGAGCCCGCCGGCGTTCGTCACGACCTTGATGCCCCGCTCCAGGCAGGTCCCGAGCACCTGTTCCATCTGCGTGAGGAACGTCTTCGCGTAGCCGGTGTCCGGGTCCTTCTGCCGCGACTTCCAGAGAATCAGCATCGTCAGCTCGGCCAGGTAGTCCCCGGTGAGCACGTCGATCGGTCCGCCTTCGACCATTTCCCGGGCGGCCTCGATCCGGTCGCCGTAGAACCCGGAGCAGTTCGCGATCCGGACGGCGCGCCGGGGCGCCGTGCCCACGCTCGGCGGCGTCATCTGTTCTCCCTCACCTGATCACCGGCGAACTGGCCGGGGCGCCTGCCGGTACCGGGCGGTCCGGCGAACGCCTGCGCGATGGACATCCATTCGGTGGCCACCGGGCCGCGGACCTGCAGCGCGGTATCGGCGATATGCCGGCGGTGGGTCACCACCAGGCAGAAATCCAGTGCCGGCCCGCTGACCTGGTCGCTGGTGCCGTCCGGTCCCCACGTCCAGGGCGTGCCGTCCGGGGATTCCAGCTCCACCCGGACCTCGGTGGCCGGGACCGGGCGACCGTTGAGCTGGAAGGCGAAGCCGGACGTGCGCACGCCGAGGTGCGCGACGTGCCGCAGCCGTCCGGTGGCTTCCCGCGTCACGCCCAGCGCGTCCGCCACGTCCTGGCCGTGCGCCCAGGTTTCCATCAGCCGTGCGGTCACCGAACTCGCCGCGCTCATCTCCGGCCCGTACCAGGGCAGCCGCGCCGACGGATCCATCCCGGCGAACGTCACGCCGAGCCGGTCCCGCGCATCGCCGAACCAGGCGAGCAGCGCCGGCGGCGGCATCTCCCGGTACCGGAGGGCTATCTCGTCCGCCGCGTCCGGGCCGGCCTGCATCAACTGTTGCGCCTCGGCCCGGAACCGCTCCGGGTCGGTCGCGGCGAGAACGGCGGCGTCGTCGAACCACGCGAGGTGACTGACCTGGTCGCGGACGGTCCAGCCGTCGGCGGGGGTGGCCGTGTCCCAGCCGGCGTCGTCCAGCGGGACCAGGATGTCCCGCAGCACGGCGGTCTCGGCGGCCAGGTCGGCCAGCAGCGCGCGGATGTCGGCGGGCATGCTCAGCGCCCCTTCCAGACCGGGGGCCGCTTGGCGGCGAATGCCGCCGGGCCTTCCTGGGCGTCCTCGCTGAGGTAGACCGGCTCCCAGATGCGTTCGGCTTCCTGGTAGGCGTCGCGCAGCGGGTGCTCGGCGATCAGGCGCACCGTCTTCTTCGCCGCCGCGACCGACAGCGGCGCGTTGGCGGCGATCCGCTCGGCCAGCCGCTGCGTCGCCGCGTGCAACTCGGCGGCGGGCACGACCTCGTTGACCAGGCCGACCTCACGGGCGCGGGCCGCGTCCACCGGGTCCCCGGTGAGCAGGATCTGCATCGCGATCCGGGGCGGGATGAGCCACGGCAGCGGCGCCGCCCACGGCGCGCCGCGGCCGACCTTGGCCTCGCTGATGGCGAACCGAGCGCCCTCGGCGGCGACGCACAGGTCGCAGGTCTGCGCCAGCAGGAAACCGCCCGCATAGGCGACGCCGTTGACCGCGGCGATGGTGGGCTTGCTGACGTCGATCGTGCGGCCGAACTGCGGCACGAAGTCGGGCGGCGGCACGGTCAGCCCGGTTTCGGCCATCTCCTTGAGATCCCCGCCCGCGCAGAAAGCCTTGTCGCCCGCGCCGGTGAGCACCAGGACCTTGGCGTCCGGGTCGGCGTTGAACCGCTCGACCCCGGCGACCAGGCCGTCGCGGACGGCCTTGTTCAGCGCGTTGCGGGCCTCCGGGCGGTTGATCGTCAGCCAGGCGGCCGGACCGCGCCGCTCGTAGAGCACCACTTCGGTGTCGGCTACGGGTGCCGTCATCCAGCCTCCTCGGCAGTCATTGTCGCCGCGGCCCTTCTCGGCGTACGGCCACGTTAACGAACGCTCACTAATCGAGGGAAGCTTGGCGGACCGCAACGCGTCCGATGCTGGGCGAGGGGCGCGTCAGGCGCGCCCGCGGCCACGCGCGGCGGCGGGCTTGGATGGGCTGATAGCCCGGAAGCAGCCACGGAGATGGTCGTTGACCATGCCGACGTTCTGCATGAACGAGTACACGCTGGTCGGGCCGACGAAGCGGTATCCCTGCGCCTTCAATTGCTTCGACATCGCCTCCGCCTGGCCGGTGGTCGATGGAAGTTCGGCGAGCGATCGCGGCGGCTTGCTGCGCGTTGCCTCATACGACTTCGCGAGGCTCGGCAGGCTCGGCGACGCCGCCATCATCGCCCGCGCGTTTTCCAGGGTGGCCTCGATCTTGGCCCGGTTGCGGATGATCGATGGGTCCTGGAGCAGCCGGTCGACGTCCTGGTCGGTCATCGCGGCGACCTTGGCGGCGTCGAAGCCGTGGAACGCCTTCCGGAAGGCCTCCCGCTTGGCGAAGACGGTCGACCAGCTCAGTCCGGCCTCGAACACGCCCAGGGTGAGTGCCTCGAACAAGGCGGACTCGTCATACGTCCGGGTGCCCCAGACATCGTCGTGGTAGTGACTGCCCGGGGTGTCGGCCGCTCCCGCCCAGGCGCACCGCAGCTTTCCGTCATATCCGGTGATCACGTCGCCGCTCATCTGGTCCCCCGTCGTCCGGCCCAGGCCCCGTGGTGACGCCGCCCCCGCCGGTCCTCACCAGGCACCTACCCGCGGATGAGGCGGGCGAAATGTGCGCGCCGGGTTACCGGTAGGGACGGGCCGTCATCACGCCACCGGCGGCACGCTGTGCCCGGCGTCATATCCGCGGCGGCGCCGACGCCACGGCGGTTACTCGCCCCGGCCGGGCCGGTAGGTGAGGTAGGCCAGGTCGCCATCGACGGTCCGGCTGCTGACGAGGCGCATCGGCTTCTTGTCGCTGGTCTCCCGGAACAGGCGGGCGCCAGTCCCGAGCACGACCGGGTAGATCATCAGCCGCAGTTCGTCGGCAAGTTCGTGCTCGAGCAGCGTGTGGACCAGCTGGAAGCTGCCGGCGACGTTGATGTCCCCGTCCAGCTGCCGTTTCAGCGCCGAGATCTCGCTCACCACGTCGCCGCTCAAGACCGTCGTGTTGTTCCAGGCGGGATCTTGGAGGGTCGAGGAAACGACGTACTTGGGCTTGCTGTTCAGCCTGTCCGCCAGGGCACCGGTCCGGGATGGCCACCGCCCGGCGAGGAACTCGTAGCTGCGCCGGCCCAGCAACATGGCCTCGGTGCCCAGCGCCTCATCGAACACGATCCCGGCCGCCTCTTCGCGGCCGGGGCCGCCGATCCGGCCGACCCAGCCGCCGTGCCGGAAGCCCTCGTTCCCGGCCGGGTCCTGGACCACTCCGTCCAGCGAGACATTCTCGCTGATAATGATCTTCCCCATGTGGAGTCCCCTTTGGCACCGGGGGGACGCGCCAGGCTGAGTAACAGAGCCCGTCAGTGCGGCAGCACCGAGCGGGCTCGTCATCTGCTGTCTCACGGAACTGCTGGTGGGCCGTGCTGGGTTCGAACCAGCGGCCCCCGCCGTGTGAAGGCGGTGCTCTCCCACTGAGCTAACGGCCCCTGAGCGCCCCGGTTTACCAGTTCAGCCCCCGACCTGGGATCCGAGCCAGTAGTCTAACCAGAACGTCTCTATGCAGTTTGTTCTAAAAATCCGGTGCTACCTGTCGGTTCTCGGCGTGACACGTCCTCAGTGAATGAGGCGCCGTCCCGCTGAGCCAACCGCCCGTGAGCCCAACAAAGAGTAGCGCATCCGAGCAGCCGCCACGCGCCGCCAGATACCCGGCACCGGCGCCGGACAGCAACTCACGGAACGTGACGGATACACCTGCTGGATGCCAGGCCACACAATCGATTGCAGACCCCCCGGGGAGACCCGCCCGACGTCGGCGCCGACTGCTGATGACCACGGGAAACCCCGCCCCGCAAGCGATTCCGCTGATCACACCGTGCTTCCAGGCAAGTACGGGGTATCGTTGGAGCCGCTGAGATGAGGTTTACTCTCCGCGTTCGCAGATCACGGCAACAAGGCGGAACGGTTACAACGTTGCGACTTCCCGCTCGTTTGCCCTGGTGAAATCGGTTTTATGTACTTGTGACCGACGTTACAGGCGGCCACGACGGCGGAATCCTTACTGGGAGACCCCCGGTTGGGCGAGCGGGGCCAGGGTGGCTGTCCCGCGACGGGCAACCCCCCGCGCCCCGCTGGACCCCCGAGGCAGAAGAGGTTTGGCATGGCTAACAGCAGCGGCACCACGGTCTCGGCCGAACTCGACCTCCATCTGGTCGTGCCGGAGCAAATCGCGGTCCCGCTGGTCGCCAGCCTCAGCTACCGGGGTGACGATCCCTTCGCCGTGAGCATGGCCTTCCATGTGGGCACGGACGATCCGGTGGAATGGATCTTCGCCCGCGGCCTGCTCGCCGAGGGGATGGAGCGGCCGGCCGGCGAAGGTGACGTACACGCCTGGCCCACGGCTGGCCGCGACGGTGGCCTGCTCAACATCGCACTGTCCTCGCCTTTCGGCGAGGCTCTTTTTGAGGCACCGGCTGTCGCGATCGCCGCGTTCCTGCAGCGCACGTACGACGCCGTGCCACCGGGGCACGAGGGCGACCACGTGGACATCGAAGGCGAGATCGACAGCCTGCTCTCGGCTTAGCCTGCCCGGCCGGCCCTGACTGCCCCTCGCGCCGATCGGCGCTGACTGGCCCTCGCGCCGGTGCCGTCCAGTACGCGCGGCTCAGGGATCGGGGTTCTCAGCGGACCGCTGGGCGAACACCTCGGCGGCCTTGCGGGTGACCGGCCCGGGCGCCACCGGCAGTTTCCGCCCGTCCACCGCCCGGATCGCCTGGACATCGCGGCCGGTCGAGGTGAGGAACGCCTCCTCAGCCCCGGCCAGCGCGCCGGCCGGGAGATCCGCCTCCTCTCCCCCGTGCCACTCGAGTACCAGCGCCCGGGTGATCCCGGCGAGGCACCCGGCCGACAGCGGCGGCGTGACGAGCCGCCCGCCGGTGACGACGAAGACGTTGGTGCCGGTCCCCTCGCACAGGTTCCCGGCGGTGTTGGCGAAGACCGCCTCGCTCGCCCCGCGCTCCTTGGCGAAGGCGAGCGCCCGGACGTTCTCGGCATACGACGTCGTCTTCAGTCCCGTCAGCGCACCGTGCTCGTTACGCCGCCAGGGCGTCACCGCGACGTTGGTAACCGCGGAAGGCTCGTCCAGTTCATCGAGCGCGATCACCATGGTGAGCGGCCCGCCGCCGCGGTCGGAGCCGAGCGGAGAGATCCCCCCGGTGACGGTGATCCGCAGCCGGCCCAGACCGGATTTCCCGGCCGCCGCGCAGACCTCGAGCGAACCGCGCCGGATCGGCTCCGGGTCGACGTCGCCGAGGCCGAGTCCCAGCGCCGAACGGCGCAGCCGCTGCAGGTGCCTCGTCAGCGCGAACGGGACACCGTCGCGGACCTTGAGCGCCTCGAAGACCCCATCCCCCACGACCAGCCCGTGGTCGGTCACCGCTATCCGCGCGTCCGCCTCGTCCAGCAGCGCGCCGTTCAGCCATACCTTGGGTCCCACGAGCCGCACTTTAACGCAGGAGGCCGCCCAGGGCGGCGAGCCGGCGCGCGCGTCGTTTTCCCGGGTACCCAAGTTTGCCTGCGGGTCAGGATCGGCTACAGTTTTCACGCGGTTCCGGTTGCGACCGGGCCGGCGCGGACGTGGCTCAGTTGGTAGAGCATCACCTTGCCAAGGTGAGGGTCGCGGGTTCGAATCCCGTCGTCCGCTCTCCAGGGCCGGAGCCGTCGCACGACCCGGGCAGCCCTGTTCTTTCGGTTTCCCTGGCGGGTCCTTCCCGCAGCGGCGGAGTGGCCGAGTGGCTTAGGCAAGGGCCTGCAAAGCCCTGTACGCGGGTTCGATTCCCGCCTCCGCCTCCCAGCGAGCGCGCAAACTCCTACCGCGCACCCGTTTCCGCCGCGGTGGCGGCTCACCCTCCCGGCTATCCGCCGGATGCTCACATCAGGTTGAGGGCACCCATGTTGCTGAGGATCTCATTGGGGCGATCGGGGTCGGTCACGACGTCGATGACCGACGGCTGGCCGGAGGCCAGGGCCCGTTCCAGCGCCGGGCGCAGGTCCTCGGCGCGCTCGACCCGCTGACCGGTGGCTCCGAGCGCCTCACCGAGGCGGTCGTAACGGGCCCGGCTCAGGTCGGAGGTGTAGCTGGTGCCGAACCACTCGGTCTCCTCGTAGCGGACGTCGCCCCAGGAGGCGTTGTTGGAGACGACGACGATCGGGGCGGTGCCGGACCGGGCCGCCGTCTCGATCTCCATGGCGGAGAGCCCGAATGCGCCGTCGCCGATCAAGGCGACGGTCGGCCCCTCCGCGCGGGCCAGCGGGGCAGCGGCAGCGTAGGGGACACCGACCCCGAGGGTGCCGAGGGAGTCGCTGGTGAACAGCAAGCCGCCGGGCTGCTGCGGCTCGGCGAAGGCAAGGCCCCAGCCCAAGATGTCGCCGCCATCGATGACGACGGTCGAGCCCGCACCCTGCGCTGAGGCGAACCGGCACACCTCCCGCGCCAGGAACCCGGGGTGCACGCCGCTCGCCGGTGCGTCGGCCTGCGTGCTCCAGTGATCGGCGCTCATCCGCCGGTACGACTGGGCTTCGTCCAGCCAGGACTTCTTGGGCGGTCCGGTCCAGGCGTCGGTGAGCTGCTGCAGGACCGCGGTGGCGTCGCCCAGCAGGGCCAGCTCGGGTGGCCGGTTGAGACCGAAGGCGGCGCCGTCGCAGTCGACCTGGATGATGCGGTGCTGCTCGGTCCACAACGGCGGACCCCCGAACAGGAGGTTGCCGTTGAGGCGGCTGCCGACGAGGAGGACGACATCGGCGGCGGCGATGGCCAGGCCGCCGTGCAGGAGCGGGCCCAGGCAGCCCGGGTGCGCATCCGGCAGGAGTCCCCGGGCGTAGCTGTTGGTGGCGATCGGGATCGAGGTGGCCTCGGAGAAGGCGGCCAGCGCATCGCCGGCGCCGGACCAGAACCCGCCCCCGCCGACCACGCAGACGGGACGCTTGGCGGCCGCCAGCACCCGGACGGCCTCCTCGACCAGGCCGCCGTCGGCCGGAGCGGCCGGGCGGGGCGGCGGAGCGGCCGTCGAGGCCGCGGTGTGCTGGGTGAGCACGTCAGTCGGAAGCTCGACGTACGCCGCGCCCGGCCGCCCGCTGCGGGCCACCGTGAGAGCCTCGACGACGGTCGGCGCCAGCCGGTCCGGCGTGGTGACCGCCTTGGTCCACTTGGCGACGGCGCGGGCCAGGGACTCCTGGTCGACGTCCTGGACCGCGCCTTTGCCCCGCAGCCCGAGCGGTGTGCGGCCGCCCAGCGCGACCAGGGGGATCCCGCCGGCCTGGGCGTTGGCCAGCCCGGTGAGACAGTTAGTGAAGCCGGGGCCGGCCGTGATCCCGGCCACGCCGACCTCACCGGTGCACCGGGCCCACGCCTCGGCCATATGCAGGGCGGCCGACTCGTGCCGGGTGCCGACGATGCGCATGCCGGCCCTGCCGCAGCCGTCAGTCACCGGCGCCACGTGGCCGCCGGGCAGGCAGAACAGCGTGCCGACCCCGGCTCGCTGCAGGCACTCGGCGACGGTGACGCCGCCGTGGTGGTCGGGCACCCCCTGGAATCCCCCGGAACCCTCCAGCATGGTCTCAGGCATGTCCGTGTTCCTTCCTCGCTGTCTCGGGCGCCAGGCGGTGCGGGCAAAGGGTGGGGCATCGGCGATGCCCTGGGGGGTGGGCTCGTTAGCAGCGGCCGGTCAGGACCGGCCCGCCGGGAGCAGCGTTGGATCGCGGCGCAGTTCGCTGCGCGCCATCGCTTCCCAGAAGCCGATGAATCCCTCGCCGTTGCCGGCGCCGAGATAGGCGCGCGCGGACTCCGGCAGTGGGCGGCCACCGCCTCCGGTCTCGGCCAGCCACGCGTTGCGGCAGCGCTGCTCGAGGGCCACCGACCGCTGGTGCGCCGCGCGGATCGATCCAGCGAGGACGAACACCCCGTGGTTGGCCAGCAGCGCCATGTCGGCACCGCCCATCGCTTTCACGGCGCGCTCCGCGGCCGCCGGGTCGATCACCGGGCCGTCGTACTCGTCGACCACCGTGACCGTTCCGCCACCCAGTGCCGAACTCTGGTCGTAGCACGGCGGAATCCGTTGCATGTCGGCCCAGACAACGCCCCATCGTGGGTGGTTGTGAACGGCGACGATGACGTCGTCGCGGTGCTTGTGCAGTTCGAGGTGCAGCGGGATGCCGAGCGGCGCGGGCCAGTCGCCTTCGAGGACGTTGCCGTCGAGGTCGATGCGGATGACGTCCTCGGGCCGGAACTCGTCCCATGTCAGGTACCAGGGATTGCACAGCAGCGTGCCGTCGCCCTGGCGGTAGGTGATGTGTCCGGCGAGATGGTCGTCGTAGCCCTCCCGGAACAGAGTGCGTGCCAGGAGCACGACCTCCTCGCGCGGGCTCAGTTCAGGCAGCAGGTTCTCGCGCGTCGGCTGGAATGTGCCGGTCATCGGGGCTCCTCGTCAGGGCAGGCAGTTCTCCGGTAGCGGGTGCCGGTACAGCCGGGCGGCGTTGCGGTGGGTCATCATCCGCAGCTCCTCGGCCGGGATGTGACCCCAGTAGCGCTGCAGGACGTCCTGGGTGTCGGGCCACGTGCTGTCGCCGTGCGGATAGTCGACCTCGGCCATCACATGGTCCACGCCGATGCGATGACGGGTGTCGATGGTCGAGGGGTCGTCGATCGTGCAGAAGTAGAAGTTGCGCTTCAGCACTTCCGCCGGGCGCAGTTCTGAGGGCCAGTCCTTGCCGTATCCGGACCGGTCCACGATGTTGTCCAGCCGGTCGATCAACATGGCGACCCAGCCGATCCCTCCCTCCGACATGGCGATCTTCAGGTCCGGGAACCGGACCGGATAGGCGGACCACAGCCACTCCGCGCAGGCGTGCATGGACAGCTGGCCGAACAGGGTCGCCACCAGCGGCACCACCGGCGAGCCGGGCGCGGGCTCGCTCATCCCGGAGGAGCCCACGTGCAAGCTGATGACCGTCTTGGTCTCGGCGCAGGCGGCGATGATCGGGTCCCAGTAGCCGCTGAACAGTGACGGCAGCCCGATCTTGTGCGGGCGTTCGGGCAGCGTGACCGAGCGGAATCCGCGCTCGGCATTGCGCCGGATCTCGGCCGCCCCGACCTCCGGGTCGGCCATCCAGGTAATGCCCATCGGAATGATCCGCTCGGGGTACGGGGAGTACCACTCCTCGAACAGCCAGTCGTTCCAGGCGCGCGTGACGGCTAGGCCGAGTTCCTGGTCCTTCGCCGTCGAGTAAACGCGGCCGCAGAAGCCGGTGATCTGGGACGGGAAGTTCAGCGACGCCCAGATCCCGCCGATGTCCATGTCGCGGATCCGCTCATCGATATCCCAGCAGCCCCGGCGCATCTCATCGAACCGCGCGGGCTCGATGCTGTAGGTCTCCGGGCGCCTGCCCGCGATGGCATTCACTCCGACCTGGCTGTACAGCTCGCCTTCGAACTCCCACGCCTCGTTGCCAGCCACCTCGACGACCCGGGGCGCGCGTTCGGCGAGCCGGCCGGGCAGGCGGCCCTCGAACATGCCGGGCGGTTCGACCAGGTGGTCATCGACGGAAATGACGGTGTAGCGGACGTCGCGCGGCTCCGGTTCAGGGAGGAAGAGGTCGGACCGCGCCGGCAGCGTTTCGGCCAATGTCCTGTCTCCTCTATCATATAAATGATAGAAATTAAAGTTTGATTATAAAAAGAGAGCCGTCCCGGGTCAACACCTTGCGTACCGCATCAGGAACGTGGCCGGAAGCTGGCAAAGCTCTGGCGGACGGCCTCCGACTGCAGCAGCCCAGACTGGATCGCCGCCTCAAGCTCGAGCGCGGACCGCAATGAGCCGTCGCTGCTCGCGTTCAGCAGTTTCTTGGTCTGCGCGATTGCGAACCTGGGTCCGGCGGCCAGGCGCGCGGCCACCTCGAGCGCCTGCGCGAGGGCGGCGCCCGCGTCCGGCAGCACGTCGTTGACGAGCCCCAGCCGGTGCGCCTGGGCGGCGTCGATCTCCGGGGTGAGCAGCATCAATTCCTTTGCGCGCTGCATGCCGACCAGCCGGGGCAGCAGGTAGGCCCCGCCCACGTCCGGGACGACGCCGTGGCGCAGGAACACCTGGCAGAACCGGGCGTCGGCCGAGCAGATGATCAGGTCACAGGCGAGCGCGAGATTGAACGTGCCGCCGTACGCCACCCCGGATACCGCGGCCACCACCGGCAGCGGGGCGGTCCAGATGGTGTCTACCAGCCGGTGGAAGGCCCGCATCAGCTTCGCGGGCACGTCTTCGGCCACGCCGTCCGCCAGATCGAGGATGGCGCCCGCGTCGCCGCCGACCGAAAAGTGCCCGTCGGCACCGGTCAGCACGACCGCGCCGACCTCGTCCGACTCGGCCCGGTCAATCTCCGCGCGCAGAAGCTCCGCCACCCCGGCGGTGAAGGCGTTGCGCCGGTGCGGCCGGTTGATGGTCAGGGTCCGCACCGCGCCGCGTTCAGTGACCTCCACATCGCTGATGGCACTACCTTCGTTCGTCATCGGGCATCTCCGGGGAACGCTTCGGCCGCTTGTCCTGCGAGGACTGGAATGAGACGGCGTCCCCGGGGGTGACCGGCGGAGGCCGGACGCCCACGAGGGTGTCGTCCCGCGAGGACTGGTCCATCAGCACGGCGCAGCGCCTCCACCGTCCGTGACCGATGACGTGGAAGGAGGCGATGGTGCTCGGCGTCGGCGTGGACTGGGCCGAGTCGTTCCATGACGTGGCGCTCGGCCGGCCGGGTGAGGGGGTGGTTGAGCAGTTCCGGATCGAGCACGGCCCCGCTGGGGTGGGCTGGCTGATCCGCCGGTGCCTGGAGCTGGAGCCGGATCCGGCGGAGGCCAGTACACCGAGCTGCGGAAACTGATCCCGCACGGCGAAACCGGTGCCGAGCTGCGCGCGATCGCCCGCGACGACGAGCGCGCCGCCCGCGACGAGCGCCGCATCGGCAACCGGCTGCGCGCCGACCTGCTCGCCGCTTTCCCCGCCGCGATCGACATCGCCGCCGGTGACCCCGGCGCGCCGGTGTTCCTCAAGCTGCTGGAGCGCTGGCCCTCGGCCGGGGCGCTGGCCGCCGCCCCGGCCCAGGAGGTCGAAGCATTCGCCCGGGCGGCGCAGCACGGCTGGCCCGCCCGGTTCGCCGGGCGCGTCACCGCGGCGATGGCCGCGCCCCGCCTGGCCGTCCGCCCGGAACTGGCCCGCGCCAAGACCGGCTCGATCCGCCTGGCCGCCACCCAGCTGCTGGCCATCCGCACCCAGCGCAAAGCCTGGGAACGGCGGATGGGCGAACTGCTGCTCGGCGGCCCCCGCCCACGGCCCGGCGCCGCACCCAAGGACCCAGACCCGGGGAAGGCGTTCCCGGGCGGCGAGATCTACCTGAGCATGCCTGGCCTGGGTGACCGTCTCGCCGCCCGGGTCGCCGGCGAAATCGGCGAGCACTGGCACCAGTACGCCACGCCGAACGCCCTGCAATGCTACGCAGGCCGCGCCCCGGTCACCCGCCGCTCCGGGCGCAGCGAGTTCACCATCGCCCGCCGCCTGGCATACAACCGCCACCTCGGCGAAGCCGTCCAGCAATGGGCCTTCTGCAGCCTGCAGCAATCGCCCTGGGCACGCGAGTTCTACGAAACCAAAACCGTCGCCGGGAAGAACCACCACGCCGCGCTGCGCGCCCTGGGCAACCGCTGGCTCGAAGTCCTCTGGCACTGCCTGCGCCTCGGCGCCCGCTACGACGAAACGATCCACGCAGCCAACCGCGACCGGGCACTCAAACCCGCCGCCTGAGGTTGACAGAGGGTGTCTCATTGGGACTCCCTTCCGGCCCGGCCCGGCGGCCCGGACGCTCCCAAGCGGGCTCCGGCCTAGTCGTCCTGGGAATCCTTCAGGTGTGAACGCCAGGCGTCATCGGGGTCGCCGTCGGCGATGCGCTGAGCCGCCAGGCGCCGTAGCTCCGGCACGTTCACCTTCTGACTGCCGGTGTAGGGCAGCTCCGGCTCCGAGAAGAACAGGACCCTGCGCGGCACCTTGTAGGACGCGACGACCGAGCGCAGGAAGGTAATGACATCATCAACCGACACCGTGTCGTCATCGCGTTCCACCGCGCACAGCACAACAGCCTCGCCGGCGACCGGATGCGGTACGCCGACCACGCTCGCTACCTCGAGGCGCCCCCAGTCGGCCAGCTTCTGCTCTACCTCCACCGGGGACACGTTCGCACCGGAGGTCTTGATGAGACCGGACAGGCGGCCGGTCCAGTGCAGGTATCCGGCGCTGTCGACGCTTCCGGAGTCGCCGGTGCGGAAGTACCCGGCGGCGTCGAAGACATCTTCCGGGAAGGTCTTGTAGTAGCCCTTCATCAGCGTCACACCGCGCACCGCGATCTCCCCGATCGCGTCGGCGGGCAACGGCTCGCCCGCGTCGTCGACGATGCGGATCTCGATGCCCGGCAACGGGGTCCCGTGGGTGGTGGCCCGCAGTTCCGCGGGCGCGTCCGCGGGAAGGTAGCTGTTGATGGTGAACGTCTCCGTGAGCCCGTAGCCGGCCCGAGTCCCCCATTCCTGAGCCGCCGGAACATGCTGCCGCAGCCCGGTGCCGCATTTCGTCAGGGACGAGAGGTCGCGGGTACGGATGTCGGGGTGCTCGGTGAGCTGCGCCTCGACGTGCGGCCAGGCGTGCGCCGTGGTCACCCGCTCCCGCTCCAGCAGCTCCAGTGCCTCGCCCGCGTCGAAAACCTCCTGCATCACCAGGCACGCGCCGGAGGCCAGCGTGCCGCCCACCACCATCGCCAGGCCGGCCGTCCAGAAAAACGGGAAGGTGCTCCACACGCGGTCGTGCGGTGTGAGCCGCAGTTGCTCCGCCCAGCGCCACGCCTGCAGCACCGGGGTCCGGTTGTTGTGCAGGACCGCCTTGGGATTCGCCGTGGTACCCGACGTGTAGATGATCAAGCTGTCGTCGCACGGGTGCACCGAGGCCATCGCCGCGTCGAGCACGTCGTCGCTGACCTGCTCACCGGCGGCGATGAACGAGTCCCATTGCTCGCCCAGGCAGACCAGGCGCCGCAGGTGCGGAAACGCGGCTGAGCGGACCGGCTCCTCCCCCAGCGCCGGGTGCGCGGCCAGCAGATCGGCGCGGAAGGTGTGCCGGGCCAGGACCGCCTGCAGCACCAGCAGCGAGGCATCGCTGTGGGCCAGCACGTAGTCGCGCTCGGGCGCCGGGGCGAAGGTGCTGACCGGTACCACCACACCGCCCACCGCCGCGGCCGCGTGGGCGGCGACGACGAACTCGGGCCGGTTGCCCAGCAGCAGGGCGACCTTGCTTCCCTTGGTCACTCCCGCGGCGATGAAGGCCCGGGCGGCCGATCGCACGTCATCGGCCAGCTGCCGGTAGGTCACCCGCCGATCCCCGAACACCATTGCCTCGTGTGGCCCGTGTGTTGCGGCGACATTTTCAACGAAACGGCCGAGCGTCAGGCCCTCCCGCGGGACCGGGACCCCTGTATAGGCGTCGGATTGCATGATCAGCTCGATTCGCCGGGCCGGCGTTCAGGCGCTCTCGAGGTCCTGTTCGAACTCGTAGGTGGTATCCGGGATCGACTCCGGGGGGTAGAACTGGTGCGCCCACCGGCGCAGGGCCGCGTAGTCCCGGGCCTCCTCGGGAGCGAATGCCGGCGAGGGCAGATGCTGCATGTTCTCCCAGGTGAAGAAGTCCTGCGTGACGACGTAATGCTGGGCCGCGACCCAGCGCCCGGTCCGGCCGGAAGGATCCGGCGCATCGGCGGCGTCGCCGGAATCCCGGCGCGGTATGACCGACATGAAGTAGTCGGTGTACTCGTCGTCCACCGGGGTGTGCCCGCTGATCAGCAGCGTCTCCACGATTTCCGCGGGGAAGCGGACGAAGCCCAGGCCGATGCCATAGGTGTCGTACACGAGTTCGGTGTCCACCCGCCCGTTCGGGGTGAGCCAGGTGGACTCCTTGCCCGCGCCGAAGACGGCCTTGATGGTCGCGTGCAGATGGTGGCCATCGACCTCGAAGCCGAGCGTCGTGGCCGGCTCGCCCGCACCGTGCACGTACTCCACGTGGTACGGGTCGGCCGCGTTCTCGACGATCATCTGGGGGTGCACCCGGATGCGGTGCACCGTGCGCAGCGCGCTGGTCAGCGGGTAGAAGCGCGCGGCACCCTCGCCGTCCAGTTCCGGAACCGGCGGCGGCTGCCAGGCCGGCTCCGTTTCGCCCGCCCAGTCATGCCAGACGATGATCCGCCCGTACCAGTCGATGGCGCGGTACTTTTCGATGCGGACGTTGTCCTTGCAGCGCTGCGCGCTGTAGGGGATCAGCGTGTTGCGGCCCTCGCCGTTCCACCGCCATCCGTGCCACGGGCACTGGATGTCGTTGCCGTCGACGCGTCCCTTCACGCCGAGGTGCGCGCCGAGATGGCGGCAGTACGCGTCGAGCACGTTGATCTGCCCGTCCTCGCCGCGCCAGCAGACAAGATCCTTGCCGAAGTAGCGGAGAGCCTGGACGGTGCCGACCGGCACGTCGTCGGACCATCCGACCTGGAACCAGCCGCGCGGGTAGCGGTAGGCCGACAGGGCGAGATTGGTCCGCTTGCGGGAGACTTCGGCCATCGAGGGCCTCCTCTAGCTCGTCATGGCCGGGTAGCTCGTCACTGCGTCATCCGCTCTAGGATCGTGGCGTTCGCCATGCCGCCGCCCTCGCAGATGGTCTGCAAGCCGAACCGTGCGCCGCTGCGCTCCAGTTCGTGCACCAGCGTCGTCATCAGCTTGGCGCCGGTAGCGCCCAGCGGATGGCCGAGGGCCATCGCGCCGCCGTTGACATTCGTCCGCTCCAGCGGTGCGCCAAGGTCATCCGCCCAGGCCAGGACGACAGAGGCGAACGCCTCGTTGATCTCGAACAGGTCGATGTCGGCCATCGAAAGCCCGCTGGAATCCAGCACCTTCCGGGTGGCCGGTATCGGCCCGGTGAGTATCAGGATCGGATCGCTGCCCACGACCGAGAAACCACGGAAGCGCGCCCGTGGCCGCAGGCCGTAGCGGCGAACGGCCTCCCCGGACGCGATGAGCAGCACCGCCGCGCCGTCGGCGATCTGGCTCGACACCGCCGCGGTCAGCCTGCCCCCCTCGGCCAGCGGCGCCAGCGCCGCCATCTTTTCCATCGAGGCGTCCGGGCGGAAACCCTCGTCGCGCTCGACACCGGCGACGGATACGACCTCGGCGGTGAACCGGCCCTCGTCCCAGGCTCCGGCCGCATGCTGATGGCTGGCAAGCGCCAGTTCCTCCATCCGGGCGCGCGAGATGCCCCACCGCTCGGCGATCATCTCCGCGCCGCGGAACTGGGAGATCTCCTCGCCGCCGTACCGCTTGGCCCATCCTTCACCGCCGAACGGTGAACCGAGGCCAGCCTCGGCTCCGACCCATGCGGCGCTGCCCAGCGGCACCGTGCTCATCACCTCGACGCCGCCGGCGATGACCAGATCCTGCGCCCCGGCCATCACCCCGTGCGCCGCGAAGTGCACCGCCTGCTGCGACGACCCGCACTGGCGGTCGATGGTCGAGCCCGGCACCGACTCCGGTAGCCCTGCCGACAGCCATGAGTTCCTCGCCAGGTTCGCCGACTGCGAGCCGATCTGGTCAACGCATCCGAAGATGACGTCGTCGACGTGTTCCGGGTCCACACCGGCCCGATCCAGGAGCTCGGTGAGCACCGTGGCACCGAGATCGGTGGGGTGGATACCGCTCAGCCCGCCGCCGCGCCGGCCGGTCGGCGTACGCACCGACTCGACGATGTAGGCATCCCGCATGTGCGCTTCTTCCCTCCGACGAGCGGCTTGCACCCGGGCACCCGGAGCAGGATAACATGACAAAGATCTATAACATAGGACCGCATCGTCACGGTGACCGAGGAAGCGGGAGCGGCGGCCCATGCAAATTCGCGTGACCCCGAGCGGGCAAGGCCACTACCGGGTGGCCATCGACGGCCCGTCCGGTGCCAGCACGCACTACGTGAAGCTGCCTGCCCAGCTCCCCCGGGCGCTCGGCATTCCGGAGGACGTTCCGGGCGATGAGGCGGTGCGGCTGCTGATCGAGCTCACGCTCGAGGAGGAGCCGCAGCGAGCGCTCCCGCCCCAGTTCGATCTCGGCGTCGTTGACCGGTACTTCAGCCACTACGACGGGGACAGGCGGCTGCGTCCCCGCATCTCGGAAAAGCTCGCGGCGCAGCGGGCCTGACGGAGACCGCGGGATGGACATCGGGCTTTCCACGGCGCAACGCGAATGGGTCGCCGAGGTGCGGGAGTTCCTGGATGCGGCGTTCGGCCGCGAGGAGCGCGACGAGGTGCGCCGCTGGGGCAGGGAGGGCAGGCACACCAGGATCCGCGCGTTCCGGAACGAAGTGGCCACGCGCGGCTGGCTCGCCCTGACCTGGCCACCGGAGCTGGGAGGGCTCGGGCGCACGACGGTCGAGCAGGTCCTGCTGATGGATGAGTTCGCCTACCACGGCGCGCCGCCCATCGACATGACCGCGCACTCGGTCGCCCCGACCATCCTGCGCTGCGGGACGCCGCAGGAGCAGGCCCGCTGGCTGCCGGGCATCAGGAACGGCGACGTCGAGTTCGCGATCGGATATTCGGAGCCCGAGGCGGGCAGCGATCTGGCCAACCTCAGCACGTCCGCCCGGCTCGATGGGGACCACTGGGTGATCAACGGCGAGAAGATCTGGAACACCGGTGCCGAGTACGCGTCACACGAGTGGCTGGCCTGCCGTACCGATCCCGAGCTCCCCCGCCACCGGGGGATTTCGCTGTTCACGGTTCCGCTGGACGCCCCGGGCATCAGCATCGACCAGCTGCCGACGTGGCTGGGACCCAACACGAACATCGTGCGGTTCTCCGACGTCCGGGTGCCGGCGGACAGCCTCTTCGGCGAGCGTGGCGCTGGCTGGCGCTACGTGGTGACCGCCCTCGACTTCGAGCGGGTCGCCATCGGCTTGACCGGGGAACTGCGCCGCCTGATCGACGATCTGGTCACCGCGGTCGGCTCGGATCCGCCGCCGGGGACTTCCGGGGACGCGGCGCTGATCCGCCGCGACCTGGCCGAGCTCATGGTTCAGGTCGATCTCGCCCGGCTGCTGAACTACCGCGCCGCCTGGATGATCGATCAGGGGCTGGTCCCGGCGGCCGAGGCGTCGATGACCAAGGTACGGACCACCGAGCTTTATGCGCAGCTGTCGGACGCGGCGATGCGGCTGCTCGGCCCGGCCGGGACGCTGAGCGTCAGCGGACCGCTCGGGCCGGCCGGCGATCTCGCGCAACGGATGTACCGCGCGTCCCCGTACCTGCGGTTCGGGGGCGGCACCAACGAGATCCAACGCGGCATCATTGCCCAGCTCGGATACGGCCTGCCGCGCTCCTGATCCCCGACCCACATCGCCACCGAGCCACTGACCCACATCGCCACGGAGCCATTATGGAGTTCGGTTTCACCGCGGAGCAGGAGATGCTGCGGGAGACGGCCCGCCGCTTCCTCGCGGAAACCTGGCCGACGGCGATGGCCCGCAAGACGCGGCTGCCGCTCGGCACCGGGCACTCGCCGGCGCTGCTCGCTCAGATGGCCGAGCTGGGCTGGCTCGGGCTGGCGCTGCCGGCGGATGCCGGCGGCGCCGGGGGAACCGTCGTTGATCTCCTCGTCGTATCCGAGGAGGCCGGCCGGGCTCTCGTCCCGCTGACCCTGCACCTGACGGCAACCGGCGCGGCGATGCTGTCCGGCGCACCGGGATCGGGGCCCGCCCGGCTGCTGCTGCCAGGGGTCCTGCGAGGGGACCGGGTGCTCACCGTCGGCGCACGGCTCGCATCGGCGTCCCCGCTGGACGGTGGGGGGTTCCGCCTGGATGGCGGCCTCGGCGTGGTGCCCTACGCCGCGGGCGAGGCCGGCCACCTGCTGGTGGCCGCATCCACCGACGGACAGCATGGTGCCGCGGACGTCCTTGCCGCATTCCGGTGCGATGATCCCGCCGTCCGTGCCGAACCGGGATGCACGTTCGCCGGGGATCCCTTCGCGATGGTCACGCTGGAGGGCGCGGTGGCCGGGCGCGAGGCGATCGTGGCCACCGGCAAGGCCGCCGCGACGATCCTGCGGCGCTGCTCCGCACAGGCCACCGTCCTCCTCTGCGCCGACATGATCGGCGGCGCCGGAGCAGTCCTCGACCTCACCGTGCGGTATGTGTGCGAGCGCGTGCAGTTCCGGCGGCCGCTGGGATCGTTCCAGGCTGTCCAGCATCACATCGCCGACATGGCAACCGCGCTGGACGCGGCCCGGCTCGCCGTGCACCAGGCTGCCTCCGGTCTCGCCGCTGGATCAGAAACCGCCCGGTCAGAAACCGCTCGGGAGGTCGCGATCGCTGCGGTCGCCTGCGCCGACACCGTTCCATGGCTGACCCGCACCGCGCATCAGCTGCACGGCGCCGCCGGATACGTGACCGAGCACGACCTGTATCTGTGGTCCGAGCGGGCCAAGGTCATCGAGACGCTGCTGGGCGACCGCGACGACCACCTCGCGGCGGTGGCCGCGCCGGTGGCCGGGGCGCTGGCGCCGGGCGCCGAAACGACTGCTGTCCGGCCGCGCTCCGCAGGGGAGGATCACCGATGAGGCCCGCCAAGCGGAACCAGCTCCGGTGGGAGGACGTCGATAAAGGCGACGAGATCACACCGGTCACGCTCGACGTCACCTTCCGGCACGTGATCATGACACCCGGTGCAACCTGGGACTACTTCCCCGGCCACCACGACCCTGAGTACGCGCGCGCGCAAGGCCAGCCCACCATCTATCTCAACACCATGACGCTGACGGGCTTCGTTGATCGCGTCGCCACCGACTGGGCCGGGCCAGCCGCGTTTATCACCCGCCGGAAAATCGCCCTGCGGCGCTCGGTGTTCGCCGGCGACGTGATCACCGGGCGCGGAAGCGTGACGGCGAAACGGCGCGAGGATGGCGAGCGCGGCCCACGGCACCTCGTCGATGTGGACCTCGAGGTGCGCAACGCCGACGGCGATCTGTGCTGCCCGGCATCGCTCACCCTGTCGCTGCCGGCCCGCGCGCCGGAGGAATGAGGCATCGCCAATGGGCAGCTACGAGCACTCCACCGGCTACCGGGTGCCGATCGGCACCTACCAGGACGCGGTCGCGATGGTCGGGCGGCGGACGGACGTGCGTTTCGGCCAGGTCGCGGTGAACGAGGCGATGATCCGCCACTATTGCGCCATGATCGAGGACGGCAATCCCGGCTACTGGGACGAGGAGTTCGCACGCCCACAGTGGGGTGCCGTCGTCTCCCCACCCGGCCTGCTGACCACCTGGGTGATGCCGCTGGTGTGGGCGCCCGGCGCCGGCGAGCCCGAGCCGATGCTGCCCGCTCAGGTCCCCCTTCCGGGCGACAGCTTCATCAATGTCGAAAACGACACCGAGTTCATGCTCCCGGTCCGCGTCGGCGACCGGCTCAACGCGGTGGAGGAACTGGTGGACGTCTCCGCGGAGAAGCGGACCCGCCTGGGCCGCGGGCACTTCGTCACCACGGAGGCCACCTACCGCCGTCAGGACGGAGCCGTGGTCGCGGTCAGCCGCAACGTGCTGTTCCGCTTCGCCCGTGGGTCTGCCGCCGGCGGGCCGCCGGAACCCGGCGAGTAGCAGCGCGGCCGCGGTGCCGGCCCACTGGCCCGCGGGCGCGCCTCTTACTCCAGGACCCGGACCGGCACGTTCTTGTAACCAAGGACGTTGGACATGTTCACCCGTTTCAGCCCGGATTCGTCCACCTCGAAGCGCGGCATCCGGTCCAGGAGGATGTTGAGGGCGATCTGGCTCTCCATCCGGGCGAGGGCCGCCCCGAGGCAGCTGTGCACCCCGTAGCCGAACGCGAGATTCTGCCGGACCTCCCGGGTGATGTCGAACCTCTCCGGATCGGCGTAGGCGTCGTCGTCCCGGGTGGCCGCGCCGACCAGCAGCAGAACCGCGCTCCCCGTGGGGATGGTACGGCCGTGCGCGCTGAATTCGCGCATGGTGTAGCGGCCGATATAGCTGGCGGGCGGCTCGAAGCGGAGGATCTCCTCGACCGCACTGGGAACGAGTTCGCGGTTTTCCCGCAGCATCTGCCATTGGCCGGGATGCCGGGCGAAGAGGACCAGCGCATTGCCGACGAACTTGGTGACGGTCTCGGCGCCCGCGCCACCGAGCAGTGAGACGAAGGCCGCGACCTCGACGTCGTCGAGCTTGGTGGTGGACCCGTCGTCGCGCTCGACCTCGGCATCGACCAGGTCGCTGATCATGTCCTCGCCGGCGCTCTCCCGGCGCTCCGCCACGAGCGAGAAAAAGTACTCGAACATCTCGATCGCGACGGCTGTCTGCTCGTCGCTCAGCTGGTTGATGCCGTCACCGCGGTGCAGCACGAAGTCCAGCGTGGTGCGGATCCGCTGCCGGTTCTCCGGGGGTACGCCCAGCAACTTGGAGATGACCTCGACCGGAAACGGCGCCGCGAAGTCCGCGACCCCGTCGAAGTCCGTACCGAGGCCCGCGGCGTACTCCTCGATCGTTTCCCGCACCACCGGCTCCTTGGCCGCGATGGCCCGCGGCGTGAATGCCCGGCTGACCAGGACTCGCAGCCTGCTCTGCTCCGGCGGATCGAGCATGATGATGCCGGTGGAGTACTTCATCCCGTTCTTGATCGAGTTCAGGTCGACACCGCGGCTGGACGAGAAGGTCTCCCAGTCCTTCAACGCCGCGGCGACGTCCTGGTAACGCGACAGCGCGTAGAAGTCGTGCTTCTCGTTGTAGTAGACGGGCTGATGCTCCCGAAGCAGCGCGTACGTCGGGTACGGGTTGCCGAAGAAGTCCTCGGAGAACGGGTCGAATTCCACGCTCGCGGCAGTTTTCCCGGTGCCGGTCACAAGATGGCTCCTTGCTGCTTGTATTGGCCGATCTCATCCCACGACAACCCGGCGTCGAGCAGCAGTTCCTCGGTGTGCTGCCCGTGCTCGGGTGCTCCTGCCGGGGCCGCCGGTGTCTCGTCGAACTGCACGGGGTTGGCCGCCAGGGCGAATTCGGCGCCACTGGAGGCGGTGACGGTCGGCAGGTACCCGTTGGCGCGCACGGCCGGGTCGTCGCTCAGCTCGGACACGGTCTGCATGCCGGACCATGCGCCGGACAGGTTCGCCAGGATGCCTGTCCATTCCGCGTAGGTCCGTTCGGCGAACGTCGTGCAGAGCAACTGATACAGCTCCCCGCTGTGCTCGAAGCGGGCGGCGCCGTCGGCGAATCGCGGGTCGCTGGCATACTCACCGAGCCCGGCCAGTTCGGCGAACTCCGGCCAGTAGCGGTCGGACTGGAGCATCATCAGGCAGATGTAACGGTCGTCGCTGGTGCGGTAGTAGCCGACCAGCGGGTTCGGGGGCTTGTCGCGGGGGAACGCGAACAGGTCTGTCCGGCCGTAGAGCTTCGCGGCCGCAACGTCCGGGCCGAGGTTCCACAGCGCGAGCCCCAGCAGCGAGACGTCGACCACCGATGCTTCGCCGGTGCGTTCCCGGCGCAGCAGCGCGGCGCTGATGCCGCCCGCCAGCGTCATCCCGCCCATAACGTCGCCGAAGGCGGGCCGGCCGGCGACCGGGCGCTCGGCCGAGGGGTCCGTCAGCGCGGCGGCCACACCGCCGCGGGCCCAGTAGGTCACGCCGTCGAACCCGGGGGTGTTGACGTCCGGGCCCTGCGGTCCGTAGCCGGAGCCGCGCACGTAGATAATCCCGGGGTTGGCCTTACGCAGGTCCTCCACGTCGATCCCCAGCTTGGCCCGGGTGGCGGGCAGGTAGCTGGTCAGGAAAACGTCGCAGCTGCCGGCGAGTTTGAGCAGGGCCTCCCGGCCGCCGGAAGTCGCCAGGTCGATGCCGATCGACTTCTTCCCGCGGTTGGGCACCTCGATCATGTAGTTGACGCCGCCGGCGCCGCTCGGGATCAGGCCCGAGCTGATCAGGCCGCGCTGCGGGTCACCGCTCAGCGGCTCGACCTTGATGACCTCGGCGCCCCACTCCGCGAGCACCGCCCCTGCCGCCGGGACGAAGGTCCACCCCGCCACCTCGAGCACCCGGACGCCTTCCAGCACGCCGGTCATGTTCGTGCCTCCTCCTGCGCAGGATTTGGGACCGGGTCCGGACGATGCCGTGCCGGCCTATCGATCGCGGGTGATGGGACGTTGTCACGCGGCGGCGGGCATGTTCATCACCTTGGCGAGATTGCCCCCGATGATCTTCTTGACGGTTTCCCCGGGCAGGCCGGCAAGATCGTCGACATAGCTGATCGGGTCGCGCATTCCCTCGGGATGTGGGTAGTCCGACCCGAACAGCACGTGGTCTTCGCCGACCACGTCGATCAGGCCCTGGAGGTTGTCTTCCCAGAACGGGTTGACGTAGATGTTCCGCTTGAAGACCTCCACCGGGTCCTCATCGAACTGCCGTGGCATCTTCGCGTATGTCTCCCCGAATTCCTTCAGCAGCGGGCGCACCCAGCCGGCACCGTTCTCCACGGTGATGACCCGCAGCTCGGGGAACCGGGACAGCGCGCCATGGCAGACCAGTGCGGTCATCGCGTCCTGGATCGGCCGCTTCCCCTGGATGATCATCCGGAAGGGGGTCGGCTTGAACGGCAGGAACTCCTGGCCGCCCTCCCAGTCCGTGGCGAATTTCTCGTATCCGCTGTCTGACGCGTGCATGCTCACCGGGATGTTCGCCTCGACCACGCGCTTCCAGAACGGATCGAACTCCGGCAGGCCGAACGACCGCGAGCCCCGGTATCCCGGCACCGGGGCGGGCCGCACCAGGATCGTCCGCGCGCCACGTTCGAGCACCCACTCGAGCTCCTCGAGCGCCTTGTCGACGATGGGCAGGGTGATCACCGGAACCGGGAAGATCCGGCCGGAGTAATTGAAGGACCAGACTTCGTACACCCACTCGTTGAGGGCGTGGATGGCGGCGTGTGTCACCTCGGGCTCGCCAGCCATCCGCTCTTCAAGCAGGCTGGCCAGGGTGGGGAAGATGAGCGCCCGGTCGATACCGAGCTCGTCCATCAACTCCAGCCGCGGGCCCGGCTCACGGTAGGCGGGGATCGCGCGGATGGGATCGCCCATCAGCTCCCGGTAGCTCTTGCCCTCGGGATTGCCGTGGCGGAAATACTCCTCCTGGGCGCCGGGGGCGGCGACGACGTCGAAGGTCGGGTTCGGGATGTAATCGCTGATCTTGCCGAGGATGGCGATCTTCGTCCGGCCCCCGATCTCCACGTACTGGATCGCCTTGCGGTACTCCCTCGGGAGGTACTTCGTCAGTGAATCCTTCGTTTCATAGAAGTGGTTGTCGACGTCGAAGACCGGGAAGTCGAGCTTGCGAGACGGCACGTGACCCTCCTCAGGACGGTGCCCATCGGGGGAAGTTGTTATCATATAAATGATAGCATCGTATGTGAAGAGCGATCCTGCAAGCCGCCCGTCCACCGGGACCAGAGGTACCGTCCGCTACGACCAGAGGTAGGTGTTCGCCGATGCGGGTCACCGTAGACCGCGTCGCATGCGAGAGCAACGGCATCTGCGCGGGAATCGCGCCGGCGGTCTTCGACCTCGGCGACGACGACGTACTTCGCGTGCTGGACGAGACACCCGGGGAGGACGCGCGTGAGCTGGTGCAGGAGGCCGTGCGCAACTGCCCGCGCCAGGCGCTGAGCCTCGACCCCTGACACCTCACTCCTGCATCAGGGCATATACCTGCTTGAGGTTCGCGAGCCGCCGGGCCAGCGTCTCGTCGCCGGCCGCGGGGCCTTCGAGCTCGGCGCTGACGCGCCCGATCTCGGCGGCGAGCCGCTCGCTGGCCTCGGCGCGGGTGAGGAAGTCCTGGTGTGTTCCGGGCGGGTCGAACAGGCGGTCCAGCCCGCGGCGCTGAACCTTGCCCATCGAGTTACGTGGCAGGGCATCGACCCGTACCAGCCACTCCGGCACCTTGTACGCCGCGAGCCGGTTCGCGCAGTGCGCCTGCACCTCCGCCAGGCTCGGTACGTGACCTGGCGCCGGCTGAACCGCGACGGCAACGCGCTCGCCGAGCCGTTCGTCCGCCACGGCTATCACGGCGCAGGCAGCCACACCCGGCATCTCGTGCAGCACGCGCTCGACCTCGGCCGGGTAGACATTGGCGCCACCCCGGACGATCAGCAGCTTCTTCCGGTCACGAATGAACAGGCGCCCCTCGTCGTCGAGCACGCCGACATCCCCGGTGCGCAGTTCCCCCTGCACCAGGGCCTCGGCGGTCGCGGCGTCCTGGCGCCAGTAACCGATCATCGGCCGGTAGGTCCCTGCCCACGGGCCGTCGCGGGCCGCCCGCAGGCACACTTCCCCGGTTTCTCCGGGCGGCAGCACGGTCCCGCGGTCGTCGCGGACCTGTACCTCCAGGTGCGGCAGCACCCGGCCGCTCGACCCGGCGACGTGCGGCTCGCTCACCGGCTCCATCGCGACGATCGTCGGTGCCTCGGTCAGCCCGTAGGTCGCGTGCACCCGGTGACCGAAGGCGCTCTCGAAGGCGTCGCGGATCGCCTCGGGACAGTCACCTCCGCCGCTCCACACATCCCGGAGCGTCCGCAGGTCGTCAGCGCACACGTTGCCGCGGTGCACCATCTCGTGCAGCATCGCGGGCACGCCGTTCCAGACGGTCACCGCTTCCGCCCGGATCCACTCCGCGATCCCGCCGGGGTCACGCCGGTCCATCACGACGCAGCATCCGCCCGCCTGCGCGACCAGCAGGGTCGTCAGCACCATCATGTTGAGGATGGTCAGCGGAAGACAGTCGCCCTTGCGCAGCGTCTCGTCATACCCGCGGGTCGCGACGACGACCGCGCCGGGCAGCAGCAGGTTGTGCTGACTGTGCACGACGCCCTTGGGGTTGCCCGTGGTGCCGCTGGTGTAGGCGATGCCCGCCGGCGCGGACGGATCGATCTCGACGGCCGGAACGGCCGCCGGTGTTGTGCTCGCCATCGCCGACGACCAGTCGCTGCTCGCGTCGCCGGGGTCGGCGACCAGGACATGACGTAGCTGCGGTAGCTCCGGCCGCAGGGATTCGACCTGCTGCGCGCAGGCGCTGTCGCAGAGCAGAACGGATGCGCCGCAGTCGTTCAGGATGAACGCCTTCTCCGGTGCCGCCAGGGGCTGGTTCACCCCGACCCACACCGCCCCGATCCGCATGGCGCCGTGAAACGCGGCAACCACATCGATGTCGTTGGGCAGGCTCGCCGCGACCCGGTCCCCCGGGCGCACCCCGAGGCCCCACAGCACCGCGGCCGCCCGGTCCGCCACGGCGTTGAGCTCGGCGTAGCTGAGGCGCCCGTGCCGGGCGGCGACAGCCGGGGCATCTGGGTGGCGGGCCAGTGCCGCGTCGAGGACCCGGGCGACAGTGCCGGTATGCGTGCGCGGGACGATCACGGCACCGCCTCGGCGGCGAACGCCTCCCGCGCGGCCGCCCGGTCCGGTGCACCGCCGTCGGTGCGCGGCAGTTCGTCGACGAACCGCACCGACCGCGGTTTCTTGTACGACGCGATCCGTGCCGCGACGTAGGCGACGAGGTCGCCGGAGTCCACCTCGGCATCGGAGCGCTTAACCACGACCGCGTGGACCGCCTCGCCCCACTCGCGATCGGCCACGCCGAAGACGCAGGCCCCCTCGACCGCCGGATGCCCCTGCAGGACGTGCTCGACCTCGTGCGGGTACACGTTCTCCCCGCCGGTCTTGATGAGCTGCTTCTCGTCCATCCGGTCGACGTAGACGAGCCGTCCCGCGGCATCGATGCGGCCCAGGTCACCCGTGTGCCACCAGCCGCCGCGCAGCGCATGCCGGGTGGCTACGTCGTCCTGCCAGTATCCGAGAGCAACATTGGGCCCCCGGACCACGATCTCGCCGACCGCGTTGGCCGGCACGTCGCGGCCATCCGGGTCCACCACCCGCAGCACGCAGCCAGGCGCCGGGAAACCGGCCGTCGCCGGCCGCTGCGCCAGCTCATCCGCGGACGTCGTGACGCCGAAGGTCACCGTCCCGTGCGTCTCGGTCTGCCCGTAGCCACCACCCCATGACAGGCCCGGCACCGCGTTCAGCCACGACTCGATGGTGTCCGGAGCCTCCAGTCCGGTGACGAGCCGCAGGCTGGCAAGAGACGGGCCGCTCCCGCCCGACGCCTCGAGGATGCGCCCTCCCATCGGTGCGAACGTCAGGAACATCGTCACGCCATGCTCGTCGATGAGCCGCGCCGCGGCTGCCGGATCGAAGCCCGGTGCGACGATGACGGTGCCGCCGGCCCGCAGCAGGGCGAGCGCCATCCCCAGTCCCCCGGTATGGCTGAACGGCAGCATGTTCAGGTAGGTGTCGCGCTCGCTGATCCGCATCAGCAGCATCACGTTGAGGTCGTGGTAGGCGAACGCCTTGTGCGCCATCATCGCTCCGCGCGGGCGCCCGTCGACCGCCGCCGTATAGATCAGCGCGGCCAGATCTTCCTCGCGTGGGCGGCCGGGCGGGCCGGCCGCTGCTGCGGTAGTCCGGAGCGCGGCGCCGTAGGACGTGGTGCCCTCGGCCTCGCCGTTGAGCACGACGACGTGGTCCGCGCCGACGCTCGGCGCGACCCGGGGCACGAATGCGGCATCGACGATCGCCGCGGTGGCCCCCGAATCGGCGAGGATATGGTCGATCTCCCCGGCCTGCAGCCGCGTCCCGACCGGGACCAGCACGGCGCCCGCGCGGGCCACCGCACCCGCCGCGACGAGCCAGCGCCCGCAGTTGTCCGCGAGCAGCGCGACGCGATCGCCCGGGGCGACGCCGAGTGCGGTCAGTGCGGCGGCGAGGCCGCCCGCATCGTCGCAGAGTTCGCGGTAGGTCCACGCGCGGGTCGCGTCGACGACCGCCGTGCGGTCTCGGAGGTGCGGGCGCAGATCGGTGAACGCGTCGGAAAGGCTGAGCTCATTGTGCATCGCCATGTCCGGCCTCCTCGTTGACGTGCGGCGCGTCCGGTCAGCCGACCACGCCGGCGCTGCGGAGCCTCTCCCGCCGGCTGGCATCGACGCCCAGCTCGGCGAGCAGTTCGTCGGTGTGCTGCCCGGGGCGGCTCGGTGGTCGCCGTGCCTCGCCAGTCATCCCCGTTAGCCGCGGGAGCGGCGCGGGTTCCCACCGGCCGGGCGCGTCCGGGCGCTCCCGGAACAGGCCGCGGTGGGACAGCTGCGGGTCGTCCGGCAGATCGGCGACACCGCGCACCAGCGTCACGCAGGTGTCGGCGTCGCGCAGGTTGTCCAGCCACTCCTGCGCGGTAGCGCTCGCGAACACCTCTGCCATCTCGCCGCACACGCGCGGCCATTGCGTACGGTCGAGATGGCATGCCGCCCACTGCGGATGACCCATCGCTTGGCACAGGTTGTCGAAGAACCAGGGCTCAACGGCCGCGACCGCGAGGAACCGTTTGTCTGAGGTGCGGTACACGTGGTACCAGGGCGCCGCACCGCCGAGGAAACCGGTGCTCTGCTGCTGGGCCCGTCCGGTCTCGAGGTATTCCACCACCATCGGCGCGAGAAGGTGCGCGATGCCCTCCTGCATCGCCACGTCGACGACCCGGCGCTGCGCGCCGTGGACGTCGCGATCGCGCAGCGCGGCGAGGACGCCGACGACGGCGTGCAAAGCCCCGACCGCGAAGTCACCGATCGGCGCGCCAGGAATCGCCGGCTCGCCCGTCGCACCGACCGTGCTGCCGAGCAGGCCACCGGTGGCCAGGTAGTTGAGGTCGTGGCCGGCTTCGGTCGCGCGGGGCCCGTCCTGCCCGTAACCGGTGATCGCGCAGTAGACCAGTCGCGGGTTGATGCGGTGCAGTTCGGCCGCGTCGAGGCCCAGCCGGCGGGCGACGCCCGGTCGGAACGATTCGAGTACGACGTCGGCGCGCTCGCACAGCGCGCGTATCACGTCGGCGCCTTCGGGGGTCTTGATGTCGACGGCCAGAGAGCGGCTGCCCCGGCGGGCGAACTCCATCCAGTCGGTGAACACACCGTCCTCGCCGACCAGCCGGGCCGCCCGGCCCTTTCCGCCCGGCGGCGCCTCGACCTTCACCACCTCCGCGCCGAGATCGCCGAGGATCATCGCGCACCACGGTCCGGGGCCGAAGCGGGTGAGGTCGGCGACGAGCACGCCATCGAGCGGACGGGTCATCGGCCTGTCTCGCCGACCGTCACTCGGTCACGACCCGCTGGAACTTGACCGGGCCCGCGGCCATTGCCGCCGGGTCGCCAACCTGCACGACGACGGGCACGTCAAGGTTCTTGCTCAGCGAGTCACGTACTTCGTCGAGCACCGCATCGCCGGGGGCGGACAGACCGAGGCGCACGACAAGCTCCTCCTGTGGCTGCGACGCACGGCGGACGAGCTGGTAGTTCACGCCGGCGACGGCCGGAAGCGACCAGAGCACCTCTTCGACCTCGCCGTGGAACACATGGCGCCCGCCCACGTTGATCGCCCACGCATACCGGCCCAGCAGCTTGATCCGCATGTGCGTGCGCCCGGCCGGCGTCGGCTCCACCTCGTAGGTGACCACGTCCTCCATGTTGAACCGGACATAGGGGCACGCCTCGGCCCAGAGGTTCGTGAGGACGAGCTCGCCGCGGCCGCCCGGCGGCACGTGCTCGCCGGTGACCGGGTCGATCACCTCGACCAGGAACATGTCCTCCGGCATGTGGTAATAGCCGGGAAAGCCGTCGGCCGGCGCCGCGCAGTAGTACTGCTCGCCGCTGGCGTAGACATTGGCGAGCGGCAGTTGCCACGCGTCCTCGATGATCTGCCGGCGGGCGGCGGTGAGGTCTTGCCCAGAGAACACCAGCCGCAGGTTGGGGAAGACGTCGCGCGGGCGGATTCCGTTGTCGCGCAGGTAGGCGAGCTCGAGCTCCGGCAGGTAGCTCGGGATGATGTCGAGGTCGGCATCGGGCAGGTTCTGGAAAATGTTCTTCACCAGATCGGGCGTCGTCGCCATCAGCCGGAAGAACGTGACGCCGATCTCCTCGAGTCCGGCCTCGAAGCCAAGCAATGCGCCGTGCCAGTGCATTCCGCCGATGACAACGTAACGGTCGCCCCGCCGGAATCCGCAGGAATACAGCGTGCGCGCGTAGATCTCCGCAATGGAGGCGACATCCCGCTTCGTCACCCCGTAGACGGTGGGCTTTCCCGAGGTGCCGGTGCTGTGATGAGCCATCAGCACCTCGCGTCCCGGCACGCACAGCGTCCCGCCCCAGATGTCGCCGTGCTTCTCCCGGAATTCGCGCAGGTCGGACTTCGACGTGACGGGCAGCTTGCGGGCGTCGCCGACGGTCCTGACGTCGGACGGCCGCAGCCCGGCCTCGTTCAGCTTCTGCCGGTAGAGCGGCGAGCACTCGGCGGTGAAACGGACCTGCTCGTGCAACCGGTCTCCCTGCAACCGGGCGAGGTCGCCGCGTGTCATCGCCTCGACCGCAGGGTTCCACATCTGGGCTCCAGGCAAGCCCCTGGTCATGGCATCCTCCATCCGCTGGAGCCCGGCACGCCCGGGCGCGCCGTCGTCACCGGGCGAGTTCCACGTCCACGGTGCCGGCGGCCATGACAGAGCCGTCCTGCGTCGTCATCGTCACCCTGACGGCGGCGAGAGGCACGCCGAGCAGCCGCTCTTCGCGCACGTCGGTGACTTCGCCGTCGAGGAAGCTGACGTCGCCCTCGAACGGCGGGAAGCGGTACTGCACATTGGAGTGCCGGATGAACCCGCGCGCGCCGGCCCAGTAGCCGACGTAATCGAGAACCCACGCACCCATCGACGCGCCATAGCCGTATCCGCGCGGCATTCCGATCAGCTTCGCGTGCTCGGAGTCGGTATGACCGCGCGACGGGCCCCGGTAGAGGCCGTCATTCTGGGCGGGATTGACGCCGATCTCCTCGGTCTCCCCCTGGGCCATCTCCGAAAGCCAGCCCGCCTCCTGGATGTTGCGCGACACCCCCCTGGTCGAGGCTCCCCAGACGGTGAAGGTGAACGCCCTCCACTCCGTGGTGAACGACTGAATGGTGTGCGGGCCGATCGGGCGGGTGGCGAGCGTCTCACCGACCTGCACGTCACCGAGGCGACGCCCGTCGCCGCCAGACCCGCTGGTGATCCATTGGGTCCGCTTGCGCTCGATGTCGTCGAGTTGCTCGCGGGTCCACGCCGGACGCGGCGCGGCTTCCTGGAAATAGCCGAGGTCCCGGGCGCGGCCGGCCAGGTAGCGGACCGCCGTGGACACCTGCCGGGAAACGCGCTCGCCGCGCTGGTTGACGTGAGCGGTCTCGCCCCGGGAGAACATCGTCGGGCCGGCGAACTTCGTCTGCTTGATGACGTAGTCGAGGAAGCGCCGCTCGCTGTGCAACTGGTCACCCGGGCGGATCCGCGAACCGTAGAACCACCATTCGTCGCCGCCGAAGATCATGTGCGAGCCCGGGATCTTGCCCGCGATGGCCGGGCTCGCGCCATGACCCACGTCGCAGCAGACCGCGAACGACTGCGGGGCGATGATCTCGCCGAACGGCCCGGCCTCGGCGGCTTCACGGTCGTAGAAGAGCGGGTTGGCATACTGCATGCCCTGCACCCAGCGCCGGATGTCGTTGACAGCGACGGGCTCCAGCAACTGGCCGCCCTCGAGTGGCTGTCCGCGGTACCGGTCGACATCGCTGGTGTCGAGCGTCGTTGCGGCGGTATCTACCTGAGTCATCGCCAGTGCCTCCGGTCGGCGGGAGAGGTCCGCGGGGCCGTACACCGCTGTAGATCTGTCTTTTATATAAAAGATATCAATAGCAAGATGGGAAGGCCTTGTCAACGGCGCTCACGGCTGCCCCTCTCGCTTTCGTCGCTGCGACGAGCCGACCGCTTCGGGAGCGAACGGTCCGGAGGCGACGGAGCGCATCACGATCTCGCGGACGACGACACGGGGCGGCAGGCTGTCCAGCCAGCCGACGGCGCTGGCCACGTCCTCCGGCTCGAGCAGCCACATCGTCGGCCCGACGTCCGGGTCGATCATGTCGGTCCGGACCGGGGCCGGGGTGACCAGGTGCACCGCGATACCGTCGCGCTCCACCTCGCCCGCCACCGACTGGGCCAGCGCGTTGATGCCGGCCTTGGAGGCGGAATACGCGGTGAGCCCGGTCATTCCCTTCAGCCCTGCCGTCGAGGAGATGAAGATGATACGGCCGCCGGCGCCCATCCGGGCGAGCACTGCGCGGGTGAGCAGATACGCCGAGCGCAGGTTGGCCTGGATGACCTCGTCAAAGGTCTCTACCGGCTGGCGGCGGACGAAGGTACCGGCCAGGATGCCGGCCGCGTGTACCAGCAGGTCGGGTTCGCCGGCGGCCTCAAGGACGCGGTCGACCTCGCGCTCGTCCGTGCAGTCGGCGGCGACCCAGCGGGCACCGAGATCGTCGGCGGCGGCCTTGAGCGGCTCGACGCGACGGGCCGTCAGGACGACGTCGTAACCGCGCTTGCTGAGCACCTCGGCGCAGGCCCGTCCGATCCCCCCGCTTCCGCCGGTCACGATGGCAACCCGCTGGCGGCTCATACGCTGTCCCTGTTCTGCCGACGGTCATTGGTCACGCTCGACGTGCTTCCACCGGCGGACAGGCACGAGGATCGAACAGCCCGCCGAACCCGCGAACCTCCATTGTCTCGGCGAGCAGGTCCGTTGTGCGTTCGATGTCGGTTGGCAGGCGCAGTGACGCCTGCACCCATCGGTCCACGACCGACAGGTCGTGCTCGTCGCAGAAGCCCATCGCGCCCAGCAGTTGGTGGCTCGTGGTGAGTACCTGCCCTGCGGTCTCCAGCGCATACACGCGGAGTGCGAGGGCGTCGACCAGGGCGTCCTCGGGGGTGTCGAACGCCCGCCAGATCGTGAAGTACGCGAGCTGTCGCAGACCGCGCACCGCGACCAGGCAGTCGGCGATGTGGAAGCGTACCCCCTGGAACCGGGCGAGCGGCTGGCCAAACTGCTCACGCTGCTCCACGTGCTGGGCGGCGAGATCCATGGCGGCCTCGCTCGCGCCGAGGATCCGCCAGGAGTCCAGGCAGAGCGCCAGCGCGCGGTCGTGCTCGGTAAGCTGCGGGCCCGATTCGCGCAGGACGACCCGGGTCACGAACGGGGCGATGGTCCGGTCGCGTCCGGTCGGGGCCGGATCGGCCCGCCAGGTGACGCCGGCCGGGTCGACGGCCGCCCATGGTCCGGTGAGATCCGCGTGCTCGACCCACGGGGTGCCGTCGCTCGTCAGCGCGGCGAAACGGGACGAGCCGCCGCGCGGCGCCGCCAGCGCCGCCGTTACCGGGAAGGGAAAGGCATACCGGCCGGTGACCCGGCACAGCTGGGCACCGGCGAACGCGTCGTCGAGGCCGGCGCGTACGTCGAGGTCGTCGAGGCCAAGCTGCCCGGCGATCCGGCCCGCCACCGTGAGCCGGATCGCGGGATCCGCCTGGGCACGGCGCGCGAGGTCGACCCCGCCGGCCTTCGTGATGGCGCGGCTGGCCGCGTCGCCGTACCAGACGGCCGCTTCGGGCAGGGTGATGTTCACTGCTGCGCCCCGAGCGCAGCCCGGGCGGCGAGGGTTCGCTGGATGTCGATTGCCCCGGCGGCGACCGTCGCCGCCCGGGAGTAGCGCCAGTAGTCCTCGATCGCGGCGTGCAGGGTGTCATCCGCTCCGTCGCCGCTGTCGAAGAACCCGGACGTGACGGCCTGCACCAGGATGTCCGAGACCTCCTGGTCGCCGAGCACGGCGGCGATTCGCGCGACCGCGGCATCGCTGCCGTCGACCTGGTCGTCGGCCTGCCGCGCGGTCACCTCGTATGCCAGCAGTCGTGCCACCCGGTTGTGCACCATCGCGCGGGCATAGCGGGCGCGCAGGCCGGATGGCAGCTCGGTCAGGCTGCCGAGCCGCGCCCACGCGGCGTTGAGCAGGCGGTCGGCCCGGGCATACCGGGCGATGCCCACCCGCTCGAACGCGAGCGCCGAGCGGATGACGTTCCAGCCCTGGTTCTCCGGGCCCAGGATCTCGTCCGGACCCACCGGTACATCATCGAAGAAGACCTCGTTGAGGTGGTGCGGCCCGAGCATGCTGTCAATTGCGCGGACGCTCACCCCCTCGCGATCCATCGGGACGAGGAAGATCGAGACGCCGTGCCGCCGGGATTCGGGTGAGCCGGTACGCGCGGCGAGGAAGCACCACTGGGCCATCTGCGCATACGAGGTCCAGATCTTCTGGCCGTTGACGCGCCAGCCGTTCGCCGCCTTCGCCGCCGTCGTGCGCAGGGATGCGAGGTCGGAGCCAGCATCCGGCTCGCTGAACCCCTGGCACCAGATGGCCTCGCCGCCCGCGATCCGCGGCAAGTGCAACCGCCGCTGGCCTTGGGTGCCGAAGCGCATGATGGCCGGGCCGACCCAGTTGACGCCCATGTACTGAGCCCCCCGCGGCTCGTGATGCGCCCACATCTCCTCCCGCAGCACCGTCTGCTCCCAGACCGACGCGTCCTGGCCGCCGTGTTCCCGCGGCCAGGCCAGGGCGAGCAGCTTCTCGTCCGCGAGCAGCTTGGCAAACCGCAGCGTGGTCTCGAGGTCGTTCGGATCGTCGGTGCAGGCACCCAGGAAACGCGAGGGCAGATGCTCGGCGATCAGGTCTCGCAGATGCTCGCGCAGGTTCTCCGCAGCGGGACCAAGATCGAAATCCATATACACCCCGGCGGACGATGCGGACGGGACGACGCCGACTGACGGCACCCGAGTTGTATCATTAAAAACTTTAAACTGACGATACTCGTGGCCGCAAGCCCGGCCTGCTGGCGAGCGTCCGCCCGCCGACCGGGGCGAGGCAGACCAGCGTTGACATCTCGCGGCACCGGCCCTAGCCTCGCGCCTAACAGGTAAATGATAAATATAGAAGATGGGTCGACCACGGCCCGGTCCAGTCCGGCGGGAGACTGGGTCCGCAAGCGGCGGGACGTGGCGGAGGCCATCAGGTGCTATCGGGATACCCTTGCTCACCAGCCGGTGCGTGGTGCTGCCGCGCCCGCGCAGCCACTTTGGATCCGGCCGGATGAATCTGGAGTTCAGCGAAGAGCAGCAGGCCCTGCGCGCCTCGGCCCGGGAGGTGCTGGCCGCTGAGGCGCCGCTGCGCGTTGTGCGGGAGGCGGCCGACGACCCGGAGCGGTGGCGTCCGCTGTGGAAAATCATCACGCAGCTCGGCTGGCCGGCGCTGCCGCTGCCCGCGTCCGGTGGCGGCCTCGCGCTCGGCGTGGCCGGTCTCGTGGGGTTGGTCGAAATCACCGGCGCCGCGTTGCTGCCCGTGCCGTTGCTGACGAGTGCCGGGCTCGCGACCCCGGTTCTAGTGGCCGCGGGGGCGGCGGACGAACTGCTGGGCCCGCTGGCCGAGGGGACGGTGGCGACGCTCGCCTACCACGGGGCGGACGTGACCGTGGACGGCGGCCGCCTGCACGGCGTCAAGCGGTTCGTGCCCGAGGCGGAGCGCGCCGGGATGTTCGCCGTGACCGCCGTCGATCCGGATGGGCGCCCGGTCGTGGCGGTCGCGCGGCCCGGAGCCGGCGTCGACGTGCGGCCCACGCCGTCGGTCGACCCCACCCGGCCGCTCGCGGACGTGGCGTTCGACGTACCGGCCGCCGCCATCCTCACCCGCGATCCCGAACCCGGCCTCGCGGCCGCGCGTGTCTCGCTTGCCGCTGAACTGGTGGGCGTCTGCGACCGCGTGCTCGAACTGTCCGTGCAGCACGCGAAGGGACGCGGGCAGTTCGGCCATCCGATCGGATCGTTCCAAGGGGTCAAGCACCGGCTGGCCGACGCCTACATCCTCACCGAACGGGCGCGCAGCCTGACGTACCACGCCGCGGCGCTGCTGGACGGTGGAGCGGGCGCGCAGGAACGTGACCTGGCGGTCGCCCTCGCCAAGGCGGCCGCCAGCGAGGCCGGGGTGGCGGTGGCCAAGACCGGCGTCCAGGTCCACGGCGCCGTCGCGATGACGTGGGAACACGACCTGCACCTGTATCTGCGGCGGGCGCGGTGCTCCGCGCTCGCGCTCGGCGACCAGCGGCACCATTACCGGCGGGCCGGCGAACTGTACCTGAGGATGGGCGCCTGATGGACTTGGCCGAGACACCCGCACAGGTCGAGGCGCGCAATCGCTACCGGGCCTGGCTTGATGATTTCCTGCCGGCCGGCTACTACGAGCGGTTCCCGCGCTACCGCGACGATCTCGCGCTGCGCAGCGACTACCAGCGTGCCGCCTTCGAGGCCGGGTGGCTGATGCCGCACTGGGAACCCGGACTCGGCGGCCAGCGGCTCGGGGCGCTCGAGACGCTCGCCGTACGGCTGGAGGCGGCATCCAAGGCAGCCCCCAAGCTGCCCAACATCCAGGGCCCGAACGTCGTCGCGCCGGCGTTGCGTACGCACGGCACGCCAGAGCAGCGGGAGCGTTACCTCGTACCCCTGCTGCGCGGGGACGAGTGGTGGGCGCTCGGCATGTCGGAGCCCGAGTCGGGCTCCGATTTCGCCAGCCTGCGGACCGCCGCGACCCGCCGCGACGGCCACTTTGCCGTCAGCGGGCAGAAGGTCTGGACCTCGCATGCCCACCACAGCCGTTTCGCGACGCTGTACTGCCGCACCGACCGGGCGGCCCCCAAGCATCGCGGTATCTCCTGCCTGATACTCGACCTGGCCAGTCCCGGTGTGACGGTACGCCCGATCCGGATGGCGGCCCCGTCCGCGGACGCGTTTTGTGAGGTCTTCCTCGACGATGTTCAGGTGCCCGCCGGGAACCTGCTCGGACCGCTGAACAGCGGGTGGGAGGTGGCGATGGCATCGCTGACCGACGAGCGGGACATGATCTGGGTAATGAATTGGGCAGACCTCGACCGCGGTCTGCGGCGGGCCGCATCGCTGCTGCGGGGACACAAGGCCGGCGACCTGCTGGTCGACCTCGGCCGCCGGCTCGCCGACGTGACCGCGATCCGGGTTGGCGGCTTGCGCACGGCCAGCGCCCGGGCTGACGGCGCCCCGGCCGCCCTTTCGCTGGCGCTCAAGCTCGCGGGATCCGAGGCGCTGCAGCGCACCTGGGAGTTCGCGATCGAGGCCGCCGGCCCAGCCGCTGCCGTCGATGTCGGCGATCTGCTGTTCGAGGACTTCGACGGACTCGGCGCGACGATCTACGGTGGCACGTCGGAGATCCAGCGAAACATCATCGGCGAGCGGGTCCTCGGCCTGCCGAAGGGATGAGCCCGCGATGACCCCTGTCCTCGAGTCCGACCGCCGCGGCCCGATCCTCTACGTCGTGCTCAACCGGCCGGAGCGCCTGAACGCGCTCGACATGGAGTTGATGACGGCTCTGGCCGCGCTCTGGCGGAGCGTGGCCGATGACCCGGCGCTGCGCTGTGTCGTGCTGACGGGCGCGGGGAAGGGATTCTGCTCCGGCGCCGACGTCTCGATGCTGGAGGCCGGGAGGGAGCAGACGGACCGGAGCGCCCGTGACGAACTCGCGTTCCTGCCCGGGTGTCACCTCGATGTCCCGGCCATCGTCGCGGTGAACGGTGTCTGCGCGGGTGGCGGCCTGCATTTCGTGGCCGACGCCGACATCGCCATCGCGGGTGAGACCGCGACCTTCCTCGATCCGCACGTGTCCGTCGGGCAGGTCAGCGGCATGGAGCCGCTCGAGCTCCTGCTCGTCGCCCGCCGGGATGCGGTCGCCCGGATGATGTTGCTCGGCAGGGCCGAGCGGCTCGACGCTAGCGCGGCGCGCGCAGCCGGACTCGTCTCCGAAGTCGTCCCCAGCTACGGGCTGGAGGACCGTGCTCGCGAGCTCGCGGAGGCTATCGCCGCGAACTCGCCCACGGCCGTCGCGCGTTCGCGCCGCCTGCTACGGGAGCCCCGTATCCGGCTGATCGACGGGCCACTCGACGCCGCGTGGCGGTGCGTCCAGGAGCATTGGACCCATCCCGACGCCCGCGAAGGCCCGGCCGCCTTTCACCAGCGACGTCCGCCGCAGTGGGCGGACCGCAGCCCCTAGCGGCCGGAGCCGAGCGTCCGGAACCCCAGCGGCCGGCTATCGCAGTGCGCCCCGCAGGGAGGTGCCGCGGACGACCCGGTCAGCCGCCTCCGCCAGCGCGTACCGCTGCGACACCTGCAGGTGCTTGCGGGCGTACAGAGCGGCCCGGTCCGCGTCGCCGCGCTCGATGCAGTCGAGGATTTTGCGGTGGACGGTCTGGACTGTCCGCCGATCGCGCATCTGCGGGTAGACGCCGCCCTCCTCGGCCCGCTGCGCCCACTGGTGCTCCTGCTCGGACCACAGCATCTCCAGCGCACCGACCAGCAGGATCAGCGTGCTGTTACCGCACTCGGTCACCACTTCCTCGTGGAAACGCCGGGAGAGGTCGGTGAATCGCACGCCGTCCTTGATCGCGATCTCCGCCTCCCCGAGCGTGGCCCGCAGCACGGGGACGACCTCGCGATCGCGGTCTTCACGTTGGGCGCACAGAGCGGCCGCGGCGGGCTCGATGTGCCGCAGCGCGTTGGCCAGGTCCGCCATCGCGACGTGCCGGGACTGCAGCACCAGCCCGAACATGTAGGCCGACGACTCCGGGCTCGGAGCCTGCACCACCGCACCGCCGATGTTCCCCCGCCGTACGGTCACCAGCCCTTCCGTCTCCAGGATGCGCAGTGCCTCGCGCAGGGAAGGACGGCTGACCCGGAACTCGGCGAGCAGTTCGTCCTGCTTCGGCAGCAACGCACCGTCGCTCAGTTCACCGCTGATGATCCGCTCGCGGAGGATCGAGGCAACCATCTCGGCCAGGCGCGGCTGACGCAGCTGCGGCCGGCCTGTGGCGTGGCCGTTGTCCTGCAGATCGGACAGGCTCATGGAGGCTCCGGAACAGAAGCGGTGGCCAGCGGCTCGTCGCCGCCGGATTCACCTTTCAGGATACCTGCATCAGATCAATGGTTGTTATCTTGCAACTCAGAGCATGTCGCGCAGCTTGAATTTCTGCACCTTCCCGGATGGGGTCATCGGCAGCCCGGTAACCACCTGTACCCGCGCTGGCACCTTGTAGTGCGCGATCCGTGCGGCACAGAAGGCAATGACCTCCCCGGGATCAAGCGTGGCACCCGGGCGGGCGACGACGAAGGCAGTCCCGGCCTGCCCCAGGCGCGGGTCGGGGACGCCGATCACGGCCGCCATCTGCACCGCGGGGTGCTCGGCGAGCAGCGCCTCGACCTCGGCGGGGTAGACGTTCATTCCACCGCGCTTGTAGGCGTCGCTGGCGCGCCCGGTGATCGTGATGTAGCCGCGGTCGTCCATCCGGGCAAGGTCCCCGGTGCGCAGCCATCCATCACGCAGTGCGGCCGCCGTGGCCTCCGGGTCGTCCAGGTAACCGGCCATCACGCTCGCGCCCCGGACGCACAGCTCCCCGACCTCACCGCAGGGTAGTTCCCTGCCGCCATCGCAGATGACGGCCTCGGTGTTGTCGTTGACGTGCCCGACGCTTCCCATCACGTCCTCGATCGGGTCGTCAAGCTCGGTGTAGGTGATGGGCCCGGCCTCGGTCAGCCCGTATGCGGAGATCATCTTCGCTCGCGGGGCCCGCTCCATCAGCCGGCCAGCTAGTCCCCCCGCCGACGCTGAGCCGCCGATCTGAACGAGGCGGAGCCGGGACAGGTCGTACGCGCCGCTGCGGGGGTGCTCTAGCGCCAGCTCGTACTGCGACGGCACGCCCTGCAGGTGCGTGCACCGGTAGGCGACGATGTCGTCGAGAAACTGCTCCGGGTCGTAGTGAGTCTGCAGGATGATCGCGGACCCGGCGTGCAGCGGGACGAGGGCGTTGACCCAGCAGCCGAAGATCCAGAACAAGGGGGAGGCGAGGACTGACCGGTCGTCCGGCCGGAGCCCCAGGTGGCGAGTCCAGGCCGCGGTGTTCGCGTTCAAGCCGCGGTGGGTGTGCACCGCGCCTTTGGGAGCGCCGGTCGTGCCGGAGGTGTACATCACCAGCGCTATGTCGTCGGCGGATACCCGGCGGAAACGCTCGCGGATCTGCCCCACGCTGAGCGCCTGCGCCCGTTCCAGCACGTCCTCCCAGGGCGTGACGCCGGCGGGCCAGTCGCCCGGGCCGATGCCGATGACGCGCCGCAGATCGGGGAACCGCTCGCTGCGCCAGCAGCCGGGCGGGCCGGCGCTCAGCTCTGGTACCAGGCCGGACAACGTGCCGAGGGCGTCGTGGCCGAGCACGCTGCCGGCCCAGATCAGGGTGTCCAGGCGAGACTTCCCGATGATGTGGGTCAGCTCCCGGCTGCGGAACATCGTGTTGATCGGTACCAGCGAGGCGCCCAGCCCGGTGACGGCGTATTCGATCTCCAGCCACTCGGGCCGGTTGTCGAGGAAGAGGCCGGCCCGGCCGCCGTGCTCGACGCCGAGCGCGGCCAGCCCGCGGGCTATCCGCTCGACGTCGCGGCCCAGGCGCGCAAACGAGAGCTTGTCGCCCTGGAACGCCATCCACAGCGCATCGCCGTACCGTGCGACAGCGCGGTCGAGCGCATTCTTGATCGTCGTCATCGATGGCCCGATTGCTGCCGCGCATCGTGACCCAGATACCTGGCGACATAGCGCCGGGGAGGATAGCGAGGAGGCATTAAACCGCGTGGCAACCACAGGAGCAGCAGCCGCTTCAGCGGGGAAGACGATTTCCGCAGAAGTTGCACGACAGCCTCCCAGGTCTGCTACTGACCCCTTCTGACCTGTCTGAACGGCACGTCCCGGTCGGCGGCGTACTCGCGCGGCATTCCCAGCATCCGTTCGCTGATGATGTTCCGCGCTATCTCCGTGGTCCCGCCACCCAGCGATGCTTCCTGGCGGGCGAGGAAACGCACGCCGACGTCCCGCTGGCCGTCAGGAGCCGGATCGGGCATCGCGGCATCCGGCCCGGCCAGTTCCAATGCGATCTCGGCACGCCGCGACACGCTCTCGCCGAGGAACAAGCGGATCAGTGTTCCCGCCGCCAGCGGCAGTTGCCCACTGCTTATCCCCGCGGTGACCCGGTCCACGAGATGCGAATGGATTGTGCCGAGCGCATGGAATTCGGCGACCAGTTCGCGCGCGGAGGGGTCATCGGCCCGGCCGGTGCGGCGGACGAGGTCGATCAGGTTTCCGGCCGGGGATACCCGGCGGCTGGTCACCACGGGACCGCTGTAATACGGCGATCCGCCGCCAACCGCGTTGCGTTCGTGGAAGAGCATCCGTGAGGCGACGGCCCACCCGTCGTTGATCTCGCCGACCACCGCCGACAGCGGAACCGGCACATCGTCGAAGAACTCCTGGCAGAACTCGCTGCTGCCGTCGACCTGCCGGATGCGGCGGATCTGGATGCCCGGCTGATGGACCTTCAGCAGGAACATCGTGAGCCCGCGGTGCTTGGGTTCGTCCCAGTCGGTGCGGGCCAGGCAGAGCGCGTAGTCGGCGGCGTAGGCGGCCGAGCTCCAGATCTTCGCACCGTTGAGGATGAACACGTCCCCGTCGCGGGTTGCGCGCGTCGTCGCGCCGGCCAGATCAGAGCCGCCGGTGGGTTCGGACAGGAACTGGACGAAGGCCTCGTCGCCCCTGATGGCCGCGGCCAGGTGCTCGCGCTTCTGCTCCTCGCTGCCCATCTCCAGGATCGTCGGACCGCAGATGGTGAAGGTCGGGGTATTCAGCAATGCGGGCACCTGGTAACCCGTGACCTCGTCGTTGAACGCCCGCTGATGATCCGCCGTCAGTCCGAGGCCGCCGTACTCCTCCGGGTAACAGATGCCGGCGAAACCGCCCGCATGCAGCTTCGCCTGCAGCCTGCGGGCCTCCAGCCAGCCAGACTCGTCGCGGCTGCCGTAACCTTCCTCGGACGCTGCTCCGTCCGGAGCCGGCGTCAGGTTGGCGGTGATCCAGTCGCGGGCGCGCCGCCGGAAGCTGGCGACGCTCTCGATGCCGCGGTCGGTGCTGGTGGTCATCGCTGCCTTTCAGACATTGAGCAGGTCGGCGACCCGGCGCCGGTGCTGCGACGGTGTCCCCCAGGTGACCCGGTCGACGGTCGCCCGCCGCAGGTAGATGTGGATGTCGTGTTCCCAGGTGACACCCAGGCCGCCGTGCAGCTGGACGCAGTCCTGGATGATGTCGGTGACACGCTGCCCCGCGTAGGCCTTGGCGATGCTCACCAGTTCCGCCGCGTCGTCGCGGCGCTCCTGAACCGCGGCCGCGGCGGCGGCCGCGGTCGCCTGCGCCGCGTGAGACCACAGCGTCATGTCCGCGAACCGGTGCTTCAGCGCCTGGTAGGAGGCGAGCGGCCGGCCGAAGGTGAACCGGTCGAACATCCATTGCCGGGTGAACTCCAGGACGCGCTCAACGACGCCCGCGAGCTCGGCGCACTGCAGCACAACGGCGATCTGGAACTGCCGCTCGACCGCCGGCTCCCCCTCGCCGGCGGCGCCCACCAGGGCGCTGCGCGCAACCCGGACGCCGCGGTACTCGACCCGGCCGAAACCGCGGGTGAGGTCCAGGCTTCCCCGCGGCGAAACCCGGAGCCCCTCCGCGTCGCCCGGCACGGCGAACTGGGTGAGGCCCTCCGGCGTGCGGGCGAGCACCAGGAACACATCGCCGCCGACGGCGGCCTCGACCCCGTCGTGGACCCCGGTGAGCCGGTAGCCGTCGCCGTCGGGCCTGGCTTCGACCGCCCCGGCGGCCGGATCCCAGCCCCGGCCGGGCGCACAGCACGCCCACGCACCGAGGGCCTCGCCCGCCACCAGCCGCTGGATCGTCTCCGCGTGGGCGGCGGCGTTCGCCGCCTCGGCCAACGCGGCGGCGACGACGTTGACCGCCAGGAACGGCCCCGGCGCGGCAAGCCGGCCGAACTGTTCGGCGATGACCGCCGCGTCGACGAGCCCCTCCCCCGACACGCTGCCGCCGCCCAGCTCCTCCGGGACGATCAACGACGCCCATCCCAGCTCAGCACCGCGGCGCCAGGTTTCGCGGTCCAGTACCTCACCGCCGTCATGCACCGCGCGGGTGGCGCTGAGCGGGCAGGACTTCTCCAGAAACTCGGCGGTGGTGGACTGGAGGAGGCGTTGATCAGCCGTCAGATCGAACCGCACACGTTCACCTCTCGCCGAACGGCCGCGAGCGCACCGCGGGCGGCGCCTGCCGGTAGGCATTACTGTTGTAACAACAGTAACCTACTTCAGCGCTGGGAGCCAGCGGCAGACGCTCGCCGGGCCGCGGGCCGCCGTCCGCCGGCCTCGGTGTCCTGCTCGCGGAGCAGTGTGTCGAAGCCGGAGATCAGGCGGGCCATGCCGAACGCGAAGTCCTCGTCGGTCGTTCCGGCGAGCGGATGGCGGTCCATCAGGCTTCGCAGCAAGGGCATCGTCGACCAGTCGGTGATCCGTCGCTGCCGGTCATCCAGTGTCGGCGTGTCGCTCAGCCGCAGGATGCGATCGTGAATGATCATCCCCCGGGTATAGACCGACACGGCGTTGAAAACCATCAGGGCGTTGTCCGCGGTGAAGCCGGCGGCGACGAGCCTGCGGAGAATGGCCTCCTCTAGTTCAAACAGCCGGCGCGTTGCCTCCGGCGTGTAGGTAGAGGTACGGATCAAGATCAGGTCTGACAGGATCTGATCGCCCCGGTACACGTCACGCCAATGCCGGCAGTGGTCGTAGAGGACAGCCTGCCAGGGCGAGTCGTCGGGCACCGGCGGCATCTCGGCGACGAACTTGTCGACGGCGGCGTCGGTCATCGCGTTGAGCAGGTCTTCCTTCTTCCGGAAATACCAGTAGATGCTGGTGACGCCGACACCCAGGTGCTCGGCGATCGCGGGCATGCTGAGCTGGTCAACAGATCCGCGCCGGGCGACCTCGAATGCGCCGGCGATGATCTCCTCCGGATTCATCGATCCTCGCGGGCGCCGGGGGATACCTTTGCGCGTGGTTTTGGGCATTTCCATTTCCCCCATTCGTCATGCGCTCAGCGGATTCCGCGGGTCAGCAGCGCGCAGCCGACCGTGGTGCCCGCCCCGTTGGTCACCACCGATACCTCGGGCTGCCCGGGCAGCTGGCGTTCCCCACCCTGGCCGCGCAACTGCACCACCGCCTCGTGCAGGTGGCCGAATCCGTGCAGGCGGCCGCCCGATAGCTGGCCGCCGTTCGTGTTGAGCGGAAGCTCCCCGGTGGGGGAAATCCTCGTTCCGCCCTCCAGGAACGCGCCGGCCTCACCGGTCCCGCAGAATCCGAGCGCCTCGATCCACAGGGCGGTGAGGATGGAGAAACCGTCGTAGATGTGGCCGCTGTCGACGTCGGCCGGCTTGAGGTCGCTCCTGCTCCACATGTGCGCCGCGGGCCCCCGCCCGGTGAAGGTGCTCAGGTCCTCCCACTGGTCCCAGGAGGGACGGCCCTTCGACGCCGTCCCCAGGGCGTTGACGTGCACGGGGACGTTCGGGCAGTCCGGCGCGGTGTCCACATGCGAGACGATCAGCGCGGTCGAGGCGTCCACCGGGATGTCGCAGTCGAACAGGCACAGCGGGCTGGAGATGATCCGGGCGGAGAGGTAATCGTCCATGGTCAGCGGCCGGCCGCGCATCAGGGCGTGCGGGGTCAGGTGGGCGTTGCGCCGGGATACCAGGGCGATCTGTGCCAGCTGCTCACGGGTCAGGCCGTAGCGGTGCATGTGGTACATGGCCAGCGGAGCGATGAAGCAGGCCGCTGACATCGCGCCGAACGGGACCTGGTACTGCAGGTCCCCGCCGATGGCCCGCGCGCTCCCCATCCCCCGCAGCCCGGCCGCCGCCCCGCCGCTGGACTCGGTGACGGTGCGGAACAGCACGACATGGCGCGCGAGCCCGGTGGCCACCGCCATGCATGCGTTGACCAGGGCCTGGAGCTGGGCCGCGCCGTCAAGGCTGCCGGAGTACCAGGAAAGCTCCAGCCCCAGCGCGTCCTGCACGACGCCGGGAGCGGGGCCGCCGAACCCCCCGCTGGCGGCGCCCATGCCGCCGGACGGATAGGTCACCAGGCCGTCGATGTCGTCAAGGGTCAGCCCGGCATCGGCGACGGCGGCGGTGATCGACCGCACCGTCAGGTCCATCTCGCTCAGCCCCTGCTTGCGGGCAACCGGGGACATCCCGATCCCGGAGATGTAGCAGTTGCGCTCGCCGATGTTCACGACGCGGCTCCGGCCGGGCGGAACAGCGGAAACCAGACGTCGGCCTGCGGGTGCTTCTCGAAGACCACCTCGACCTCCATACCGGGCTGCACGTCTTCGGCCTCGATATCGACCAGGTTGGTGGTGAGGATCAGGTGTTCCTGCTCCGCGAGCTCTACCCAGGCGATGATGTACGGGTCGCTGCCCGGGATCCACTGCTGGTGGTTGACCGTGTAGGTGACGACCCTGCCGCGGCCGCTGGCCTGCTCCGGGCCGACGTCGGTGCCGCGGCAGCGGCGGCAGACCGGCGCCGCGGGGTGGATCCAGTGGCCGCACGCGCGGCAGCGCTGCAGCATCAGCGCCCCGGACATCCCGCCGGTCCAGAACGGCCGGTTGTCCGGGTCGACGAAGGGCGCCGGCCGCAGCGGCAGGACGTGCCCTGGCTGTGTTCGAGCCACCATGCGGACTCCTTTGCGGGAACGGGCCGGTGCGGAACGGGCCGATCGGCCGGGGAAAGGACGGTCAGCGCGTACCCGGCTCGCGGGGCAGGCCCAGGATCCGCTCCGCGATGACGTTGCGGCTGATCTCTGAGGTGCCGCCGGCGATCGTCAGGCAGCGGTTGAACAGGTACTCCTTCGCGAGGCCCGGTTCACCACCGGTGACCCCGGCCACCGCCGCGATGGACATCCCGAGTTCGGTCAGGCGCTGGGCGTGCTCGGCCGCCAGCAGCTTGGTCACGTTTCCGGCGGGCGACGGCCCGGCTCCGGACACGGCGCGTTCCACCTGCCGCAGGTTGATCAGTCCCATCGCTTGCTCGTGGGCGATCAGGCGGCCGATGTCCCGGGCCAGTCCGGCGTCGCCGGGCGCGTGCTCGGCGTGCAGGGCGACCAGGTCGATGGCGGACTTCCCGCGGCGGATTCCGCCGATGCTCACCCGCTCGTTGCCGAGCGTGGCCCGCGCCACCGTCCAGCCGCCGTTGACCTCGCCGACCACATCGGCGTCCGGGACGAAGACATCGTCGAAGAACACCTCGTTGAACAGGGCGTCGCCAGTGATCTCGCGCAGCGGCCGCACCCGCACACCCGGGGCGGCCAGGTCGATGACCATGGTGGTGATGCCCTGGTGCTTGGGCGCGGACGGGTCGGTCCGGATGGTGGCGAGGCCCCGGTTGCAGTACTCCGCGCCGCTGGTCCACACCTTCTGCCCGCTCACCCGCCAGCCTCCGTCCACCCGGGTGCCCCGGGTCTGCACGGCGGCTGCGTCCGAGCCGGCGTTGGGCTCGCTGAAAAGCTGGCACCAGATGAGGTCACCGCGCAAGCCCGGACGTATCCAGCGCTCGATCTGCTCCGGCGAGCCGTGCTGGGTCAGCGTGAGCAGCACCCAGCCGCCGATCCCCAGACCGGGCACCGGGACCCCCGCGAGTTCGTCCTCGATCACCAGCTGCTCGACCGCGTCCGCTTCCCGGCCCCACGGCCGGTTCCAGTGCGGCACCAGGTAGCCGCTGTCGACCAGCAGGTCACGGCGCTCATCATCAGCCGCCGCGAGGTAACGCTCGCGGAATTCCACCACGTCGCCGCGGTGCTGCTCGGCACTGGGCGGGAGCCGCACCCCGAAGGAGCGGCGGACCCCGTCACGGGTCAGCGCGTAGACGTCGTCCGCGGCGCACTCCGCCGGCCCGGCCAACGCGGCCAGCGCCGCGGAGCGGCGCAGGTACAGGTGCGCGTCGTGCTCCCAGGTAAAGCCGATGCCCCCGAGCAGCTGGATGTTCATCCGCGCGCACCACTGGTAGGCGTCCAGCGCCGCGGCCGCGGCGACCGCCGAGGCCAGCCCAGCCTCCGGGTCCAGCGGGCCCACCCGGGCGGCGTCCCAGGCGGCGGCGGTGGCGAGTTCCGTGCGGACCAGCATGTTCGCCAGGTGGTGCTTGACGGCCTGGAAGCTGCCGATGGGCCGGCCGAACTGCTCCCGGACCTTCGCATAGCCCAGCGCCGTGTCCAGGCATGCCCGGGATCCGCCCGCGGCCTCGGCGGCGGCCACCGTCCGCAGCACCTGGCGGGCTACGGCCAGTCCACCGGGCAGCATGCCGCCGGAGTCGGCCGCCGCACCGTCCAGGTCCAGCTGGGCCAGTCCGAGCGAGGGGTCCAGCGCGGCGGCCGCGGTCGCCGCGACACCGGGCTCCCCGCCATCCACGATCGCCAGGTCGGCACCGGCCGGCACCAGATGCAGCCGTGCCCACACGCCGCCCAGCGCGGCCGGGCAGCTACCACTCATCCGTCCCGGCTGCTGCTGGCTGACCTGCCCGCTCAGCGACAGCGACGCCCAGGCCGATCCGTCCGCAAGGCCCGGGAGCAGGCGGGCACGCTGGTCCGGGGAGCCGACTGCCTCGATCACCGCAGCGGCCACGACGGTCGGCAGGAACGGGCCCGGCACCACCGCCGCGCCGAGGCTCTCGGCCACCACGGCGATCTCGGCCAGCCCGAACCCGGATCCGCCGTGCTCCTCGGGCAGGTGCAGGCCCAGCCAGCCCAGTTCCGCCATCTGCTGACAGACCTTGCCGGGCTCCGCGCTGCCGGCGTCCAGGGTCAGCCGGGCCAGCCCGCGCAGATCGTTCGCCGCCGCGAAATCGCGGGCCACCTCCGCCAGGGCTTGGTGGTCATCGCTGAGTGCCAGCGCCATCGTGCGTCCTCCAGCGGCAGGCGTACCCGGCCCTTGTGTTGCCGGATCATCCTGAATGGGAAATAGTATGCTAAACAGTAAGACCGTCAGCAGTGCATCGGCAAGTCTTGAACCCCCGTCCCGGGCGTCCGGCGGGGCGCGTCACCAGGACGGGTGATCGGCCAGGTCACAGTCCGGCAGGCCCAGCGTGAGAGGTGACCAATGCCAGAGCGTCGTTTCGTGACGTATGAGCAACTCGATGATGGCTCGATCGTCCGCATCATGCTGAACCGGCCCGAGGCCCGGAACGCCCAGAACCGGGGACTGCTCGTCGAACTCAACGACGCCTTCCTGGAAGCCGAAGCCGATGACCGGGTGCGGGTGGTGATCCTGGGCGGCGCCGGCAAAATGTTCTCCGCCGGGCATGACACCGGGTCGGAGGTCCAGTTGGCGGAGTGGGCTCCCGGCCCGGATCAGCACCCGACGATGAAGGTCAATGGCGGCACCCGTTCCGGCGCCGAGAAGCAGATGCTGCAGGAGTGGCACTACTTCTTCGAGAACACCCGGCGGTGGCGGAATCTGCGCAAGATAACCATCGCGCAGGTGCACGGCCGGGTGTACGCGGCCGGACTGATGTTGATGTGGGCATGCGACCTGATCGTCGCCGCCGAGAACACGACGTTCGCCGATGTGGTTGGTCAGCGGCTCGGTATGTGCGGCGTGGAGTATTTTGCCCATCCGTGGGAACTCGGGCCACGCCGGACCAAGGAGCTCATGCTCACCGGTGACTCGATCGACGCCGACGAGGCGCACCGCATCGGCATGGTCAGCAAGATCTTCCCGGAGGCGGAACTGGCCGAGCGAACCCTGGAGTTCGCTCGCCGTATCGCCAGGCTGCCCACCGCCACCGCACTCCTGATCAAGGAGTCGGTGAACCAGACCGTGGACAACATGGGCTTCTACAACGCGCTGCGTGCGTGTTTCACCCTGCACCAGCTGAATCACGCGCACTGGGCGGGAGTCCACGAGGACCGGTTCCCGGCCGCCCGAACCGAGGACGGCCTCGAGGACTGGCGCACCGCCGGCCCGGTCCGGCCCGCGGTGCGAGACGCGGTGAGCGGGCCCGTACCGTGATCGCGGGCGACCCGATCGGCCTCCTGGACCTCGAACCGGCCGGGGCGGACCGCTACCTGGCTCCGATGCCCGCGGGGTCGCAGGAGGGCGGCGGCATCGTCTTCGGCGGTCAGCTGATGGCACAGATGATCGCCGCTGCTGCCGCCGAATCCGGCGGCACGAAGTACGTCAAGGCGATGAACACGATCTTCAGCCGCGCCGGCTATTACGGCCAGCCGATCGAGCTGCAGGTGGAGTCCTTCCACACCGGGCGGACGTGGGCCAGCCAGCTGATTACCGCCTGGCAGGGCGATCGGCTGCTGACCAGATCGATGGTGCTACTGACCAGCGATGAACCGGACCTGATCGCGCACCAGATCGATCCTCCCCCGGGGGTTCCCGGCCCAGAGGACGGTGGGCCCGCAACCGGAATCGTGTTTCCCGGCGCCGAGGCTCGCACGGCGCCGCTGCCGGGTGAGACCGCGAACGGCGTGCCGGTGATGTGCTTCTGGACGCGGATGCCCGGGCCGGTCGGCTCGCTCGCGGCGAGCCAGGCAATCCTCGCCTGGAACACCAACGCCTGGTTCATCGAGCTGAGCATGCGCCCGCATCGCGACGTCGTCCGGATCGAGGACGCCCATCACTCGCTGTCCACCGCCGTCGTCGGTCACACGCTGAACTTCCATCGCGAATTCGACGCGGGATCATGGATCCTCGTGTCCCATGAGGCGACCTTCGCCGGGAAGGGCCGGATCCACGGCCGCGGTGCGGCGCACGCCGAGGACGGCACCCTGATCGCGACCTTCTCCCAGGACAGCATGGTGAAACCGGCGAGCCAACAGGCGGGCTCGCGGCTGTAGCCCGGCGACCGGGCGGCCGCCGCGGCGGCCCCGCTCTCAACGCCGCTTGGCGATCTCCGCGCGGAGGATGAACTTCTGCACCTTGCCGCTCGCGGTGCGCGGGAAGTCCTCGACGGCGTGCAGTTCCTCCGGCCACTTCTGCCGCGCCAGGCCAGCGCGGGCGAGGTGATCGCGCATCTCGTCGATCGCGGGCAGCCGATGGCCGGGCTTCAGCCGCAGCACGGCCGCGGCGTGCTCGCCGAACTTCGGGTCAGGGGCGGCCACGACCGCGGCCTCGGCGATGCCCGGGATGCCGAGCAGCACCTCCTCCACCTCCAGCGCGCCGACGTTCTCGCCGCCACGGATGATGATGTCGGCTTTGCGGTCGGTGATCGTGAGGTAGCCGTCCTCGTCGATCACTCCGATGTCGCCGGTGCGGTACCAGCCGTCGTCATCAAAGGCGGCCGCGGTCAGCGCCGGATCCGTGTAACCGAGGCACAGGTCGGGACCGCGGCTGAGGATCTCCCCGTCGGCGTCCAGCCGGATCTCCACGCCCGGCCTGGCGTTCCCGTCGGTGAACAGCCGCTTGCGCTCGGGCGCGGTGTAATGGGAGCCGGTGATCGAGGGATGCTCGGTACTGCCGTAGGAGCGGAATACCGTGACGCCCAGGGCCCCCAGCCGGGTCGTCAACGCGGCCGGCACCGGCGCGCCGCCGAAGCCCGCGTACTTGATGCGGGCCAGATGCTGGGGGGTGAAATCGGGATGATCCAGCAGGCTGGTCAGGTAGTAGGGGGCGCCGCCCTGCACGGTAAGCCCCTCACTCGCTATCAGTGCGAGCATCCGGGCCGGGTCCCAGGTGTCGGCGAGGTTGACCGGCTTGCCGTCCAGCACCGGCAGCAGGAAGGCGCTCACCATCCCGATGAAGTGGCCTACCGGAGCCGAGGTGAGCGGCCGGCCGCCGCCGGGCGGGGACTGCCCGGCCAGCTGGCGGGTCTCGCAGCCGAGCGTCTGATGGCTGTGAATAACGCCTTTCGGGCCGCTGGTCGTGCCCGACGTGAAAGCGATCAGGGCGGGTGCCGCCGGATCCGCGGCGACGGTGCCAGCCATCGGATCGTCGGCGAGCAGCTCATCGAAGCCGCGGCCGACCACCCCGACGATGGGCACACTCGCGCAGAGGTCGGCCTGGTACTCCAGCCGCCCGAACCGCTGCGCGGTAACGAAGACGCGGGGCGCGGCTGCCTGGAGGATGTACCCGAGCTCCTTCCGGCCGTAGAAGTGGACGACCGGCACAACCACCGCCCCGAGGAACGCCGACGCCCAGAAGACAGCGGCGGCCTCCATCCAGTTGGGCAGCTGGAACGCCACCACGTCGCCCGGCCCTACCCCCCGGGCTCGCAGGCCGGCCGCGAGCCTGCGCGCGACGAGTTCGACGTCGCGGAAGGTCCCTTCCCACGGCCGCACCGCGGAGTGCACCCGGAACGTCGTGCCCGGAGAGTCTTGCAGCCCGCGCGCCAGCATGTCCCCGATGGTTTCCCCGGTCCACCAGCCCTCCGCCTGGTACCGCGTGGCCAGTTCCGCGGGGATCGTCCGCATCGTGGGGGCTCCATTGGCCGCTGGATAGGGGCTCCTCACGTGTAGAGGCTCTCGATCTCCGCGGCGTATTTCTCGGTGAAGACGTCCCGTTTGATTTTCATCGTCGGCGTCAGCACATCCGCGTCGGTTCCCCATATCACCGGCAGGATCTTGACTCGCTTGACCCGCTCGGGCCGGGAGAACCGCGCGTTGATCTCGTCGACGTGCCGCTGCACCTCGGCGGTGACATCCGGATCGGCGATCAGCCGCGCCGGATCGGTCTCGCCGGTACCGAGCGCTTTCGCCCGCTCCGCCAGAGCCATCGGATCGAGAATGATCAGCGCCGCGGGATACCTGCGTGCCTCGCCAACCACCACTGCCGCCGCCACCAGCGGGTGGCTGGCGATCGCGTTCTCCAGCGGTTCGGGCGCTATGTTCTTGCCGCCCGCGGTGATGATGAGGTCTTTCTTCCGCCCGACCAGGGTGAGGTATCCGTCCTGGTCAAGACTTCCGAGATCACCGGTGCGCAGCCACCCGTCCGCGGTGAACATCGCGGCCGTCCGCTCGGGGTCTTTGGCGTAACCCGCGAAGGCCTGCGGGCCGTACATCTCGACCTCCCCGTCGGGCGATATCCGGACCTCGACACCGGGAAAAGGCCGGCCGGCCGTCCCGCGACGTGGTTGATAAGGGTCCCCCACCCAGCCGATGAACTCCGTCATGCCGTAGAAGTCCGACAGCGCGACGCCGAGCGCGCCGATCCCATCAAGGACATCGGTGGGCATCGCCGCCGCCGAGGTGACGCCGATCTCGACCTGGTCCAGGCCCAGCATTGACGTCAGCCGCCCGCGCGCAGGGGCCACCTCTTGCCACGCGGCCTCCAATTCCGCGGATACCGCGCTGCCGGGGATCTGCCGGGCACGGACCATGTCCAGGCCGACGGCGATGGCACGGCGCAGGTCGGCTCCATCCGGATCCGGTGTGGCCGACGCGATTTGCTGCGCGGCGGACCAGAGCTTCTCCCAGATCCGCGGCGGGCCGAAGAATATCTGCGGCCGGACCTCACGGAGGTAGTCGCCGGCCGCCAGTACCTCCGGGCAGAAGGTGACTTCGTAGCCGTTCCGCAGGGCCTGGTAGTGCGAGCTGATCCGCTCGCCGACGTGGGCCATCGGCAGGTAACTGATCACCCGTTTGCGCACGAAGTCCGCGCCGAAGGCGAGATGCACGCACTCCAGGCTGGCGAGGATGCCGGCGTGATTGTGCTGGGCCGCTTTCGGTGCTCCCGTCGTGCCCGAGGTGTAGATGACCGTCGCGATGTCGTCCGGGCGCACCGTCCTGGCCGCCTCCGAAAGGCCGACCGGCGGGTCGGCGAGCAGATCGGACCATCGGAGCACGCTGCTGTCGCCGATTCCGCCGGGGTCGTCGACGCAGACCAGCGTGCGCAGCCCGGGTAGCTGGTCACGGATCGAGAGCACCCGCTCCAGCTCGGAGGGACCATCCACGACGAGCACGTCGGTCTCGAAGTCGTTCAGCAACCACCGGAGCTGCTCGGTCGAGGATGTCATGTACAGCGACGTGGTCGTGGCGCCGCGGAGCACGGCCCCGATGTCGGTGATGTTGCATTCCGGGCGGTTGCGCAGCAGCATCGCCACCCGGTCACCATGACCGACGCCGAGCGCCCGAAGGCCCGAGGCGACCTGGCCTGCCTGGCGTGCGTAGCCGGACCAGGACAGCTCGGACCACGATCCTCCATCTTTCCAGCGAAGAGCGATCGCCTCGCAGCGGTCGGCGACGTTATCGGCGATCAGATCGACCAGGGTCCGCCCAGCTACTCGGTCCGCGAGTTGCTTACCCGTCATCGGCATCATCAGTTCGCCCTTCGCTGAGTAACTTCGCAGGTCATCCCGGTGAAGCCATCTCCTGGTGCTGCTATATGAATCATATATAAATTAGCCGCCGTGTCGCCAGATCAGCAGCGACGGCAGGGCTGGAGTGGCCGACGGATCTGGTGCGGGCAGCGCGTAACAACGGTAGGGGGTGCCGCCGGCGGCGGCCTGGCATCCAGGCGGCCGCCACGCCCGCGGCTGCGGCCAGGGGTCCTAATATCAATAACGTTAAAATCATTGAACTAGGTGAGAAGATCGGCCTATGATCCAGGTCTCAGTCAACCGATAACGGCTGCTCATGTGCCCTTCCCGGGTATCCAGCGCGGGACAGCCGGGCGGTGGAGGTGAAGGGTCGGGATGGCAGCCCGGTCGCCTAGCGACGCGATCCGCCCGGTGGGCGGGTTCATCGCGATGGCGCTGGACACGTTCCGGGCGATGTTCAGGCCGCCATTTCAGTTGCGGGAGTTCCTGGAGCAGACGGTGTTCATCGCGCGGGTGTCGATCGGCCCGGCGATCATGTTGACCATCCCGTTCCTGGGGGTGGTGATTTTCC
>JBPYFL010000091.1:0-2164 GCA_051986485.1 Streptosporangiaceae bacterium | reverse complement strand
GCCGCGTGCCGAGCTCCGGGATCGTCACCGAAGACTCCGCGAGCATCTCGAAAAGAAACGCCTCGAACTCGTCGTCGGCCCGGTCCACCTCGTCGATGAGCAGCACCGCCGGGCGTGGCCCCGGGTGGTCAAGCGCGGTCAGCAGCGGCCGGGCGAGCAGGAACTCCTCGCGGAACAGGTCGGTCTCCCGCATCTGCTCGTGGGTAGCCTCGGCCAGCCGGATGGCGAGCAGCTGCTTGGGATAGTTCCACTCGTACAGCGCCTCGGCCGCCGCGATGCCCTCGTAGCACTGCAACCGCACGAGCACGGTGTCCAGCGCAGTGGCGAGCGCCTTGGCCGCCTCGGTCTTGCCGACGCCCGGCTCACCCTCCAGCAGGATCGGCTGCCCCATCCGCACCGCGAGAAACAGCGCCGCCGAGAGCTGATCCCCGGCCAGGTAGTCGGTCTTGTCCAGGGCGGCCGACAGCGCGGCGACGTCAGGGAACCATTCGCCGAGTTCGGCCGAAACTACGCTGCTCACAACGTGCGAGTGTATCTCCCGGGGTCAGCTGCGAACGCATCCCGACAATTCTGACAACAGAAGTGGACCCTGCCCTCTTGTGTTTCCACATATATGGCCGACTCCGTGACGGCGACGGTCATCCCGCAAACCGGGTCAGTCGCCTCTTCTGGTCCATCCGAAGCCGCGGGTCCGGCCCCGCTGCTTCTTGCTGTTATCCCGAACGGTCCCGTGGCGGCTCCCACGGCGATGATCTCCGCCACGATCGACACGGCGACCTCGCCGGGGGACTGCGCGCCGATGTCCAGCCCAGCCGGGGTATGCACCCGGGCGCGCTGCTCCGCATCGAGCCCGAGCGCGTCGAGCACGGCGGCCCCGCGCCGCCGGCTAGCCACCAGGCCGATGTACGGTACCCCGGCGCGCAGCGCCATGGTGAGAACCCGGTGCTCATCCCCGCCCTGCGCGGCCACCACCACCGCGATGGCGTCCGCGAGGATCGGTGCTCCCGCGTCGGTCGTCGGACGGACCTCCGCTCCAGCGGCCGTGCCGACGGCCTCCAACGCCCGCGCGACCGGCGTGTCGCCGTACACGTGCACGAGCGCCGGCGGCCGCATCACCTCGAGGAAGATGTCAAGCGCCCCGCCCGACAAACACGGGTTCCCCACCGTCACCTCGCTCTCCGTCTCCGCGGCCTGCCCGGGGCCCGCCAGGCCGGGCATCCCCAGCTCGGCCGACCCCGGCCCGGCGTGCTCGACGCTGGCTTGCGGGGGCGGCGTGATGTGCAGCAGCACCGACCGCCCGCTAGCCAACTGTCGCAATCCCTGTGTCCGCACAGTGGATTCCGAGCACATTCCGCCGATGAACCCTTCGATGCTCCCGTCGGGGAGCACGATCGCCGAGTCCCCCGGATGCGCGCTAGCGGGCTTAGCGACCCGCACGACGGTTGCGACGACAAACGGCGTCCGCCCAGCCCGCAGTTCCCGAACGCGCTCAAGCATCTCGAACTTCATGGTGACACCCTAAGAGCGAGCAAGGGGTGCCGGGGGTGTGACCGCGCGTCGTTCGGCGCCCGGCGGGGTGTCCGGGCGGCGACTTGACGCGCGAAACACCCCCAAGCCCCGCAGCTCGCCTCAGTCACTGATCGCCATGTCCGTCCGGAACGGCCGCCCCTGGATGGCCCGCCACACCTGGGCGGGAGTCAGCGGCATATCGGCGTGCCGGATGCCATACGGCTTGAGCGCGTCGAGCACCGCATTGACCACAGCGGCAGGCGAGCCAACGGTCGCAGACTCGCCGACGCCCTTGGCGCCGATCGGGTGATGCGGCGACGGCGTGACGGTCTCGCCGAGTTCCCAGGACGGGCACTCAAGCGAGGTGGGCAGCAGGTAGTCCATGAACGACCCGCCCAGGCAGTTGCCGTCCTCGTCGAACGCGATCACCTCCATCAGCGCCATGCCCAGGCCATCGGCGAGCCCGCCGTGCACCTGGCCCTCGACGATCATCGGGTTGATCCGCACGCCGCAGTCGTCCACCGCGATGAACCGGCGCAGCGACACCTTGCCGGTGCCCGGGTCCACGTCGACCACGCAGATGTAGGCGCCGTACGGGTAGGTCAGGTTCGGCGGGTTGTAGACGCAAGTCGCGTCCAGCTGCCCCTCGACACCT
>JBPYFL010000090.1:0-51360 GCA_051986485.1 Streptosporangiaceae bacterium | reverse complement strand
GCCGTCGCCGGCCTGGTGGCGCACGACCTGATGGCGCTCTGCGCCGACCTGGCCGAGATCGGCGTGGACAGCGACGGCCTCGCCTGGTTCGGCGAGTCCGGCGCGATCCCGCCCGGCGTGCTCGCCGACCTCATCGGGCGCGGCTCCGCCGCCGGGATGGCCACCGTCCTGGCGACCACGGACATGCGGGCGGCCGAGTGCCTCGCGGACCAGTCGGCCGCCGTGGTGATACACCGGATGACCGACCCGGTCGCCGCCGAGCGGTTCGCCAAGCTCACCGGGGAGAAGCTCACACCCGGCGAGCAGGGCGTCCCGGGGAACGCGGTGAGCTTCGTCCGCCGGCCGGCAGTTTCCCCGGAGACCCTGTGCGCGCTCACCGACGGCGACTTCGTGCTGGCCGTCAAGGCGCCGCGCAGGCGGCTGGTGCCGCTCGGGCGGGTGATCCCGGCGCGCATTGCCGCGGAGCGTGCGCCCATTGCCGCGGAGCGTGCGCCCAGAGCCCAGGACGCGCCGGCGATGCGGTGGGCGCGCCCGCGTGAGCCGTTTGGCAGCAAAGACGGTCACCGCCAGCTGGCCGGTGCGCTCCGTGATCCGGAGCGGCGGCGATGACCGGCACCACGGCCCGGGCTCGAAGCGGGCCGCGGCCGGTATTCCGCCCGGACCGGGTCTACCTCGGCTGGCAGTACGCGCCGCGGCAGCCCGACCCAGGCCCGCGCCCGCGCCGCCCGACCCCGCCAGATCAGCAGCAGCTCAATCCCGGCTGGGTGGCCGCGCAGCGCCGTGAGGAGAGCACGCTGAACCGGCCGGTCAAGCTGGCCTGCGGCGGCGCCCTGGCACTGGCCGCGGCGCTGCTGGTGGTGTGGCTTGCCGGGCTGGTCAGCCCGCTCATCGCCGGTTCCGGCATCGCCGCCTGCCTGCTGGGTGCGGCCGCCGCCGGCCACGCCCTCTGGCACGGTTCCCGGACCCTCGGTGAGCGGATCGCCGCCGAGCAGCAGCGGCTGGCCGTGATCCGGGCCGAGCAGGAACGCCGCCTGTTCGCCTCCCAGGACGAGCACGCGCGGGCATTCCAGGAATGGCAGGCACGGCACGAGGCGTTCGAGCGGCAGTTGCAGTGGCACGCCGTTTCGCTGCCCGCCGGCGTTGGCCGGCTCGATGTCGCCGGCGGAACGCTGTCCGGCTGGTCCGCGCTGGTCACCACGCTCGGCGCGGCCCGGCTGAGCAGCGGCGGCGAGATCACGGTCATCGACCTGTCCGGCGGGGCGGTCGCCCAGGACCTGGTGGCGCTGTGCCGCGGCTGGCGGATCGACCCGCTGACCTGGATCCTGCCCGGCGACCTGCCCCGACTGGACCTGGGCACCGGCCTCGGCGCCGCCGCCATGGCCGACGTGCTGTCGCTGGTCGTCGACGTCAGCGAGGATCGCCCCGGCACCGGGGACCCCGGCACCGGGGACCCCCGAGCCGGCCGCGCGATCCTGGAACCGCTGATCGAGTTGCTCGCCCGCCCGGCTGGCTCCGCGGCGGGCCGCCCCGGCGCCGGCCCCGGACGGGCTCGCCGGGTCACCGTCGCGGAAGTGACAGCGGCGCTGCGGGTGCTCGCGGCTGCCGGTGCCCCAGGTGCGGACATCGAGCCGGGCCCGCTCGGCGCCGGGCAGGTCGACGCGATCGGCAGGCTGTTCGGACCGGACGCCGACCGGGCGGTGCTGGAGCGCGCCCGGGAACTCGAGTCGCAGCTGCGGAAGCTGAACGCGCTGGGGACCGAACCGTCCGGCGTGGCGACGGGCCGGCTGCGGATACTGGCGACGGACCAGCGGGCCGGCGCGTTCGGCAACCGGGTCCTCGGCAGCTACGTCGTGGCGGCCCTCGCGCACATTCTCCGGCAGGCCCCCACCGGGGACGCGGGCGAGCCGTGGCGGCACACCGTGATCCTGGCGGGGGCGGAAAGGCTCCGCGGTGACGTGCTGGACCGGCTGACCGGCGCTTGCGAGCAGACCGGGACCGGCCTGGTCCTCGGCTACCGGTCGGTCCCCGCCCCGATGCGGGAGCGGATCGGGCGCGGCAACGCCGCCATGGCCGTGATGCGGCTGGACGACGCCGGGGAGGCCCGGGCTGCCGCGGAGCAGATCGGCGCCGGGCACCGGTTCGTGCTCAGCCAGCTCACCGCGAGCGTCGGGGCGTCGGTGACAGACACCACCGGCCAGTCCTACGCCAGCACCGCCCATCCGGGCTCCACCGGCACCGCCACCGCCGCCAGCGCCGGTACCGCAGCCAGCGCCGGCAGCACCGCGAGCGCCGGCACCGGCGACATCGGCCACCTGCCGGTCATCAGCGAGCCCGAGACAATCACCAACGCGCTCAAGACCAGCTCCGCGTGGGGGATGCGCACGTCCCGGGCGGTCGGGAAAACCGAGTCCCTGGACGGCACGGGCCAGCGCTCCCGGGAGTTCGCGGTCGAGCCGGGCGAGCTTCAGCAGCTCCCGCCGAGCGCGATGATCGTCAGGTACGCCGGGATCGCGGAGGAACCGTCCGCCGGCGGACCCGCCGGAGCGGGCTACCGCCTGGTGCTCGCCGACGCCAACCCGGCGATCCTGGGCCTGCCCACGGCGACCGTCCTCGGGCTGGACGAGGCCGAGCGGCCGGAGCCTGGCGTCGCGCCGGTCTCCGGGCCGGCCGCGGCCCGCGGACCCGGCGCCCCCGGCCCGTCGACGCCGCAGGCAACCGGCCCGGCGGCCCCGGCCAGCCGCCGGGCGAAGCAGCGCGAGCCATTGAGCTGGAGGGGCGACAACCAGCCGCCGCCCAATCTCGGCCCGCCCCCCGACCGGCTCGATTGGCGCAAGCCCCGCCGCTGACACCCCCCGGCAGCTACTGGTGGCGTACATCACCTACGCCGGGCGGGTTGACCTGGAGGCCGGAACGGCGGCCGTCCGGCCGATAGCATTTCGTCACGTGAGCAAGCTTCCGTTGCGTGCCCGGTTCGCTACCGCCGTCGGCGGCGCGGCCGGCCATGCGTCCAGGCTGGCTGGCCGCGGCGACGGTTCAGTCATCGGCGGCGTGATCGGCCTGCGTATCGAGCCCAAGCTGCTGGCGATGCTCGCCGAGGGCCGCCAGGTGGTGATCGTCACCGGAACGAACGGCAAGACCACCACGACCCGGCTGATCACCGCCGGGCTGAGCGCGCTCGGCCGGGAGGTCGCCTCGAACGCGTTCGGATCGAACATGGAGGCGGGCCTCGCCGCCGCCCTCGGCCAGGCCCCGGACACCGCGTTCGCCGTCCTCGAGGTGGACGAGAAATACGTGCCCCGGGTCCTCGCCGCGACCGCAGCCCGCGTCGTGGTGCTGCTGAACCTCAGCCGCGACCAGATGGACCGCGCATCCGAGACCTGGATGCTGGCGCGCTACTGGCGGGATGCCTTCGCCGGCCGCACCAGCACCTGCGTCGTCGCCAACGCCGACGATCCGCTGGTGGCATGGGCGGCGACGGCGGCGCCCTACGTCAGCTGGGTCGCCGCCGGGCAGAAATGGCGCGAGGACTCGCGCTGCTGCCCGCAGTGCGGCTCGCACCTGAACCGGGACACCGAAGAATGGCGCTGCGGCGAATGCGGGTTCGCCCGCCCGCCGGTGCGCTGGACCCTCGACGGCGGGAAGGCCATCGACCCGGCCGGCCGGGCCTACGACCTGGGCCTCGCGCTGCCCGGGCGGGCCAACCGCGCGAACGCGGTGGTCGCGCTCGCCGTGGCGGAGGTGTTCGGGGTGGACGCGGCGCAGGCTCTCCCGCTGCTGCGCCAGGTGACGTCGGTGGCGGGCCGCTACACCCGGCTGGAGCGCCATGGGCGTGCGGTGCGGCTGCTGCTGGCGAAGAACCCGGCCGGCTGGCTGGAGGCATTCGACGTGCTCGAACCGGCGCCGGTGCCGGTCGCGCTGTCGGTGAACTCCCGCGAGCCGGATGGCCGGGACACATCGTGGCTGTGGGACGTGGACTACCGGGTGCTGCACGGGCGCCGGGTCTTCGCCACCGGCGAGCGCAAGCTCGACCTGGCGGTCCGGCTGGAAGCCGACCAGGTGCCGTTCGAGCTGGTGGACAACCTTGACGACGCGGTCGAGCGGGTGGATTCCAAGCTCGACGTGATCGCCAACTACACCGCGTTCCAGCAGATCCGCGCTTCCCTGGGGAGGGTGCAGTGACGCCGGCCAACGTCAAGCTGGTCTGGGTCTACCCGGACCTGCTCAGCACCTACGGGGACCGCGGGAACCTGCTGGTGCTGGAACGGCGGGCGCGGCTGCGCGGGGTGCCCACCGAATCGGTGGAGGTGAACTCCGATCAGCGGGTACCCACGGACGGTGCCATCTACCTGCTGGGCGGCGGCGAGGACCTGCCCCAGACGCTCGCCGCGAAACGGCTGCGGGCCGACGGCGGGCTGAACGCGGCCGTGGCCTCCGGTTCCGTGGTGTTCGCGGTCTGCGCCGGGTACCAGCTTGTCGGCGCGGAGTTCGGCGGGTCCGAGGGCCAGCCGGTGCCGGGCCTGGGCCTGCTCGACATCGCCAGCGGGCGTGGCGAGCGGCGGGCGGTCGGCGAGGTGGTCGCGGACGTCGACCCGGCACTCGGCGTTCCCCGCCTGACCGGGTTCGAGAACCACCAGGGCGTCACCGATGTCGGCGCAGCCGCCAGGCCGCTGGCGCGGACCTCGCGCGGGGTCGGGAACGGCAACATGACCGAGGGCGCGTACGCGGGCAAGGTGCTCGGCAGCTACCTGCACGGCCCTGCCCTGGTGCGCAACCCGGGCCTGGCCGACCTGCTGCTGAGCTGGGCGGTCGGGCCGCTGCCTCCGCTGGATCCGGCGGACGAGTTGTGGGCGCAGCGGCTGCGCGACGAACGCCTCGCCGCCGTCGGTTCTGATTCCCGGTGACCATGGGCGAGCCCCCGGCCAACAGACCGGGGGCTCGGGTGTGGAGATCATTCCGCGAAGTTGAAGTCCTCGTCCGAGGTGCTGAATGGGACGAGGGCGAACTGGTTCCCGCTGGAGGCGACGTTCACCACGTCACCGCGGACCGCGACGCTGGCCAGAGCCCACGGGCTTGAATCCGTCGCCGGGTTGTAGTGCCAGAACCGCTGCCAGGTCCACCATCCGCAGGGCCGCAGCGCCAGGGCGTCGTTCGCGCCGGACACTGTCACGCACAGGCCGGACGCGTTCCCGCTCGGCGCGTACTCGTACTCGGTCTCACCGCTGATCGTGTAGGCGAAGAAGTCGGTGGCCGGGTCCGTGCTGGAGTCCGGGTAGGCGATGACCTTGTTCCACGCCGTCGCCTGCCGCTGGTAGACGTCGAACGAGAGGGCGTCGCCGTTGGCCTTGGAGGGGTTCACCAGCTGCTGGCCGTTCACCGACGTCACGGTGGCGGTCACCGGGGTCGCGCTGCTGCTCTGCACGCCGACCCACGCCCACACCTCGGGGTCGTTCGTCGCGCTGCCGCACTTGTTGGACTGGAAGTCCTTTTGCACGGTCGTCATCGGGACCACGCCGCTCAGGCACTTGTTGCCCTGGGTGAACGTGGTGAAGTCCGCGCTTGGCGACTGCTCCATGCTGGCGAGGTTGTCGCCGCCCGGCCCCTGGTAGACGCCGTTGGAGTCGAACTGCAGGTAGGTCTTGTTGTTGTCGGTGTCGAAGTAGAGGTTCATGTCGGTCGTGCCGCTAGAGGTCACGACTGTCGGAGCGACGTAGTTGCCGCTGGCGTCGAACAGGGTGGACAGCTTGCCCAGGTCCACGATGACGGCGGCCGAGCCGTAGCCGCCGGTGGCCCCGCTCGCGTTCAGATGCACCCCGGAATCGGTGAGCGTCTCGCTGCCGGCAGGATCGGTGATCGGGCTGTCTGACTTGTGGAACTTGCCGTCAGACTCATTGCTGGCGAACTGGTAAGTGCCCGCCTTGCTCGGGGGAGTGGCGGTGGCAGTGCCCTGCTCCTGCTCGGTCCCGCAGCCACCGGCCGGCACGCTGGTGCTCGCCGGATAGGCCGTCTGGCAGCCGCTGGTGGTCGCTCCAGCCGTACCGGCCAGCGCCAGGCTGCCGCCGCCAGCCGCGAGCGCGAGCGCCGCCGCAGCAGCCATCGTCTTGACCCTCATGAGGTCTCCTTAGGGGGAATGGGGACTGCTATGTCCTGGTATGTCCCGGCGAGGAAACGCGGGTCCAGCCAGTGCATGACGCGGAACCGGGAAGATCTTTTAGCAGGGCCGGTTCGGAGATTCCGCGCTGAGGCCGCGGGCCAGCGCGTCCCCGGCATAGTGTTTCGGCCATGAGCCAGCCGGACGCAGGCGCCGAGCAGCGGCTGTACGCGACGATGCAGGTTCTGCTCGGGCGGATGGCCCAGCAGGTGCCCAACGACGTGCCGCCGTGGCGGGGCGTCGTCACCCAGCAGGACGCGCTCGACGCGACCCTCCAGGCCGCCGCGGTGATCGATCAGGCAACCCGGGAGGGCCGGATCCCGGTCGGCGCCGGAGTCCACGCCGCGGCGATGCTGATGATGGTCCGGGAATACGTCCAGCCGCTGCCGCGCGGTACCGAAACTGATAGCCCCGATCCCGTCACCCGCGACCTGGGTGAGATTTCCGGGGCGCTGCGCGCCGTGCGTGAGGAGACCGGGCTGAGCGGCTGACGGCTGGTGGTCAGTACACCAGGGCCTTCGTGCCCTCGGCCATCACCTCGGCGACGAACGTCGGGGCGCCGGCGATGCGGACCCCATCGATCAGGTCGCCGGAGGCGATATTGCGGCGCGCCGCGCACTGGGTGCATACCGTTACCGTGCCGACGGCGAGCACGCCGGCGAGCAGATCGGAAAGCGGCGCCGCCTCGGGGAGGGTGAAATCCTCGGCACGCCCGGGCAGCGCGAGCCACGCCGACTCCCCGGTCAGCCACAGCGAAACGCCGACACCGCTGGCGGCGGCCGCCGCCGCGACGGTAAACGCCTGGTTGCAGCGCTCCGGATCGTCCTTCCCGGTCGTCGCCTTGACCACAAGTGATCGCGCCATAAACGGGCCACCGCCAAGGGAAGCACAGCCATGTGCCCCACGCTATCGTGGCGCCATGGTTCCTGTTTTCGGTGCGGTGCCCTGGATGCCGGCGGGTTGCCGCCGCGCCGCGGCCGCTGATGGTGCGCGATGGCCCCGCTGAGCGCCGTCGTGCTGGTGCTGGTGCTCGCCGCGATCGTGGTGCTGGCCGGGTACTCGGCGGTGCGCCTGTACCGGGTGCGCGGAGCGGGGCGGTGACGGAGCCGGTGACGCCGGAACTGCATCCCGATGTGGAACCGCTCGCGTTCCTGCTCGGGCGCTGGGAGGGTGCCGGCATCGGCGGCTACCCGACCATCGAGAGCTTCCGGTTCGGACAGGAACTCCGGTTCGGTCACAACGGCAAGCCATACCTGATCTACACCAGCCGTAGCTGGATGCTCGACGAGACCGGGGCGATCGGCCGGCCGCTCGCCGCGGAGAGCGGCTTCTGGCGGATGCAGCCTTCCGGCCTGGAGGTACTGCTCGCGCACCCCACCGGGATCACCGAGGTGTACATCGGGGAAGTGGAGGGGACCAGGGTCGAGCTGCGGACCGACGTGGTGGCGCGGACCTCGACGGCGAAAGAGGTGACGGCGGGCCACCGCCTGTACGGCCTGATCGGCGAGGATCTCGGCTGGGCCTTCGATATGGCGGCGGTCGGTGAGCCGCTGCAGTCGCACCTCTCGGCGCAGCTCAAGCGCGTTTCGGTGGACGCAGGCGATCCACTGTAAAGAAGGAATGATCCCCCGGGCCGTTCCCGTGCCCGGTCCGCAGGCAGCGTCCTATTGCGGAAGGAGTTAACCACTGAAGGACGTGGCGGGACCAGGACAACGGGGACCGGCAGGACGACGTCCGGCCAGCCCGGGGGTCCGGTGACTGCCTGGTATTCGCGAGTCCGTCCGATGGAGTGCGTCAGTGCGCACCCCATAGATGGCAGCTAGCGGGCAGCCACCTCGCGAGTCCTATGGCAATGCATGCTTTGGACCACCTCCTTTCCCGCGTAGCCCGCACGTTACCCTCCCCAGCGTCTTGCTGCCAAGCGTCTTTTCCGCCGGCGGACTTAGACTGACGGGGTGGTCCAGGCATGGGACGAGCAGCTGCGGTCGCGGGGGTACCGGGTCACGCCACAGCGCCAGCTCGTGCTCGAGGCGATCACCAAGCTGGAGCACGCCACCCCGGAGGACATCTGCGCTGAGGTGCAGCTCACCGCCCGCGGGGTGAACATCTCGACCATCTACCGGACGCTCGAGCTGCTCGAACAGGTCGGCCTGGTCACGCACACCCATCTCGGCCACGGCGCGCCCACCTACCATCTGGCGGCCGAAGCCGACCACGTTCACCTGGTCTGCCGCGACTGCGGCGAGGTGACCGAGGTCAGCCCCGGCACCGTCGGTGACCTCGTCACCCGGCTGGACCGGGAGTTCGGTTTCGAGACCGAGGTGCGGCACCTGACCGTGTTCGGCCGGTGCGCTGGCTGCAGGGCGGCCCGCTAGCCCAGCCGTCCGGCGTTAGCCTGAGGACTATGCCCAGCAGCCCCTTGCTCGCCGCGCCCGGAGCGGTCGCGGCCGATGAACCCGACACCGGCGTCGCCGCGCACTACGGCGACCCGTTCGCCGAACAGCGCGCGCTCACCACGTCGTCAGGGCTGGTGGACCGCGGGAACCGGGGCGTCATCCGGATCACCGGGCCAGACCGGCTGAGCTGGCTGCACAGCCTCACCAGCCAGCACCTGGAGCGGCTGGAGCCGCAGCACACCGCGCAGGCCCTCGTGCTCAGCCCCAACGGGCACGTACAGCACCACCTGACGCTCGTCGACGACGGCACGACGGTATGGGCGCACGTGGAGCCGGGCACCGCGCCCGCGCTGCTGGAGTTCCTGGAGTCGATGCGCTTCATGCTCCGCGTCGAGGCCGAGGATGTGACCGGCGAGTACGCCGTGATGAGCCTCCTCGGGCCGGACGCCGCGACCCAGGTGCCAGACGGCCTGGTCGCCATGCGTGAGCCGTTCGGCATCGACATCCTGGTGCCGCGCGAGAAGCTGACCAGCGTCGCCGACCGGATCACCGGGGGCGGCGCGCGGCTGGCCGGCATCTGGGCGTACGAGGCGCTGCGCATCGCTGCGCACCTCCCGCGGCTCGGGGTGGACACGGATCACCGGACGATCCCGCACGAGGTCGGCTGGATCGGCGCCGCCGTGCACCTGGAAAAGGGGTGCTACCGGGGCCAGGAGACGGTGGCCCGGGTGCACAACCTTGGGCACCCGCCACGGCGGATGGTGATGCTGCAGCTGGACGGCAGTGCGGACCGGCTGCCCGCGCGTGGCGACACGATTGAGCTAAACGGCGCTGCGGTGGGCACCGTGGGCTCGTCGGCTCGGCACTACGAACAGGGGCCGATCGCGCTCGCCCTGGTCAAGCGGACCACGCCGGTCGATGCGACGCTGCTCGCCGCCGGGATCGCCGCCGCGCAGGAGGTCGTGGTGCCGCCGGACGCGGGCGGCCAGGTCAAGGTCGCGCTGCGGCGGCACTGAAAACGATCCGCCGTCGGCCCGCGAGCCCGTGGTGCCTGCGGCCGGGAAGCATCCGGCAGGAAAGGAGAGTCCATGCTGCGCCGCACCCTGCTCGCCGCCTCGGGCAGCGCCCGGATCCGGACGGTGGTGACGACAGCCCCGGTCACCAGGAACGTGGTGAACAGGTTCGTGGCCGGCGAGACCGCCGCGGACGCCGTCGCGGTCACCGGACGGCTGCGGGGCGATGGACTGCTGGTCAGCCTGGACCATCTGGGCGAGGACACCACCGAGCCGGAGCACGCGGCGGCCGTCGCCCGTGAATATGAGGTGCTGCTCGGGCGGCTCGCCGATGCCGGGCTGACCGGCGGCGGCACGGCTTCACCCGCCGAGGTATCGGTGAAGCCGACCGCGGTGGGCCTGCGGCTCAGCCCGCAGGGCGAGAAGACCGCGACCGCCAACATCGCGCGGATCTGCGCGGCCGCCCGAGACGCCGGGGCAACCGTGACGATCGACATGGAGGATCAGGAAGCGGTCGAGCCGACGCTCCGGATCGCCGCCGAACTGCGTGCCGATTTCCCCGACATCGGCTGCGTGATCCAGTCCTACCTGCGCCGCAGCGAGGGCGACTGCCGCGTGCTGGCCGAGGCGGGCGCGCGGGTGCGGCTGTGCAAGGGCGCGTACTCCGCGCCGGGCGAGGCCGCCTTCACATCCGGCCGCGACGTGGACCGCAGCTATGCCGCCTGCCTGCGGACCCTGATGAGCGGGCCCGGCTACACGATGGTCGCGACGCACGACCCGCGGCTGCTGCGGATCGCGGGCGCGCAGGCGGTGCTGAACAACCGGCCGCCCGGCAGTTACGAACTCCAGATGCTGTACGGGGTCCGGCCGGCCGAACAGCGGCGGCTGGCCGCGGCGGGCGAGCGGATGCGGGTGTACGTGCCCTACGGCAGCGACTGGTACGGCTACCTGGTCCGCCGGCTCGCCGAACGCCCCGCGAACGTCGGGTTCTTCCTGCGCTCACTCGCCACCCGCCGCTGATCAATCGCGCTGCCCGGCATTCACCACGCGGGGGCAGCCGCCCGGCTCCGCAGCGGTGAACGCGGGGCTGTGGCGGGTGAATGGGCTGTGGCGGGTGAATAGGTAAGCTCGCCTGCGTGATTGCGATTCTCGGTGCGGGGCAGATGGGTGAGGCGCTGGCATCGGGCCTGCTGCGGGCGGGGTGGGATCCGTCCGAGATCCTCGTCGCGGTGCGGCGCCCGGAACGCGGCGCCCAGCTACGGGACAGGTACGGCACCCCCGCGGTCAGCGCGGCGGAGGCGGCCAAGACCGCCGGCACCCTGGTCGTCGCGGTCAAACCACAGGACATGGCGGCGCTGCTGGACGAGATCGCGCCGTCCCTGCCGCCGGGCCGGCTGGTCGTGTCGGTCGCGGCCGGCATCACCACGTCCTTCATCGAGAGCCGGCTCGGCCAGGACCTGCCGGTGGTGCGGGTCATGTCGAACACGCCGGTGCACGTGGACGAGGCGATGAGCGTGATCTCGGCCGGCCGGTTCGCCACCGAGGAGCACCTCGGCCGCGCCGAGGAACTGCTGCGCCCGGTCGGCAAGGTGTTGCGGATACCGGAGGCGCAGCAGGACGCCGCCACCGCGCTGTCCGGCAGCGGCCCGGCCTACGTCTACTACCTGGTCGAGTCGATGGTGGACGCCGGGATACTCCTCGGGATGCCCCGCGCCGCGGCGCTGGACATGGTGACGCAGGCCGTCTACGGGGCGGCGGTGATGCTGCGCGAGTCGGGCGAGCACCCGGTGCTGCTGCGGGAGGCGGTGACCTCGCCGGCCGGCACCACGATCTCCGCCATCCGGGAGCTGGAGCGGCACGGAGTACGCGCGGCGTTCCTCGCCGCGATCGAAGCCGCCCGGGACCGCGGCAGTCAGCTTGGCGGCGGGACCGGCTGAATGGACTGCACCCTCCACGTTGCCTGGGACGAGGCGCTCACCGGATACGACTTCGGGCCCGGGCATCCGCTGGCGCCCGTCCGGGTCGACCTCACGATGGCGCTGGCCCGCGCGTTCGGCGTGCTCGATTCGGGCGCGGTGTCGCTGGCCGCCCCCGCGCCAGCGGACGAGGACCTGCTGCGCCTGGTGCACGACGAGGCCTACATCGAGGCGGTCCGGTTGTCCGGCCGCACCGGTGAGCATCAGCTCCTGTTCGGCCTCGGCTCCGCCGACAACCCGGTGTTCCCCCGGATGCACGAGGCGTCCGCGCTTGTCGCGGGCGCGACCGTCGCCGCCGCGGCGGCGGTGCGGGACGGCTCCGCCACCCACGGCGCGAACGTGGCCGGTGGGCTGCACCACGCGATGCGCGCGTCGGCCAGCGGGTTCTGCGTTTACAACGACCCCGCGATCGCGATCGCCTGGCTGCTCGCCCAGGGCACCGAGCGCATCGCCTACGTGGACGTCGACGTGCACCACGGGGACGGCGTGCAGGCGGCCTTCTACCGCGATCCGCGGGTGCTGACGATCAGCCTGCACGAGCACCCGAGCACGCTGTTCCCCGGTACCGGCGTGCCGGCCGAGACCGGCGGACCCGGCGCCGAGGGCTCCGCGGTGAACGTCGCACTGCCCGCGGGCACCGGCGACGCCGGCTGGCTGCGGGCGTTCCACGCGGTGGTACCGCCGCTGGTGCGGGCGTTCCAGCCGCAGATCCTGGTCTCCCAGCAGGGCTGCGACAGCCACCTGCTGGACCCGCTCGCGCACCTGGAACTTTCGGTGGACGGGCAGCGCGCCGCGTACGCCGCGCTGCACCAGCTGGCGCACGAAACGGCGGACGGGCGGTGGCTGCTCACCGGCGGCGGTGGCTATGAGCTCGTCCAGGTGGTCCCGCGCGCGTGGACGCACCTGCTGGCGGAGGCCGCTGGGAAGCCGGTGGACCCGACCGCCCCCACGCCCGGTGAATGGCGGGACTACGCCAGGTCGCGGACCGGCTATGACGCGCCGGAGCTGATGACCGATGGCGGGCAGCCCGCCCATGTGCCCTTCGAAAACGGCTACGATCCCGCCGATCCGGTAGACCGGGCCATCCTGGCGACCAGGAATGCGATCTTCCCGTACCACGGGCTGAACCCGCAGGTGTAAGACCGCAAACCGGTACGCGGCAGGCCGGTTACCCCGCGATGAAAATCAGGGGGCATGGCGCTTGGCCGTCACCTGAACGCGACTTACGCTGGGGACGTACGTGACTGATGCGCTGAATTCGACCACGCGCATACAGGTCAGGTGCAGGAGAGAGCGTCCGATGGCTGCAGGCGAGCGCCCACTGAGCGAAGTCAAGTTCTTGACCGTGGCCGAGGTGGCCTCGATCATGCGCGTTTCCAAGATGACCGTGTACCGGCTCGTCCACTCCGGTGAGCTGGAGGCAATCCGCGTCGGTCGATCGTTCCGGGTACCCGAGCGTGCCGTCCATCACTACCTGGATGACGCGTTCGTCCCGACGAGCTGACCCCGGCACGGATATGTGGCGCGAACGGGGTTGCGGCGGGCCCGCGGCGGCCCGCTAGGCTAGGGCCGCAACGGGTTTCACGGCGGGTTGCAGGGGAGAATCACCAACGAACCACACGGCACCGCATTAGCGGCGGTGACGCCAGGCCGTGGGCCGGGCTGACGGCGGTACGCTTACTCGGGGCATGGGGAGGTGTTTCCTGTTCCGCGCACGCGCGACCCATGCTTGTCCGTTCCCCTGTCAGGCAAAGCGAGGGTGGTGTCGTGGGCTCTGTTGTCAAGAAGCGCCGTAAGCGAATGGCCAAAAAGAAGCACCGCAAACTGCTGAAGAGGACACGCGTTCAGCGCCGTAACCGAAAGTAGCCAACAGCGAAACGGGAAGTAGTCGGCACAGGAAATGGGCCACGTAGCAATTGTCCTGGGAACTGACGCAGCGGGGGAGTTCGGCGCACGCGCCGCCAGGGCGCTGCGGGACGATCCCGGGGTCAGCCGAGTCATCAGGGTCGCCGAGCCGCAGGCCGGGGAGCCGTCCGAGGCAGTCGGGCCGGACGGTGTCGTGCCGGACGGTGTCGGGCTGGACGATGAACCACCCGACGGAGAGCTAGCCGACGATGTCGTCCGGCTAGACATCCACAGTGCGCAACTCGGCGCGCTGTTCGATGCCACCAGCGCGGACACGGTCGTGCACCTCGGCCTGCAGGGCCAGCCGTCGCGAGCCGGCGGCCGCGGGCCGATGAAGGAAGCCAATGTGGTCGGCGCCATTCAGGTTTTCAGCGCCTGCCAGCGGTCCCGGACCGTGCAGAAGCTCATCGTCGAGTCGACCGCCGCCGTTTACGGCATCTCCGCCCGGGACCCGGCCGTGTTCACCGAGGAAATGGAAGCACGCGCCAGCCACGGCTACGGCAGGGACGCCGTGGACGTGGAGGGATACGCGCGGGGCCTGGGGCGCCGCCGGCCTGACATCGCGATCTCCGTCCTCCGCTACGCCAACGTGCTCGGTCAAGGCGTTGACTCCCCGCTGGCCCGCTACTTCTCGATGCCGGTGGCGATGACGGTCATGGGCTACGACCCGCGCGTCCAGTTCCTGCACGTTTCCGACGCCGTCGAGGTGATCAGGCGGCTGGTGGCCGACAACCATCCCGGGACGTTCAACGTGACCGGGCGCGGCGTGATGCTGATGTCGCAGTGCCTGCGGCGCGCCGGCCGGGTCCCGCTGCCGGTGACGGCCCGTGCCCTGCGCCTGGCAGCGGAAGCCCTGCACGGATCACGTTATCCGGATTTCACCCGGGACCAGCTGGAGCTGCTCCGGTATGGCCAGGTGGTGGACGGATCGAAGCTCGAGCGGACGCTGGGCTGGCAGCCCGCCTACACGACCGCCGAGACCTATGCCGACTTCATCGAAGACCACGCCATGCGGCCCGGACCCGCGGCGGGGATCCTCTCCCGCACCATGGACGTCCTGGCCGCGGCGTCGGGGACCAGACAATGGTGACCGCTCGGAAGCAGGAGTCAGGAGTGGAAGACGTTAAGGAAAGCCTGGGGGACTGGCTGGGCGCGGCGACCGGCTTCCTGCGCCGCAGGATCGCCGGGGACTACCAGGTCGACGAGTTCGGGTTCGATCCGGAATTCAACGAGCTGATGCTGATGCCGATCGCGCGGGCGCTCTACCAGCACTGGTTCCGGGTGCAGATGCGCGGAGTCGAGTATGTCCCGGACACCGGGGCGGCGCTGGTGGTGACGAATCACTCCGGGGTGCTGCCATGGGACGCGCTGATGGTCCAGGTGGGGCTGCTGGACACCCACCCGGCGCACCGGCACCTCCGCCTGCTCGGCGCCGACCTCGTGTATCAAATGCCAGTCCTGTCCCATCTGGCCCGCAAGAGCGGCCACACGCTCGCCTGCCCGGCGGACGCCGACCGGCTGCTCGAGAACGGTGAGCTCGCCGGGGTGTGCCCGGAGGGTTTCAAGGGAACCGGCAAGCCGTTCCGGCAGCGCTACCGGCTGCAGCGGTTCGGCCGGGGCGGCTTCGCCGCGTCGGCGATCCGGGCACAGGTGCCGATCATCCCGTGCGCGGTCGTCGGGGCCGAGGAGACCTACCCGATGATCGGGAACGCGAAGCCGCTGGCGAGGTTGCTCGGGCTCCCGTACTTCCCGCTCACGCCGACTTTCCCGTGGCTCGGCCCGCTGGGGATGGTTCCCCTGCCGTCGCGCTGGATCATCGAGTTCGGCAAGCCGGTGGACACCGACGGGTACCCGGCCGACGACCCCGCGGCGGTGTTCGAACTGACCGACCAGGTGCGGGAGACGATCCAGCGCAAGCTCGACGACCTCGTCACCGAGCGCGGGCCCGCCTTCGGTTGAGCCGACCGCACCGCCGGTGATCTTGGACCCTCCGGTTACCCGGTCCCCGGGAAGTTCTGGTACGTCACGTCAACGACCTCGCCGTGGTACGTGGCCACGACCCGGTTCCCGTACACGGGGTTAGCGTTGTACAGCAGGATTAGGTGCGGCCCCGGCCGGTAGGTGATCGTGTAGCCGGCACAGGCCGTGACGGTGCAGTCAACCGGGAAGTAGTCAGTCAGGCAGGAGGGGATGCCTGCCGGACCGCACTGGCCGACGGTCTGGACCCACTCATAGGGCTGGCTCACCACGATCTGCTTCAGGGCGGGCTGCTTGCCGTGGTCAGCATTGCTGCGGCGCTGCCGCCCCCGGCGGCCAGCGCGAGCGCGGCGGCAAGCACCGCCGCGCGGTGCTTGATCATGATTCCCCCTTGGGCTCAGTGGCCCGACACGGCTGCCAGCCGGATGAGCGCGTCGATGCTCATGGCCCCGCGATCTTGTACTTCAGCTGCTCCAGCATCTGCTGACCCGGTCGCGCGCAGCACCAGGGCCCGGCCGCCACGAGGCATGCCGGGCCCTGAGTTACCTGTCAGACCCTGTTGCGGGTGGTTTGGGCGGCCTGCGCTACCCGGCCCTGCCTCCCGTTGTCAGCCGCAGCGCCTCCCGCCGTACCCGGTATAGCCGCCCGCCGCGGGAGTGCCGGCGCACGGCGGCGCTGGCCGCTACCCCTCCCGCCACCGCGCCGGCGCCGGCCGCGATCGGCAGCGCGATCATCGCAGCCTTCCGGCCGGTGCGGAAGTCGTACACCGGCCACTCTTCCCGGCGCGCCTGGGTCCGCAGGTCCGAATCGGGATTCACCGCGACCGGGTTGCCGACCAGGGTAAGCATCGGCAGGTCATTGGCCGAATCGCTGTATGCGGCGCAGAGATCGAGGTTGAGGCCCGCGCGCATGGACAGGGCGCGGATCGCCTCTGCCTTCGCCTCGCCGTGCAGCATCTCGCCAACGAGGCGGCCGGTGTACCTCCCGTCCACGCTTTCCGCGACGGTGCCCAGGGCGCCGGTGAAACCGAGCCTGCGCGCGATGATGCCCGCGAGCTCGACCGGGGTCGCGGTCACCAGCCATACCCGCTGGCCCGCGTCCAGGTGCCGCTGCGCGAGGTCCCGGGTCCCTTCCCAGATCCGGTCCGCCATGGTCTCGTCGTAAATTTCCTCGCCCAGGTCGATCACGTCGCTGACCTTGTGACCGGCGACGAAGGCGAGGGCGGCCTCGCGGACGGCGGCGATCTGGTCGTGGTTCTCGGTCCCGCTCACCCGGAAGGTCATCTGCCCCCAGGCGAACCGCGCGAGGTCCCGCGAGCGGAAGAACTTCCGCGCCGCCAACCCGCGGGCGAAGTGGTAGATCGACGCGCCGCGCATGATTGTGTTGTCCACATCGAAGAACGCGGCGGCCGCCGGATCGCACGCCTGCCGCACGGGCTTGATCGCGGCGGCCGAGGCGGCCGCGTTGCCAGCCAGGACCGCGCGTTCCGCCGCCCCATCGGTGCCTAGGGCCCATCGGCCCAGTAGCCCAGCCATAGGTTCGAGGGTAGCGGGAACGCGATAGTCGCAGCCGTGGCTGAGTGGAATGTACGGTGACGCAGAGTGAAATGCGCGGTGACGGCACGCGGCGGGGTGCAATGACCGGTCTGCCCGAATTGCTCTCCCCGCGGGGGCAGGAGTTGCTCGCCCGCCTCGCCGGTGAGCAACTGCATCCGCGCACCGAGCTGGCGCTGCAGCGACGGCTGCGCCGGGACTTCCCGGCCGGCCTGGTCGCCGCGGCGCTGACCCAGCAGCGGCTGCGCCTCGCGGCCAGCGCGAAGTTCAGCCGGGCGGCCGAGATGTTCTTCACCGCACCGGGGCTGGAGCAGGCGTCCGCGGAGGTCGTCGCACGCTACCGGGCCGCGCGCTATGCCGGGGCGGGCACGCTGGCCGACCTGTGCTGCGGTATCGGCGGCGACCTGATCGCGCTCGCCGATGGCCGGGACGTCCTGGCCGTCGACCGCGATCCGTCGCACCTGGAGATGGCGCTGCACAACGCACGCGTCAATGGCGCCGGCCCGGTCACCGGCTGGGCCGGCGACGTCCGCGACGCCCCGCTGTCCGCCGCGCAGGCGGTCTTCATCGATCCAGCCCGCCGTGCGGGCGGCCGCCGGATGCGGCCGGGGACCAGCGAGCCGCCGCTGGGCTGGTGCGCCGGGCTGGCGGCGAGGGTGGAGGCCGTCGGTATCAAGGCCGCGCCCGGCCTTCCCGGCGGTGCCATCCCGGCGGGCTGGGAGGCCGAGTTCATCGCCGACGGGCGTGCGCTCAAGGAGGCGGTGCTGTGGTCGCCCGCGCTGGCGGGCGCGCCGCGGCGGGCGACCGTTCTTCCCGGCGGGCACACCATGGCCGCCGCGGCCCGCCCAGCCGCGGCGTCCGCTCCCGTGCCGGTCCGCGAGCCCGGCGCGTTCCTGCTTGATCCGAACCCGGCGGTTACCCGCGCCGGGCTGGTGGAGGAACTGGCCGGTGAGCTGGGCGCGTGGAAGATCGATCCGCAGATCGCGTTCCTGTCCGCCGACCGCGAGCTGCGCACCCCGTTCGCGCGCACGCTGCGGATCGCCGAGTCCGCCCCATGGAACGAGCGGACCTTCGCCCGGCGGCTGCGGGAGATGGGCGTCGGCGCGGCCGACATCCGGCGCCGCGGCCTGGCCGGCGATGTGCCGGAGATCCACCGCCGCCTCAAGCTGGACGGGCCGCACCAGGCCACCGTGATCATGACCCGGGTGAACGGCCGTCCATGGGGGATGATCTGCGGCGATGCCCCGTGGTAACCGCTCTCGGCCGACCGGATTTCCGATAAATGGTGTTATTACGGCACGATAAGCGTGATGTTCGCGGTCCTGGTTGCATTCGCCGGTGCGCTGGTCGCGGCCGTCGGCACTGGCATGCTGGTGGGCCGCTGTATCCGCGCGCCGCGGATCGACCTGGCGGCGTGGTCGGCGGCGCTGGCGATGCTGGCCATCTCGCTCGGCGCGCAGACGCTGGGGTTCGGGCTGGGGTTCAGCGCCGGCACCTATCGCGCCGCCGAGATCGGCTCGCTGCTGTTCGGCCCGCTATGGCTGGCCTGGGGGCTGGTCGAGCTGACGTCGGGAAGCATGCCCACCCGGTTCGGGATCCGGCTCGCCACCGGCGCGCTCACCATCGTCCCCGGCGTCATCCTGGCCCTCGATCCGCTGAGCACCAGGACCCTCGGCAAGACCTGGCCGGGGCAGGCGGCGTACATGTCGCTCCCGCACGCCGTGCTCGTCCTGGTGCAGGTGTTTGCGGCCGTGACCGCGCTGGCGGTGATGACGGTCACCGCGTTGCGGACGCGGCGAGATCCCGACCTATGGGATGAGTTCCTCGCGGTCTCCTCGGTCGGCGTGGCCGTGCTGCTCCTGGTCAGCCTGCGCCTGTCGGTCCCGCTCGACGCCTTGTACCCCGCCCTGACCGCCGCGTCCGCCGGCCTTGGCTGGTTCGCCGTCGTCCGCGCCGATCTTTCCCCGGTTTCCGGTCAGGGCCACGCGGGCGGCGCCCGCCGGCGAGCGGCGGAACCGGCCGGCGGCTCCAGGCCCGGGCGCCGCCGGCGCGGCGCGCCGCCGGACTACGAGGAAGACGAGACCGGGCCGCTGCGCGCCCTGGCGGCCAGGACCGCCGCTCTCGCCGGGACCGGCTCCGGCCGCCGCCGCGCCGACGGCAGGGGCGGCTCACGCCGGCGAGCCGCCGGCGCTTTCGCCGGCACCGGCGACGAGGACTGGCCGGGCACCGACCGCGACCGCTCCGGCTCCCGGCGCCTTCCGGACGAACCGGAGCGGGACGGCGCGAGGGCCGCGCAACCGGGAACGAGCGGCCCGCTGTACGGCCTGATCTCGATCTTCACGCTCCTGGACTCCCGGACGGGCGAGTTCGACCGGCTCGCGGAGGAGACCGTGCAGGCGGTGCGGATGCACGAACCGGACACCCTGCTGTTCATCTCGCACCACGTGCCGAACGCGCCGTTGCAGCGGATCTTCTACGAGGTATACCGAGACCGCGGGGCGTTCGAGGAACACCAGCGGCAGCCGCAGAACGAGCGGTTCGTCGCGCAGCGCCGGTCCTGCGTGCTGGCCACGAACGTGATCGAGCTGCACCTGCGGCACGCGAAGGTCTCGTCGCTGGCCGCCGCTGCCGAGGGGATCGCCGGGGTGGTCACCGATGGCACCGCGTGACCACCGGATCGACCTGCTGGGGCGTCCCGGCTGCCACCTTTGCGAGGACGCCCGGGAGGTGATCGCCCGGGTGGCGGCCGAACTCGGCGTGCCGTGGCAGGAGCACGACCTCACCGCGCTGCCTCCGGGCAGCGGATACGACCCCGGACAGTACTGGGACCAGCTGCCGGTGACCTTCATCGACGGGGTACAGCATGATTTCTGGCACGTCAGCGAGGACCGGCTCCGTGCCGCGCTGGCGCGGTGACCGCCGGGCGGTCCGCTGCGCCTCCGGCGATGAGGGCGTCGGCGGCCCCCTGACCGGGTCATCTGCCGCACCGGCCGGACCGCCGTGGCCGCCCGACTTTGTGCATGCGTTCACAAGGGCGTAACGTGGTTCTCGTTAATCAGGCGCCGGGCCGGGGCTCCGCCGGAGTACCGATGACCTGGCGCGGCATCGATGCTCAGGAGCGCCGGCGTATGACCCGCCGTTCGATGTCCGCCAACGGCAGCCAGGGAATTCCAGAGGCGACCGTTGCCCGGCTCCCCGTGTACCTGCGTGCCCTGCACGCGCTCGCCGAGCGGGGCGTCGCGACGGTGTCGAGCGAGGATCTCGCGACGGCCGCCGGGGTGAACTCGGCGAAGCTCCGTAAGGACCTCTCCCATCTCGGCTCGTACGGAACACGCGGCGTCGGGTACGACGTGGACTACCTCGTGTACCAGATATCGCGCGAACTCGGCCTGACCCAGGACTGGTCCGTGGCCATCGTCGGGATCGGGAACCTCGGCCGGGCGCTGGCCAATTACGGCGGCTTCGCCAGCCGCGGGTTCCGGATCGCCGCGCTGCTCGACTCCGACCCGACCGTCGTCGGCACCCGGGTGAACGGCCTGACCGTGCAGCACGCGGAGCGTATCGAGGCCGTGGTCGAGCGGTACGGGGTATCGATCGGCGTCATCGCCACCCCGGCGGGTTCCGCGCAGAATGTTTGCGACCGGCTGGTAAACGCCGGCGTGACGAGTATCCTCAACTTTGCCCCCGCCGTCCTGAACGTCCCCGGCGGGGTCGACGTGCGCAAGGTCGATCTCTCGATCGAGCTCCAGATCCTTGCGTTCCACGCCCAGCGAAAGTCCGCGCCGGAGCTCGTGCAGGCGGTGGGGTCAGCAGCCGTTGACCGGACCGCCGCGGTACCACCCGCGGGCAACGCGTTCCCCGTCTCAGCCGTGGGGGTGGAGACATGAGTGTGCTCGTGGTCGGGCTGAGCCACAAGAGCGCGCCGCTGCCGGTGCTCGAGCGGGCCGCGGTCGGCGGCGACGCGCTGGACAAGCTCGCGCACGATGTGTACACGAGCGAGCACGTGGCGGGCACATTTGTCGTGGCCACCTGCAACCGGGTCGAGGTGTACGCGGAGGTCGGCAAGTTCCACGGCGGCGTTTCCGCGATCTCCGAGCTGCTGGCCCGCCACTCCGCGGTGGACCTCGCCGAGCTGACCCGGCACCTCTACGTGCATTACGAGGACCGCGCCATCCAGCATCTGCTCGCGGTGACCTGCGGGCTCGATTCGATGGTCATCGGCGAGGCGCAGATCCTCGGGCAGGTCCGCCATGCGCTCAAGAGCGCTCACGATCAGGGCATCCTCAGCCGCGCCCTGTCCGAGGCGGGCCGCGCAGCGTTGCGGGCCGGCAAACGCGCACACGCCGAGACCGGGATCGACCGGGCCGGCGCGACGATGGTCAGCGTCGCGATCGATCAGGCCGGTGAGTTGCTGCGCAGCGGCGCCGGCTCCGACCGCCCGCTCGCGGGAGCGCACGTGCTCGTGGTCGGCGCGGGATCGATGAGCACCCTGGCGGCCAGGACCGCGAAGGACGCCGGCGCGGCCGGTATCACCATCGCCAACCGCACCCGCGGGAACGCCGAACGGCTGGCCGCGACGGTGCGCGGGACGGCCGCGGAGCTGCGACGGCTGCCCGCCCGGATCGCCGGCGCCGACGTGGTCATCTCCTGTACCGGCGCGGCGGGCCTGGTCATCACCGCCGCCGCGGTGCGGGAGGCACTCGCGTCGCGGACCCGGCCCCTGGTCTTTCTCGACCTTGCGCTGCCGCGGGACGTGGACCCGGCGGCGGCCGGGCTGCCGGGTGTCACCGTGATCGGTCTGGACGAGATCGGCCGCGCGGCCGCGGAGCCGACGGCGGGCCCATCCGCCGAGTACGCCGAGGCGGTCGACGCCGTCCGGCGGATCGTGGCCGAGGAGGTCGCGGCGCAGGCCTCCGCGGTCCAGGCGGCACGAGTGGCGCCGACGGTGACGGCGCTGCGGGCCAAGGCCGCGAAGGTGGTCGATGCCGAGCTCGCGCGGCTCGGCGGCCGGCTGAACGGCATCGACATCCAGGCCCGCGACGAGATCGCGAAGTCGATGGGCCGTGTCGTGGACAAGCTGCTGCACGAGCCGACGGTGCGGGTGAAGGAGCTGGCCGGCTCACCGGACGGCGAATCGTATGCGGCGGCGCTGCGGGTGCTCTTCGACCTCGACCAGAAGACGGTCGAGGCGCTGACCCATCTCGACATGAGCAGCGTCGACTCCCCCCAGCCTCCCAACTCCGGGGAGGTGACGTAGATGGGCGCTCGGGCGCTGCGGCTGGGAACCCGCCGCAGCCTGATGGCGACCACCCAGGCAGGGCTGGTGGCCCAGATGATCACCGACCGCACCGGCGTTGCGGTCGAGCTCACCGGCATCACCAGCTACGGCGACGTGAGCCGGGAGGATCTCGCCACCATCGGCGGCACCGGGGTGTTCGTCAGCGCGCTGCGGCAGCGGCTGCTCGACGGTGACGTCGACCTGGCGGTGCACTCGCTCAAGGACCTGCCGACCGGCCAGCCCGAGGAGATCGCCCTCGCCGCGGTCCCGCCACGGGATGATCCGCGGGACGCGCTCGCCGGGCACCACGGCGCGAAGCTCGCCGACCTGCCCGCCCGGGCCCGGGTCGGCACCGGCTCGCCGCGCCGCGTCGCCCAGCTCCTGGCGATCCGGCCCGACCTGGACTGCCGGCCGGTGCGCGGGAACGCCGACACCCGGCTGGCGAAGGTAGCCGCCGGCGAACTCGACGCGGTGGTGCTCGCGTACGCCGGGCTGGCCCGGATAGCACGGCTGGACGCCGTCACCCAGGTGTTCGAGACCGAGGAGATGCTGCCGGCCCCCGGCCAGGGCGCGCTGGCGGTGGAGTGCCGGTCCGGCGACACGGAGGCGCGCGAGCTGCTGGCCGCCATCGATGACCCGGCCAGCCGGGCCGCGGTCACGGCGGAGCGCAGCCTGCTCGCCGCCCTCGAAGCAGGATGTAGTGCGCCGATCGGTGCGCACGCGGCCGGGACGGATGTCCTGCGCCTGCGCGCGGCGGTCCTGGCGACGGACGGAAGGGGCGCGGTGCGGCTTTCCAGCAGCGGCCCCATGGCAGACGCAGAACGGCTCGGCCGCGAGATCGCGGCTCAATTGCTCGCCCGTGATCCGGCGGCCGGGCTGCGCGCCCGCGAGGCAGGACGAGGGGAGCACGTGGTTTGAACCCCAAGCTCGACAATCAGAAGACGGCACGCACCGGCTGGGTGGCCCTGGCCGGCATCGGCCCCGGCGACGATGACCTGCTGACGCTGCGCGCGGCGGACATGCTCGCGCGCGCCGACCTGGTGATCGCCGCGCCCGAGCATGCCGAAAGGCTCCGGCACCGGCTACACAAGGAAGCGGAGGTGGTCGAGCCGGGCGGCGCCGAACGCGACGCCAAGCGGCTGATACAGGCGGCTCAGTCCGGGCAGGGCGCCGTCCGGGTGTACCCGGGTGACCCGTTCCTGTTCGCCGACGGTGCCGCGGCGGCCGCCGCCTGCGCGCAGCAAGGCGTGCCGTTCGAGGTCGCGCCCGGCCTGCCGTACGCGACCGCGGTGCCCGTCTACGCGGGCATCCCGCTGGCCAACGAGGCCGAGGGCGACCTGCGCGTCATCCACGCCTCCGACGTGAGCGGCGAGGGCAGAGCCCCGGCCGGCCCGGGGAACCTGGTGGTGCTCGGAGCCGAGGCCGGCCCGTCCGACATCGCGAAGATGCTGGTGGCCGCCGGCTGGGCGGACGACACCCCGTTCGCCGTTACCTGGAACGGGACGACCACGGCACAGCAGACCGTCAGCTCGACGCTCGGCGGCATCGCGGCCGACCTCAAGGCGGCGGGCGTCAGCCCGTTCAACGGCCCGGCGGTGGCAGTGGCCGGCCCGGCCGTGGCCGGGCGCGAGCAGCTGTCCTGGTACGAGAGCAAGCCGTTGTTCGGCTGGCGGGTTCTGGTGCCCCGCACCAAGGAACAGGCGGGCGTGGTCTCCGACCAGCTGCGGTCCCACGGCGCGGTGCCCGAGGAAGTGCCCACCATCGCGGTCGAGCCGCCGCGCACCCCGCAGCAGATGGAGCGCGCCGTCAAGGGCCTGGTGACCGGCCGGTACCAGTGGATCGCGTTCACATCGGTCAACGCGGTCCGGGCGATCCGGGAGAAGTTCGAGGAGTACGGTCTCGACGCACGCGCTTTCGCGGGCGTCAAGGTGGCCACGGTCGGCGAGCAGACCGCCGCGGCGCTTCGCTCCTTCGGCATCGAGCCGGACCTGGAGCCCACCGGGGACCAGTCCAGCGAGGGGCTCGCCGCCGTGTGGCCGCCGTACGACGAGGTGCTCGACCCGATCAACCGGGTCCTGCTGCCCCGTGCGGACATCGCGACCGAGACGCTGGTCGCGGCGCTGACCGAGCTGGGCTGGGAGGCCGAAGACGTCACCGCCTACCGGACGGTCCGGGCGGCGCCACCGCCGGCGCCCATCCGGGAGGCGATCAAGGGCGGCGGCTTCGACGCCGTGCTGTTCACCTCATCCTCGACGGTCCGCAACCTGGTCGGGATCGCCGGCAAGCCGCACGCGGCGACGGTGATCGCGGTGATCGGACCGCAGACCGCCAAGACCGCCGAGGAGTTCGGCCTGCGCGTCGACGTGATGGCGCCGAAGCCCTCGATCGCCGCGCTGGTGGAGGCGCTCGCCGAGCACGGGGCCGCGATGCGCGCGGCGGCCGTGGAGGCCGGGGAGCCGGTGCGGCGGCCGAGCCAGCGGCGGCGGGGGGCCCGGCGCCGGGCACACTGAAAACGGAGGGAGCCCGCAGTGAGCCCTGGTTTCCCGGTGGCGCGGCCGCGCCGGCTGCGCGGCACCGCGGCGATGCGGCGCCTGGTCACCGAGACCCGGATCAGGCCCGGCGGCCTGGTGCTTCCGATGTTCGTCAAGGACGGGATCTCCGAGCCGCAGCCGGTGACGTCGATGCCGGGCGTGCTGCAGCACACCAGGGACAGCCTGCGCAAAACCGCGGCCGAGGCGGTGCAAGCCGGTGTCGGCGGGCTGATCGTGTTCGGGATCCCAGCGGATAAGGACGGGGCCGGCTCCGCGGCCGACGATCCGGCCGGGATCACCCAGCTCGCGCTCCGCGATCTGGAAGCCGAGGTCGGCGACGCCACCGTGATCATGGCGGATCTGTGCCTGTGCGAGTACACCGATCACGGCCACTGCGGGATCCTGACCGGCTCCGGCGGGGTGGACAACGACCGGACACTGGAGCGCTACCAGTCGGTCGCCTGCGCGCAGGCGGCGGCCGGCGCGCACGTCGTCGCCCCGAGCGGCATGATGGACGGCCAGGTCGGCGCGATCAGGGCGGCCCTCGACAAGGCCGGCTACCCGGGCGTCGCGATCCTCGCCTACGCGGCGAAATATGCCTCCGCCTTCTACGGCCCGTTCCGTGAGGCCGCCGAAGGTGCGCCGCAGTTCGGCGACCGGTCCGCCTACCAGCAGGACCCGCCGAATGCCGAGGAGGCGCTGCGCGAGGTGCTCCTGGACATCGACGAGGGCGCGGACGCGGTCATGGTCAAGCCCGCGCTCGCCTACCTGGACGTCGTCCGGCGGGTCGCGGACACGGTGCGGGTGCCGGTCGGCGCATACCAGGTAAGCGGCGAGTACGCGATGATCGAAGCGGCCGCGGCCCGGGGCTGGGTGGACCGCGAACGGGCCATCACCGAGACGCTCACCGCGATCAGCCGGGCCGGTGCGGACATCATCCTGACCTACTGGGCCGCCGAGGCGGCGCGGAACCTCACCCGCTGACCGGCCAGCAGGCGCGAAACCCCAGGGGGCACCGCAGGTACCGGACGTCCCGTCCGGCATTATCTAGAGCATCAGCACTGGGTAATCCAGGGGGACGTGGCGATGGTCGAAACGGTGGTCCGCCGTCGGCGCCGCAGGGCCCGAGCGCGGGTCGCCGCGGCGGCGCAGCGGTACGCCATCATGGGCTGGCCGGTCGTTCCCGGCGCCCATCCCATCTACCCGGGCTTGTGTTCCTGCGACCGCGTCGGCTGCCCCGCCCCCGGCGCGCATCCCGTCTCCCCAGCGTGGCAGGTGCTGGCGACCGTGGACGCGGGGACGATCAAGCGGTGGTGGCGGAAGTGGCCGGACGCGAACGTGCTGCTCGTCACCGGGCGGGTCTTCGACGTGCTGGACGTGCCCGCGAGGGCCGGCCGGATCGCGATCGACCACTTCGGCACCGGCGGGCAGTGCGGGCCGGTCGCCGCCGGAGAGGACCGGTTCCTGTTCTTCACGATCACCCGCGGCGCCCCGGCGGACGAGGACGAGTGGTGGTCCTGCCACCTCGATTGCGTGCCGGACGGCGTCGCCGACACCCCGGGCCTTCGCTGGCACTGCCGGGAGAGCTATGTGCTGGCCCCGCCCAGCGTGCAGGCGTCCGGGCAGCAGATGCAGTGGATCCGCGAACCGCTCGAATACCCGCTGCGCGACCCGATGCCGCTGCTGTCCGTGCTCGCCGAAGCGTGTGAGGAGGCCGGCGTTCCATGACGGGAGGCCAGGATTCTTTGACCGATCACAGTGCCGCGCTCTACGACCGGGCCGTCGCGGCAATCCCCGGCGGGGTGAACTCGCCAGTCCGTGCCTTCGGCGCGGTCGGCGGGGTGCCGAGGTTCATGGTGTCGGGCAGCGGGCCCTACCTCACCGACGTGGACGGCCGGCGCTACGTCGACCTGATCTGCTCCTGGGGGCCGCTGATCCTCGGCCACGCCGATCCCTCGGTGACCGAGGCGCTGCGGCAGGCCGCGCAGCACGGGACCTCCTTCGGCACCGCGACACCCGGCGAGGTGGAACTCGCCGAGGAGATCGTGGCCCGCGCCCCGGTCGAGAAGGTCCGCCTGGTCAACTCCGGCACCGAGGCCACGATGTGCGCGCTGCGGCTCGCGCGCGGCTTCACCGGCCGGCCCAAGGTGGTGAAGTTCGCCGGCTGCTACCACGGGCACGTGGACGCGCTGCTGGCCGCGGCCGGTTCGGGCGTCGCCACCTTTGGCCTGCCGGACAGCCCCGGCGTGACCGGCGCGGTGGCTGGCGACACGATCGTGCTCCCCTACAACGACGTGGAGGCGGTCCGGGCCGCATTCGCCACGCACGGCGACGAGATCGCCTGCGTGATCACCGAGGCGTGCCCGGCCAACATGGGCGTGGTCCCGCCGTCCGCGGGCTTCAACGAGCTTCTCGCCGACCTGTGCCGGAAGTATGGCGCGCTGCTGATCATGGATGAGGTCCTGACCGGGTTCCGGGTGACCAGGTCCGGCTGGTACGGGCGCGAAGGCGTGGCCGCGGACCTGGTGACCTTCGGCAAGGTGATGGGCGGGGGGCTGCCGGCCGCGGCGTTTGGCGGGCGGGCCGAGGTGATGGACCGGCTGACGCCGGCCGGCCCGGTCTACCAGGCGGGAACCCTCTCCGGGAACCCGCTCGCGGTCGCCGCCGGACTGGCCACGCTCCGGGCCTGCACCGACGATGTGTACGCGCGGGTGGATTCGGCGGCGGCCCAGGTGGGCCGGCTGGCCAGCGAGGTGCTCGCCACGGCCGGCGTGCCGCACCGGTACCAGCACGCCGGGAACCTGTTCTCGCTCTTCCTCGGGGCAGACGGCGCGGTCCGCGACTTCGACGGCGCCCGCGGCCAGTCGGGTCCGGCGTACGCGGCCTTCTTTCACGCGATGCTGGACGCCGGGGTGTACCTGCCGCCGTCGCCGTTTGAGGCGTGGTTCTGCTCCGCGGCACACGACAACGCCGCCATCGAGCAGGTGGCCGCGGCGCTGCCCGGCGCGGCCAAGGCGGCCGCCCAGGCGCTCGGCTGACCGGACCCCGAGCCGGGCGCGGACCTCCCGTCCGCCGCGGCGCTAGCTCAGGCGACCACGACGGCGACAACGCCGAGGGCGATGGCCGCCGCGGCGGCGAGGCGGCGGGCGGTGTGGCCCTCGCCGAGAAGCCGGCGGCCGAGCAGCACGCCGACCAGGACGCTGACCTCCCGCGCCGGGGCGATCGAGCTGACCGGGCTGAACACCAGGGCGATCAGCACCAGCAGGTAGGCGAGCGGCGACAAAACGGCGGCGCCGATGACCTGCCGGCGGTAGCCGCGCCAGATCAGCGCCACCCGCCCGGCGCTGGCCACCGCCAGCGGTGCGAGCAGCACGGCCTGCCCGCCGAAGGCGGCGGCATCCTCGACCAGCGGCGGGACGCCGCCCCGGGAGACCGCGTAGGCGTCCCAGAGCGTGTATCCGCCGATGAATGCGCCGGTGAGCAAGCCAAAGCCGATCACGGTGATGGCGCCGTCACCGGCCGCCGCAGCCCGGGACGCCGCGCGGGCCGGCCCGTTCGTAGCCGCGGGTGCCTCGCCCGGTTCCCCGGCTGGCGCACGCCGCTGGCGGCCGGCGCCGCTCGGCAGGCTCAGCGTGATCACGCCCCCGGCGACCAGCACGATTCCCGCGCTGCCGAACCGTCCCGGGTGCTCGTGGTAGAGCAGGACCGCGGCGAAGCTGGACAGCAGCAGCCCGCTGCCGCGGGCCAGCGGATAGACCAGCGAGAGGTCGCCGGAGCGGTAGCCGCGCTGCAGCAGGAGGAAATACCCCACGTGCAGCACTGCGGTCCCGGCGGCGAACACCAGGATCTTCGGCGCCAGGTCCGGCCGCCGGACCGCCAGGTAGACCGCCACCACCGGGATGTAGAGCACCGCGGCGACGGCCGCCATCAGCCAGACGAAGGAGACCGCCCCCGCCTCGGCCGCCTGCTTCGACATCAGGTTCCAGCTGGCGTGGGCCACGGCAGCGACCGCGATCAGCGCAATGGCGGTTCCGCTCACGGGAGGCTCCTGTCCTAGACGGGCCGTCTCGGGCATGCCGACGAGGGGCCCTCGAGGCTTTTCTCCCGTGAGGTGTTGGCCGCCCACCGTGTGGGCGGTTCCTGGCGCCGCTCGGTCCAGTCCGCCCCGCCCTGATTGTCAGATGACCAGCAGCGGGCGGGATGCGCGGAACCCTAGGCGCAACCGCATGCTGCCTCCAGCGTAGGCTCCGCTGCTTTCCCCGGACAACAACCGCGGCACGGGTGCGGTGGCCCATCGCGGTGTCCCGTAGGCTGTTCTGGCGATGTCGGCGACAACCGTGGTTCACCTGTTGCGGCACGGGGAAGTGGCGAACCCGCACCACGTGCTGTACGGCAGGCTGCCCGGCTTCCACCTCTCCGAGGAGGGCCGGCTCCAGGCCAAGGCCGCCGCGCGCCACCTCGCCGGGCGTGACGTCACCGCGCTGTTCTGCTCGCCACTCGAGCGCGCCCGCGAGACCGCGGACGCGCTCGCCGAGCAGTTCGGGCTGCCGGCGACGGTCGACGACCGGCTGATCGAGGCGGGCAACCACTTCGAGGGGCTGACTTTCGGGGTGGGCAACGGCTCGCTACTGCGGCCGTACCACTGGTCCAAGCTGCGTAACCCGTTCCGGCCATCGTGGGGCGAGCCGTACCGTGAGGTCGGCGACCGGATGCTCGCCGCGATGGCAACCGCGGCGATAGCGGCGCGCGGCGCTGAAGCCGTCTGCGTCAGCCATCAGCTGCCGATCGAGGTCGCGCGGCGCTGGGTGGAGCGCCAACGGCTCTGGCATCATCCCGGCAACCGCCGGGTCGCCCTCGCCAGCGTCACCAGCTTCACCTACACCGGTGACCGGGTCACGGCCATCGACTACTGGGAGCCCCCCCGCCCGGCCAATTCCTGACAGGGGCACAATGGGGTTGAACTACCGCCTGTAGGAGATCCATGTTTCGTCCACGCCGTACGGTGCTGGCCCTCGCTGCCGGAGCGGCGCTGGCCCTGGTGCCGGCATGTTCCGGCGGGCAGGCGGCGCAGCAGGGCCCGGGCAGCGGTGACACCAACTACGTCAACGCGTCGGTCGGGACGACCACCTTCAAGGCGGGCGAGCGGCCCGACGCCCCGGCGGTATCCGGGACGACGCTGACCGGGAGCCAGCTGCGGCTCAGCCAGTATCACGGCAAGGTCGTGGTGCTGAACTTCTGGGCGTCCTGGTGCGCGCCGTGCCGTGCCGAGGCCCCGTCGATGGCCCAGCTGTCGAGCACCTACGCCAGCCGTGGCGTCCAGTTCGTCGGGGTCAACGTCAAGGACCCGGGCAAGGTCAACGCCCAGGCGTTCGACCGCAACCTGTCAATCGGGTACCCGAGCCTCTACGACCCGGCCGGTGAGGTCCTGCTGGCGTTCCGCGAGACCGTGCCGCCGAGCGGGATACCGAGCACCCTGGTCATCGACCGCACGGGTCACATCTCCGGCCGGGTGATCGGCCAGGTCACTTACTCCGGCCTGAAGCAGCTCATCGATCAGGCGACGGCCCGATGACCGAGACCCGTGCCGCGGACGCGCAGCCGGAAGCCGGGCCGCCGCCGAGCCAGCCGGAACCGGGTCACCACGCCACGCCGTTTGGCATCCTCGCCTGGCTGCGCTGGGGCTGGCGGCAGCTGACCTCGATGCGCACCGCGCTCATCCTGCTGTTCCTGCTCGCGGTGGCGAGCGTGCCCGGATCGGTGCTGCCGCAGCAGGGCACCGACCCGCAGAAGGTGCAGCAGTACATGACGCAGCACCCGGCGCTCGGCCCGCTGCTGAACCACCTGTCGATGTTCAACGTCTTCGCCGCGCCGTGGTTCGCCGCCATCTACCTGCTGCTGTTCATCTCGCTGGCCGGGTGCGTGCTGCCGCGCGCGTTCCGGCTCGCGATGTCGATGCGCGCCAAGCCGCCGCCGGCGCCCGCGCAGCTCAGCCGGCTCCCGCTGTCGGCGCGGCACGAGACGGATCTGCCGCCGGGGCAGGCGCTGGCCGGCGCCGAGCGGCTGCTCGCCGGGCGGCGGTTCCGGCTGCGCACCGGCGACGGCTGGCTCTCCGCCGAAAAGGGGTACCTGCACGAAGCCGGGAACCTGGTCTTTCACATCGCGCTGCTCGCGCTGCTGGCGGCAGTCGGGCTCGGCGGCCTGTGGGGGTACAAGGCGGACGTCATCCTCACCGAGGGCAGTGGCTTCACCAACACCGTCCCCTCCTACGACCAGTACCGGCCAGGTCACGCGGTCACCCCGGGCGACCTGCAGCCGTTCGCGATCTGGCTGAACTCCTTCCACGCCAGCTACATCGAGTCCGGGTCGTTGCGCGGCCAGCCAAAGTCCTTCCACGCACTGCTGAACTACCAGCGCGACCCAACCTCCCCGGTCACCCCGTACGACCTCGAGGTCAACAAGCCGCTGAACGTGGACGGCGTGAAGGTGTACCTGATCGGGCACGGCTATGCGCCACAGTTCACGGTCACCGACGGGAAGGGCCACAAGTCGTTCAACCAGGCGGTCCCGTTCCTGCCGGCCGACAACACCGACTACACCTCCGAGGGCGTGGTCAAGGTCCCGGACGCCCAGCCGCAGCAGCTGGGGTTCATCGGGGTGTTCCTCCCCACCGCCGTGGACCAGGGCGGGCGGCTGTCCTCGGCGTTTCCGGCGCCGTTCAACCCCGTCGTCAGCCTGGTCTCCTACGCCGGCGATCTCGGCGAGGAATCCGGCGCTCCGCAGTCGGTGTACCAGCTGAACACCTCGCAGATGCACCGGCTGGCGGTGCCGCCGCGTCCGCTTGCGGTCGGGCAGTCGGTGAAGCTGCCGAACGGCCTCGGCACGCTGACCTACACCGGCGTGAAACAGTACGGCAGCCTGGCGATCACCTACGACCCCGGACGGCTGCCGGCGCTCATCTCGGGCATCCTGGCGATCGCCGGGCTGCTGATCTCGTTTCTGGTGCGCCGGCGCCGGGTATTCGTCCGCGCTCATGGCGGCGACCGCACCGTCGTTGAGATAGGCGGGCTGGCCCGGTCCGACGTCGCCGGCGGATTCGAGGAAGAGTTCGCCGAGCTAACCACATCGCTGCGGTCCACGATGAAGCCGGCGGAGAAAGCACAATCCACGGCCGGGAACGCGGCATCGCCCCCGGCCGGGACACCAGAACCTGCCGCAGAGAAAGATGGGAAGTGAGGCTCGTGCCCGTCAATGCCGGCCTGGCCCACGTCAGCGACCATTTCCTGCTGTTCACGGTGGTGGTCTACTCGTTCGCGATGCTGGCGTTCGCCGGCGATCTGGCGTACGGGCGTCGGCGGGCGAGCCGCGCCGCGGCGGCCAGCACCGTGGCCTCGGCCCGTAAGCCGCAACTCGTCGGCGCGGCCGTGGGCGATGCCCCCAATGAGACAGCGGCCGGTGACGCGGCCGGGGGCGCCGAGTCCGGTGACGGATCCGGCGGCGACGCGGCGGCCAGCGACGCGGCGGCCAGCGACGCAGCCCAGAACGGGCACGTCGAGGTAACTGCTGGTGGAGCGACCGCCTCCCAGGCGCCCCCCAGCTTGTGGGTTCGGGCGGCGCTCGCCCTCACCGCGGTCGGCCTGTCGGCGCACATCCTCGGGATCATCACCCGCGGGCTCGCGGCGCACCGGATCCCGTGGGGCAACATGTACGAGTTCGTCACGGCGATCACCTGCGGTGCCGTGATCGTCTTCCTCGTCCTGGTGGCCCGTTACCGCGCCTACTTCCTCGGCCTGTTCGTGATGGTCCCGGTTGTCCTGGGCCTCGGCCTGTGCGCCACCGTCCTGTACACGGCGGCCGGGCCGCTGATGCCGGCGCTGCACTCCTACTGGATCGCGATTCACGTGACCGCGGCGATCATCGCGTCCGGCACGTTCATCGTCGCTACCACGGCGAACGTCGCCTATCTGCTCGCGGATCGCTACCAGCGGCGGGTGCAGTCAGGCAGGACGAGCAGTGAAACCGGGATCATGCGGCACCTGCCCAAGCCCGAGGTTCTGGACCGGCTGTGCTACCGGACCGTGGTGTTCGGCTTCCCGATCTGGACGTTCGCGATCATGGCCGGCGCGATCTGGGCGGACCAGGCGTGGGGCCGCTACTGGGGCTGGGACCCGAAGGAGACCTGGTCGTTCATCACCTGGGTGGTGTTCGCCGGGTATCTCCACGCCCGGGCCACCGCCGGCTGGCGTGGGCGCAAGGCCGCCTACATCCAGCTCGCCGGCTTCGCGTGCCTGATGTTCAACCTGATCGGCGTGAACGTGTGGATCACCGGGCTGCACTCCTACGCCGGCATCTGACCGGGTCCCCGGAGCGCATGCCGGCCGGTGCGGGCTAGTCGTCCAGGCAGTCGGCCTCGTCCAGGCAGTCAGCTTCGTCAAGGCAGTCAGCCTCGTCGAGGCAGGGACCGCTTATCCAGGCACCCCGGTCGAACCGGACACGGTCATCGTCACCAATCGGGTATCCGCTCAGCAAGGCGTGGTCCTGGTACAGGCCGTCTTCGCGGAGCGCAGCGACGATGTTGTCCACCGCGCGTTCGCTGTCGGCGACGAGCACCACGGTTTCCCTCGGCACATCGATCTTGATCTGTGCGGTGATCACTGTTTCCTCCGGGACATGACGGTCGCGTGCTGGATCGTCAGCAGCGTATACCGCGTTATGTAGCGGTGTATAGCGGTTAGCCGCGTTCCGACTGTTTATGCAGTTCAGCGCCGTTCTATGGTTGATCCATGACGCGTGTCCCGGAGTTCGATCCGGATGCGGGCGGTCCCGCCTACCTGTATGCGCGGATGGCCGACCACCTTCAGGCCCGGATCGAGGCCGGGGACATAGCCCCGGGCGCCCGGCTTCCCGGTGAACGCGATCTCGCCGCCGAGTACGGCGTCGCCCTGGGTACGGCACGGCGCGCCGTGGAGGAACTGCGGCGCCGCGGGCTCGTCGTCACTCTGCCCGCCAAGGGCACCTACATAGCGGCCTGACTCTTCAGCGTGCGGCCCGCGAGCCGCTCACCGCCGATTCCGTGGCACGGCCGCTGCCGTGGCACTGGCGCTGCCGTGGCACTGGCGCTGCCGTGGCACTGGCCGGTCAGTCGTTACCGATGTCCTGGTTGCCGCGGATCAGGTCCTCGAGGTGGCGAAGGAACGCCGGATCGTCGTCCGGCCCCTGTGGCCTCGCCCGGCCCGCTGGATGCCGGCTCTTCGCGTCGGTTATCCGGCTGAAGTCGGGCAGCGCGTAACCGCCGCTCCAGCGGGCGGCGCGGCGGCCGCGCAAGCCTGGTCCCCGGACCCAGGGGATCCAGCTTCTGCCCACCGCCGGGGGCCATCCGGCCCGGTGGGGCCGAGTAGTACCGCGTAGCGCATCACGCCACGCCGCTCGGGAGGTGGGCGGCCGGCCGACCAGCAGCCATGCGACCGCGCCGAAACCGAGCACCACGGCCACCACCACGACCCAGGTCAGCTTCGGCAGGTAACGACAGCTCTCACTGGGAGTAAGCAGCAGGTCGATCAGGCAGTAAAGCCAGAACGCCAACCCCACCAGCGCCAAGATCACACCCGTGAGCAACATGAACGAAGCCTAAACCTGGGCGGGGGAGGTTGCTGCCCGAATGGGGCGTTTCTCAGGCTTGCCCAAGCCTCGCAGCGCGCGCTGCGGGGGCGGCGGGACGTGCAGGCGCAGGCGGCCCGCCAATCGGGGCGTCAGGCCCGCCCGCCGGGCGAGGGCTATGGCCGAGGCGGTAACCGGACTACGGTGGGCTGACGGCTGCGGCGTGGCCGTCGAGAGACGGCTCCCCGTCACCACGCAGCAGCGCATGCACCTCCGAGGCCCGGAACCGCCGGTGGCCGCCGGGCGTGCGGATACTGCTGATCCTGCCCGCAGCCGCCCACCGCGTGACGGTCTTGGGATCGACACGGAAAAGCGCCGCGACCTCACCGGGGGTAAGTAGCCGCTCGCTGCTGCCTTCCACGTCCTTTCCCCCTTGAACATCCGTAACGAGAGCTTGGGCCAAGTCTGCCGGTAATCGATGGGTTTCTCCCTACTTTGCCGCAAGTAGTGCCGCGATTGTTACCTCCCGGTAGGCGCGGCGTGACGAACGGTCGTCGGGGAGCGATACCTGTTGAGCGTGGCCCGGTACCCGGGCCCGCCCCCTATGCTGCCTGGACGTGGCAGTGCCTTCGAACCCGGGTCCACCGCGTTTTCCCACGCCAGGCCCACGCCCGGGCGCGACGGGGCTGGTGACCCCCGCTGACATCCGGGCCGCGGCCGAGCGGATCGCCGGGGTGGCGGTCCGTACTCCGCTGCTGCGGTATCCGCCGCTGCGGCCGGGAAGCGGACAGGGCCGGGCCCAACTGCTGGTCAAGCCGGAATCGCTGCAGCCGACCGGGTCGTTCAAGGTCCGCGGCGCGTACGCGGCCATCAGTGCGCTGCCGCCGGCGCAGCGCAAGCACGGGGTCGTCGCGCACTCCAGCGGCAACCACGCGCAGGCGGTCGCGTACGCCGCGGCCATCGCCGGGGTTCCCGCAGTGGTGGTGGTCCCGGACGGGGCGTCGGCCGTCAAGGTCGATTCGGCCCGCGCGCTCGGCGCCGAGGTGGTGACCGTCGAGCCGACGATGGCGGCCCGGGTCGGCGTGACGGCCCGGCTGGCGGAAGAGCGCGGGTACACGGTGATCCCGCCATTCGAGGATCGCCAGGTCATCGCCGGTCAGGGAACCATCGGCCTGGAGATCTCCGCCGACTGCCCCGAGGTCGATGTCGTGCTCGTCCCGGTGAGCGGCGGCGGCCTGATCTCCGGGATCGCTACCGCGATCAAGGACGCGCACCCGGAGGCCACCGTGATCGGCGTGGAGCCGGAGCTGGCCGCCGACGCGCGCGACTCGCTGCAGGCGGGTGAGCCCGTCGCCTGGCCGCCCGAGCGGGTGGGCCGGACGATCGCCGACGGCCTGCGGGTCGAGCGGGTCGGCGATCTGACGTTCGCCCACCTGCGCGCCTACGTGGATGCGATCGTCACGGTCTCCGAAGCAGAGATCAGGGCCGCTATCGCGTCGACCGCGCGCGATCTGCGGCTGATCGCCGAGCCCTCCGGCGCGGTGGCCGTCGCGGCGTACCTGTTCCGGATGCCGGAGCTTCCCCGGCGGCGGACGTTCGTGGCGGTGCTCTCAGGGGGGAACATCGCGGCGTCGCTGTTCTCCGACGTGCTGTCGTCCACCGCAAACCGGCCGCAATAGGCTGTCATCATCATGCGTCCCGTTTTCGCCTACACAGCCGCGCGGATCGTGCTCTTCGCCGTCGCGTTTGGCATCGTGTACCTGGCCGGCGCCCGGGGGCTGCTGGCGATCGCCATCGCCGTGGTGGTCAGCGGCCTCGCCAGCTTCGTGCTGCTCTCCCGCCAGCGCGACGCGATGTCCGGGGTGCTGACCGGCCGGATCCGCACCCGGAGTCAGCAGCGGGAAACCGGCTCCGCGGGGATGCTGGGCCGGTTCCGTGAGTTCGGGCAGCGGATCGATGAGGGGACCCGCGCCGAGGACCGAGACTTAGCGGCCGTGGTCCGCACCCGACCGCAGCACCCGGCCGCGCCAGCGAGCACTGGCGGCCCGGCATGACCCGCGCCCACCTGGACAAGCGGCCGGACGAGGTTGCCGCGATGTTCGACCGGACCGCCGAGCGGTACGACCTCGTCAACGACGTGCTATCGGCGGGCCAGGACCGGCTGTGGCGCCGCGCCGTCGCGCGGGCGCTGCGCCCGTACACCTCACCCGGCCGCAGCGTGCTCGACATCGCCGCTGGAACCGGGACATCGGCGCGCGCCTTCGCTGCCGACGGAGCACGGTGCGTCGCATGCGACTTCTCACTCGGGATGCTGCGGGTGGGCGCCCGCCGCCTCGCCGCGGCGGCGACGCCCGCGCCAGGGCAGCCCCCGCCCGGCGGCGTCAGCTTCGTCGGCGGCGATGCCCTCGCCCTGCCGTTTCGCGATCAAAGCTTTGACGCCGTGACGATCTCGTTCGGCCTGCGGAACGTGGCCGACACCGGCGCCGCCCTGTCCGAGATGCTCCGGGTGACCAGGCCGGGCGGGGGGCTGGTGATCTGCGAATTCAGCCATCTTCCGTTCCGGCCGGCCGATGCGCTGTACCGGCGGTACCTGGACACGGTGCTGCCGGTGGTCGCGCGGCGGGTGAGCAGCAACCCGGACGCCTATGAGTACCTGGCCGAGTCGATCGTCGGCTGGCCCGACCAGGAAGGGCTTGCCCGGCGGATCCGCGCGGCCGGGTGGTCCAGCGTCCGGTGGCGGAACCTTTCCCTCGGCGTGGTCGCGCTTCATGTCGCTCAGCGTTCCCGGGGTGGTTCGCCGCGGGCTGTCGGAGAGGTCTAAACTCGGGACTGGGTATTTGTGAAGCGGTTCACATGGGTACCAGGGGCGTTCCGCGCCAGCACGAACCGCTGGCGCAGCAGGTGCATCCCCCCTCCAGCAGCACAGCTAGCACAGGACGGGTCGTGACCGAGCAGGGTTCACATGCCGTCGGCGCCGAAGCCGGGGGCGCGCAAAGCGCGGATGAAAGGTCCGATGAGCGGGCCGACGTCATCGTCGTAGGCGCCGGCCCGGCCGGCTGCACCACCGCGTATTACCTGGCCAGCTCCGGACTGGACGTACTGGTCCTGGAGAAGACCGCATTCCCGCGGGAGAAGGTGTGCGGCGACGGCCTGACCCCGCGGGCGGTGAAGTGCCTGCTCAACATGGGCGTGCCGGTCACCGGCGACGGCTGGATCGAGAACAAGGGACTGCGGATCATCGGCGGCGGGGTGCGCCTCGAACTGCCGTGGCCGGAGCTTTCCACCTATCCGGGATACGGCCTGGTCCGCAAGCGGCTGGACTTCGACGAGACGCTGGCCCGCACCGCCGAGAAGGCGGGTGCCCGGCTGCTCGAACGGACCAGCGTCACCGGGCCGCTGCTGGATGACCGGACCGGCCGGGTCACCGGCGTCGTCGCGACCGGCGCCGACGGCAAGGAGCAGCGCTACCGGGCCCGGCTGGTGGTGGCCGCCGACGGCAACTCGTCGCGGCTGTCGGTGTCGATGGGGCTGCGCAAACGCGACGACCGGCCGATGGGGGTCGCGGTCCGCACCTACTACACCAGCCCCCGGCACGAGGACGACTACCTCGAATCCTGGCTGGAGCTGTGGGACTCCGGCCGGCTGCTGCCCGGTTACGGCTGGATCTTCGGGGTCGGCGATGGGACCAGCAACGTCGGGCTCGGCCTGCTGAACACCAGCAAGTCGTTCGGCAATACCGACTACCGCACGCTGCTGCGCCGCTGGCTCGCCGGGATGCCGCCGGAGTGGGGCTACCAGGAGGAGAACCGCACCCAGCCGATCCGGGGCGCGGCGCTGCCGATGGGCTTCAACCGCACCCCGCATTACACCCGCGGGCTCCTTCTGGTGGGGGATGCCGGCGGGATGGTCAACCCGTTCAATGGCGAGGGCATCGCGTACGCGATGGAAGCCGGCGAGGTCGCCGCGGACGTGATCGCGGGCGCCCTGGGTAAGCCGGACCCGGCATCCGCGGAGCAGGCGCTGCAGGAATACCCTCGGGTTCTGCGGCAGTCCTACGGCGGTTACTACACGCTCGGCAGGCTGTTCGTGAAGGCGATCGGCTACCCGCAGGTGATGCGAATGGCCACCCGGCACGGGATGCCGCATCCGACGGCGATGCGGTTCGTGCTGAAGCTGCTGGCCAACCTGACCGAGCCACGGGGCGGCGACGCGTCCGACCGGATGATCAACGCGTTGTCGAAGGTCACCCCGGCGGGCCGGGAGCTCCGGGGAGCCGGCAGAGAGAAAGCGAGCGCACGCCGATGAGGATGTATGTGCCGATCCTGGTCCTCGCGGGCCTGGCCCTGTTCTTCGCGCTCTTCTCGATCATCGCGGGGACGCTGGCGGGGCCGAAACGCTGGAACCGGGCCAAGCTCGAGGCCTACGAGTCCGGCATCGAGCCGACGCCGCAGCCCACGGGCGGCGGCCGGTTCCCGGTGAAGTACTACCTCACCGCGATGCTGTTCATCGTCTTCGACATCGAGATCGTCTTCCTTTATCCGTGGGCGGTCACGTTCGACAAGCTCGGGCTGTTCGGCCTGATCGAAATGGTGCTGTTCATCGTCACGGTGCTGGTCGCGTACGCCTATGTGTGGCGCCGCGGCGGCCTGGAGTGGGATTAGGCAGATCATGGGCATCGAGGAGAAGCTGCCAAGCGGGTTCATGCTCACCACCGTTGAGAAGGCGGCGGGCTGGGTCCGCAAGAGCTCGGTATGGCCGGCCACATTCGGGCTGGCCTGCTGCGCGATCGAGATGATGGCGGTCGGCGGGCCGCGCCATGACATCGCCCGGTTCGGGATGGAGCGTTTTTCCGCCACGCCGCGCCAGGCCGACCTGATGATCGTCGCGGGCCGGGTGAGCCAGAAGATGGCCCCGGTGCTGCGGCAGATCTACGATCAGATGCCGGCGCCCAAATGGGTGATCTCGATGGGCGTCTGCGCATCCAGCGGCGGCATGTTCAACAACTATGCGATCGTGCAGGGCGTGGATCACGTCGTTCCGGTGGACATCTACCTTCCGGGATGCCCGCCGCGCCCGGAGATGCTGCTGGACGCGATCCTGAAGCTGCACGACAAGATCCTCAACTCCAAGCTCGGCGCACACCGCGAGCAGGAGATCGAGGACACCGAGGCGGCCAGGCTCCGCCGGCTGCCGCTCGTGGACGCCGAGGCGACCCGATGACCGGCGACGGGCAGCAGCAGGGCGGGGAGAACCTGCCGGAGCGCTCCGGCGAGGAACGGCTGTCGGAGCGCGTCGTCCGGCGGGGCATGTTCGGCGCCAGCGGCAGCGGCGACACATCGGGCTACGGACGGCTGCAGGTCCGGCGGCCGCCGCTGCTGTCCACCCCGCCGCCGTACGGGTCGTACTTCGACGAGGTGACCGACGGCCTGGGCCGCGCGCTCGAGATGGCGGGGATGCAGTTCGGTGACGCGGTCGAGGCCGTGGTCGTGGACCGGGGAGAGCTGACCCTGCACATCAAGCGGCAGCGGCTGCCCGAGGTGGCCCGGCGGATGCGGGACGATCCGGCGCTGCGGTTCGAGCTGTGCACCGGGGTCAGCGGCGTGCATTACCCCGACGACCCGGGCCGCGAGCTGCACGCCGTTTATCACCTGGTCTCGATCACCCATAACCGGCGGGTCCGGCTCGGGGTGAGCGCGCCGGACGCCGACCCGCACATCCCCTCGGTCGTCAGTGTCTACCCCGGAAACGACTGGCACGAGCGGGAGACCTGGGACTTCTTCGGGATCATCTTCGACGGGCACCCGGCGCTGACCCGGATCGAGATGCCCGACGACTGGAAGGGTCACCCGCAGCGCAAGGATTACCCGCTGGGCGGCATCCCGGTCGAGTACCGCGGCGCCAAGGTCCCGCCTCCGGAGGAACGGAGATCCTACGCATGACTGCCTCAACGCATGCGCCGCACGCGCCGGGACCGGCCTCGGACGACGACGCCGCCGAGGGCCGTGCCTACAACCTCACCGGCCAGGACTGGGAGCAGATCGTCGAGGCGGCCGACGAGGCCGGTGACCGCCCCGGCGACGAACGGCTCGTCGTCAACATGGGACCGCAGCACCCGTCCACCCACGGCGTGCTCCGGCTCATCCTCACGCTGGACGGCGAGACCGTCACCGAACTCCGGGTCGGGCTCGGCTACCTGCACACCGGCATCGAGAAGAACATGGAGTACCGCACCTGGACGCAGGGCACCACGTTCTGCACCCGGGCGGACTACCTCGCCCCGCTTTTCAACGAAGCTTCGTACTGCCTCGCGGTCGAGCGGCTGCTCGGGATCGAGGACCGGATTCCGGAACGGGCGCAGATCATCCGGGTGATGATGATGGAGCTCAACCGGATCTCCTCGCACCTGGTGGCGATCGCGACGTTCGGGAACGAGCTTGGCGCCACCACGATCATGACGAACGGCTTCCGCGAGCGCGAGATGGTGCTCGACATCTTCGAGCTGATCACCGGCCTGCGGATGAACCACGCCTACATCCGTCCCGGCGGCGTGGTGCAGGACATCCCGCCCGGCGGCCTGGACGCGGTCCGCAAGATGACCGAGGTGATGCCGAAACGGCTGCGCGACATGCGCAAGCTGCTCGACGAGAACCCCGCCTACCTGGCGCGGACACGGGAGGTCGCCTACCTGGACGTGGCCGGCTGCCTGGCGCTGGGCGTGACCGGCCCGATGCTCCGCGCGGCCGGGCTGCCGTGGGACCTGCGCAAGTCCCAGCCGTACTGCGGCTACGAGACTTACGACTTCGACGTCCCCATTCAGGACACCTGCGATGTGTACGGCCGGTACCTGGTCCGGATGGCCGAGATGGACGAGTCCATCAAGATCATCAGCCAGTGCGTCGACCGGCTGTCGGGGAAGCGGCCGGCCGACGATCCGGTGATGATCCGCGACTCCAAGATCGGCTGGCCGGCGCAGCTGGCGCTGGGCCCGGACGGCATCGGCAACTCCCCGGATCACATCAAGCACATCATGAGCCAGTCGATGGAGGCGCTCATCCACCACTTCAAGCTGGTCACCGAGGGCTTCCGCGTCCCGGCCGGCCAGGCCTACGCCGCGGTCGAATCCGCCCGGGGCGAGCTTGGCTGCCATGCGGTCAGCGACGGCGGCACCCGGCCATACCGGGCGCACTTCCGTGACCCGTCGTTCTCCAACCTGCAGTCGGCGGCCGCGGTCTCGGAGGGCGGCATGGTGGCCGACGTGATCGCCGCGGTGGCCAGTATCGACCCGGTGATAGGAGGGGTGGACCGGTAATGCCGTTGAGCGATGAGGCGCGCGGCCGGCTGGAGGCCGACGCCGCGGAGATCATCGGCCGGTACCCCCGGCCGCGCTCGGCACTGCTGTCGCTGCTGCACCTTGTCCAGGCGGAGGAGGGGTACGTCTCCGCGGACGGGGTCGACTTCTGCGCCGAGAAGCTTGATCTGACCACCGCCGAGGTCACCGCGGTGCTCACGTTCTACACGATGTACAAGCGCCGCCCGGTCGGCGAGTACCACGTGGGCGTGTGCACCAACACCCTGTGCGCGATCATGGGCGGCGACCAGATCTACTCCGAGCTGCAGGAGCACCTGGGCGTCTCCAGCGACGAGCCGACCGGCGACGGCAAGGTCAGCCTCGAGCACGTGGAATGCAACGCGGCCTGCGACTACGCCCCAGTGGTGATGGTCAACTGGGAGTTCTTCGACAACATGACGCCGGAGTCGGCGAAACAGCTCACCGACGACCTGCAGGCCGGACGCGATGTCCGGCCGACCCGGGGGCCGAGCCGGGTGTGCACCTTCGCGCAGGCGTCGCGGATCCTGGCCGGCTTCCCCGACGGCCAGGCCGCGGACGGTCCGGCCGCGGGCCCGGCGACCCTGGTCGGCCTCGAGCTGGCGAAGGAACGCGGATGGTCCGCGCCGGTGCCGCCCGGGGCGGTCGGTCACGACAGGGAGGAGTCCCGTGGGTAACGCGGCGCAGCCCAGAGCAGTCCGGGAGGTGCCCGGTGAGTAGCGACGCAGCGTCCGATTCGGGCCGGCCGGCGGCCACGCTGACCCCCGTCCTGTCGGCGCACTGGGACGAGCCGGACGCTTTCACCATCGCCGGCTACCAGCGCCACGGCGGCTACCAGGCGCTGCGCAAGGCGCTCGCCACCCCGCCCGCCGACCTGATGCAGGCGGTCAAGGACTCCGGCCTGCGCGGCCGCGGCGGCGCCGGGTTCGGGACCGGGATGAAGTGGGGCTTCATCCCCCAGGGCGACGGGAAGCCGCACTACCTGGTGGTGAACGCGGACGAGTCCGAGCCGGGCACCTGCAAGGACGTCCCGCTGATGATGGCCACCCCGCACACGCTGATCGAGGGCGCCATCATCACCTCGTTCGCCATCCGGGCCAGCCACGCCTTCATCTACATCCGCGGCGAGGTGCTGCACGTGGTACGGCGGCTGCAGCAGGCGGCCGCGGAGGCCTACGAGGCCGGGTACCTCGGCCACGACATCCTGGGCTCCGGGTACGACCTCGAGCTGACCATTCACGCGGGCGCGGGCGCCTACATCTGCGGCGAGGAGACCGCGATGCTCGACTCGCTCGAGGGGTACCGCGGGCAGCCCCGGCTGCGGCCGCCGTTCCCCGCCGTGGCCGGCCTGTACGCGTCCCCGACGGTGATCAACAACGCCGAGACCATCGCCAGCGTCCCGTCCATCGTGGCCAACGGCGCGGACTGGTTCGCCGGCCTGGGGACCGAGAAGTCCAAGGGATTCGGGCTGTTCTCGCTGTCCGGGCACGTCACCCGCCCCGGCCAGTACGAGGCCCCGCTGGGCATCACGCTGCGGGAACTGCTGGACATGGCCGGCGGGGTACGCGCCGGGCACCGGCTGAAGTTCTGGACCCCGGGCGGGTCGTCCACGCCGCTGCTCACCGACGAGCACCTCGACGTCCCGCTGGACTTCGAGTCGGTCGCCGCGGCCGGGTCGATGCTCGGCACCCGGGCGCTGGAGATCTTCGACGAGACCACCTGCGTCGTGCGGGCCGTCCTGCGCTGGACCGAGTTCTACCAGCACGAGTCGTGCGGCAAGTGCACGCCGTGCCGGGAGGGCACCTACTGGATGGTCCAGGTGCTCGAGCGGCTGGAGGCCGGCGAGGCGGGCGACGAAGACCTAGACAAGCTCCTCGACATCTGTGACAACATCCTCGGCCGGGCGTTCTGCGCGCTGGGCGACGGTGCGGTCTCCCCGGTCACCTCGTCCATCCAGTTCTTCCGCGACGAGTACATCGAGCACCACAAGCGCGGCGGCTGCCCGTTTGATCCGCGGGCCGCGACGCTCTTCTCAAGGGAAGCTGTATGACAACTGGGTCGGCCATCGAGCGGGCCGAGGACACCGTGTCGGTCACCATCGACGGGTTCCAGATCTCGGTGCCGAAGGGCACCCTGGTGATCCGCGCCGCGGAGGTGCTCGGCATCCAGATCCCCCGGTTCTGCGAGCACCCGCTGCTCGATCCGATCGGCGCGTGCCGGCAATGCCTGGTGGAGATCGAAGGGCAGCGCAAGCCGCAGGCGTCCTGCACCATCGCCTGCACCGACGGCATGGTGGTCCGCACCCAGCTCACCTCACCGGTGGCGGACAAGGCGCAGCAGGGGCAGATGGAGTTCCTGCTGATCAACCATCCGCTCGACTGCCCGATGTGCGACAAGGGCGGCGAGTGCCCGCTGCAGAACCAGGCGATGTCCAACGGCCGCGGCGAGACCAGGTTCAACCTGGTCAAGCGGACGTTCCCGAAGCCGATCGCGCTGTCCACCCAGGTGCTGCTGGACCGCGAACGGTGCATCCAGTGCACCCGGTGCACCCGGTTCGCCGACCAGATCGCCGGCGACCCGCTGATCGACTTGTTCGAGCGCGGCGCGGAGGAGCAGATCGGCATCGGCGAGGGCCAGCCGTTCGACTCCTATTTCTCCGGCAACACCGTGCAGATCTGCCCGGTCGGCGCGCTCACCGGCGCGGCCTACCGGTTCCGGTCCCGTCCGTATGACCTGGTTTCCACGCCGGGCGTGTGCGAGCACTGCGCTTCCGGGTGCCGGCAGCGCACCGACCACCGCCGCGGCCGGGTGATGCGCCGGCTGGCCGGCGACGACCCGCCGGTCAACGAGGAATGGAACTGCGACAAGGGCCGGTGGGCGTTCTCGTACGCCACCCAGCCCGACCGGCTCGCCACGCCGCTGGTCCGCAACGAGTCCGGCGTGCTGGAGCCCGCCTCCTGGCCGGAGGCGGTCGCGGCCGCGGCCGAGGGGCTGGCGGCCGCGCGCGGCCGGGCCGGCGTCCTGGCCGGCGGGCGCCTCACCCTGGAGGACGCCTACGGCTACGCCAAGTTCGCCCGGGTGGCGCTGCGCACCAACGACATCGACATGCGGGCGCGGCCCTCCTCGGCGGAGGAGGCGCAATTCCTCGCCGCCCACGTGGCGGGCCAGGGCATCGACGTGACCTACCAGGACCTGGAGCGGGCGCCCGCGGTGCTGCTCGCCGGGTTCGAGCCGGAGGACGAATCGCCGATCGTCTTCCTGCGGCTGCGCAAGGCGGCGCGCAAGCACGGGCTGCGGGTGCTCTCGATGGCCCCGTTCGCCACCCGGGGCCTGCGCAAGGCCTCCGGCGAGCTGATCATGACCGAGCCGGGCGCGGAGGCGGCGCTCATCGGGAACATCGCCAGCGGGGACGCGCACCAGGACGTGCTGGACCTGCTCAAGCGCGAGGGTGCGGTGATCCTGGCCGGCGAACGGCTGGCGGCCGTGCCGGGCGCGCTGTCCGCGGCGGTCCGGCTGGCCCGGGCCACCGGCGCGCGGCTGGCCTGGGTGCCGCGGCGGGCCGGCGAGCGCGGCGCGGTCGAGGCCGGGGCGCTGCCGAACCTGCTCCCGGTGGGCAGGCCGGTCTCCGACCCGGACGCCCGCGCCGAGGTGGCCCGTGCGTGGGCAACGGCTACGCTGCCCGCCGGCGAGGGGCGCGACACCGCGGAGATCCTCGCCGCCGCCACGGCCGGCGACCTCGATGCCCTGGTGGTGGCCGGGGTGGACCCCGACGACCTGCCCGATGCGGCGGCGGCGCGCGACGCGCTGGAATCGTGCCGCTTCGTGGTCAGCCTGGAGCTGAGGGCCAGCGCGGTCACCGACCGCGCCGACGTGGTCCTGCCGGTCGCCTCCGTGGCCGAGAAGGCCGGCACGTTCGTGAACTGGGAGGGCCGCGGCGGCTCGTTCAGCCGGGCGCTGCGGGTCCCCGGCGCGATGCCGGACCTCGAGGTCCTGGGGGCGATCGCCAACGAGATGGACGTGCATCTGGGGCTCCCGGACGCGGCGGCCGCCCGGCGGGAACTGGCGGCACTCGGCCGGTGGAGCGGGACGCGGGCGCTGCGGCCGAACGTCCCGGCGGCCGTTCGCGCCCAGCCGGGCACCGGCGAGGCGCTGCTGGCGAGCTGGAATCAGCTGCTCGACGCGGGCCGGATGCAGGACGGCGAGCCGTACCTGGCGGGTACCGCCCGGTCGGCGGTGGCGCTGTTGTCGCGGGCGACCGCGGATGCGCTCGGGATCATCGGGGGCGATAAGGTCACCGTGACAACGGGAGGGACGGCGCGCATCACCGTCCCGGCCGAGGTGGCAGAGGGCCCGATGGCGGACGGGGTCGTGTGGATGCCGGCCAACTCGGGCGGCTGCCGCGTGCGCCGGGATCTGGGGGCTGGCCCCGGAACGGTCGTCAGCGTGCGGAAGGGTGATTGAGGATGCCTGCGGTGGCACAGGGCGTTTCGCAGGATCCCACCCTGGCGGATTTCGGTCACGACCCGTGGTGGCTAGTGATCTTGAAGGTCGTGGTGATCTTCGCCTTCCTGGTCGTCACCGTGCTGCTGTCGATCTGGGCCGAGCGGCGGGTGATCGGACGGATGCAGCAGCGTCCCGGGCCGAACCGTGCCGGGCCGTTCGGCATCCTCCAGTCGCTGGCGGACGGGGTCAAGCTGGCGCTGAAGGAAGACATCATCCCGTCCGGGGTGGACCGGGTGGTGTTCATCATCGCGCCGATCCTGTCGGTCACCCCGGCGTTCATCAGCTGGGCGATCATCCCGTTCGGGCCGATGGTCTCGATCGCCGGCGTGCGAACCCCGCTACAGCTCGCGGACCTGCCGGTGGCGGTGCTGCTGGTGCTCGCGATGAGCTCGATGGGCGTGTACGGGATCGTGCTGGCCGGCTGGGCGGGCAGGTCGCCGTACTCGCTGCTCGGCGGGCTGCGCTCGTCCGCCCAGGTGATCAGCTACGAGATCGCGATGTCGCTGTCGTTCGTCGCCGTCTTCCTGTACGCGGGGTCGCTGTCCACGTCGCACATCGTCGCCGCGCAGGCGAACGGCGCGGCCGTCGGCAGCTGGTTCCACGTGCCGTCGTGGTACGCGATCCTGCTGCTGCCGTCGTTCCTCGTCTACCTGGTGACAATGGTCGGCGAGACCAACCGGCTGCCGTTCGACCTGCCCGAGGGCGAGGGCGAGCTGGTCGGCGGTTACCACACCGAGTACGCGTCGCTGAAGTTCGCGCTGTTCTTCCTCGCCGAGTACGTCAACATGGCGACGGTTTCGGCGCTGGCGACGACGCTTTTCCTCGGCGGCTGGCGCGCGCCGTGGCCGATCACGATCTGGGGCGGGGCCAACACCGGATGGTGGCCGCTGCTCTGGTTCGTCGGCAAGGTCGTGATCGGGATATTCATCTTCATCTGGCTGCGCGCCTCGCTGCCCCGCGTCCGTTACGACCAGCTGATGCGGCTGGGCTGGAAGGTACTCATCCCCGGCTCGCTTGCCTGGATCATGCTGATCGCCACCGTGCGCTCGATCCGGCACAGCAGCGGCGGCTCGGTCGCCTACATCATCGGCGGCCTCGTCCTGGCCGGGGTGCTCGCCGCGCTCTGGGCGTGGGACGTGAGCGCGGAGCGCAAGCGGCTCGCCACCGTGGCCGAGCGGGAGTCCGACCTGGCGGCGGTCGCCGCCGACCCGATGGCGGAGGGCTTCCCGGTGCCGCCGATGGATCTGCCGCACTATCACGGGATCGGGGTGGCGCCGTCACCGGGCAATCCCGGCCCCGCGGCGCCGCTGGCGGGCACCGGGCAGCAGCAGCAGAGCAAGGAGGTCACCGGTGCTTGACTTCCTGAACCCCGTCAAGGGGTTCGGTGTCACCTTCCACCAGATGTTCCGCAAGGTGGACACGGTCCAGTACCCGGAACAGAAACGGCCGACCGCCCCCCGCTTCCACGGGCGGCACCGGCTGAACCGCTGGCCCGACGGGCTGGAGAAGTGCATCGGCTGTGAGCTGTGCGCCTGGGCCTGCCCGGCCGATGCCATCTACGTCGAGGGCGGCGACAACGCCGACGGCGAACACTATTCGCCGGGAGAGCGCTACGGCCGCGTCTACCAGATCAACTACCTGCGGTGCATCCTGTGCGGGCTCTGCGTCGAGGCGTGCCCGACCCGGGCGCTGACGATGACCAACGAGTTCGAGCTCGCCGACGACAACCGGGAAAGCCTGATCTGGACCAAGGAGCAGCTCGTCGCCCCGCTGGAGGAGGGGATGGAGCCGCCACCGCACCCGATGCGGCTCGGCGACAGCGAGCAGGACTACTACGCGCTCGGCCGGGCGGGCGTCACCGGCGGTGAGCGGTGATGACCGGGCACCTGCTGGCCGCAGGGCCGTCGTTCGCCGCCTCGATCACCGAAGAGGTCGCGTTCTGGATCCTCGCGGTCGTCGCGGTCGGCGCGGGCCTCGGCATGATCATGGCCCGGAAGGCCGTGCACTGCGCGATCCTGCTCGCGGTGGTGATGCTCTCGCTCGCCATTCTCTACGCGACGCAGGGCGCGCCGTTCCTGGCGTTCGTCCAGGTGATCGTCTACACCGGCGCCGTGCTGATGCTGTTCCTGTTCGTGGTGATGCTGATCGGCGTCGCCTCGTCGGAGTCGGTGATCGAGACGATCAGGGGACAGCGGCTGGCGGCTGGCCTGGCGGGGATCGGCCTGATCATCTTGCTACTGGCCGGGGTCGGGCACACCGAGCTAGGTGGGGCGCGCCAGTTCACCGGCAGCCAGGGCGCCGCGTTCGGCTCCGCCAACCTCACCGAGATCGCCCGGCTGCTGTTTGGCCGCTACGTATTCGCCTTCGAAGTCACCAGCGCGCTGCTGATCACGGCCGCGCTCGGCGCGATGGTGCTCGCGCACCGGGAACGGACCGCGCCGAAGCCCACTCAGGAGCAGCTCGCCAAGCAGCGGATCAGAAGCGGCTACGCCACCCCGCTGCCCCCTCCGGGCACCTACGCCCGGCACAACGCGGTGGACCGGCCCGCCCTGCTGCCGGACGGCCGGGCGTCACAGCTGTCGGTGAGCCCGGTGATCGCCGGCCGCCGCGGCAGCGGCTCCGCCGATGACGCGATCCCGCGCGACGCGCTGCCGCCGGCGGAGAACCAGCAAGCCGGGAACCACGCCCCGGACAACCAGGGGGAGCAGTCATGAGCCCCATTCACTACATCGCGCTTTCGGCGATCCTGTTCACCATCGGCGGCGTCGGCGTGCTGGTGCGCCGCAACGCGATCATCATCTTCATGAGCATCGAACTGATGCTCAACGCCGCCAACCTCGCGTTCGTCGCCTTCGCCCGGATGCACGGCAACCTGGACGGCCAGGTCATCGCGTTCTTCGTGATGGTGGTGGCGGCGGCCGAGGTGGTGGTCGGCCTGGCGATCCTGATGGCCATCTTCCGGACCCGCAGGTCCGCGTCGGTCGACGAGGCGAACCTGTTGAAGTACTAACTAACACCTGCCCACGCATTCCGCGGCAACCCCCCGAGGGTCTGGCGCACACAAGAGACCGGACTAGCTGACAGATGGGAGCACGGCTGTGACCAGCATGCCCGCGAGCGGTGCGCTCTCTGTGGCCTGGCTGCTGCTCGCCTTCCCGATCGCGGGCGCGGCGGTGCTGCTGCTCGGAGGGAAGCGGACGAACCGCTGGGGGCACCTGTTCGGCGTCGCGATGCCGCTGGCCGCGTTCGTCTACGGCCTGGTCGCGTTCGCCGCGCTGCTGGGCAGCAGCCACCGGAGCCAGGACCTGCACCTGTACTCGTGGATCGCGGTGGGCCGCTTCCAGGTCCCGGTCGGGCTGCTGATCGACCAGCTGTCGATCAGCTTCGTGCTGCTGATCACCGGGGTCGGCTCGCTCATCCTCATCTTCGCGTCCGGCTACATGGCCGAGGACCCGGAGCGGCGCAAGTTCTACGGCTACATGAACCTGTTCGTCGCGTCGATGCTGCTGCTGGTGCTCGCCGACAACTTCCTGGCGCTGTACGTCGGATGGGAGGGCGTCGGCCTCGCCTCCTACCTGCTCATCGGGTTCTGGCAGTTCCGGCCGGCCGCGGCGACCGCGGCGAAGAAGGCGTTCGTGGTCAACCGGGTCGGCGACTTCGGCCTGACGATCGCGATCATCCTGATCTTCGTCACGTTCGGGACGGTGTCGTTCACCGGCGTGTTCGGCCAGGCGTCGCACGCCAGCCACGGCGTCGTCACCGCGATCGGGCTGCTGCTGCTGCTCGGCGCATGCGGCAAGTCCGCCCAGGTGCCGTTGCAGTCCTGGCTGCTGGACGCGATGGAGGGCCCGACCCCGGTGTCGGCGCTGATCCACGCCGCGACCATGGTGACCGCCGGGGTGTATCTGGTGACCCGGTCGAACGCGGTGTACTCGCAATCCGAGGCCGCGTCGACGGCGGTGGTCGTGGTCGGCGTGGTCACCGCGCTGGTCGGCGCGATCATCGGGTGCGCCAAGGACGACATCAAGAAGGCCCTGGCCGGATCGACGATGTCGCAGATCGGCTACATGATGCTGGCCGCGGGCCTCGGCCCGGCCGGGTACGCCCTGGCGATCTTCCACCTGCTGACGCACGGCTTCTTCAAGGCCAACATGTTCCTCGGCGCCGGCTCGGTGATGCACGGCATGAACGACGACGTGAACATGCGGCACTACGGCGACCTGCGCAGATACATGAAGGTCACGTTCGTGACGTTCGCGTTCGGCTATCTCGCGATCATCGGCATACCGCCGTTCGCCGGCTTCTTCAGCAAGGACCCGATCATCGAGGCCGCTTTCGCCTACAACGTGTACGCCGGCTTGGGGGCACTGATCGGCGCCGGCATCACCGCGTTCTACATGACCCGGGTGATGCTGATGACCTTCCTCGGCGAGAAGCGCTGGGAGGACGGGGTCCACCCGCACGAGTCGCCGAAGGTGATGACCTGGCCGCTGATCATCCTGGCCGCGTTGTCGCTCGGCGGCGGTGTGCTGTACATCGGGCACTGGATCGTCAACTTCCTCGAGCCGGTCGTCGGGCACGCCGAGAGGGAAGCCCCGCTCAGCGCGCTGGCGATGACGCTGATCATCCTCGCGGTGGTGCTCATCGGTGTCGCGATCGCCTGGTGGCTGTTCCGCGCCGAGATCCCGCGTGAGGCGCCGGCCCGGGTCTCGCCGGTCACGACCTTCGCCCGCAGGGACCTGTACGGCGACGCGCTGAACGAAGCCGTGTTCATGCGCCCGGGCCAGTACCTGACCCGCACGTTGGTGTTCTTCGACAACCGCGGTGTCGACGGCTTCGTGAACGGAATGGCCGCGCTGTTCGGCGGCGCCTCCGGCCGGTTGCGCCGGGTCCAGACGGGTTTTGTTCGTTCGTACGCGCTCAGCATGGTCTTCGGCGCCGCACTCGTGGTCGTCGCACTCCTGGCAGTGAGGTTGTCGTGAACTTTCCCTGGCTGACCGTCTCGCTGCTGCTGCCGCTGGCCGGCGCGGTCGCGGTGATGCTCGTCCCGAAGCCGCAGGCCCGGACCGCGAAGCGGGTGGCGCTCGGCTTCGCGGTCGCGACCTTCCTGCTGGTCGCGGGCCTGACCATCGGCTACCTGTCGGACAAGCCGACCGCGG
>JBPYFL010000089.1:0-200614 GCA_051986485.1 Streptosporangiaceae bacterium | reverse complement strand
CGCAGCGATCGGCGGCCGGCCGGCTGCGGCTGGCGCGGCCGTGGCAGCGATCCGCTGCGGGCGTTCCGGGGCGGGCGCCGCCGTCGCAGCGATCGGGCGGTCCGGAGCAGCCGCCGCCGTCGCAGCGGTCGGCAGCGGGCGGTCCGGGGGACGTGCCGTCGCAGCGATCGGCGGCGAGTGGCCCGCAGCGGGCGCGGCAGCCGGAGCGGTCCGCTGATGATCGGCTAAAGCACGAACGGAGCCGTCACTCTGAGTCGTAACGGAAGCCGTCGAGGAAACGGCGGAAGAGCCCGCCCTCACGTTGCAGCGGGCGGCCCGGCGGGGGCGCCGTCGGCCGTTCGTGGGCGACCGGTTCGGCGTAGTCGGCCCGCGCGATAGCGTCCACGATCTGGGCCTCATCGAAGTTGGCCGAGCCGGCTATTTCGGGGACGAACCCGACGAGGTCGCCGTCCAGGAGTACCTCGGCCTCCAGGTTCGTGGTGCCCTCGTCGCCCCAGATCGCCTCGCGCCCATCGCCCAGCGAGACGCGCACCCCGTACGCCCCGACGCCGCTCGTTTCCAAGTGCGCATTGACGCCGCGATCACGGAGCGCGTCAGTCACCCGGCGGGCCTTGTTCTCTTCCACCCGCACAAACTACCGGCCCCCGCGCTCTACCGGGGGCGGGCCGATGTCGCGGCGCTCTGTCAGGGGCGGGAAGATGTTGACCGGTCGCTCCGGCCGGCCGCCCAAGCGAGACAGGGAGAATGGATGACCGCCACCAACGAGTTCCTGGCCAACAACGCCGGCTACGCCGACGGCTTCTCCGGCCCGCTCCCGGCGCCGCCGTCGAAGCAGGTTGCCGTCGTGGCCTGCATGGACGCCCGCCTCAGCGTGTACGCGATCCTCGGCTTGCATGAGGGCGAAGCGCACGTGATCCGCAACGCGGGCGGCTCGATCACCGACGACGCGATCCGGTCGCTGGCGATCAGCCAGCGCCTGCTGGGAACGCGGGAAATCATGCTGATCCACCACACCCAGTGCGGCATGCTCAGCTTCACCGACGACGAGTTCCGGCGCGCCATCCAGGACGACACCGGCATCAAGCCGCCCTGGTCCGCGGAGTCCTTTACCGACCTCGACGAGGATGTCCGCCAGTCGATCGCCCGGATCCAGGCCAGCCCGTTCGTCCCGCACAAGGACGCCATCCGCGGTTTCGTGTTCGACGTCGCGACCGGCAAGCTGAACGAGGTCGGCTGAGCCGCTCGCTTGGCTATTCCGGCCGATGGCACACGGCTTCGACGTTGTTGCCGTCCGGGTCGCGGACGAACGCGGCGTAGTAGCTGGAGTGGTACTCCGGCCGCAGTTCCGGCTCGTAGAGGACCTCGGCGCGTTGCGCCGTGGCAGCCTCGAAGAACGCCCGGACGGACCGCCGGTCGAGTGCGGAGAACGCGATGTGCGATTCGCGGAAGCCGTCGCCGGTCGCCTGTGGACCGATCCAGAACTCGGGCATCGGCGGAACGCCGTAGCCGATCACGTTCCCGAAGTCCATGATCCGCTCACCCCCGAGCGGGGCGAGCACCGCGTCGTAGAAGGCGGCGCTGGCCGCCGGGTCGGCGCACTGAATCGACAGATGATCGAGCATTTCGTTATCGTCCCACGTCAGCGTGGGTCCAGCGATGAGCCGACGGCGAGTGTTAGCTTTCGCAGGTGCGGATCGGTGTGTACGTGGACGGGTTCAACCTGTACTACGGCGCGCGGGGGATGTGCGGGCGCGGGACCCCGGGATGGCGCTGGCTGGATCTCCGCGCAATGTCGGCTGACCTCATCCGGAGGCGGAAGGGTTGGGCAGGCGCGCACGTCGAGCGGGTGGTTTACTGCACCGCGCGGGTCGATGGTGCCACCAACCCGTCCGGGCACGCCGACCAGGATGTGTATCTCAAGGCCCTGACCGCGGTCCGCAGCGTCGACCACATCGAGTACGGCACCTATGTCGCGCGGGTGAAGACCGCGCCGCTCGCGGTGAAGGACCCTCGCGGGCGGCCCCGGCTCGTCAGCCCGGCCCGGCCGGTGATGATCCAAGACGACCGTGGGGTGCCGGTCAACGGAGCGGTTTTCATGGTGTCGTACGCCGACCGCGAGGAGAAGGGCTCCGACGTGAACGTGGCCGCGCATCTCCTGCTCGATGTGCTGGCCGGAGCGGTCGACGGCGCGGTGGTCATCTCCAACGACAGCGACCTGCGGTTTCCGGTGGAGCAGGCGCGCCAGCGGATACCGGTCGGCCTGGTCAACCCGTCGCGCAGCTACCTGGCCGGGGACCTTCGCGGCGATCCCGGATCAGGAGCGGGGCGGCACTGGTGGGCCCGGCTGACCGTCGCCGACGTGAAGAATCACCAGCTCCCCGAACCCGCGGGCCGCTACCACCGTCCCGAGGGCTGGTAAGAGACCGCTCACAGGTTTGTCGGGTCCGGGGTGAGGCCGCCAGACGACCGGGACGTTATAGTGGTCGCACTACACCACCCGGCTCCTCGTGGGCCGGGTTTTTTTACCCGCGCAGCCGCAGGCCACGGGGCGTGGGGTGGAAACCGGCGTCGCGCAGCGCCTGGGCGAGCGGTGAGTCGTAAACCCCGCCCCCGTCGGCGCGCTCGACGGTCAGCCGCCCGAGTGCTCCGTCCCTGACGGCGGCCGCGAGGCCCTGAGTCGCCGGCTCCAGTAGGTCACGGTCGTCCGGCCAGGACAGCAACGTGCGGCCGCCCCGTTCGACGTACAGGACCAGGTGCCCGGCCACCAGCACGACGAGTGCCCCGGCCTTGCGCCCCGGCTTGTGGCCGCCGGGCGCCTCATCCGGGCGGGCCGGCCACGGAAGCGCTGCCCCGTACGGGTTCGCCGGGTCCGCGGCCGCCAGCACGAGGGCGCCGTCCCGCGCCCGGTCGTGGGCACCATCCCGCGCCCAGTCGTGCGCACCGTCCCGCGCCCAGTCGTGCGGACCGTCCCGCGTGCCGCCCGGTGGGCCGCGGTCGCCGGCCGGCGCGCCGGACCCCGGATCGCGCAGTGCCCGAAGCCGGTCCACGGCGCCGGGCAGCGCGAACTGGGCCGCGCCGAGGCCCTCCACGAAGTACCCGCGGCGGCACCGGCCGGACTCCTCCAGCGCCCGCAGCACCGGGTATACGGCCGCGAAACCGCCCGGAACCCGCTCCGCCGCGACCGCTCCGCGGGTCACCAGACCGTGCCGCTCCAGGAGCGTCTCCGCGAACGCGTGCGCCCGCCGGGTCGGGTCGGTCTCCCGGGCGGGCAGCAGCGACCAGCGGCCGCTCACCGTCGGCGGCCCGGAACGGGTCGGCATCACCGGGCGGCCCGTCCTGGCCGGGCCGGACCCGGGCATTCCATCCGAGCGCGTCGTCAGGCTGCCGGGGAAGCGCCGCCCGCCGAAACGCGATCGCTGTGGCCGCGGGGCACGGCGTGCCGGGCCGCCGGAGGGGCCACGGCCAGAGCCGAGCAGGGTGCGCAGCGGCGCGAGGGTGTCATTGCTCAGCCGGCCCGCCCAGACCAGGTCCCAGATCGCCGAAGCGAGGTCGGTGTCGGAGGGGCCCTCGGCGCCCGGCAGCATGATGGCCACCCGGTCCGCCAGCATCCGGAAGAACAGCGCCCCGCCGCCGTCCAGGACGCCGAGCACCGCGTCGTGGACCGGGGTCATGGTGATCTCGGCGGGCTCCGCCAGCAGCAGCGGTGCCACGTCGGACGGGGCCAGCATCAGCCACCCGTCGCCGCCCGGCAGCGCGCCCGCCCCGGCCCAGGTCACCTCGCCCGCCGCGGTCAGCTCGTCGAGCATCGCGGGGGAGTACCCGGGGACCCGGGACGGCAGCACCAGCGTCTCCAGTGCCGACGCGGGGACCGGAGCGCCCTGGAGTTGCTCGATCGCGTCGGCCAGCGCGGCGGCACCGCGGGTCGGCGCGTGACGCAGCGAGCTACCAGCGGAGCGGTCACCGGTCCGGACATGCTGCCAGGCCGGCAGCAACCGGGCCAGCGCCTCGGGCGGCGACGGCTCAACCTCGGCCCGCAGCCGTGCCAGCGACCGCCGCCGCAGCATCCGCAGCACGTCGGCGTCGCACCATTCCGTCCCGCGCCCGCCCGGGCGGAACTCGCCGGACACGAGGCGGCCCTCGGCGCCGAGCCGCCGCAGCACGCCGTCGGCGACGGCGATCCCGAGGCCGTACCGCGCCGCCACGCCGCCGGCGGTGAACGGTCCGTGCGTGCGCGCGTACCGTGCTACCAGGTCACCCAGCGGGTCGGGCAGCGGCTCGGTGAACGCCTCCGGAATGCCGACCGGCAGCGGCGAGCCGAGTGCGTCCCGCAACCGCCAGGCGTCCTCGACCGCCGCCCACCGCGGCTCGCCCGCCACCCGGACCTCGATCGCCCGCCGCGATACCGCCAGCTCGGCCACCAAGTCACCGGCGGAATCCGGGGCCTCGCAACGCTCGGCCAGCTCCTCCGCCGACAGCGGCCCGATCTCGCGCAGCAGGTCGGCCATTGCCTCGACGTCGCGGGCGCGGCGATCCGGGGCGAGCCGCTGGAGCTGGAGCTCCGCCTCGGTGATCACCTCCGGGTCCAGCAGCTCGCGCAGGCCGGCGTCGCCCAGAAGTTCGGCGAGCAGCGCCGAGTCGAGCGCGAGCGCCTGCGCCCGCCGCTCGGCGAGCGGAGCGTCGCCCTCGTACATGAACGCGCCGACGTACCGGAACAGCAGCGACCGGGCGAACGGCGACGGGACTTGTGTCTCCACCTCCGCCACCCGCACCCGGCGGGCCGCAAGGTCCCGCATCAGCCCGCTCAGGGCCGGGACGTCGAACACGTCCTGCAGGCATTCCCGGACCGTCTCCAGCACGATGGGGAAGCTGCCGAACTGCCTGGCGACCGACAAGAGCTGGGCCGCCCGCTGCCGCTGCTGCCACAGCGGGGTCCGCTGGCCCGGGCGGCGGCGCGGCAGCAGCAGGGCGCGCGCCGCGCACTCGCGGAACCGCGACGCGAACAGCGCCGAGCCGCCCAGCTCGCCGACCACCGCCTGCTCCACCTCGTCGGCGTCGAACAGCATCGCGTCCGCCTGCGGCGGGTCGGCGGACTCCGTCTCCGGGATGCGGAGGATGATCCCGTCGTCGGTGTGCAGGGCCTGCACGTCCATGTCGCCGTAGCGCTCGCGGAGCCGGCTGGTGATCGCCAGCGCCCACGGCGCATGCACCCGGGCCCCGTACGGGCTGTGGATCACCAACCGCCAGTCGCCCAGCTCGTCCCGGAACCGTTCCACCACCAGCGTCCGGTCGTCCGGCACCTGCCCGGTCGCCTGCCGCTGCTCCGCGAGGTAGGCGGTCAGGTTCGCGGCGGCGTACCGGTCCAGCCCGGCGTCGCGGGCCCTGGCCACGGCCGCGTCCGGTCCGAGGCCCGCCAGCTCCCGGCAGAACGCCCCGACGGCGCGGCCCAGCTCGGCCGGGCGCCCGGGAGCGTCGCCGTGCCAGAACGGGAGCCGGCCCGGCTGGCCCGGGGCGGGGGAGACCAGCACCCGGTCGGCGGTGATGTCCTCGATCCGCCACGAGCTGGCGCCGAGCACGAACACGTCGCCGACCCGGGACTCGTACACCATCTCCTCGTCCAGCTCGCCGACGCGCGACGTCTCCTTGCCCGCCAGGAACGCCCCGAACAAGCCGCGGTCGGGGATCGTCCCGCCGCTCGTCACCGCCAGCCCCTGGCCGCCGGGCCGGCCGCGCAGCGTCCCCGCGACCCGGTCCCAGACCAGCCGCGGGCGAAGCCCGGCGAATTCCTCGCTCGGGTAGCGGCCCGACAGCATGTCCAGCACCGCGTACAGCACTTGCTGTGACAGGGAGCTGAACGGCGCGGCGCGGCGGACCACCGTCTCGAGTTCGGCGACGTACCAGTCATCCATCGCGGTCATGGCGACGATCTGCTGCGCCAGCACGTCGAGCGGGTTCCGCGGGAAGCGGAGCTCCTCGATCTCGCCGGAGGTCATCCGCTGCGCCGTCACCGCGGCCGGCACCAGGTCCCCGCGGTACTTCGGGAAGATCACCCCGCGGGAGACCTCGCCGACCTGGTGACCGGCCCGCCCGATCCGCTGCAGGCCGCTGCCGACCGAGGGAGGCGGCTCGACCTGCACGACCAGGTCGACGGCGCCCATGTCGATGCCGAGCTCCAGGCTGGAGGTGGCAACCACGGCCGGGAGCCGGCCGGACTTGAGTTCCTCCTCGATGTGGGCGCGCTCGGCCTTGGAAACCGAGCCGTGATGAGCCCGGACGACCTCGGGCGGGGCACCGCGGCTCGCGCCCGACTCGCCCATCAGCTCGGCTGGCGCGTGGTCCAGCCCGAGGTTCCCCTCGGCCGCGCGCTCGAAGGCGCGCTCGTTGAGGGCGGCACACAGCCGCTCGGACAGGCGCCGGGAGTTCGCGAAGACGATGGTGGACCGGTGCTCCTCGATCAGGTTGAGCACCCGGTCCTCGACGTGCGGCCAGATCGACCGCCGTTGGTCACCGTCGTGCTGCCCGCCCGGGACCGGCGGCTCCGGCCCCTCCGCCGCCGGCGCACCGTCGCGGCCCGGTGTGCCGGGCGGAGCGTCCAGTTCGGTCATGTCCTCGACCGGGACGACGATCTCCAGGTCGAAGCGCTTCTCGTAGGCCGGCTGCACCACCGTCACCGGGCGGCCGCCGCCGAGGAAGGTCGCGACCTCACCGGCCGGCCGCACCGTCGCCGACAGCCCGATCCGCTGCGGCTCCCGGTTGGAGGCGCCGCCGGCGGGCGCGTCACGGCTTGCGGTGGTCGTCGCAGCGCCGTTCTGCTGGTTCTGCAGTGCTTCCAGGCGTTCGAGGGACAGCGCGAGGTGCGCCCCGCGCTTGCTGCCCGCCACCGCGTGAATCTCGTCCACGATCACCGTCTCGACGCTGCGCAGGATGTCGCGCGCGCGGGAGGTGAGCAGCAGGAACAGCGACTCCGGCGTGGTGATCAGGATGTCGGGCGGGTGGCTGGACAGGCGGCGGCGCTCGTCGGCGGCGGTGTCGCCGGAGCGGATGGCGACCCGGATGTCGGGCTCGGCCAGACCGAGGCGGTGCGCGGCCTGGCGAAGCCCGGTCAGCGGCGCCCGCAGGTTCCGCTCGATGTCCACCGCCAGCGCCTTCAACGGCGAGATGTACAACACCCGGCATCGCTGCTTCGGGTCGTCCGGCGGGGGCTGCGCCGCCAGCTTGTCCAGCGACCAGAGGAAGGCGGCGAGCGTCTTGCCGGATCCGGTCGGCGCGACCACCAGCGTGTGCTGACCGCTGCCGATCGACTCCCACGCCTGCGCCTGCGCGGCTGCGGGCGCGGCGAACGCCCCGGTGAACCAGGCGCGGGTTGCCGCCGAGAAGCGGCTCAGTACCTGGTCAGCGGGAAGGGGCGTGGTCGTCGGCGGCGCGCTGGGCACGTATTTCATCCTGCCTCGTGCCACCGACAGTTTGCGCCCTCACGGACCGGCCCCGTCCCACGGCGTGCCGGTGATGCGCTCGTAGGCGTCGATGTACCGGGCGCGGGTCGCCTCGACCACCTCCGGCGGGATGGGCGGCCCGGGAGGGGTGCGGTCCCAGTCCGTCAGCGTTGCGGACCAGTCGCGGACGAACTGCTTGTCATAAGAGAACTGCGGCCCGCCGGGCCGCCACCGGTCCGCGGGCCAGAACCGGGAGGAATCCGGGGTCAGCAGCTCGTCGGCGAGAACCAGCGTGCCGTCGTCGGCCCGGCCGAACTCCAGCTTCGTGTCCGCGATGATGATGCCCTGCCGTGCCACGATCTGCGACCCCCGCCGGTACACCTCGAGCGTGATGCGGGCGAGGTCGCGCGCCACTTCGGCCCCGAACTGATCCGCCACCTCGCCGGAGGTGATGAACTCGTCGTGGCCCACTTCCGCCTTCGTCGTCGGGGTGAACACCGGCTCCGGAAGCCGGGAGCCTTCCTCCAGGCCCGGCGGCAGCGCAACTCCCGACACCGCGCCGGACTTCTGGTACTCGCGCAGCCCGAGGCCCGCCAGGTAGCCGCGGGCGATGCACTCCACCGGCAGCATCTCCAGGCGGCGGCACCGGATCGCCCGGCCGGCGAACTCGGCGGGGACGTCGGTGCCGGAGATCACGTGGTTCGCCGCGACGTCGGCGAGCTGGCGGAACCACCACAGCGACAACTGGGTGAGCACCTTTCCCTTGTCCGGGATCGGCGTCGGCAGCACCACGTCGTACACGCTGACCCGGTCACTGGTGACCAGGATGATGTCGTTCCCGTCCGCGTACACCTCGCGGACCTTGCCGGTATGCAGCAATTCCACGCCTGTAGTCTGCCTTGCCGCCGGGTGTGCGGTGCGGCGGCCCGGTGCACCGCGGGCGTTCCCGTTCCGGGTTCCGGGCTGGCCTGGCGCATCGAAGCAGGTCGTGTGTATTCTCAGTGGGACGTCACAGGGAGGAAACCCTCAGCCCGCCCCTGGACCTCGTTTGTGACTGGATCTACCGAGGCAGTTGGTTTCGTCTTCACCAGCGGCGCGCTCTTGATCGCCCGGATCGAGGCGCCGCTGGGTGGCGCGACCCTTGCCCGCGAAGCCCGCGAGACCAGGCATCCGTGCTGCTGCGCCGCGGGCGCTGAGCCACCCCGCCGCCCGGGACGAACCGCTGGGATGACGGTGGTGACCGGCACGTGATTCCGCCCGCCGCCAACGCGGCTCCGCCAGCGATGCACCAGGCCGCCATCTACGGCTCCGATGATGAGTTCCTGGCCGTGGCGGCGCCGTTCGCGCGCGGCGGCATCGCCGCCGGCGAACCGGTGTTCGCCGTCGCAAGCCCGGCCAAACTGGAGCTGCTGGGCGGGGAACTCGGCGCGGACGCGGCCAGGGTCGATCAGATGGACAGCGCCGTCTTCTACGATCACCGCCCGCCGCAGCGGGTCACTGTGCTGGAGAAATACGCGCGGCAGCATGGCGACGGCGGGCGGGTCCGGGTGCTCGCCGAGCCGGCCTGGGCCGATTGGACGGACGCCGAGGTCCGCGACTGGCAGCGGATGGAGGCGGGCCTCAACGTGCTGCTGGACGGCACCGGTATCTGGGCCATCTGCCCATACGACACCCGCCGGGCGCCCGAACCGATCATCGACAGCGCACGGCGCACCCACCCGGCCCTGGTCGAGGGGACCGGCACCCGGCAGTCAGCTGATTACACCGACCCGGCGAAATACGCCGCCGACATCGACGGCCCGCTGCCGCCGGTCCCGCGCAGCGCCGCGTTGCTGCCGCCGACCATCCGGTTGCGCGAGATCCGCCGGTTTGCCGCCAGCCAGGCCGCCGCTTACCTTGGGCCAGGTACCGCCAGCCTGATGACCGTCGCGATCCAGGAGACCGCCGGTTACCTCAAGAAGGCGACCGGGTCGCCGGTGGCTACCCGGATCTGGCAGCAGCAGGCCGGAGCGATCACCTGCGACCTGCGCGCCGACGGCCCGGCAACGGCCGGCGCATTCGACGGCTACCTGATGCCGGACCTGAGCCAGCCGCGCCCCGACGACGGCCTGTGGTACGCCCGGCAATTCACCACCCGGCTGGACCTGCGCACCTCCGCCAGCGGCATTCAGGCTCGCCTGCAGCTACGAGGGACCCGGTAGTCCGGGGGCATCTGGCCCGGCCCCAGCCAGGCATGCCGTTCTCGGGGGCGCCGCCTGCGAACCCAGGGCCGGGTTCCGGTCTTCTACCCCCGGGGCCGTCGCTAAACGGCACCGGCGCACCGCTGCTCACTGCCGGTAGGCTCGCGGCGCGGGGGATCCGTGAGCAGGCGGTCGCTCAACCCGCCGCGCCCGTACTGACCTGCAGGGATGCTGTGTATGTTTACGACCGACTTTTGGGACCGGATGAACGCGCAGTTCGGATCCGGTTACGCGGAGAGCGTGGCGAGGGACTACGTGTTCGCCAACCTCGGCGGGCGCACCATTGAGCGGGCGCTGGCGGACGGCGAGGACGCCAAGACGGTGTGGCGCGCGGTCTGCGACACCTTTGACGTTCCAGAACGGCTGCGCTGAGCAGTCGGTTACCGGGAGCCACCGCGGGCCCAGGCGCTCACCGGCACGGCTGGGGCGGGAGCCGGCCTACGGGAGCGCGCCGAGATGCGGGGAAACCGTGCTGGCAAAGGCGAAGCTGTTGGCGGCGTCCCAGTTGACCGACCAGGCAGCGGCGCCGCGGATGGCCGGGTAGGTCGCCGGCGGCCGGAAGCTGCCGCAGTTGGTGCCGCTGGCCAGGCAGTCCAGGGCGGCATTCGCTACCTTCGGATCGACGTAGCCGTTTGTCGCGGCCTCTGGCGAGGCGGGCAAGCCCAGCGAGACCTGGTCGGGGTTCAGCCCTCCCTGCAGCAGCGTGCAAGCCTGCGACGTCAGGAAGTCCTCGGTACCCGGGGAGTAGGTCTTTCCGTTGCATCCAGGGCTGGCTTGCGCGTTGTAATACTGCGTGTTAACCAGCGTGAGGATGCTCTTGATCCGCAGCGCGAGCTGGAAGTAGCTGCCACTGGGGGTCTGCACGTCCGAGAGCTCGGGTGCCAGCGTGATGACCATCCCGGGCGCCTTCGCAGCGAGCTGCTCCAAGGCCGAGGCCATGTATTGCGGGTTGAGGCCGTTTTCCAGGTCTATGTCGACGCCGTCGAAGCCGTACTGCCGCATCAGGGAGAACACGCTGTTGGCGAAATTCGTGGCGGCCGCCTCGTCGTTCACCGTGATCGTGCCGTCCGCCCCGCCGACCGAGAGGATGACCGCCTGCCCGCGCGAGTGCAGGGTCCGGACGTCGCTGATGAACCCGGCGTTGTCGTAGCCGGCCAGCGCGTCGGAGACGTCTGACCCGACACTGAACTGGACCTGGCCGGGCGTGCCCGTCGCAGTCCCGAAGGAGACCGCGACGAGGTTGTACATCGTCGGAACGTCGGCCAGCCGCAGCGGTTTCGCGCCGTTGGTGAAGGCCTGCCAGAAACCGGTGAGCACGTGGGCGGGAAGGGACTTCGCCGTCATCCGCCCGGGCGTCGGATCCTGGGTGGACGAGCCGCTCCCGCAGGCCGCGAGCGCGAGTACGGCAGCACAGGCAAGGGCAACCGCGGCCGGCAGCCGGTGGCGCGCGCACCGGGGCATCGGGTACCTCCGTGGCCGGAAGGGCCGCCGCCGTCGGGTTCCGGACGGCGGCATGGCTGAGGGGTGTCTCGGATCTGACGTAGGTAGCCTCGCCCCGGCTCTTCGTGTGCGTCAGATCACGGCCGGACCGCGCCGGAAACTCCTCACCTGGGATGCTATCGGCGGAACCTGAAGAACCGCTCAGCGCGCCACCGCCCGCACGCCACTACCGCGGCCGGCCGCTCCTCCGCGGCAGCCTCGGCGAGCCGCGCGTGCAACAGTTCCCGGATCTCTTGCGGGGTGTAGGCGCGGCGCCGCCGCTCGGCGCGGACGATCACCACCCCGGTGGCGGCAACACCCGCGAACGCGGCCAATCCCAGCACCTTCCACCACCGCATGTGCCTAGGCTACGGATCGTGCCGCCCGTGAGCATCAGCTTGGACGAAGCCGTAGACCTCACCCGGACCGGAGACGTGTGGCTGTTCCGCGGGCATACGAGGGCCGACCGGGCCATCCAGGTGGCGACCAACAGCCCGGTCAACCACACCGGCATGGCCGTCGTGATCGGCGACCTGCCGCCGCTGATGTGGCACGCCGAACTGGGCCGTTCGCTGCCTGACCTGTGGTCCGGCGACCGCCATCGCGGCGTCCAGTTGCACGACCTCCGCGACGCGGCCCTCGTATGGGCGACCAGGTACGGCCAGCGCGCCTGGCTGCGGCAGCTGGACCCGGTGGTCTCCCGGGAGATGGAGGACGCCGTGCTGCGGACCATCGCCCGGCTGGACGGCACCCCGTTCCCGTCGACGGCCAAGATGGCCTCGCGGTGGCTCGCCGGACGGGTGCCGCTGGGCCGCGCCGCGGCCGGTGCCGATCGCGGCGCCCTGGAGACGGCCTACTGCGCGGAGACGCTCGCGATCACGTACCAGGCCATGGGGCTGCTCACCGCCCGGCGGCGGTCCAACTGGTACGACGCCGGGCGGTTCTGGAGCGGTGACGAGCTCCGGCTGGACGCCGGGTTCCGGCTCGGCGGCGAGATCCCGGTGCGGATCCCGTGCGCTGACGCCCACGGCCGCCACCGCTGACGTTTCCGGGTCGGCGTGTCGTCTTCGCGGTCGAACGGCTGTTCGCATAGAGTCGCCATAGCCCTAAGCCCTTAGGGCGGTGCCATGTCCCAGCGCCCCGGAAGCCACGGAAATGTCGGCGTGGGCGCGTAACGTCTCCGCCGACGGATGCGGCGGCGGATCCGATGACGAAGAGAAGCCGGCAAGCGAGCAGCAGGGCCCGGCAGACCCAATAGACAGGCCCCGAACCCCGGACAGGGAGTTTCAATGGCAGCGAACGGCAGGGCGGGCATCGACCGGAGCGGTGACCGGGACAAGTCGCTGGAAATGGCACTCGCCCAGATCGAGCGGCAGTTCGGCAAGGGCTCGGTGATGCGGCTCGGCGAGGGTGCCCGCGCGCCGGTCGAGGTGATCCCGACCGGGTCCATCGCCCTCGACGTCGCGCTCGGCATCGGCGGCCTCCCGCGCGGCCGCGTGGTCGAGATCTACGGTCCCGAAGGAAGCGGCAAGGCGCTCGCCCTGGACACGCCCATCCCGACGACCAAGGGCTGGACCACCATGGGCGAGTTGTCACCCGGCCAGGAGATATTCGCCGGTGACGGCTCGCTGACACAGGTGACCTTCACGACGCCGGTGATGACTGGCCATGAGTGCTTCCGGGTCCGGTTCTCCGATGGCACCGAGATCATCGCCGACGCGGACCATCAGTGGGTGACAACGACGCTGTGGGGCCGAACAGAGCGGTGGTCCCCGGCGGTAGTAACAACACGGGAGATGGCGGCCACCGTGCGGGCGCGGGATGGCCACGCGCTCAACCACGCCATCCCGACCTGCGGGCCGCTGGAATACCCGGCGCAGGAGCTTCCGGTGGCGCCGTACACGCTCGGGGCGTGGCTGGGCGACGGGACCACTGGCAGCGCGGCCATCACCAGCGTGGATCAAGAGGTCCTGGATGAGATCCGGCGCGACGGATACACGATCCACCGGAGGAACCCCGGGCAACATGATCGTGCTCCCACATACCGGATCGTCAAGGAGCCGGTACGGCCGGTATGCCTGCTGTCGAGTCCGCACTGCTCTTCCAGCGGAGACGTCATCGCGCGGGGACTGTGCAAGAACCACTACGAGATCGAGCGTCGCTGCGGGCGGCTGGATCTGTGGTCCAAGCCGGAGCCGGTGGCGCTGGCGGCTCAGCTTCGCAAGGTCGGCGTCCTCGACGAGAAGCACATCCCGGAGAGCTACCTGTACGGGTCTGTCGCCCAGAGGCTCGCGCTCCTGCAGGGGCTGATGGACACGGACGGCACGGTGAGCACTGGCGGGTCGGGCACCGGCCGCGGATCCGGGGCCGCGATGTGCGAGTTCAGCGTGGTTGGCGAGCGGCTTGCCCGCGACGTCTACGAACTGCTGCTCGGCCTCGGGATCAAGGTCACGTTCCGGTCGGCCCCGGCGGTTCTCAACGGGCGCCAGACCGGTGTCCGGTACCGGCTGGGCTTCCAGACAAACCTGCCGGTTTTCCGGCTGCCGCGGAAAGCTTCGCGGCTTGCTCCGCTGCGCACGCGCCGGGCGACGCTCAGGTACGTGACGGCTGTCGAGCCGGTGGACTCGGTCCCGGTGCGGTGTATCCAGGTGGATCACCCCAGCCACACGTACCTGGCGGGACGCGAATGCGTCCCGACGCACAACACCACCGTGGCCCTTCACTCGGTGGCGAATGTGCAGAAGGCGGGCGGGATCGCGGCCTTCATCGACGCGGAGCACGCGCTCGATCCTGAGTACGCCAAGAAGATCGGCGTGGACACCGACGCCCTCCTCGTCTCGCAGCCGGATACCGGCGAGCAGGCGCTGGAGATCGCGGACATGCTGGTCCGTTCCGGCGCGCTCGGCATCGTCGTCATCGACTCGGTCGCCGCGCTCGTCCCCCGCGCCGAGATCGAGGGCGAAATGGGGGACAGCCACGTCGGCCTCCAGGCGCGGCTGATGTCCCAGGCGCTCCGGAAGCTCACCGGGGCGCTCAGCCAGTCCAGGACCACCGCTGTCTTCATCAACCAGTTGCGGGAGAAGGTCGGCGTGCTGTTCGGGTCTCCCGAAACGACCACCGGCGGCCGGGCGCTGAAGTTCTACTCCTCGGTCCGGCTCGACGTGCGCCGGATCGAGACGCTCAAGGACGGCACTGACGCGGTGGGGAACCGGATCCGCGTGAAGGTGGTGAAGAACAAGATGTCACCGCCATTCCGGCAGGCCGAGGTGGACCTGCTCTTCGGCCTGGGGATCAGCCGCGAAGGCGGGCTGATCGACCTCGGCGTCGAGCAGGGCATCGTCCGCAAGTCCGGCGCCTGGTACACCTACGAGGGCGACCAGCTCGGTCAGGGTAAGGAGAACGCCCGCAACTTCCTGAAGGACAACCCCGACCTCGCCGACGCGATCGAGAAGAGGATCAAGGACAAGCTCGGCGTTGGCGTGACGCCCGCCGCGGAGGAAGCGGGGGCCGGTGACTCCGCCGGAGCGGGCAATCCCGCCGGGTCCGGGCCGGAGGCCAGTGCCGCCGCGCCGCCGCCGGCCAATGGCGGCCCGGGTGCGGCCGCCGGGCGCGGGCCGGGAGCGGCCAGGGGCGCGGCGTCCGCGCGCCTGGCCCCTGCGGGGAGGCGTGACGGAACGGAGTGATGCCCGGTGGACGGACCGGTGCCGGGTGACCAGCTCGCCGGCGGGCGACCGGATGGGAAGGTGACCGACGACCCGGAAGCGGCCGCGCGCCAGATCTGCCTGCGGCTGCTCACCGGGGCGCCGCGGACCCGGGCGCAGCTCGCGACGGCGCTCCGCCGTCGCGGCATTCCGGCCGACGCCGCCGAGGAGGTCCTGAGCCGGTTCACCGACGTCGGGCTGATCGACGACGCGCTTTTCGCCCGGACGTGGGTGGAGTCCCGTCATCACGGGCGCGGTCTCGCGGGCCGGGCGCTCGCGGCGGAACTACGGCAGCGGGGCGTGGCCGCCGATGACGTCCGCGATGCGGTTGCCGCGCTCGACCCGGGCGAGGAGGCCGCGACCGCCCGGCGGCTCGTGGACAGGAAGCTCGCCGCCACCCGCGGTCAGCAAACCGCGGTCCGAACGCGGCGCCTGGTCGGGATCCTGGCCCGTAAGGGCTACCCCGCGCCGCTGGCGTTCCGCGTGGTCCGCGAGGCACTCGACGCCGAGGGAATCGACACCGAAGACGTCGGCCTGGACGACGCGGAGGCCGCCATCGATCCGGCCGACAGCGCGTCCAGCGAGGCGACCTGAGGCCACCACCGGTTCCCCGCGTGACATGGGCGGATGTCCCGGAGAACCGCGCGAGAGGTTGCCGACTGAATGACCGTTTTGCCCGATTACGGCATACTTGCTCCGGAAGTCATCGGAGCTTAACCTCACGTCAGCGAGGTGTTACTCCGCATGCGCGGATCGGCATAGATTGACAGAACTGAGATTTACGGACGGTTGCTGGACGGTGACATCCAGTCGCTACCATTTCCAGTGGCAGCTATTGGAAGGGCCGTCGTGCGGTCGCCCGGCGGTACTCCGAGAACGCCGGGCAGCAGCAGGCGACCGCTTTGTCATCAGGCAACGAGGCGTCGGCTCCGTCGCCGCCGGTGACGGTCACGCGCGCGCGTAACCCCTCGCGCCAGGGCATGACCGTGGGATAGCGCCACGGTCGTCGCTGAGCCCGCGAGCAGAGAGGGGCACGCCATGAGCAGCGGCATCGCCATCGCGTTCATGGGAATCGTCGCTCTGCTCGCGGTCCTCGTCGCGCTCGCCGTCGTGTTGCGGCCGTCGCTGCGGCGCGGCTCCGCCCCCGCGAAGGACGACCCGGGGGAGATCGCGCAGCGGCAACGGGAGGTGGAAGAGGCCGGCCGTGAGGCGGAACGGATCGTCGGCCGGGCCGAATCCGATGCCGCCGAGATCATCCGCCGCGCCGAGGTGTCCGCCGAACAGGCCGGGCAGCTCCGCAGCGAGGCGGAGGAAGAGGCCCGGACCGTCAAGACGGAGCTCCGCGAACAGCGGGCCGACCTGGAACGCCGCGAGAACCGGCTGGCGAGCAGGGAGCAGCGCCTGGACGAGGAGGGCGGCCGGCTGGCGGAGCGCTCCGCGGCGCTGGACGGCGCCCAGCGCGAGCTGGACCGCCGGCGCGCCAGCCTCGACCAGCTGGACGAGCAGCGCCGGCAAGTGCTGGAGAAGGCAGCGGGCCTCACCGCGGAGCGCGCCAAGGCCGAACTGGTCGCGGGAATCGAGAACCAGGCCAAACGGGAAGCCGTGCTCGCCGTCCGGGACATCGAGAAGCAGGCGCGCGCCGACGGCGAGGAACGGGCCAGGCGCATCGTCACGCTTGCGATCCAGCGGGTTGCGACCGAACAGACCACCGAGTCGGTGGTGTCCGTGCTCCACCTGCCCAGCGACGAGATGAAGGGCCGCATCATCGGCCGCGAGGGCCGCAACATCCGTGCCTTCGAGACCGTGACCGGCGTCAACCTGATCATCGATGACACGCCCGAGGCCGTTCTGCTGTCGTGCTTCGACCCGGTCCGCCGTGAGGTCGCCCGGCTGGCGCTGGAACGGCTGGTGCTGGACGGGCGGATCCACCCGCAGCGGATCGAGGAAGTGCACGAGCGGAGCAAGGCCGAGGTGAACCAGCTGTGCGTGCGCGCGGGCGAGGACGCGATGGTCGAGCTCGCCATCACCGACATGCACCCAGAGCTGGTCACCCTGCTCGGGCGGCTGCAATACCGCACCTCCTACGGGCAGAACGTGCTCAAGCACCTGATCGAGTCCGCGCACATCGCCGGGATGATGGCCAGCGAGCTGGGGCTGAGCACGGCGCTGCTGAAGCGCTGCACGGTCCTGCACGACATCGGCAAGGCGCTCACCCACGAGGTCGAGGGCAGCCACGCCCTGATCGGGGCCGAGATCGCCCGCAGATACGGCGAGCCGGACGACGTCGTGCATGCCATCGAGGCGCACCACAACGAGGTCGAGGTGCACACGGTGGAGGCGGTGCTCACCCAGGCCGCCGACGCGATCAGCGGCGGCCGCCCGGGCGCCCGCCGGGAATCGCTGGAGGCGTACGTCAAGCGGCTGGAGCGCCTGGAGCAGGTCGCCCTGGCCCACGAGGGCGTGGAGAAGGTCTTCGCGATGCAGGCGGGGCGGGAGATCAGGATCATGGTCAAGCCGGACCAGGTGGACGACATCCAGGCCCAGGTGATCGCGCGGGACGTGGCCAAGGAAGTCGAAGAGGAGCTGACCTACCCGGGCCAGATCCGGATCACCGTGGTGCGGGAGTCGCGGGCGACCGAGTTCGCCCGTTAGTGCGAGTCGCGCGGCACGTCGTGGCCGCTCCCGCCGACCAGGAAGTCCAGGTCCGCGCCCCGGTCCGCCTGCAGGACGTGCTCGCTGTAGAGGCGTACCCAGCCCCGGTCGGCGTGCGGCGCTGGGGGCTTCCACCCGTCCCGCCGCGAGGCGAGTTCCGCGTCGCTGACCTCGACGTCGAGCACCCGGTTCGGTACGTCCAAGGTGACCGTGTCGCCGGTCTGCAACAGCGCGAGCGGGCCGCCCACGGCCGATTCGGGCGCGACGTGCAGCACCACGGTGCCGTAGGCGGTGCCGGACATCCGCCCGTCGCAGACGCGGACCATGTCGGTCACCCCGGCGTCGCGCAGCCTGCGCGGAAGCGGGACGTTGCTGACCTCCGGCATGCCCGGGTAGCCGCGGGGCCCGCTGTAGCGGATGACAAGCACCGTGTCCGCGGTGACGGGCAGGTCCGGGTCTTCCATCACGGCGTGATAGTCCTCGGGTGAGTCGAAGACCAGGGCGGGCCCGGAGTGGGTGAGCAGCCGCGGCGAGGCGGCGGACTGCTTGATCACCGCGCCGTCCGGGGCAAGGCTGCCGCGCAGCACCGCGGTACCGGTGCCGGCCGGCATCAGCGGGTCGGCCAGCGGCCGGATGACGTCACGGTTGAAGCATTCGGCGTCGGCGACGTTCTCGCCGACGGTCCCGCCGGTGACGGTGCGGGCGCCGGTATGCAGCAGGTCACCGAGCTCGCGCATCACCAGCGGCAGCCCGCCCGCGTAGCAGAAGTCCTCCATCAGGAACCGGCCGGACGGCATCAGGTCCACCAGGGTGGGGACCGGGCGTGCGAGCTCGTCGAAGTCCTGCAGCGACAGCGGCACGCCGAGCCTCCCGGCGATCGCGATCAGGTGGATCACCGCGTTCGTCGAGCCGCCGATCGCGGCGTTGACCCGGATCGCGTTCTCGAACGCGTCGCGCGTCATGATCTGGGATGGCCGGAGATCCTCGCCGACCATCGCGGTGATCCGCTGCCCGGCCTGCTGGGCGGTCGCGTAACGGCGGGCATCCACCGCGGGCCAGGCAGCCGAGCCCGGCAGCTGCATCCCGAGCGCCTCGGCCATCGACGCCATCGTCGAGGCGGTGCCCATTGTCATGCAGTGCCCGTTGGACCGGGCCATGCATCCCTCGGCGATGGCGCATTCCTCGCCCGTCATCCGGCCGGACAGCAGCTCTTCCTCGAATTTCCAGAGGTGGGTGCCGGAACCGACGTCCTGGCCCCGGTACTTGCCGTTCAGCATCGGCCCGCCGGTGACCATGATCGCGGGGAGGTCGACGCTCGCCGCCGCCATCAACAACCCGGGGGTGGTCTTGTCGCAGCCCGACAGCAGAACCAGGCCGTCGAGCGGGTTGGCCCGCATCAGCTCCTCCGCCTCCATCGCCAGGAGGTTGCGGTACAGCATCGCGGTCGGCCGCAGCAGCGTCTCGCCGAGCGCCATCGCCGGGAACTCCAGCGGGAAGCCGCCCGCCTGCCACACGCCGCGCTTGACGGATTCGGCGAGCCGGTGCAGGTGAGCGTTGCACGGCGCGAGTTCCGACCAGGTGGTGGCGATACCCACGACCGGCCGCCCGTCGAAGACCTCGCCGGTGAACCCCTGGTTGCGCATCCACGATCGGTGGATCATCCCCGGTCGGCCCGACGCTGAGAACCATGCCGTGCTGCGCAACCCTGCCATGATTAGCCCCCCTTCAGCCCTTCAGCTCCAGTTGCGAGACATCCGGCGGATTGAAGCCCAGGATCTGCCCGTAGAACGATAGTTCGGCCTCCAGGCAGGTGATAACGGTCTCCGCCTTGCGGAATCCGTGCGATTCGCCCTCGAACGCGAGGTAGGCGTAGCGGATCCCGCGCTCGGCCAGGTCGTGCGCGATCGCCTCGGACTGGACCGCCGGCACCACCGGGTCGTCCAGGCCCTGGGCAAGCAGCACCGGGCTGGTGCCGTCGGTGACGTGCCCGGCGGGGGAGCGCTCCTGGTACGTCACCTTGAACCCGGGCAGCGGTCCGACCAGGCCGTCCAGGTAGCGGGACTCGAAATCGTGGGTCTGCCGGGCGAATTCCGGCAGGCTGACCACGCCGAAGTAGGACGTTGCGGCCTTGAATACCCGCCCGTGCTTCGCGGCCGCGGTGGTCACGCCGCACAGCGCGGTCCAGCCACCGGCGGAGCGCCCCCGGATCGCGAGCCGCTGCGGGTCCGCATCGCCGGCCGCGGCGAGCGCCGTCGCGGCGGCGATCGCGTCCTCGACGTCCACCACCCCCCACTGCTGGCGCAGCCGCTCCCGGTAGGACCGGCCGTACCCGGCCGAACCGCCGTAGTTCACGTCGACCACGCCGATCCCGCGGCTGGTGAAGTACGCCTTCTCCAGGTCGAGCATCTGTGTCGCCACCGACGTCGGGCCGCCGTGCACCCACACCACATACGGCGGGCGCTCCCCGTCCGGCGGCTGGATCCCGGGGTTCGACGGCGGGTACACCAGGGCGTACACGCTGCGGCCGAACGCCCCCTCGAACCGGGCCTCCCGCGGCGACGGCAGGTAATCGGGGTCCGGCAGCTTGTCCGTTTCGCGACGGAGCTCGGTGGCGGCTCCGGTGGTGGCGTCGACTCGCACGATGCTCGCCGCCACCGCAGGGCCGCCGGCCAGGCCGGTCACCGCCGTTCCGTCCGCCGACAGGGCCGGCGCGAAGTCGCTGAACGGGAGGTCGAGATCGGCCAGATCGCCGGTTTCCGGGTCGAGGATGCCCAGGCGCAGGCCCCCCTGGCCGTGCAGGACGGCGATGCGGCCGTCGCCGAGCACCGCGAATGGGCGGCCGCCCAGCTGCCACAACGGCGCCGCGAACTCCTCCTCGGCCGGATACAGCGCCTCGGGCGGCTCTCCGGCGAACCCGACCTGGTAGAGGTTCCACCATCCGGACCAGTCCGAGACCACGTACAGGCTGGACTCGTCCCGCCAGGCTGGCGCCAGCACCGACTCGGTCACGCCACCCTTGATCACCTTCGCCTTGCCGGGCTTTCGCTTCTCGATGGCGGCGACCCGCAGCTCGGTGCCATCCCACGGCATCCGCGGGTGGTTCCAGCTGATCCACGCCAGGTGGCGGCCGTCGGGTGACGGGGACGGGAACGCGAAGAAGTCGGCGCCGGTGACAAGCTCACGGACGGCGGCAGGGTCCCGGGCGGCCGAGCCGTCCAGCGGGATGGCGACGATCGACCGGGTGACCCTGGCCGCGTCCCCCGTGCCGGCGCTGCTCGTCCTGGCGCTGCTACTGTTGGTGCTGGTCCTGGTGCTGGTGCTGGTCTCGCTGCCGTTGCTCGTGCCGCCGCCGCCGGCTCCGGCCGCGGCTCGGGCGGCACCGGCCGGGGCTCGGGCGGCACCTGCGTTCCCGTGCCGCTCCTGGACGCACCAGATCTCGGTCCCGTCGGCGGACAGCACCAGGTCGGCATACCGCAGCGCGGCCGGCCCGGCGGGCTTGGGTGTCAGCGGCCGGGGTTCGGCGGGCGCTTCTCCGGCGCGATCCGGGCCGCTCAGGTACAGCCGCTGGTCCGCGAAGTTCGCGAACGCGACGCGGAAACCGCCCTTCCCGTCCGGCACCGGCAGGTATGACTGGCCGCCGTACTCGTGCACCCGGGTCCGCGCGTTCCACGGCGCCGGCAGCAACTCGGCGACCCGGCCGTCCGCCGCGCGGCGCATGATCGTGGTACGCCCGCCCTCGGTCGGCCGCTGCTCCTGCCACCACACCTGATCACCGATGACGGTCGGGAAAGACAGCCGGATCCGGGCCCGGGCGACGTCCGCCGCGCTGATGGGGGAAGGCCAGGCACCGTACGGTGCCGTCATCGTCGTGGAGGTGGAACGCGTCATAGCCGCATCGTGCCCTATCCATAACGGCGCGTACGCTCGTATCCCGAGATGAGTACCACGCCGTATTCCGAGATGAGCACCGCGCGCACGTACCAGGTCCGCACCCAAGGGTGCCAGATGAACGTGCACGACTCCGAACGGCTGGCGGGCTTGCTGGAGGGGGCCGGTTACCGGCGCGCTCCGGACGGCGCCACCCCGGATGTCGTCGTGTTCAACACCTGCGCGGTGCGGGAGAACGCCGACAACCGGCTGTACGGCAACCTCGGCCATCTCCGGCCGGTCAAGACCAGCCACCCGGGCATGCAGATCGCCGTGGGCGGCTGCCTGGCGCAGAAGGACCGGGGCGAGATCCTGCGCCGCGCGCCGTGGGTGGACGTCGTGTTCGGGACGCACAACATCGGCTCGCTGCCGGTGCTGCTGGACCGCGCCCGCGCGCTGGACGAGGCGCAGCTGGAGATCGAGGAATCGCTGCAGCGTTTCCCGTCCACGCTGCCCGCCCGCCGTGAGTCGCCCTACTCCGGTTGGGTCTCGGTGTCGGTGGGCTGCAACAACACCTGCACGTTCTGCATCGTGCCGGCGCTGCGGGGCCGGGAGAAGGACCGGCGGCCCGGCGACGTGCTGGCCGAGATCCGGGCGCTGGTCGCCGACGGTGTCCTCGAGGTCACCCTGCTGGGGCAGAACGTGAACTCCTACGGCGTCGAGTTCGGCGACCGGCAGGCGTTCGGGAAGCTGCTGCGCGCCTGCGGGGAGATAGACGGCCTGGAGCGGGTCCGGTTCACCTCCCCGCACCCGCGGGACTTCACCGACGACGTGATCGCGGCGATGGCGGAGACCCCGAACGTGATGCCGCAGCTGCACATGCCGCTGCAGTCCGGCTCGGACGCGGTGCTGCGGTCGATGCGCCGCGCCTACCGCAAGGAGCGCTACCTCGGCATCATCGACCGGGTGCGCTCGGCGATCCCGGACGCCGCCATCACCACCGACATCATCGTGGGATTCCCCGGCGAGACCGAGCGCGACTTCGCCGACACACTCGACGTCGTCCGCCGGGCCCGGTTCTCCGGCGCGTTCACCTTCCAGTACTCCCGCCGGCCCGGGACGCCGGCGGCCACGATGGACGACCAGGTACCGCCGGACGTCGTGCGGGAGCGTTACCAGCGGCTGGTGGCGGCGGTCGAGGAGATCTCCTGGGCGGAGAGCCGCGCGCTGGCGGGCCGCGACGTCGAGGTGCTGGTGGCCGAGGGAGAGGGCCGCAAGGACGGCGCCACCCACCGGCTGTCCGGGCGGGCGCCGGACAACCGGCTTGTGCACTTCGCGCCGGGGGAGCAGCTGCCGCGCCCCGGCGACATGGTGACGGTCACCGTCACCCACGCGGCGCCGCATCACCTGATCGCGGACGGCCCGCCGCTGGCCGTGCGCCGGACCCGCGGCGGGGATGCCTGGGAGGCGATACATCAGCCAGACGGTTCACACGGGCCGACCGACTCCGCGTCACGCGCCGCCGACGCTGGCCCCACCGCCGGGTCGCCGGGCGCCGGATCCGGTCCGGTGCTGCTGGGCATGCCCGCGCCCCCGGGCCGCTGATCGCGCAAACGTGCTTGCCGCCGCGGCCGTCTGCCCGCACCCTCCGCTGCTGGTGCCCGAGGTCGCATCGGGTGCCGCCGCCGACATGGACGCCGTCCGGGCCGCCTGCGATGCCGCGGTCGGGATGCTGGCGGGAGCCCGCCCCGACCTGATCGTCGTCGTCGGCGGGGCCGATCCCGGGGACCGCGCGGACACCGTGGGCGCGGACACCGTGGGCGCGGACGCTGGGGGCGGGGACACCGGGGACGGGGAGGCCGGGCATGGCCGTGCGGCGGAGTTCGGCGCCGCGGCCGCGGGCAGCCTGGCGGCGTTTGGCGTGGACTGGATCACCGGGTCCGGCGAGCCGGTGCTGCCGCTGTCGCTGACCATCGGGCGGTGGCTGCTGGAGCGCGCCGGCCTGTTGCCGGACCCGGCGCCAGCGCCCCCGCCCGGGAAGGCCAGAGCGGGGGCGCGCCCGGGGCGCGGCGACAGGAGCCGCGGATCAGCGGACGGCGTCCTGCTGCGTGCGGTGCCTTTCGACGCGCCGACGGCCGAGTGCCTCGCCATCGGCCGGGAGCTGGCCCGGCGTTCCCGGCGGGTCGCGATGCTGGTGATGGGCGACGGGTCCGCGCGGCGGAACACGAAGGCCCCGGGTTACCTCGACCCCCGGGCGCAGCGCTACGACGCGGACGTCGCCGCCGCGCTCGCCTCGGCCGACCCCGGGCAGCTGGCCCGGCTCGACCCGGCGTTGTCGGCGGAACTGATGGCCGCGGGCAGGGCCGCCTGGCAGGTGCTGGCCGGGGCGGCGGCCGGCGGGCAGTTCCGCGGTCAGCTGCACCGTGTCGCGGCGCCCTACGGCGTCGGCTACCTGGTCGCGTCCTGGAAGCCGCTGAACGAGTCCACACTGGGTGCATGCCTGCACGGGTGATTGCCGTGGTCGGGGCGACGGCGGCCGGGAAGTCCGAGCTGGCGCTGGCGCTCGCCCGTGCGCTGGGCGGCGAGGTGGTGAACGCCGACTGCATGCAGCTGTACCGGGGGATGGATATCGGGACCGCCAAGCTCGCCCCCGCGCAGCGGGCCGGCGTCCCGCATCACCTGCTGGACGTGTGGGACGTGCGCAAGCCGGCCAGCGTGGCCGAATACCAGCGGCTGGCCCGCCGCGCCATCGACTCAATCCTGGCCCGCCAGCGGGTGGCCGTCCTGGTCGGCGGCTCTGGGCTGTACGTCCGGGCCGCGCTGGACAAGCTCGAGTTCCCCGGGACCGACCCGGCGCTGCGGGACCGCCTGGAGGAGGAACTGGCCGGCGCCGGCCCGGCCGCGCTGCACGCGCGGCTGGCGCGCGCGGACCCGGCGGCGGCGGCCGCGATCCTCCCGTCCAACGGCCGGAGGATCGTCCGCGCCCTCGAGGTGATCGAGCTGTCCGGGCGGCCGTTCGCCGCGTCCCTTCCGGCGTACGAGTCGGTGTACGAGGCGGTCCAGGTCGGACTGCGGATGCCGCGTGACGAGCTGGACGGCCGGATCGCCCGCCGGGTTGACCGGATGTGGCGGGCCGGCCTGGTGGACGAGGTGGCCCGGCTGGCCGCCGGCGGGCTGCGGACGGGCCGGACGGCGAGCCGCGCGCTGGGCTACGCACAGGTGCTCCGCTACCTGGACGGCGCCTGCGCTCACGAGCACGCCCGCGCGGAGACCGTGCGCGCGACGCGGAGGTTCGCGCGGCGGCAGGAAGCGTGGTTCCGGCGCGACCCGCGGGTGACCTGGCTCGACCCGACCGACGGCGGGCTGCTCACCCAGGCGCTGCAGGCCGCCACCTCACATAACATCGGCGCATGCGGTTCGCGAAGGGGCACGGCACCGAGAACGACTTCGTGATCCTGCCCGATCCCGGCGGCGAGCTGGACCTGACGCCGGGGCTGGTGGCCCGGATCTGCGACCGCCGCGCCGGCATCGGCGGCGACGGCGTGCTCCGCGCGGTGCCCGCCTCCGGCCGCTCCGGCGGCTGGTTCATGGACTACCGGAACGCGGACGGCAGTATCGCGGAGACTTGCGGCAACGGCATCCGGGTCTTCGCCCGGTACCTGCTGGACCGCGGGCTCGCCGCCGGCCCGGAGGTGATGGTGCAGACACGGGCCGGGACCCGGCTGGTGCGTGCCGAGCCGGACGGCCGCCTCACCGTGGACATGGGCATGCCCGAACTTCTCGGCGGCGCAACCGCCCGGGTCGGCGGACGGGACTGCCCCGGGCTGCGGGTCTCGATCGGTAACCCGCACCTGGCCTGCCTGGTCGATTCGCCGGTCGAGGAGTTCGACCTGTCCGCGCCTCCGGTCCTTGACGCCCGGCTGTTCCCCGAGGGCGGCAACGTCGAACTGGTGCGGGTGACGGACCCCGGCGCCGTGACGATGCGGGTGCGCGAGCGCGGCTCGGGCGAGACCCGGTCCTGCGGCACCGGAGCGGTCGCCGCCGCGGCGGCGGCCGCCCAGGCCTCCGCGAACGGTGACGCCTCCGGAGCGGTGAAGGGAACCTGGCAGGTGCGGGTGCCGGGCGGGCTGCTGTCGGTGACGCTGGACGGCAGCACCAGCTGGCTGACCGGGCCCGCGGTCATCGTCGCCGACGGCGATATCAGCGAACACTGGCTCGGCTGAGCCCATTCGGCTGAGCCCATTCCGCTGCGCCCATTCGGCTGAGCGGACCGGGCTGAGCGTCTTCGGCTGAGCGCCCGGCCGCGGGGACGTGAGCGCACTCACACGCAGCGCCGGGAAATAGTTGCCGGGCACGTGCGTTGATACGCACTTGGGTCAGTTCGCCGGCCCTGCCCCGTGTTTTTCAACTCCTTCCCCCAGGGTGCCCTATGACGCTTCATGCCTATTCAGCGAAGCGAGTCCGGTCGGCCGTGCGCGCCGTTGCGCCGGCCCCCGAGTCGGTGACGCTGCTGCGTCATCGTGCCCAGCCGGCCGCGCAGATGGTCGCGCGGCTCACGGCCACCGCCACCTTCGCCTACCTGCTGGCGCTTGTCGTCCCAGCCGGCGGGCCCCGGCCGGTGCTGGCGCCGCTGACCGCGCTGCTGGTCGCTCAGGCCACGATGTACCAGACCATGCGAAGCGCGCTGCAGCGGGTGGCCAGCGTCGTCGTGGGCGTGCTGGTCGCGGTCACGTTCGCCGCCGTCCTGGGCTTCAGCTGGTGGAGCCTCGGCATCGCGATCGGCGTCGCCCTGGTGCTCGGGCACATGATGCGGCTTGGTGATCACTTCCTCGAGGTCCCGATTAGCGCGATGCTGATCCTGGCGACCAGGGCAGCAGCGACCGGCCGGGTGATCGACACGCTTGTCGGCGCGGTCGCGGGCCTGGTGGCCGGGCTGGTCCTCGCGCCGGTGCGGGTGCGGCCGGCGGCGCAGGACATCGGAGAGCTGAGCGGGCGGATGTCCAGCCTGCTCGACGAGATGGCGTCCGGCCTCGCCGATGGCTCGGCGAAGGACCGGGCGGCGGGCTGGCTGGCGCGCGCCCGCGAGCTCGCGGGCGCGGTACGCAAAGTGGACCGCGCGCTCACCGAGGCCGAGGACAGCGTACGGCTCAACCCGCGGGGACTGCGCCTCACCCATGCCGGGGTCGCGTTGCGCACCGGATTGGAGACCCTGGAGCACGCCGCGGTCGACATCCGGGTGCTCGCGCGGTGCATCGCCGACGGGTCGGCGCTCGACGGCCCGTCGGGCCCGATGAACGACGACGAGACACGCGGCGGCCTCGCCGGGGTCCTGCTGGAGCTTTCCGCCGCGGTGCGGACCTTCGGGCGCCTGGTGCCCGCCGACATCGCTTCCCGGCATGAGCCGGTGGAGTCTGAGCTCGAACAGCATCTGGCCGCGGCGGGGGAGCAGCAGGACGCCCTGGCGGGCCGGCTGCGCGCCGAGGCCGCGACCGGGGACACCGGCTGGCCGCTGCAGGGCGAGCTGCTGATGCACGTGGACCGGCTGCGCACCGAACTGCAGGTGGAGCGCCGGGCCCGGGAACGGGAACGCTGGGCGCGCCGCAGGCCGCGTGCCGCCTGGTACAGCCCGCAGTACCGGCGGCGGCTCGCCCGCCGGGTGCGCCCCCTCCGGCCGCCCGGCCGGGTCCGCAAGCTCCGTCGGCCCGGCAGGACCCGGCGGGTGCGCCGGCGCTGAACAATCGGGCCGCGGGCGGCCAGGGGGTTGGCTATCCGCGGCCGAAGGCGCGGGCGGGGCTGGTTATCCGCGGCCGAAGGCGCGGGCGGGGCTGGTTATCCGCGCCGAAGGCGCGGGCGAGGCTAGCTATCCGCGGCCGAACACCTCGGCGGAGAACTCGTCCGCGACCTTGGCCATGGTCGCGACGAGCTCGGCGAGGCGTTCCGGGTCGCCGCCGCTGGGCCCGGGTTCCGGCAGGCTCATCCGGGCCGCGGGCCCGGACACCGACACCGCCGCGGCGACCCGGTCGGCGTCGCGCACCGGCACCGCCACGCACTGCACGTCCAGTTCCTCCTCGCCGAGGTCCAGCGCGTATCCGCGGGCGCGGACAAGTGCCAGCTCCGCCAGCATCTCCTCGGTGCCGGTGCGCGTGCGCGGCGTGCGGGCCGGCATCCCGGTGCGGGCCAGTAGGCGGGCCGCGTCGGCGTCCGGCCACTGCGCGAGCAGCACCTTGCCGACCGCGGTGCAGTGCGGCAGCACCCGGCGCCCGACCTCGGCGAACAGCCGCAGCCGGCGTGGCGACGGCACCTGGGCGACGTACACCACGGCTTCGCCCTCCATCACGGCGAGGTTGGCGGTCTCACCGGAGGAATCGACCAGCCGGGACAGGTACGGTTCGGCGCCCGGGCCGAGCAGCGGCTCACCCGCGGCGCGCAGCCGCAGCAGGGCGGTGCCGAGCGCGTAGCGCCGGTCGGCTCCCTGCCGGACGTAGCCGCGTGCGGCGAGGGTGCGCAGCAGCCGGTGGATCGTGCCGAACGGCAGGCCGGTGCGCGCCGCGATCTGCGACAGGGCCAGGCCCTCGCCCGGCGCGTCGGGCCGTCCCGGCGTGCCGGACCTGGTTGCCTCGGCCAGCACTTCCAGCAGGTCGAGTGCCCGGTCGACGGACTGGACCGCGTTGCGTTCGCTCACCGGCCCCCGCTCACCACCGGCAGCTCGCGTCCGGGCGGCTCACGCCCGGTCCCGTGCCCCGGTCAGCGACTCGACCGGGACACCGCGGATCGAGGCGTCCAGCACCTCGGCGGTGTGCGCGACGGCGATCTTCTTCCCGCGGGCGGCGAGGGCCGCCGAGATCTGCAGCGAGCAGCCGGGGTTCGCGGAAATCAGCAGGTCCGCTCCGCTCGCCGCGACGCTGGTCGCCTTGCGCTCGCCGAGGTCGCTGGCCGCTTCCGGCTGCAGCAGGTTGTACACGCCCGCCGAGCCACAGCAGGTCCCGGCGTCGTCCAGTTCGACGAGCTTGAGCCAGGGAATGCCGCGCAGCAGCGACCGTGGCTGGTCGCGCAGGCCCTGCGCGTGCGCGAGGTGGCAGGCGTCGTGGTAGGCGGCCGTGACCGGGAGCGGGCGGCGCTCGGCCACCGGGCCGAGTTCGCTGAGGAACTCAGACAGGTCGCGGACCTTGCCGTCCAGCGCGGGCTGCCCCGCGGGCAGCAGCTCTGGGTAGTCCTTCATCGCCGACCCGCAGCCGGCCGCGTTCACCACCACCGCGTCCACCCCGGCGCGGTTGAAGGTGTCCACGGTCCGCCGGGCAAACCGTTCGGCCTGCTGCGCCCTGCCGGTGTGCAGCGACAGCGCGCCGCAGCAGCCCTGGTTGCGCGGGATGACCACGTCGCACCCCTCCGCCGCGAGCACCCGGGCGGTGGCGGCGTTCACCTGCGGGAAGAACTCGCCCTGCACGCAGCCGGTGAGCATCCCGACGACGGCGCGTCGCCGGCCACGGGCCGGGACCCGCTCCGGGAACCTCCGCCGCCGTGGCGGGGGCGGCGGTGCCAGCCGCAGCGCCGAACCGAGCGCCGGTGACAGGCGGCTGAGCGGCCGGTCGAGCCCCAGCCGCCGTGCCGCAAGCGCGGCGCGCAGCGGGCCGGCCAGCAGCCGAAGCCGCTGCGGGTAGGGGAACACGGAGAAGATCAGCTCGCGGGTGATGCGGTCCTTCCGGGTCCGCGGCTCGTCCGGCTGCCATGACCGCGCGCTCTCGATCAGCCGGTCGTACTGCACCCCGGACGGGCAGGCGGTCATGCAGGCCATGCAGCCGAGGCAGCGGTCGAGGTGCTCGAGGACCGGCCCGTCCAGCGGCGCTCCGTCGATGACCTGGGTCATCAGGTGGATCCGCCCGCGCGGGGAGTCCATCTCCTCGCCCCACAGCTGATACGTGGGGCAGGAAGGCAGGCAGAACCCGCAGTGCACGCAGTCGTCGGTGAGCGCCCGGAGTTCCGCGCGGTCCGGTCCCACCCCGGCCATGCCGGTGCCGCCGGCCGCCTGGATGGCGGCCGGCCGGGAGGTGCCGTCGGGCCCGGGCAGGCCGCCGGTAGCCGCCGCGCCGCCAGGCGCGGAGGAGCCGCCAGAGGATGTCACCGTCAGATTCCTCCCGTCAGCCGGCCCGGCGCCATCAGGTGGCCGGGGTCGAACTGGTCCTTGACCGCCCCCATCAGGCCCACCGCGGGAATCGGCCCGGTCAGGTCGACCGAGTCGCGGACCGCGGGTGGCGCGTGCACCACCGTCACGCTCCCGCCGGGAAGGTCACCGCCCTGGCGCGCGATCAGTTCCCGCAGCGCCGTCACGAACTCGCCGACGGCGGCCGGGGGAGCGCCCGTGGCCAGGCCGACCGCCAGCACGCCGGTTCCCGCGGATCCCCGCACCACCGGGTCGAGCGCGGCGGATCCGGAAGCCGCGCGCCCCCGGGCAGGCATCGCCGCCGGCGATGCGCCGGACGCAGCCTCGTCCACCGCGTCCAGGACAGCCTGCAGCGCGCCGGGCGGGCAGGACAGCTGCAGCAGCGTGCCACCGGCCGGGGCGGCCGGAGCGTTCCACCAGCCCGGGGAGACGGCGGCCGCCGCGGCGCCACCGGGAGCACCCGGGGCACCGGGGACACCAGGGATGGAGCCATCCAGCGCCGCGCGCATTTTCGCCGACCGCTCCGCGACCGCGTCCGGCCGGCCTTCCAGCAGGACCGCCACGGTCACCGGCGCGCCCGGCCGCGGCCGGGCGATCTCACACGCGGACGGGGCCAGCTGGGTCCCCATCACCGTCCGCACCGCCTCGGCCGCGGCCGCCGCGCCGTCACAGGACAGAGTCACGTAGCTGACCTCTGGCGGCAGCGGGTGCAGCCGGAAGGTCGCCTCGGCGATCAGCCCGAGCGTCCCGCGCGACCCCGCGAACAGCTTGCCGAGGTCGTAGCCGGCCACGTTCTTGACCACCTTGCCGCCCGAGGAGGCCACGGTGCCGTCGGACAGCACCACGGTGATCCCGATCAGCAGGTCGCGCGGCGCGCCGTAACGCAGCCGCCGGGGCCCGGCCATCCCGGTGGCGACCAGCCCGCCGATGGTGGCCTTGTCCCCATCCGCTGTATCCAGCGCCAGCTGCTGCCCGGCCCGGCCGAGCTCGTCCTGCAGGCGCCGGACCGGGACGCCGGCCTGCACCCGGACCACTAGGTCGCCGGCGGCGTGCTCGGTGATCCGGTCCAGCTTGGCCGTGTCCAGCACGACGTCGCAGCGCCGCGGCGGCAGCCCCCAGTCCAGCTTCGTCCCGGCGCCGCGCGGCACCATGGCGAGGCCGTGCGCGGACGCCGCGCTCAGCAGCGCGCTGGCCTGCTCGGCCGACCCCGGAGCCGCCACGGCGGCCGGGGTGACGCCCGCGACCGCGTCGGCTTTCCTGCCCTTGCGGACGTCGGCGCCGGTGGCGGAGAGTACCTCGACGGGATCAGCGGCCATCAGAACAGCTCGGGTTCGCCGGAGCTGGTGCTGAACGGGTGCTCGCCGGGCGCGGCGGTCGCGTCGGCGGGCGCGCTGAGCGAGACCGTCGTCCCCGGCCCGCGGCGCACCCCGGGCACCTCGCCGCACAGCCGCGGCGTCGGGAAGACCTTGCCCGGATTGCACAGCCCGCCCGGATCGAACGCGCAGCGCAGCCGCTGCATCGTGTCCAGGTCGACGGCGGTGAACATCTTCGGCATGTACGCGGACTTGTCGGTGCCGACGCCGTGCTCGCCGGTGATCGACCCGCCGTGCGCCAGGCACGCGTCGAGGATCTTGCCGGACAGCTCCTCCGCCCGTTCCTCCGCGGTGTCCTCCGCGTCGTCGAACAGCACCAGCGGGTGCAGGTTGCCGTCCCCGGCGTGGAACACGTTCGCCACCCGGATCCCGGACTGCTCCGACATCTCGGCGATCGCGTGCAGCACCTCCTCCAGTGCTGTCCGCGGCACGACGCCGTCCTGGACGATGTAGGCGGGGCTGATCCGGCCGACCGCGGCGAAGGCGGACTTACGGCCGGACCAGATCACGGCCCGTTCCGCCGGGTCGTCGGCGACCCGGATCTCGGTGGCGCCCGCCTCCTCGCACAGCCGCCGCGCCTCGTCGAACTCGTAGGCGACGTCGGCCGCCGGGCCGTCCAGCTCGACGATCAGCACGGCACCCGCGCCCGGCGGGTACTCGCAGGCGACCGCCTTCTCCGCGGCCTGGATGGCCAGCGCGTCCATCATCTCGATCGCGGCCGGGACAATCCCCGCGCCGATGATCTTCGACACCGCGGAGCCGCCACCGTCCATGCTGGGATAGGCGGCCAGCATGGTGCGGACCAGCTCGGGCACCCGGGTCAGCCGTACGACGATCTTGGTGACGATGCCGAGCGTGCCCTCAGAGCCGATGAACGCGCCGAGCAGGTCGTAGCCCGGCGGGGCGGCCGTCCCGTCGCCGATCCACTCCAGATCCCCGGACGGCGTCGCGACCTGGAGGCCGATCACGTGGTTCACGGTGAAGCCGTACTTGAGGCAGTGCGCGCCGCCGGAGTTCTCCGCGACGTTCCCGCCCACGGAACACACCACCTGGCTGGAGGGATCCGGCGCGTAGAAGTAGCCGAACGGCGCTGCTGCCTTGCTCACCGACAGGTTGGTGGCGCCCGGTTCGAGGATCGCCCGGCGATTCGGGACGTCGACGTCGAGGATGCGCCGCATCTTCGAGGTGACGACCAGCACGCCGTCGGCGCGCGGCAGCGCGCCGCCGGACAGGCCGGTGCCGGAGCCCCGCGCGACGTAGGGCACCCGGGCCTCGGCGCAGGCCCGGATTATCGCCGCGATCTGCTCCGCCGTGTCCGGGAGCACCGCCAGCGCGGGCACCGACCGGTGCGAGGTGAGACCGTCGCACTCATAGGTCCGCAGCTGGCGCGGATCGCTGATCACGTTCCCGGCGCCCACCACCTCGCGCAGCCGGGGCGCGAGCGCGGCGGCGGCGGCCGGGCCCGCACCGGTCTGACCGCCGGTGGCGGCCGACGGGATGCCCGTGCTGGCCGGTGGGTTGACGGTCGCTCCGGTCGTCATCGCGCCTCACTCCCCTCACAGGTCGCGCGTGCGTCGATGCCGCATCGCGACGGAGCCCAGCCGCGCGACGCCGTTATGTATAACCCTAGGCCGCTGTGTCCACACGGGCGGCCCGCCGGCCCGTCCCGTCTAGGGCATCCGCTCATAGGCCGGCAGGGTGAGGAACTCCGCGTAATCGTCAGCGAGCGCCACCTCATGGAACAGTTCGGTGGCCTGCTGGTACAGGGATTCGTCGAACGCCGCGCCCGCCGCCTCCCGGATCTTGGCGAGCTCCTCGTCGGTGTAGCGCTGCACCAGCTCCCTAGTGACCCGCGGGCCATCGGCGAGCTGGACGTCGTTGTGCAGCCACTGCCAGACCTGGGACCGGGCGATCTCAGCGGTGGCGGCGTCCTCCATCATGTTGAAGATCCCCACGGCGCCGTTGCCGCCGAGCCAGTTGGCCAGGTACTGCAGGCCGACGCTGATGTCGTTGCGCAGCCCCGCTTCGGTGATGTCGCCCGGGGTCTTGGCCACCGCGAGCAGGTCGGCGGCGCTGACGCTGACGTCCTCACGGAGCTTGCCCAGCTGGTTCGGCTGGTCGCCGAGCACCCCGTCGAACACCTCCCGGCACAGCGCGACCAGGTCGGGATGGGCGACCCAGGAGCCGTCGAAGCCGTCGCCGGACTCGCGGGTCTTGTCGTCGCGGACCTTGGCCATCGCCTTCTCGTTGACCTCCGGGTCGCGGCGGCTGGGGATGAACGCGGCCATCCCGCCGATCGCATGCGCGCCGCGGCCGTGGCAGGTACGCACCAGCAGTTCGGTGTAGGCGCGCATCATCGGGGCGGTCATCGTCACCGAGTTGCGGTCCGGCAGGATGAACTCGCGGCCCCGGGTGCGGAACTTCTTGATGATGCTGAACATGTAGTCCCAGCGGCCGGCGTTCAGCCCGGCGCTGTGGTCGCGCAGCTCGTAGAGGATCTCTTCCATCTCGAACGCGGCCGGGATGGTCTCGATCAGCACGGTGGCGCGGATCGTGCCGCGCGGGATCCCAAGCGCGTCCTGGGCGATGTTGAACGCGTCGTTCCACAGCCGCGCCTCGAGGTGGCTCTCCATCTTCGGCAGGTAGAAGTACGGGCCCTTGCCCTTGTCGAGCTGCCGCTGGGCGCAGTGGTACAGGTACAGCGCGAAGTCGAACAGCGACCCGGATGCGCGCTTGCCGTCCACCAGGACGTGCTTCTCGTCCAGGTGCCAGCCGCGGGGCCGGACCACGATCGTCGCGAGCTCGTCGTCCGGGCGGAGCTTGTACTCCTTGCCCTCCGGGCTGCTGAAGTCGATCTTCCGGTCCAGTGCGTCCTTCAGGTTGAGCTGGCCGGTGACCATGTTCTCCCACAGCGGCGTGTTGGCGTCCTCGAAGTCGGCCAGCCACACTTTGGCACCGGAGTTCAGCGCGTTGATTGTCATCTTCTTGTCGGTGGGCCCGGTGATCTCGACCCGCCGGTCCTCCAGGCCGCGAGCCGGGGGAGCCACCCGCCACGCCTTGTCGTCGCGGACCCCGGCGGTCTCGGGCAGGAAGTCCAGGGTCCCGCCCTCGGCCAGCTCCTGCTGGCGGCGGTGCCGCCGGTCCAGCAGTTCCGCCCGCCGCTGGCCCAGTTCCCGCTCCAGAACGGCGATCAGGCCGAGCGCACCCGAGGTCAGGATCTCGCCGAAGCGGTCGCCTGCCGGGCCGGTGACCTCCACGCCCCTGACTTCCTCGAGTCCCGTGCGTGATGGCATGGCGCGGCCCCTTTCGCATCGTGGAAAAGTGGTTCTAGATGGTGGAATGAACGCTAATAGGCACCCGCGCGCGGGGTCAAAGCAGGTTCCCAGGTAGCCGGATGCCCTCGCTGCGGCGCGGGAAACCGCCAGGCGTGGCCTCGCAGCACGGTGCCACCGGGATTTTAACCGGGTGCCTGCGACAGCCCGCAGTGGCACCATCGGTAGTGGGGACCGCGGGGAATCAGCCGGCCGGGTGCCGGGTTACAACGGGGGCGAGCAGCGGAAACGGTGGTGGAGCCAGTTAACACAGAACGTGACCTGTCCGGCAGGGGAGATCTGGAGCTGGCAGAACGGCAGGCGCTGCGCCGCGTAGCGGGCCTGTCAACCGAGCTGAGTGACATCAGCGAGGCCGAATACCGCGCCCTCCGTCTGGAGAGGGTCGTCCTCATCGGGGTATGGGCGGACGGCAGCCTGGCCGACGCCGAGAACTCACTGCGGGAACTGTCGCTGCTGGCCGAGACGGCGGGCTCGCTGGTGCTCGACGGCCTGATCCAGCGCCGGGTCCGGATCGACCCGGCTACCTACGTCGGCGCCGGCAAGGCGGCCGAGCTCGCGGAGATCGTCGCGGCGACGGGCGCCGACACGGTGATCTGCGACGGCGAGCTGTCCCCGGGCCAGCTGCGCCGGCTCGAGGACCTGGTGAAGGTCAAAGTCGTCGACCGGACCGCGCTGATCCTCGATATTTTTGCCCAGCACGCGGCGAGCCGGACGGGGAAGGCCCAGGTCGAGCTGGCTCAGCTGCAGTACCTGCTGCCCCGGCTGCGCGGCTGGGGCGAGTCGCTGTCCCGGCAGGCCGGCGGCCGGGTGGCCGGCGGCGGCGGGATCGGTGCCCGGGGCCCCGGCGAAACCAAGATCGAGACCGACCGGCGCCGGATCCGGGCGCGGATTTCCCGGCTCCGGCGGGATATCGCGGGAATGACCACCGCCCGCGAAGTTCAGCGCGGCAGGCGGCGGACCCAGGCCACCGTGTCGGTGGCGATCGCGGGCTATACGAACGCGGGCAAGTCCAGCCTGCTGAACCAGCTGACGGGGGCCGGTGTCCTGGTGCAGGACGCGCTTTTCGCGACGCTGGATCCGGCGGTCCGCCGCGCGCGGACACCGTCCGGCCGGCCGTTCACCCTCACCGACACCGTCGGTTTCGTCCGCCACCTGCCGCATCAGCTGATCGACGCGTTCCGCGCGACGCTGGAGGAGGTTGCCGGGGCGGACCTGATCCTGCTCGTGGTGGACGGCTCAGACGCCGACCCGGCCGCCCAGCTGTCAGCGGTACGGGCGGTACTCGCCGACATCGGCGCGGCGGCGGTGCCGCAACTCGTCGTCATCAACAAGGCGGACCTCGCCGACCCGATTACGGTGGAGGGCCTGCTGCTGCGAGAGCCCGGCAGCCAGGTGGTCTCGGCGCGGACCGGGACCGGTCTGGCGCAGCTGCGCGACGCGGTGGAGCGGCGGCTGCCGCAGCAGGACCCGGTGGTGCGGGCGGTCGTGCCGTACGACCGCGGCGATCTGGTCGCCCGGGCGCATGAGCAGGGCGAAGTGCTGACCGAGCGGCACGATCCGGACGGGACCGTGCTGCACGCCCGGGTGCCGCCGCCGCTGGCCGCCGAACTTGCACCTTTCAACGGCGCATCTGCCCGGTAGCGGGGCCCGTGTTGCGCTAAGTTGAGAACTGATTTGCCGCGATTCACCGTCGGTACCGTCCTGAACTGGTACAGAAGGCCAAAACGTGCCCGAAAGGGATTTCTTGACCATGTCAAGTTGCCAAATGGCCTGTACAACATGGCGGGCGGTGCAATAGCGTAGCGGCACCCGATATCTCGGTCGCCGCATGATCTGGACCGTATGGCGCGCGACGGCCGTACGGGGCATTAGCAGGGTGTGCACGCCGGTGTGGTCTGCCGGTACGAAAATGGCAGGTGACCGCTCATGATGTCCGGAACCACTGCCCCCGGTCGTTGTGCTGCACCCGGGGCGCTGCGGTGACGGTACGCCTGCTCACAAATATCGGCCGGCTCTGGACTGGCACTGAGATCCTGACCAATGCGGCCGTCCTCACCCACCGGGACCGGATTGCGTGGGTGGGTCCCGCTGCCGAGCTGCCGCAGGGGGTTCCGGGGGTCGTCGAGGACATCGTCGACGTCGACCATGTGGAGAGCCTGAGCGGCGGCCTGGTCACGCCGGGCCTAATAGACGCGCACAGCCACCCGGTTTACGCGGGCAACCGGTGGGCCGAGCTGACGATGCGCTCCAGCGGCTCATCCGCGTCAGAGATCGCCGCGGCGGGAGGCGGTGACTCCTCGACCGTCACGGTGACCCGTGGGACCGACCCCTGGACGCTGTGCAACAGCGTGCGGGAGCGGCTCGCCGACTGGCTCCGCTCCGGGACGACGACCATCGAGGCGAAAACCGGCTACCACCTCACCCGTGACGGCGAACTTGCGGACGTGCGGCTGCTCCGGTCGCTGGAGGAGGAGCCCGGGATGCCCCGGGTGCATGCCACGTTCCTCGCGGCGCACGCGGTCCCGCCCGAATACTTCGGCCGCCGCAACGATTACATCGACGCGGTCGCGAGCTGGTGCGCGGACGCGGCGGCGGCGGGCGCTGACAGCGTCGACGTCCTCTGCGAAGAGGGGCGGTTCACCGAGGCCGAGGCGCAGTGGATCTTGGCCGCGGGCCGGGCCGCCGGGCTGCTGCCGCGGCTGCACGCCTGCGGCGAGTCGTACACCGGAGCAGCGCGCCTGGCCGCGGAGCTGGGCTGCGCCTCCGCCGACCTGCTGCACGAGGCGAAGGACGACGACGTGATGGCGCTGGCGGAGGCTTCTGTCGCCAGCGTGCTGTGCCCCAGCACCGCCGTGCGCAACGGCCGGATGCCGCCGGTCCGGTCGATGCTCGACAAGGGCGTCGCGGTGGCCCTCGGCTCCGACCACGCGCCCGGCGGTAACGGCATCACCTCGATGTCACTTGTCGTCGCGTTCGCCATCGCCCACTTCGGGATGAGCGTCACCGAGGCGCTGCGGGCGGCCACGATCGGCGGGTCGCACGCGCTGCGCGCGCCCGACCGCGGGGCCCTGGTCCGCGGCCGGTACGCCGACTTGGTGCAGTGGGACGCCGACCACGAGGGTGCTTTCGCCTGGGCCTACGGCCTGAAGCCGCTGCGGGTGTGGCGCGGCGGCGACCCGGTGCAGAACTGACATCGCACCGCCCGGCCGTCCCCGATCCGATCAGCAGCCTTACCGATCAGCGGCCTTACTGCTCGGGAACCTGACTGCTCAGGGACCTGACTGCTCACGGACCCGACTGGTCAGGGACCTGACTGGTCAGGCGGCTTACCGTTCAGGAAAATTGCTTCAGGATGCCGTCGAGAATGGCGGGTGTTTCATCGGCGGGAAGGGCCTCGATGCACAGCCGTTCCATCACCGCAAGATAATGGTCGGTGTCCTCGCGCTTGTCCAGGTAGAGCGCGCTGGTGAGCTGTTCCAGATAAACCACATCGGGCAGGTCGGGCTCCGGGAAGCGCAGGATGCTGAATGGCCCGCCCGCCGCCGCATGGCCGCCGGCGCCGAACGGGATCACCTGGAGCGTGACGTCCGGCTGCGCCGCGATGTCCATCAGGTGCCGTAGCTGGCCGCGCATCACCTCGGGGCCGCCGATCGGCCGCCGGAGCGCCGCGTCATCCACGACGGCCCACAGCCCCGGGGCGCCGGGCTGGGCCAGAACTTCCTGGCGCTCCATCCGGAGCTTCACCCGCCGCATGACCTCGGCGTCTGGCTCGCCGGTGTGCTCGAGCAGCACCACGGCGCGGGCGTAGTCCTCCGTCTGCAGCAGTCCGGGGACGAACTGGACCTGGTAGGTGCGGATCCGGTCGGCCGCGCGCTCCAGGCCCACGTAGAACTCGAACCATTGCGGCATGATGTCGGAGTAGCTGTGCCACCATCCCTGCGCGTTCGCCTGCCGGGCGAGGGTGCACAGCGCCTCACGCTCATCGCCGTCAGCCACGCCGTACAGGGTCAGCAGGTCGGCGACGTCGCGGTCCTTGAATGACACCCGGCCTAGCTCGACGCGGCTCATCTTGGAGTGTGACGCCCGGATCTCGTATCCGGCGCGCTCCAGCGTGATCCCGGTCGCCTCCCGAAGCCGGCGCAGCTGCGCGCCGAGCAGCATGCGCAGGACCGTCGGGCCGGTCCGCTCGGGCGCGAGCCGACGGAGTACCGCGGGGTCGCCGTGACGCTGGTCCGAGTACGAGGCTGTCATCCCATGCTCCCGGGAAGGGGCCAGATCGGCCTAGTGTCCCATGGAAACGGGCATTTGCAAAGCAATTGGGTATGGCCAGAAAAACTACTTACAAGTAGCAAACTGCCCGGCAGAATCGGCTGGCCCGGCTGGGCCGCATAACACTACCAGCAGGTCGAACTCGCCGTTCTTGGCGCCCTGGAGGAACGCTCCCACCTCGGCCTTTGTGCAGATCAGCGCCAATCCGTCCGGGTCGCGCGAGTTGCGGATTGCTATCTCGGTGCCCGCGAGCGCGGCCATCTCGACGCATTCGCCGCTGGGATTGCTGTGGTGGCTCTTCTGCCAGGTGAGGGACGTGAGCGGCGACGAGGTCATCATGGTGCTGGACTGATCCAACGTTCACCCTTCGACATAATTTGGTGCACGTGCAGCAGAACTTGCACATGCACATCGCCCGATGGCAGCGTAGCGGATGGCGCATTTCCCGTGCTACGAGGGACGATGGCCGATTCTGTCAGTATTGATCATGCTCCGGTGATGATGATCTCGCATGGTGCAGACAGCATCCGCACGGGCCGGTCCCGCCGTGGCATGCTGCGAGGATGACCACAGCTGACCCCGGTGCCCCGGCCCCGGTGAACGCGGTCGTCGGCGACGAGGAGTTGCTGGTTGAGCGCGCGGTTGCCGGAATGGTCGCGGCCGCCCACTCGTCCGGGCTCGCACCGGCCGGCGCGGAGCCGGGGCAGCCGGATGCCGCTGATCGCCCCGCGGCGAGCCTCGCGCCCGGTGAGCTCGCCGCACTGCTGTCGCCGTCACTGTTCGGTGGTGGACGGGTCGTGGTGATCCGGTCGGCGCAGGACGCGGGCAAGGAGATCGCCGCCGAGATCAGCGCCTATGCCGCCGCGCCGGCCGCGGACGCGGTCCTGATCCTCACCTTCGCGGCAAGCGCCGTCGGCCGCGGTCGCTCGGCCGCTGGCAAGGGGGGCCGGGGCACGGAGCGCGGCGCGGGCCGGGGAACCGTGGGCACCGGCGGCACCGCCGGGTCCGGCGGCAAGGGCCGGGGCGGCGGACTGCTGGCCGCGCTGGCCGGGCATGGCGCCCGGATCGTCGAGGTCCCGCGGATCACCCGGCCCGGTGAGCGGATGGACTTCCTGCGCGGCGAGCTTCGCCAGGCGGGGCGTACCGCCAATCCTGGAGGTCTCCGGGCGCTGCTCGACGCGGTCGGCACCGACCTGCGTGACCTTGCCGCCGCGTGCAGCCAGCTCGCGACCGATACCAGCGGCGTCATCGACGAGGCCACGGTGATGCGCTATTACCGCGGCCGGGCTGAGGCCAGCGGGTTCAGCGTCGCAGACCGCGCCGTGGAAGGACGGCTCGCCGACGCGCTGGAACAGCTGCGCTGGGCGCTCGCGACCGGGGTGGCGCCCGTCCTCATCACCAGCGCGCTGGCGCAGGGAGTGCGCGCCCTGGCCAAGGTCGGCAGTGCCCCGGCCGGGCTGAGCGGTGTCGCCCTGATGCGGGAGCTGGAGATGCCGCAATGGAAGATCGACCGGGTCCGCAAGCAGTTGCATGGCTGGAACGCAGCCGGTGTCGCGCGGGCCGTCGACGCGGTGGCGGAAGCGGACGAGGAGGTCAAGGGCGCTGGCACGAACGCGGGCTATGCGCTCGAGCGCGCGGTCAGGCACGTGGTCGCCGCCCGCGCAGCCGGCTAGGCGTCCTGGCGAAACCGCGTCGTGCTACTGGCCGTGCGGCGGTGGCTGGCCATGCGGTGGCTGACCGGGCGGCGGGGCTTGACCGGGCGGCGGGGCCTGACCCGGCGGTGACGGCTGACCGGGCGGTGATGGCTGACCGGGCGGTGATGGCTGACCGGGCGGCGGGGGCTGCTCGCCGCCGTACGGTCCGCTCTGCCCGTGTTGTCCGCCCGGCTGCCCATAGGAGCCCGCGTCCTGCTGCCAATACGATCCTGCGGGCTGCTGGCCATAGGGGTCTGGGCCGGGCTGCTGTCCGTAGCCCGGCTGCCCGTAGGCCGGCTGCCCGTAGCCCGGCTGTGCATAGCCCGGCTGTCCATAGCCGGTCTGTCCATAGCCGGGCTGTCCATAGCCGGGCTGTCCATAGCCGGGCTGGCCGTACGGCGCGGTCGGGCCGTAGCCGCCGGTCAGGTAACCCCCGGACTCAGCCACCTTGACCGCGTTGTAGTAGGCGGTGGAGTCCCTCATCCAGAGGAAGATGATCGCCGCAAGCCCGATGACCCACTCCACCACTTGGGCAATTTCCCTCCCGACCGTCGGTACCTGGACAAAGCTTCCGATCAACACGAGGGTGTCCAGGCCGAAGAACACGGTGGCGACGATCCGTGCCCAGGACCGGCCTTGGCCGTTCTTCCATGCCATCCAAAGCCACAGGCCGATGCCGATCAGCCCGCCGATGATTCCGGAGACGATGACTCCAGCACGCAGATTATGAATCGTGGCGTCGCTGTAGCCGGGATACCTGCGCTGTAGTGCGCTCGTGATGCTTCCAATGGTCGCGAGTCCGACGATCAGGCCGATCAGGCTCAACGCTGCCCCTGCGTACATCAGGCGCACAGCATTCTGGATCGTCTGCGGCCGCGGCGCCTGCTGTGCACCCGGGTACTGGGGGGTCTGCGGATTCTGGGGGTATTGCGGGTACTGGGGATACTGCGGGTAGTTAGCCATCGAGCCTCCTCAGCTCGCGTCCTGCCCTAGTGCCCGGCGGTGACGCGAGTTACCCGCGCGACCGCCCGGCCGTCCCCGGCGCCGCCCGCTGGAACTCAGCTGCCGGAGGCCCGTCAGGTTGCCGCCCCGCTGCGGCGGACGGCTGTGACCCATGCCGCATGCATGCCCGGTATGCGCTCCGGTATGCACCCTGCGTAACGCCGCCCGGCCCCCTGGACGGATAAGAGGAGAATCCAGTACGTCCCCGGGGCTGGTCAGCCGCGCTGCAGTTCCGCGCAGCGCCGGGCGATGGCCGACTTGCGGTTCGCGGCCTGGTTCTTGTGAATCACGCCCTTGCTGGCGGCCATGTCCAGCTGCTTGCTCGCGGCGCGCATCGCCTCGGTGGCGGCGTCCACATCGCCGGAATCCGCCGCCTGGCGGAACTTGCGGACCTCGGTCCGCAGCGACGACTTGACCGCCTTGTTGCGCAGCCTGGCCTTCTCGTTCTGCTTGTTGCGCTTGATCTGGGACTTGATATTCGCCACGCGAGAGCCTCGCTCGGATCTGTACTGGGTTGGGTGCTGCGGAGCGCCGGCCGGGCCGCTCGGACCGCAAAGCGCCGATGATGGCACACGACCGCGCTGCTGGAGGATATCTGAGCAGGCCCGCCGGCGCCAAACCCGGTGTGGCCGGTGCGGACGGGCGGCAGGGAGCGGGCACCGGCCCGGGGCGGGCTGGCCGTGCCGGCAGCGTGCCCCCGGCCCCTAACATGAGCTGACGTCTACCCGACAGTGAAGTGGGACAACGTGCCACCGACACCGACACCGGCGCCGGACCGAACCGATCCCGCGGTGATCCGCAACTTCTGCATCATCGCGCATATAGACCACGGCAAGTCCACCCTTGCCGACCGCATGCTCCAGCTGACCGGGGTGGTCTCCGAGCGGCAGATGCGCGCGCAGTACCTGGACCGGATGGACATTGAGCGGGAGCGCGGCATCACCATCAAGAGCCAGGCGGTCCGCCTCCCGTGGACCGGCCGCGACGGCCGCAGCTACGTGCTCAACCTGATCGATACGCCCGGTCACGTGGACTTCGCCTACGAGGTCTCGCGCTCACTCGCTGCCTGTGAGGGCGCGATCCTGCTGGTCGACGCCGCGCAGGGAATCGAGGCGCAGACGCTGGCCAACCTGTACCAGGCGCTGGAAGCGGACCTGCAGCTGATCCCGGTGCTCAACAAGATCGACCTGCCGGCCGCGCAGCCGGACGTCTACGCGGCCGAGCTGGCCGGCATCATCGGCTGCGACCCGTCCGACGTGCTGCGGGTGTCCGCCAAGACCGGCGACGGCGTCCCGGAGCTGCTGAACGAGATCGTCGGGCAGGTGCCCGCGCCGTCCGGAGACCCGGACGCCCCGTCGCGCGCGCTGATCTTCGACTCGGTCTACGACACCTACCGGGGGGTGGTCACCTACATCCGGGTGAAGGACGGCCGCCTGTCGAAGCGAGAGCGCAGCCTGATGATGTCGACCGCGGCGGCGCACGACACGCTGGAGGTGGGGGTTATCTCGCCCGAGCCGACGCCGTCCGCGGGGCTCGGCGTCGGCGAGGTGGGGTACCTGATCACCGGCGTCAAGGACGTCCGGCAGGCCCGCGTCGGCGATACCGTCACCAGCGCCAGCCGCCCGGCTGCCGCGCCGCTGCCCGGGTATTCCGACCCGCGGCCGATGGTGTTCTCCGGCCTGTACCCGGTGGACGGCGACGACTACCTGGAGCTCCGTGAGGCGCTCGACCGGCTGCGGCTGAACGATGCCGCGCTGGTATACGAGCCGGAGACGTCCGTCGCGCTGGGTTTCGGCTTCCGCTGCGGGTTCCTCGGCCTGCTGCACATGGAGATCGTCCGGGAGCGGCTGGAACGCGAATCCGGCCTGGAGCTGATCTCCACCGCGCCGAACGTCGTCTACCGGGTGGTGATGGAGTCCGGCCGGGAGGTCATGGTGACCAACCCGAGCGAGTTCCCCAGCGGCGGGTCCGCGTCCGGCTCGAAGGCCGGCGCGGCCGACGTCCGGATCAGCGAGGTATTCGAGCCGGTGGTGCGGGCGACCGTGCTGGCGCCCAGCGATTACATCGGTACGGTGATGGAGCTGTGCCAGGCACGCCGCGGCACGCTGATCGCGATGGACTACCTGTCGCCGCAGCGGGTGGAGATCAGGTACACGATGCCGCTCGCCGAGATCATCTTCGACTTCTTCGACCAGCTGAAGTCCCGGACCCGCGGCTACGCGACGCTCGACTACGAGCCGGACGGGGAGCAGCAGGCCGACCTGGTCAAGGTCGACATCCTGTTGCAGGGCGACCCGGTCGACGCGTTCAGCCAGATCGTGCATTCGTCCAAGGCCCGCGATTACGGCGTGGCGATGGTCAACAGGCTGCGGGAGCTGATCCCGCGGCAGCAGTTCGAGGTCCCGATCCAGGCGGCGATCGGCTCCCGGATCATCGCCCGGGAGAATATCCGGGCGCTGCGCAAGGACGTGCTCGCCAAGTGCTACGGCGGTGACATCACCCGCAAGCGCAAGCTGCTGGAGCGGCAGCGGGAAGGCAAGCGGCGGATGAAGACGATCGGGCGGGTGGACATCCCGCAGGAGGCGTTCGTCGCGGCCCTGTCCACCCAGCAGGACGGGAAGAGATAGCCAGATGCAGATCGGACGGGTGTTGTCGGTCAGCACCGGGCGCGCCGCGGCCGTGGACTGGGCCGGCCGGCTCAAGCGGACCGCCATCGACAAGCGGCCGGCGAGCGGGCCGGTCGCCGTCGCCCCGCTCGGGCTGGCCGGCGACGAGCAGGCCGACACGGCCAACCACGGTGGCGCCGACCAGGCCGTCTACGTCTATGCCCGGGAGGACCTCGACTGGTGGGAGCCGCGGCTGGGCCGCGAACTGCGCGACGGGATGTTCGGCGAGAACATCACCGGCGCCGGGATTGACGTCACCGGGTCGGTGATGGGGGAGCGCTGGCGGCTGGGCACGGCGCTCGTGGAGGTGACGACGCCGCGCATCCCGTGCTCGGTGTTCCGCGGGTGGATGGGCGAGCGGGGCTGGGTGAGACAGTTCGCCGAGGCCCGGCGGCCCGGTGCCTACCTGCGGGTCATCCGGCCCGGAGCGGTCGGCGCGGGCGACACCGTCGAGCTGCTGGCGCGGCCCTTCGCCAGCGTGACGATGGCGGAGGCGATGCACGCCTACTACACCAGGGATCCGGAGCTGATCATGCGGATCCTCCGCGTTCCCGGGCACGCGGCCAAGTGGGACGAGTTCGCCGGCGAGGCGCTCGTGGCGGCCCGGGCGGGATGATCCAGCGGAGCTGGCGATGAGCGGAGCGCTTCCCGACGGCGAGCCGGTTCCCGCGGACGGGATGCTGCCCGCCGCCGCCCTCGCGGCGCTGGGGCGGGAGCCGTTCGGGATCTACGTGCACGTGCCGTTCTGCGTGACCCGCTGCGGCTACTGCGACTTCAACACCTACACCGCGGCGGACCTGGGCGGCGGCGCCTCGCGGGAGGCCTATCCGGAGCTCGCGGCAGCCGAGGTGCGGATGGCGCGACGGGTCCTCGGCGGCGCCGAGCTGCCGGTGGCGAGCGTGTTCTTCGGCGGGGGAACCCCGACCCTGCTGCCGCCCGGCGATCTCGGCCGGATCCTGGGCGCGATCGCAGCGGAGTTCGGCCTTGCCCCGGATGCCGAGGTGACGGCGGAGGCCAATCCGGAGTCCGTCGACGAGCGCTCGCTGGCCCGGTTGCGGGGGCAGGGAATCAACCGGATCTCGTTCGGGATGCAGAGCGCGGTCCCCCGGGTTTTGCGGACGCTGGACCGGGCGCATTCGCCGGGGCGCCCTGCGGCCTGCGTCTCCTGGGCGCGGTCGGCCGGCTTCGCCCACGTCAACCTGGACCTGATCTACGGAACACCCGGAGAGACGGACGCGGACTGGCGGCGCAGCGTGGAAGCTGCCTGTGCCGCCGGGCCGGACCACATCTCCGCCTATGCGCTGACGGTGGAGCGCGGCACCCGGCTGGCCGCCCGGATCGCCCGCGGCGAGTTCGGCGCTCCCGACGACGACGCGATGGCGGACCGGTACCTGACCGCCGACGAGATGTTCTGCGGGCACGGCCTCACCTGGTATGAGATCTCCAACTGGGCGGCGGGAGGCGCAGCCGCCTCCCGGCACAACCTGCTCTACTGGACCGGCGGTGACTGGTGGGGGATCGGCCCGGGCGCGCACAGCCACGTTGGCGGGGTCCGGTGGTGGAACGTGAAGCACCCCGCCGCCTATGCCGCCCGGATCGCCGGGGCGATGAGCCCCGGCCAGGCGCGGGAGCTGCTGACCGCGGAGCAGCGGCGGCTCGAGCAGGTGCTGCTGCGAACCAGGCTCGCCAGCGGCTGCCCCGTCGCCCTGCTCGGCCCGGAGGGTTCCGCCGGTCGCGAGGCGGCCGGGCGCGCGGTGACGGACGGGCTCGCCGAGGCGGCCGCCTACCGGCGGGGGAGCGTCGTGCTCACCCCCCGGGGCCGGCTGCTCGCCGATGCCGTGGTCCGCGATCTGACCGGCTGAGAGCTATTTCACGATCGGCGAGCAGATCCAGGCCGGAACGCGGCGCATCCTGCCGCGGCGCGCGGAAACGCCGCCGAGGATGGCGAACGCCGCCGCGCAGGCCCACACCACGCAGGCCAGCGGCACCCCGACGGTGAGCGCTACCCGGGTCGTGTCCAGCGCGAGCAGCCCGCCGATCACGAGGCAGGACAGGGTGTAGCCGAAGGCGGTGATCCCCAGGTTCAGTGCCTGCGCCGCGTGGTAGCGGACGAACCGCGACCGCCGCCCGCTCGCCACCAAGACGACGAGCGGGGGGATGAGCAGGAAAAAGCCGGGGTAGGCGAGCAGCGACCAGAGCTGGTCGCGCTGAGCGCCGGCCCGCCCGTAGGCCGGGCGCACGGCGGCCCCGTAGTCGGCGATCCCGGGCTGCCTGCCCTCGCGGTGCTGGTCGGCAGGCGCCGCGGATTCGTCGCGTGCCGGGGCTAGGTCGCGTGCCGGGGATTTGCCGGGCGCGGGGGACTTGCCGGGCGCGGGGGATTGGTCGCGTGCCGGGGATTCGTCGCGTGCCGGGGATACGTCGGGCGCGTGGGATTCGTCTCGCGCCGGGGATTCCTCGGTCGCCCCGGATTCGTCGCCCGCCGGGGATTCGTCGCCCGCCGGGGACTCGTCGTCGGCGGGGGATTCGTCGCGCGGGAATCCCGGACGGCCCGGTGCGGGTTGTCCGGAGTGGCCGGTCATCACGTCCAGCTGCCTCCGTTCGGCGTTCACTTCGACCTCACCACGCTCACGACGCCTCCGCAATTCGCGCACGACACGATCCCGCCAGCTCTGGGCGCTCACGGCTCCCCGCCTCGTCGCGGCCGGGATTGGGAGCCGGCCGGAGCCGGTTGCCGGGCGTGTCCGGGCGGGAACCAGCGGAGCAACCTATGGTAAGGGTGCCGGGAATGAGGCCGCGCCGCATGCGGGTCGCGGGCAATACGCCCCCGCCGCAATAGAATTGGCACTCGGGAGTCTCGACTGCCAACATGCTGACTGCCAGGGAGGTGGGCACGTGCTCGACGACCGCAAGCTCGAAGTGCTGCGTGCCATCGTCGAGGACTACGTGTCAACCAACGAGCCCGTCGGCTCCAAGGCGATAGTTGACCGCCACAACCTCGACGTCTCGCCCGCCACCATCCGCAACGACATGGCAGCGCTCGAGGAACAGGGCTACATCGCGCAGCCGCACACCAGCGCAGGCCGCATTCCCACCGACAAGGGATACCGGCTGTTCGTGGACCGGCTGTCGGGCGTGAAGCCGCTATCGGCAGCGGAGCGGCGCGCGATCGAGACGTTCCTGGCGGGCGCGTACGATCTCGATGACGTGGTGACCCGGACGGTCCGGCTGCTGGCGCAGCTCACCCGCCAGGTGGCGGTGGTGCAGTACCCGTCGCTGAGCCGTTCCGCCGTCCGGCATGTGGAACTGGTGCCGCTCGCGGAGAACCGGCTGCTGCTCGTGATGATCACCAATACCGGCCGGGTGGAGCAGCGGTCCGTCGAGCTTCCGGGGCGGATCGGCGAGCAGGAGGCTGCGCACCTGCGCGCGGTACTGAACGCGTCGCTGGATGGCCGCTGGCTGGCCGAGGTGCCGGGAATCGTCGCCGGCCTTCCGGACCGGCTGGCGCCCGTGGACCGGCCGAATGCGGCCGCCGTGCTGTCGATGATCCTCGAGTCCGTCGTCGAGCGGCATGATGAGAAGGTCGTGTTCGGCGGCACCGCCAACCTGGCCGTGTCAGACTTCTCCCGCAGCCTGCGCGATGTTCTGGAGGCGCTGGAGGAACAGGTCGTCCTCATCCGGTTGCTCGGGGAGGTCGCCGAGCCGTCAGTGACGGTCCGCATCGGCTCCGAGAACCCGGTTGAGGGGTTGCGTGACACCTCAGTGGTGGCCGCCGGGTACGGTGCCGGTGACCAGGCGCTAGCCCGGCTCGGGGTCCTCGGGCCGACGAGGATGGATTACCGCGGTGCGATGGGAGCAGTGCGTGCGGTGGCACGATACGTGAGCCAGATACTGGCGGGATCTTAGTGGCGAGTGACTATTACGCCGTGCTCGGCGTCCGGCGTGACGCGAGCGCGGATGAAATCAAGAAGGCGTACCGCCGGCTGGCGCGCGAGCTTCACCCGGACGTCAACCCGGACCCGCAGACCCAGGACCGGTTCAAGGAGATAACCCAGGCCTACGAGGTTCTCTCCGACCCGGAGAAGCGGCAGATGTACGACCTGGGCGCGGATCCGTTCGCGCCCGGCGGGGCGGCCGGTGCCGGCGCCGGCGGATTCGGGGCGGGTTTCCCGTTCAGCGACATCATGGACGCGTTCTTCGGCGGCGGCGGCGCCGGGACCCGCGGGCCGCAGTCCAGGGCCCGCCGGGGCCGGAACGCGGCGCTGCGGGTGGAACTCGACCTTGCCGAATGCGCGTTCGGCGCGACGCGTGAGCTCGCCGTGGACACCGCGGTGGTCTGCCCGACCTGCTCCGGCGAGGGAACCGCGCCGGGTACGCACCCCGAGACGTGCGACGTGTGCGCCGGCCGGGGTGAGGTCAGCCAGGTGACGCGCTCGTTCCTGGGGCAGGTGATGACCACCCGGCCGTGCCCGAGATGCGGCGGCTACGGCAGCGTGATCCAGCGGCCGTGCCCGGAGTGTGACGGCGACGGCCGGGTCCGCACCAGGCGCACCATCAAGGTGCGCATCCCGGCCGGGGTGGATGACGGTACCCGGATCCAGCTCGCCGGGGAGGGCGAGGTCGGCCCGGGCGGCGGTCCGCCCGGCGATCTGTTCCTGGAGATCGTGCAGCGCCCGCACCAGATCTTCGAGCGGCAGGGCGACGACCTGCACTGCACGGTGAGCATCCCGATGGTGGCGGCCGCCCTGGGAACCACGCTGCAGGTGGACACCCTGGATGGCCGTGAGGACATCGATATCCGCCCCGGCACCCAGTCAGGGCAGGCGATCCCGATGTTCGGCCGCGGCGTTCAGCGGCTGAACGGCTCCAGCCGCGGCGACCTGCTCATCCATGTCCGGGTGGAGACCCCGCAGAAGCTGGAGCCGCAGCAGGAGGAGCTGCTGCGCGAGCTGGCGCGGCTCCGCGGGGAGGAGTCACCACCGGGCAAGTTCGCTCCGGGCCAGCACGGCTTCTTCCACCGGCTGCGGGACGCGTTCAACGGCCGGTGATGGTCGCCGCTCGCGGCGGTTAGCGCACGGGGAGGCGAGATCCTGAGCGCGCCGGTGTTCCTCGCCGACGCCGCCGACCTCGGCGGCGAGACCGTCGTGCTCGCCGGATCCGAGGGACGGCACGCGGCGACCGTGCGCCGGATCCGGCCCGGCGAGCAGGTGGACCTGACCGACGGGGCGGGACTGGTGGCGGAGTGCGAGGTATCCGCGGTGCGCGCCGGTCAGCTGGAACTGCGTGTGCGGCGGCGGCGGTTCGAGCCGGCGCCGCAGCCCCGGGTCACGGTCATCCAGGCCATCCCGAAGGGCGACCGCGGCGAGCTCGCCGTCGAGATGATGACCGAGGTTGGCGTGGACGTCGTGGTGCCGTGGGCGGCGGCGCGCTGCGTGGCGCGCTGGCGCGGCGACCGGACCGGCAAGCCGCTGGCGCGCTGGCGGACGGCGGCGCGTGAGTCGGCCAAGCAGGCCCGCAGGGCGTGGATCCCGGAGGTGACCGATCCAGCCGGCACGTCGGCGGCGACGCGCCGCGCGGCTGCGGCCGCGTGCGCGGTGGTGCTGGATCAGGCGGCGCCGCGGCGGCTGGCCGACGTGCCGGTGCCGCTGACCGGCGAGATCGTCATCGTGGCCGGGCCCGAGGGAGGCCTGACCGGCGACGAGACGGCGGCCTTCGCCGCGGCGGGAGCCCACGGCGCCCGGCTGGGTCCTTCGGTGCTGCGGACGTCAACCGCGGCGACCGTGGCGGCCGCCGTCGTTCTCAGCCGTTCCGGGCGCTGGTGAGGCCGCGCCGGCCATCGGGACGTCCTGATGAGCCGGTGCCGCTCAGGCCCGGGTACCCGGAATTAAGCGCGAGCCCAGCGACGGGTTGGCACCGTTGGTGACCGTTCCGGGGCCGACCGTCCCGTTTGCCGGAGCCTGGCCGACGCCTGCGTTTCCGGTGCTCGTCTTCGCTGAGCCCGCGGCGCCGGTACTGGTCTGGCCCGCGCTGGACGGCGCGCTGCCGTGGCCGGCGCCGCCGCTGCCCTGGCTGGGCACGGCCGGCTGGGTCGCGGGCGTCCCCGGAGAGGAGGGCGACTGCGCCGGCTGTGGCGGGCCGCTGGCGGGGCATTGGGTCGCCGGGCTCGCGCTCGGGGCAGGCTTGCCGGTGGAGGACTGCTGCCCGCCCCCGGCAACGCTGCTGCCCGGCGCCGCGGGCGTGGTACTGGCGCTCGTCGGCTGCGAGTGCGGGGAGCAGCGCACCGGTGGCACGACCGGTACGGCGCCGGGGCCGGTGGAGGCTCCCTGGTGCGGGTATCTCGCGGTTCCGTTCGCCGAACTGGCGGGTGATCCGCTGGTTCCACCGGCCCCGCCGCCCGGACCGCCAGGCTGCGGGGCCGACGAGCCTCCCGAAGAAGTGATCGAGGAAACCAGCTGGCGGACGCCGGGGACGGAGGCGAGGGCGGCGATCGCGATGATGGCGGCTCCGGCCGCGGCCAGGCTGGGCCGCAGCATCCGGCCATCAAGCGGACGCAGCAGGTCAACGAAGGCGGGCCACCAGCCCAGCAACCCGGACCGGCCGCGGCGGATGGCGATCCGGCTGCGGATCCGATCCAGCCCGTCGGTGGCGGGCATGATCGAATCCGCCTCCGCGGCAAGCTCGCGGCGGAGGGCGTCGCCGATCTCGGCGTCTCGGTCCGGTGTCATTCCTCTCGCTCCAGGACGATGCGCAGCGAGGACATCGCACGCGCGGTGTGGCTCTTCACCGCACCCCTGCTGATCCCCATGGCGGCAGCGATCTGCTGTTCCGACAGGTCGGCGTAGTAACGCAGCACCAGCGCTTCCCGCTGGCGGTCCGGCAGCCCCCGCAGCGCCGCGACCACGGCCGAGCGCTCGAGCTGGGCGATCGCCCCCTGCTCGGCGCTCGGAGCGTCAGGCGTCGGCTTGGGTGCGTACTTGTCGATGACGGCACGGTGCCGCAGTACCGACCGCGAGCGGTTGACGACCGACTGGCGCAGGTACGAGAGCGCCTTGTCGGTATCGCGCAGCCGCCGCCAGGCGCCGTGCATGGCCACGAATGCGTCCTGTACTACCTCCTCGGCGGTGGTGACGTCGCGGACCAGCAGCGCCGACAGCCGGACGAGCGACTTGTAGTGCAGGCCATAGAGCTCCGTCACCGCGTGGTCCGCCGAACGCGCGTTCATCCGCCCGGCCGTGACCGAGTCCAGCATTGGCCCGTCGGCCAGCAGGGTTTCGGTCACGTCACTAGGACGCGTGACCTTACCGTTGGGTTCACCAGCTTCCATTGCTGGCTCAGCCGCCGTGTCCGGTCAGCCCAATCACCTTGCCAACACCCCGCCGTAGCGTCCGTCCGGCAGAAGCACCCTGCACCCTGCCCTGGTCCGAGAGCCGGGAAGCGCATGCCGCCGACCTGGGCGGGCACGCGCCTGCCCGCCGTTGCCGGGCACCCCTGCAGCCACTCTAACCAGGCAAATGACAATATCCTCACCCACGATATCGAGCGCAGCTGATTGCTGGAGCGTCAGCACGAAACATCGGTTTGGTAACAAAGAGTGATAATCGCCCCGGATGCCCGATAACTGCAGGTGACGAAATGTCGCTGACCAGCGATATTACCAGGGCGTGCGGTGGCGGTCGCAGGGAGTGCCCGGTCCCGGCCGCCCGCTGGACGGTAAGATCGCCGCGTGCCGGACTGTCTTTTCTGTCAGATAGTTGCGGGGGATATCCCCGCCAAACGGGTGCTGGAAAGCGACCGGACGCTGGCTTTCCGCGACATCAACCCGCAGGCGCCGGTGCATGTGCTGGTGGTGCCGAAGGATCACTACCCCGACGCAGCCGCGCTCGCCGCCGCCGATGCGGGCCTGCTGGACGAGGTGGTGGCTCAGGCCCACCGCATCGCGGTCAGCGAGGGCATCGCAACCGGTGGGTACCGGCTGGTGTTCAACACCGGGGAGCGTGCCGGTCAGAGCGTTCCGCACGCGCACGTGCACCTGCTTGGCGGCCGCGCGATGACATGGCCCCCGGGCTGAGCGGCAACGCCAGCCACCGGGCGTACCGCCTCCGGTCCGGGTGATCCGCGGCACGGAACCGGCCCGGTACCATGAGTGCGGACGTGAGCAGCGGCGAAGGGGCGAGAAACGAGCGTGATCGCGGCCAGCGGGCAGGGGCACTGACGAAATTGGGACAGTCGTCCAGCGGTTCCCGCGGCACCGGCGAAGCGGGCGGGGCCCGGTCCCAGACCAAGATCGTGATACCCGGCGATCACTCCATGGTGAGCCTGCTCGGATCGCGCGACGAACTGCTCGAAGTCATCGAGCGGGCCCTGCAGGCTGACATCCACGTCCGCGGTAACGAGATCACTGTGACGGGCCGGCCCGAAGAGAACGACCTGGTCGTCCGGTTGTTCGAGGAACTCGTCGAACTGCTGTCCAGCGGCGCCGAGCTGTCGCCCGACGCGGTCGAGCGCAGCCTGTCGATGCTGCGCAGCTCCGGCGAGCGCCCCGCCGACGTGCTCAGCATCGACATCCTCACCGCGCGCGGCCGGACGATCCGGCCGAAGACGCTGAACCAGAAGAACTACGTCGACGCGATCGACAGGCACACGGTCGTGTTCGCGATCGGCCCGGCCGGGACCGGCAAGACCTACCTGGCGATCGCCAAGGCGGTGAAGGCGCTGCAGGCCAAGCAGGTCAACCGGATCATCCTGACCCGGCCGGCGGTGGAGGCGGGAGAGAACCTCGGATTCCTGCCGGGCACCCTGTACGAGAAGATCGACCCTTACCTGCGACCGCTGTACGACGCGCTGCACGACATGATCGAACCCGAGTCGTTCCAGCGGCTGACGTCCGCGGGCACGATCGAGGTCGCGCCGCTAGCGTACATGCGTGGTAGAACGCTTAATGACTCGTTCATCATCCTGGACGAGGCGCAGAACACCTCGCCGCAGCAGATGAAGATGTTCCTGACCCGGCTGGGGTTCGGATCCAAGGTCGTGGTGAACGGCGACATCACCCAGGTGGACCTGCCCACCGGGCAGCGCAGCGGGCTGCGGGTGGTCCAGGAGATCCTCGAGGGCCTCAACGACATCCACTTCGCCCGCCTGACCAGTCACGATGTCGTACGGCACCGGCTGGTCGGGGAGATCGTCGACGCCTATGAGCGATACGATGCCCGCAGCTCGAAGCGGGCGGTCCAGTCAGCGCCCGAGGGCCGAGCGCAGCACCGGGACGTCGACGGGGCGAAGGGCACACGCCAGGTGCTGGACCATGGCCACGGCAGCGGCACCCGCCGCCGCCGCGGCGGCAGCTAGCACGCGCCGACGTAGACACCGGGTGAACATCCGTGAGTATCGATATCGCCAACGAGTCTGGAGCCGCGGTCGACGAGGCCGCGCTTGCCGCTCTGGCCAGGTACGCGCTCGACCAGATGCGCATCCATCCGCTGGCCGAGCTGTCGGTGCTGCTCGTCGATGAGCAGGCGATGACGGACCTGCACGAGCGGTGGATGAACGAGCCCGGTCCCACCGACGTCCTCGCGTTCCCGATGGACGAGTTCCGCTCACCCCAGGTCGGCGGCGGGCACGCGGGCAAGCCGGACGACGGCGACCTGGTTCCCGAGCCGCTGCTCGGCGACGTCGTGCTGTGCCCGCAGGTGGCGACCGAACAGGCACGCACCGCGGGCCACCGCACCGCCGACGAGCTGGAGCTGCTGTGCACCCACGGCATCCTGCACCTGCTCGGATACGACCATGCCACGCCGGACGAGCACGCGACGATGTTCGGCCTTCAGGACCGGATCCTGGCGTCCTGGCGCGGATCGGGCGCGGAGGCCGCCGGCGGCGAAAGCGCGGCTGAACGAAGCCGGTCCCGCGCCGGCGAGCGCCCGGCGCCCAGTCCGGGACTCCAGGCTGAGCCCGCGCAGCGCGAAGGGCACGAAGGGCAGGGCTGATGTCGGCCATCGGGTGGCTTGTCGCCGCGGCGGTTGTCCTTACGCTGGCGGCCGGCCTGTGCGCCATGGCCGATTCCGCATTGACCCGGATCTCCCGGTTCCGCGCCGAGGAACTGGTCGCGCAGGGACGGCGGGGAGCCAGGCGGCTGCAGGACGTGATCTCCGACGCGCCCCGGTACCTGAACGTCCTGCTGCTGCTGCGGGTGATCTGCGAGCTGTCCGCGACCATCGTCGTCGCGGCCGCGTTCGTGAAGGCGATGGGTCCCGGCTGGGCCGCGTTCGGCTACACCCTGCTGGTGATGATCGTCGTCAGCTACGTCGGGGTCGGTGTCTCGCCGCGCACCATCGGCCAGCAGCACCCGGAGAGCATCGGGCTCGCCGCCTCGGCCGTTCTGTATCCGCTTGCCCGGGTGCTGGGGCCGTTGCCGCGGCTGCTGATCGGGCTCGGAAACGCGCTCACCCCTGGGCCGGGGCTGCGGGAAGGGCCGTTCGCATCCGAGGCCGAGCTGCGGGATCTCGTCGACCTGCTGGAGCGGCGGCGGGTGATCGAGCCGGGCGAGCGGGAAATGATCAACTCGGTGTTCGAGTTCGGCGACACGATCGTCCGCGAGGTCATGGTGCCGCGGACCGACATGGTCTTCATCGAGCGCGGCAAGACGCTCCGGCAGGTGATGTCGCTGGCGCTGCGCAGCGGGTTCTCCCGGATTCCCGTCGTCGGCGAGAACGAGGATGACGTGATCGGGGTCGCCTACCTGAAGGACATCGTCGCGCGCAGCTACGAGCACCGGGAGAGCGAGTCGGCGGAGAAAGTCGAGTCGATCATGCGCCCGGCGAGCTTCGTCCCGGACAGCAAGCCCATCGACGAGCTGCTCCGGGAGATGCAGGCGCGGCAGATCCACCTGGCGATCGTGATCGACGAGTACGGCGGGACGGCCGGGCTGGTCACCATTGAGGACATCCTGGAGGAGATCGTCGGCGAGATCACCGACGAATACGACCAGGAGCGGCCGCCGGTCGAATGGATCGCCCCGGACACCGCCCGGGTGACCTCGCGGCTCGGCGTCGACGAACTCGGTGAGCTGTTCGGGGTGAAGATCGACGCCGAGGACGTCGAGACCGTCGGCGGACTGCTCGCGCACGCGCTCGGCCGGGTTCCGATCGCGGGCTCACAGGCGACGATCTCCGGCCTGCGGCTGACCGCGGAGAGCCCCGCGGGCCGGCGCAACCGGATCGGCACCGTGGTGGTGCGGAAGCTGGAGGCCGCCCCGGTGGAGCACGGAGGCCAGCTCAGCCGGGAGCGGGATACGGCCTGAGCCGGGGTGACCCGGCGCACCGGGCACAATGTCTCAGGTGGCTGACGACACGCTCGACCCCGAGGATTCCAAGCTCGTAACGCTGGCCCGGAGCACCCGGGCCCGCGTCTCCGCGGCCGAGGGCGCCGCGGTGCGCGACGACATGGGCCGTACCTATACGGCGGCGACGGTCGCGCTGCCGTCGCTCCAGCTGCCGGCGCTGCGGCTCGCGGTGGCGATGGCCGTCTCCAGCGGCGCGACATCGGTGGAAGCGGCCGCCCTGGTCGGTGAGGCGCCGCCGGATCCGGCCGACGTCGCCGTGGTTCACGACCTGGGCCCGGCCGCGCCGGTGTTCCACGCGGCACCGGACGGCACGCTGCGCGCCACCGTCCCCGGCGACGCGGCTCGCTGACCGCCGGATCGCGGACCGGTTGCAACAGCGGGCGAGTGGCTGTTGTCGACGTGCTGCGACGGGCTTTTCGCGGCATCGTGGGGTGATGAGGCACCGGATCGCACATCTGCTCAGGCCGCACTCGCACGAGCCCGCGGCGACGGCTGACGCGGCCCTGGAAGGCTCCGCCGAGGGGATGCGGGCGGTGTGGATCTCGCTCGGCGTGCTGGCGGTCGCGGCCCTGGCCGAGGCCGGCGTGATGGCGCTGTCCGGCTCGGCAGGCCTGCTGAGCGACGCGGTGCACAACGGTGCCGACGCGCTGACCGCGGTGCCGCTGGCGATCGCTTTCGTGCTCGGCCGCCGGGCCCCGACCCGCCGTTACACCTACGGGTACGGCCGGGCGGAAGACCTGGCCGGCGTTGCCGTCGTTGTCGTCATCGCGGCGTCGGTCCTGGCCGCCGGCTACACCGCGGTCACCCGGCTGCTGCACCCCCAGCCCGTCTCGCACCTGCCGGTGGTCGCCGTGGCCGCGCTGGCCGGGCTCGCCGGGAACGAACTGGCGGCCCGGTACCGGATCCGGGCCGGCCGGAGGATCTCCTCGGCCGCGCTGATCGCCGACGGCCTGCACGCGCGCGCCGACGGTCTCAGCTCGCTGGCGGTGCTGGCCGGGGCGGGCGGGGCCGCGCTCGGCCAGGACTGGGCCGACCCCGTCGCCGGCGTGCTGATCACGGTCGCGATGGCGATGACGCTGCGGCGCGCCGGCCGCGATGTGCTCGCCCGGCTGATGGACGCCGTCGACCCGGCGCTGGTGGACACGGCCCGGGCGACCCTCGAGGCCGCTCCGGGGGTACACGGCGTCGGCCAGCTGCGGCTGCGCTGGCTGGGGCACCGGCTGCGGGCGGAATGCGAGGTGACGGTCGACGCGGACTGCACGGTCGCGCAGGCGCACCGGGTCGCCGCCGACGCCGAGCACGCACTGCTGCATGCGATTCCCCGGCTGACCGCCGTCCTGGTGCACCCGGATCCGGCTCCTGGCGACGGCGTCGACCACCATCGAGTGCTGGCCGGCCACCGGTAGCGGGCCAGGCCGGCCGGGTGCGGTTGCCGGTCACGGACGGCGGCTGGGAGAACAGCTGCCGGGGCGTTACCAGACCGGCGCGGCCCCGCAGCCCTGGCAGAATCGTTTCGTGAACTCGCCCCAGCCGCAGGTCCCCGCGTTCCGGTCCGGCTTCGCCGGCTTCGCGGGCCGACCGAACGTCGGCAAGTCGACGCTGATGAACGCGCTCGTCGGGGCGAAGATCGCGATCACCAGCAGCCGCCCGCAGACCACCCGCCGCGCGGTCCGCGGCGTGGTCAACCGTCCGCGCGCACAGCTCGTGATCGTCGACACGCCCGGCCTGCACCGGCCGCGGACGCTGCTGGGGGAGCGCCTGGACAGCCTCGCCCGGTCCACCCTGAGCACCGTCGACGTGGCCGGGTTCTGCGTTCCGGCTGCCGAGCCGGTGGGGCCGGGGGACCGGTACCTGGCCACCGAGCTTGCCGGGCTCCGCGGGACGCCGGTGGTCGCGGTGGTGACCAAGACCGACCTCGCCTCCCGCGACCAGGTCGCCGCGCAGCTGGCGGCCGTCAGCGAGCTGGGCGAATGGGCTGACGTCGTCCCGGTTTCCGCGGTGACGGGATACCAGCTCGACGTGCTCGCCGACGTGCTCGCCTCGCACCTGCCCGAGGGGGAGCCGCTCTACCTCGACGGCGAGCTGACCGACGAGCCGGAGCGGGAACTGGCCGCCGAGCTGATCCGCGAGGCGGTGCTGGAGGACCTGCGCGACGAGCTGCCGCACTCCGTCGCCGTGGTGGTGGAGGAGATGGGGGAGCGGCCGGGCCGCCCGGATCTGACCGACGTGCACGCGATCATGTACGTGGAACGGGACAGCCAGAAGGCCATCGTGATCGGGCCCAAGGGCGCCCGGCTCAAGGTGGCCGGCACCCGGGCGCGGCAGCAGATCGAGGAGCTCCTCGGTACGAAGGTGTATCTGGACCTGCGCGTCAAGCTCGCCAAGGACTGGCAGCGCGACCCGAAGCAACTGCGCCGCCTCGGCTTCGGCTGACCACCCGGCCACCCGCTCAACCGGCCCGGCACCGGCTGAACCGCCCGGGCACCGGCTGAACCGCCCGGCACCGGCTGAACCGCCCGGGCGCCGGCCGGCCGGTGGGGGTTAGCGTCCGTTTCCGGCCGAGATGGTCCCGGTGTCGCGTTATCGCCCCCCGGCGCGTGCCGTCTTACGGCAGGATGGATGGCAGTCGACCTGGAGGGATACACCTGACCAGGCGTGATGTCGCCGGGGAAGAGGAGCGGTTTTGCTGATCATCTGGGGCTTCAGGGTCTTCTTCCGGACAGTCGGCGGCGGTTTCTTCCATTGCCCGCACTGCGGCGGTGACCGCCGGTACCGCCGGCGCGGCGGGCGGTACTTCTTCACCGTCTTCTTCATCCCGGTGATCCCGCTCAAGAAGGTCGGCGACCATATCCAGTGCACGACCTGCCGGACCCGGTCCGCCGCCGACGTGCTGGCCGTGCCGACGGCCGCCGAGATGTCGGCGGCGCTGCCGGAGGGGATGCGCGCCGCGGCGGTGACGATGCTGCTCTGCGGCGACTTGCTCGCGCCGTCCGCCCGCCAGCGCGCGATCGAGGCGATCCGCGGCGCTGGAGACGGCCCCTATGGCGTCGGCAACCTCGAGGCCGACCTGCGGCAGCCCCCGCCACTAAACGGCGGTGCCCTCGCCCGGGTCGGGATGCAGCTGACCGCGGAGGCGAAGGAGTGGTTCCTCGCCGAGGTGGTGCGCATCGCCCTTGCCCGCGGCTCGCTGACGGACCGGGAGCGCCAGGCGGCGCAGGCAATCGCGCAGCAGATGGGAATGACCCCGGCCCAGACGTACGGCGTGGTCGCGATGACGGCCCAGGCCTCCCGCCCCGAGTAGCCGCCGAGGTCGCACCGCGGCCGGCCCTGTCCAGTCCGTCACCGCGCCAGTACAGCGAGTGCGCATCACGGGACCGGGTTCGCACGCCACGCCGTTACGTCTGGTAGCGTGAGTAACCGTCATGCGCGGGCTGCTCCTCCTTAGCGGCCGCGGCGGGGGCCGATAAACGGCCGGCTCCCTCGCCGCGGGGGTTTGACCTGACCGCTGGCCGGATCCGCAGGCCTCACCCAGCCGATCCGCAAGGGAGCAGCAAGCATGACAGGCGATGTAGCAGCCCGGCAACAGCCGAGCGGGATGCCGTGCCACCGCTACACCCCATTCAAACCCGTCGAGCTGCCGGACCGTACCTGGCCTGGCAACGCGATCACCAAGGCGCCGCGGTGGCTGTCCACCGACCTCCGGGACGGGAACCAGGCACTGATCGACCCGATGAGCCCGGCCCGCAAGCACCGGATGTTCGAGCTGCTGGTCCGGATGGGCTACAAGGAGATCGAGGTCGGGTTCCCCTCGGCCAGCCAGGCGGATTTCGGGTTCATCCGCGAGCTCATCCAGCGCGACCTGATACCCGACGACGTGCAGATCTCGGTGCTCACCCAGGCCCGGGACGACCTGATCGAGCGGACGATCCAGTCGCTGGAAGGCGCGCGCCGCGCCACCGTCCACCTCTACAACGCGACGGCGCCGCTGTTCCGGCGGGTGGTCTTCCGGGTGGACCGCGACGAGTGCAAGGCACTCGCGGTCGAAGGCACCCGGTCGGTGATGAAGTACGCCGAGCAGTACCTGCCCGGCTGCGACTTCGGGTACGAGTACTCCCCGGAGATCTTCATGGACACCGAGCTGGACTACGCGGCGGACATCTGCGAGTCGGTGATGGACGAGTGGCAGCCCGAGCCGGGCCGGGAGATCATCCTCAACCTGCCCTGCACGGTCGAGCGGTCCACGCCGAACGTGTACGCCGACCAGATCGAGTGGATGAGCCGGAACCTCACCCGGCGGGAACACGTGTGCATATCGGTGCACACGCACAACGACCGGGGCACCGCGGTCGCCGACGCGGAGCTGGCGGTGCTTGCCGGGGCGGACCGGATCGAGGGCTGCCTGTTCGGCAACGGTGAGCGCACCGGCAACGTGTGCCTGGTCACGCTGGGAATGAACCTGTTCAGCCAGGCCATCGACCCGATGATCGACTTCTCGGACATCGACGAGATCCGGCGCACCGTCGAGTACTGCAACCAGCTTCCGGTGCACCCGCGGCACCCGTACGCCGGCGAGCTGGTGTACACCGCGTTCTCCGGCTCGCACCAGGACGCGATCAAGAAGGGTTTCGACGCGCTGGAACGGGACGCGGCCGCGGCCGGAGTGCCGGTGCAGGAATTCGACTGGGCCGTCCCGTACCTGCCGATCGACCCGAAGGACGTCGGCCGCACCTACGAGGCCGTTATCCGGGTGAACAGCCAGTCCGGCAAGGGCGGCGTCTCCTACATCATGCGGGCCGAGCACCAGCTGGACCTGCCCCGGCGGCTGCAGATCGAGTTCTCGCACGCGATCCAGGACTGGACCGACACCGAGGGCGGCGAGGTCAGCGCGGCCCAGATGTGGGAGATCTTCTCCGGCGAGTACCTCAGCGCGGGCTGGGCGGAGCTGCTCGATCACCACACCTCCTCCGCGGCGGACGAAAAGGACGCGCTGTCGGTCGAGGTCGTCCTCGGCGGCGAGACGCGGCAGATCGACGGCTCGGGCAACGGCCCGATCTCCGCGTTCTGCGACGGCCTGGCCAGTGCCGGCGCCGCCGTCCGGGTGCTCGACTACTGCGAGCACGCGCTGACCGCCGGCAGCGACGCGCAGGCCGCGGCGTACGTGGAGTGCGAGGTCGACGTGAACGGCAACGGCCCGCGGACGCTGTGGGGCGTCGGAGTCGACGTCAACACCGTCAGCGCCTCGCTGAAGGCCGTCGTCTCCGCCGTCAACCGCGCGATGCGCTGACATGCCGTAGCAGAATTGGTGGGTGGGCAGTTACCGGGACGACGGCGTCGTCTTGCGCACGCAGAAGCTGGGCGAGGCCGACCGGATCGTCACGCTGCTCACCCGCCGCACCGGCCGGGTCCGCGCGGTCGCCAAGGGCGTCCGCCGGACCAAGTCGCGGTTCGGCGCCCGGCTGGAGCCGTTCACCCACGTGGACCTGCAGATCTACGAGGGCCGGTCGCTCGACGTGATCACCCAAGCGGACACCCTCCGGCCGTACGGCGAGGTGCTGGCCGGGGACTATCCGCGGTACACGGCGGGCACCGCGATGCTGGAGACCGCGGAGCGGCTCACCCCGGCCGAACGCGAGCCCGCGCTGCGCCAGTTCCTGCTGCTCGTGGGGGGCCTGCGCACCCTCGGCGACGCCAGCCACGACGCGCGGATGGTGCTGGACGCGTACTTCCTGCGGTCGCTCGCCGTCGCCGGGTACGCCCCGGCGCTGGAGGAGTGCGCCGTCTGCGGGACCCCGGCCCCCGACCCGGTACCCGGGGCGGGCGGAGCGCGCGCGTTCGCCATCGGGGCCGGTGGCCTGGTGTGCGGGAGGTGCCGCCCGCCCGGCGCGGCCGCGCCGGCGGCGGCGACGGTAGCGCTGATGATCGCGCTGCTGCGCGGGGACTGGGACCACGCCGACGCCAGCGATGACCGGCACCGGGTAGAGTGCAGCGGGCTAGTTGCCGCGTATCTGCAGTGGCACCTGGAACACTCGATCCGTTCGCTGCGTCTGGTGGAGCGCGCTTGAGACGAGGACGGGACGCACAATCCCCGGCCGGTGACCGCGCCGCGGCGGCGGGACCACGCCAGCCGCGCCCGCCGGATCCGCATTCCTCCGGCGTCCGCCCCCCGCCGATCCCCGCCGACCTGGTTCCCCGGCACGTGGCGCTGGTGATGGACGGCAACGGCCGCTGGGCGAAGCAGCGCGGGCTGCCGCGCACCGAGGGCCACAAGCGCGGCGAGTATTCGCTCTTCGACGTCATCATGGGCGCGATCGAGCTGGGCATCCCGTACCTGTCGGCGTACGCGTTCTCCACCGAGAACTGGCGCCGGTCCCCGGAGGAGGTCCGCTTCCTGATGGGGTTCAACCGGGATGTGATCCGCCGCCGCCGCGACCAGTTGCACGCGATGGGGGTGCGGGTGCGGTGGGCCGGCCGCCGTCCGCGGCTGTGGCGCAGCGTCATCTCCGAGCTGGAAGACGCGGAACGGCTGACGGCGGCGAACTCGGTTCTCACCCTGCAGTTCTGCGTGAACTATGGCGGCCGGGCGGAGATCGCCGACGCGGCCGCCGCGCTCGCCGCCGACGTGGCCGCCGGGCGGCTCCGCCCGGACCAGGTGAACCAGAAGGTGTTCGCCCGGTACCTGGACGAGCCGGAGATCCCGGACGTCGATCTGTTCGTCCGGTCCTCGGGGGAGCAGCGGACATCGAACTTCCTCATCTGGCAGTCCGCCTACGCGGAGTACGTGTTCCTCGACACGCTGTTTCCCGATTTCGACCGCCGGCACCTGTGGCAGGCGTGCGAGATCTACGCCGGCCGCGACCGCCGCTACGGCGGCGCCGTGGCGAACCCCATCGCTGGCTGACCCGCTGCCTGGGCCTACCGGGTCGCTTGGGTGATGGCGAGCACGATCATCACGACGAGTGCCGCCCCGCGCAGCAGCCGGCCGCGTGCGGCGAGGTTCGGCCAGGACAGGTACGCGAACGCGCCGAGCACCGCGGCGAGCACCAGCAGGGCGGCCCCTCCGGCCCAGCCCGGCAGTGCGAAACCGGCGATGAGCACCAGCAGCAGCGCCGCGGGAACAACCCACCGCGGCTGCTGGTAGAGGAACGCCAGGGGCGCCGCGGCGCGCCGCTCGATCGACTGCCGCAACCCGGAGGCACCCGGAGTGTAGAACGCGTCTCCCCCCGGCAGCGGCCGCTGCTGCGGGCGGCCGGCTCGGTTAACGGGCACGTCAGGGTCCTTTCGGCTGCCAGGTGACGGACACCTCATTGTGCCCCAGCCCCCGGCGTGTCCGCCGCCCGGCCGACCGCATCGGCGCGAGGAGGCGGTTGGCCGTTTCTTCGGCCGGATACCTTAAACAATTCGCAAAATGGCTCGCACAATGGTTGCCGTTGTCGGCCGTGGGCGTTCCATGATGGCCGGACGGGATTGTGCGCATACCGGATCGACGCGGGGTGAGGATGGGACGCGCGGTCGCGGCCGGGATACTGACGGCGCTGGTGCTCAGCGCCGCCGTCTCCTTCCGGCCGGATGGGCCGTCGACGGACAGCGCCCAGCCGTCCGCGGCGGTTGCCGTGCACGCGGCGGGCGGTCGCCACGCGGCCGCGCCGCGGCTGGACGCCATGGTGACGAAGCCGGCTCCCACGATGAGGCACCGGGCCCGCCCGAAGCGGCGCGCCGGCCAGCCGGTGGCCCGCGCCCGGGCGGCATTCCCGCGGCACCCGGTTACGGGCTTCGACACCTGCAACGCCCCGTCGCTGAGCGCGCTGAACGCGTGGAGGGGGTGGGCCTCCGTGGTGGCCGTCTACATCGGCGGCGCGAACCGGGCGTGCGCCAACCGGAACCTGTCGGCGTCCTGGGTCCACGATGCGAGGGCGGTCGGCTGGCATCTCGTCCCGGTGTACGTCGGGCTGCAGCCCAGCTGCGACCGGTTCGGCGGCCGGATCAACCCGGTATACGCCGCCGGCGAAGGCCGGGCGGCAGCCGACGACGCGATGACCCAGGCCCGCGAGCTGGGGATCCGCCGCGAGGCCCCGCTGTACTTCGACATGGAGGCCTACAACAGCCGCAACGCCGCCTGCCGCGGCGGGGTGCTGACGTTCCTGGACGGATGGACCCGGCAACTGCACGCCCACCACTACGTCTCCGGGGTTTACACCGGCGCCGGATCCGGCGCGCTCGACCTCTCCGGCAGCACGTCGATCGGCCGTCACGCTCTCGCCAAACCGGACTCGATCTGGGTCGGGTACTGGGACGGCAAGCGGACCCTGACAGCGGGCCCATACCTGCCCAGCGGCGCATGGAGCGGCCGGCGGAGGATCAAGCAGTACCAGGGACCGCACTGGGAGACGCACGGCAAGGTGCGGCTCAATATTGACAGCGACGTGGTGTACGGCTCGGTGTACTGACCCGCATCCGCGGCCATCCGGGGCAGCGAAAGACTGTGCGCACCCAATCGCGCACGTTCAGTAGCCGAATTGGTTCGCGTGACCCAGTGTGCGCCTCTAAGCTAGGCCGAGGACGCTGCCACGGCGCCGCCGACCGCCAGCCGGATGGAGAATTTCATGGCCCGACGCACCGACATCATGGACACCATCGTGAGCCTGTCCAGGCGGCGCGGATTCGTCTACCCGTCCAGCGAGATTTATGGCGGCCTCCGGGCTTCGTGGGATTATGGCCCGCTCGGCGTCGAGCTGAAAAGCAACCTCAAGCGCCAGTGGTGGCGCGCGATGGTCCAGGAGCGAGACGACATCGTCGGGCTTGACTCGAGCGTGATCCTCGCCCGCGAGGTATGGGAGACCAGCGGACACGTCACCCAGTTCGTCGACCCGCTGACGGAATGCCTTTCCTGCCACAAGCGTTTCCGCGCGGACCAGCTGGCCGAGGCGTACGAGGCCAAGCACGGCGAGCCTCCGGCCGGCCTCGCCGACATAACCTGCCCGAACTGCGGAACCAAGGGCGCTTTCACCGAGCCGCGGATGTTCAATGGCCTGCTGCGCACCACCCTCGGCGCCGTCGAGGACGAGTCGGGACTCGCGTATCTACGGCCGGAGACGGCGCAGGGCATATTCATCAACTTCCGCAACGTGCAGCAGTCGTCGCGGCGGAAGGTCCCGTTCGGCATCGGCCAGATCGGGAAGTCGTTCCGGAACGAGATAACGCCGGGTAACTTCATCTTCCGGACCCGCGAGTTCGAGCAGATGGAGATGGAGTTCTTCGTGCTGCCGGGCACCGACGAGGAGTGGCACCAGTACTGGATCGACACCCGGCGCGCCTGGTACACGGACCTGGGAATCCGCAAGGAGAACCTGCGGCTCTACGAGCATCCGAAGGAAAAGCTCTCGCACTACTCCAAGCGCACGGTGGACGTCGAGTACCGGTTCGGTTTCCCCGGATCGGAATGGGGCGAGCTGGAGGGAATCGCCAACCGCACCGACTACGACCTGACCGTTCATTCCCGCGCCTCCGGCGAGGATCTGTCCTACTTCGATCAGGAATCCGGTGACCGGTACATTCCGTACGTGGTCGAACCCGCCGCCGGAGCCGACCGCTGCGTGCTCGCGTTCCTGATGGACGCCTATGCCGAGGACGAGGCGCCGAACGCGAAGGGCGTGATGGAGAAGCGCACGGTGACGCGCTTCGACCCGCGGATCGCGCCGGTCAAGGCGGCGGTGCTGCCGCTGTCCCGCAACGCCGACCTGTCGCCCAAGGCGCGCGACCTCGCCGCGGCGCTGCGCAAGCGGTGGAACACCGAGTTCGACGACGCGAGCGCCATCGGCCGCAGGTACCGGCGCCAGGACGAGATCGGCACACCGTTCTGCGTGACCGTCGATTTCGACACCCTGGAGGACCAGGCGGTGACCGTCCGCGAGCGCGACTCGATGGGCCAGGACCGCATCGGAATCGGCCAGCTCGAGTCCTATCTGGCCGAACGGCTGCCTCCCTGCTGAGCCCAGTCGCCCTGCTGAGCCCAGTGGCCTAGACCACTGGAACCGGCTGACGTGGTTCGTCTTTCCCGATTGGACACCAGGCGCCACCGGCGGTTTGCTGGCGGTAGAGTCCGAGCCGTCACGCATGCACCCCGCAGCAACGACACCGCAAAGGGAGCACGCACCGCCGCAAGGGGAGAAAGTAACGTGCCCAAGCTCGTCTACGCCTTCGCCGAGGGCAACAAGGACATGAAGGACCTGCTCGGTGGGAAGGGCGCCAACCTCGCCGAGATGACCAACCTCGGCCTGCCCGTCCCGCCCGGCTTCATCATCACCAGCGATGCCTGCCGGCACTACCTGGACACCGGGACGCTGCCGGAGGGGCTGGACGAGGAGATCGGCCGTCATCTGGACGAGCTGGAGCAGGCGATGGGCAAACGGCTGGGGCAGCCGGACGACCCGCTGCTGGTCAGCGTCCGGTCCGGGGCGAAGTTCTCGATGCCGGGGATGATGGAGACCGTCCTGAACATCGGCCTGTCCGATGAGTCGGTTCCCGGGCTCGCCAAGCAGTCCGGCAGCGAACGGTTCGCCTGGGACTCCTACCGCCGGCTGATCCAGATGTTCGGCAAGACAGTGCTCGGCATCGACGGCGACGCGTTCGAGCACGCGCACGAGTCGGCGAAGCAGGCGAAGGGCACCGGCAACGACCTCGACCTGGACGCCGACGACCTGCGCAGCCTCACCGACGCCTTCAAGAAGATCGTCCGGGAGCACGCCGGGCGCGACTTCCCGCAGAACCCCCGCGAGCAGATGGACCTGGCGATCCGCGCCGTCTTCGAGTCGTGGAACGCCCCCCGCGCCATCCTCTACCGCCGCCAGGAGCGCATCCCGGCGGACCTCGGGACCGCGGTGAACGTCGTCTCGATGGTCTTCGGCAACCTCGGCATGGACTCCGGCACCGGGGTGGCCTTCACCCGCGACCCCGGCAGCGGCCAGCAGGGCGTCTACGGCGACTACCTGCAGAACGCCCAGGGCGAGGACGTCGTGGCCGGCATCCGCAACACCGTCCCCCTGGCCGACCTCGAGCGGATCGACAAGAACTCCTACGACCAGCTGATGCAGATCATGCAGACGCTGGAGAACCACTACCGCGACCTCTGCGACATCGAGTTCACCATCGAGCGCGGCAAGCTGTGGATGCTGCAGACGCGGGTCGGCAAGCGCACCGCGGCCGCCGCGTTCCGGATCGCCACCCAGCTTGTCGACCAGGGCCTGATCGACATGGACGAGGCGGTGACCCGGGTCACCGGGGACCAGCTCGCCAAGCTGATGTTCCCGCGGTTCGACGAGAAGGCCGCCGCGGCCGACCGGATCACCACCGGCGTCAACGCCTCGCCCGGCGCCGCCGTGGGGAAGACCGTCTTCGATTCCGCCCGCGCCGCCGAACTGGCCGCCGCCGGAGAGGACGTCATCCTCGTCCGGCGCGAGACCAACCCGGACGACCTCAGCGGGATGATCGCCGCACGCGGCATCCTGACCAGCCGTGGCGGCAAGACCAGCCACGCGGCGGTGGTGGCGCGCGGCATGGGCAAGACCGCGGTATCCGGTGCCGAGGAACTGACCGTCGACCTCGCGGCGCGGCGCTTCACCGCCCCCGGCGGGGTGACGGTCAACGAGGGCGACGTGATCTCCATCGACGGCACCAGCGGCGCCGTCTACCTCGGTGAGGTCGCGGTCGTCCCGTCGCCCGCGGTCCAGTACTTCGAGGGCACCATCGACCCGGAGTCCTCCGCCGCCGACGACCTGGTCCGCGCCGTGCACCGGATCATGACGCACGCGGACTCCCGGCGGCGGCTCGGTGTGCACGCCAACGCTGACACCGGCGGGGACTGCGCCCGGGCCCGCCGCTTCGGCGCCCGGGGCGTCGGGCTGGTCCGGACCGAGCACATGTTCCTCGGCGACCGCCGTCAGCTGGTGGAGAACCTGATCCTGGCCGAGTCCGACGAGGACGGCCAGGCCGCGCTGGACGCGCTCGGGCCGCTGCAGCGCGGCGACTTCACCGAGATCCTCGAGGCGATGGACGGGCTGCCGGTGACCATCCGGCTGATCGACCCGCCGCTGCACGAGTTCCTCCCCGACCTCACCGACATCTCGGTGCGGGTCGCGCTCGCGGGCGACCAGGCGACCGAGAAGGACCGCAAGCTGCTGGAAGCGGTGCGCCGGCTGCATGAGCAGAACCCGATGCTCGGCCTCCGCGGCGTCCGGCTCGACCTGGTCATCCCGGGCCTGCTCGACATGCAGGTGCGGGCGATCGCACGCGCGGCGGCGGACCGCAAGAAGGCCGGCGGTGACCCGCACCCGGAGATCATGATCCCGCTGATCGCGACGGTGCAGGAGATGGAGATCGCCCGGGAGCGCGCCGAGAAGGTGCTCGCCGAGGTCGCCGAGGAGACCGGCACCGAGGTGCACACCCTGATCGGGACCATGATCGAGGTGCCGCGGGCCGCGCTGACCGCCGGCCAGATCGCCGAGGCCGCGGAGTTCTTCTCCTTCGGCACCAACGACCTGACCCAGATGAGCTGGGGCTTCTCCCGGGACGACGTGGAGGGCTCATTCTTCACCCAGTACCTGGACCTCGGTGTGTTCGGCGTGTCCCCGTTCGAGACGCTGGACGCCGACGGCGTCGGCCGGCTGGTCCGGATCGCGGTCGAGGAAGGCCGGCGCACCCGGCCCGACCTGCATCTCGGGATCTGCGGCGAGCACGGCGGCGATCCCGAGTCGGTGCATTTCTTCCACGACGCCGGGCTGGACTACGTGTCCTGCTCGCCGTTCCGCGTCCCGGTGGCGCGCCTCGAGGCCGGCCGGGCAGCGATCCAGCAGGCGGGCGGAGCCGGCAGCGACAGCCGCTGACCCCGGCCCGGGCACCCGCAGCAGCGTGCACCCGGTGAGCCGGGAGCGGGCGCCCGCCGGCTACGACGGCGACGCCGTCTCCCGGTGGGCGCCCGAGCATCCCAAGCGGGAGGGCCGCAGCCCGTTCGAGCGGGACCGGGCGCGGGTGCTGCACGGCTCGGCGCTGCGCCGGCTGGCCGCGAAAACGCAGGTGATAGAGGCGGGGACCGGGGACTTCCCGCGTACCCGCCTCACCCACTCGCTGGAATGCGCGCAGATCGGCCGCGAGCTCGCCCGCGCGCTGGGTGCCGACCCGGACCTGGTCGAGGCCGCGTGCCTGGCGCACGACCTCGGGCACCCGCCATTCGGGCACAACGGTGAGCTCGCCCTGGCCGAGCTGGCGCGGCCGTGCGGCGGTTTCGAGGGCAACCCGCAGAGCCTGCGGCTGCTGACGCGGCTGGAGGCCAAGGTCTTCGACGCGGCCGGCCGCAGTGCGGGCCTGAACCTCACCCGCGCCACGCTGGATGCCACGCTGAAGTACCCGTGGATCGCGCCGGCCACCGGCAGTGGCGGCAGCACCGCCAGCGTTCCGGTGAAATGCGGCGCATACCAGGCCGACGCCGACGTGTTCGGCTGGATCCGCCAGGGCGCCCCGGACCGGGACCCGCCCCGGCAGTGCCTGGAGGCGCAGATCATGGACTGGGCCGACGACGTGGCGTACTCCGTGCACGACCTCGAGGACGGCCTGCACGCACAGCACATCCGCCCACGGGAGCTGCAGGACCGCGTGCAGCGGCGGGAACTGGCGAAGCTGGCGGCGGAGACCTACGCGGCCGCGCTGCCGGAACCGGCCGGCCCGGACGAGCTCGCGGCGGTGCTCGGCGACCTGCTCGCGGCTGATTTCTGGCCCCGTGGCTTCGACGGCGGGCCAGGCTCGCTCGCCGCGCTGAAGAACCTCACCAGCGAGCTGATCGGCCGGTTCTGCCTGGCCGCCGAGAACGCGACCCTGGGGTCGTACCGGGTGGGGCCGCCGAACACGGCACGCACCCGGTATGCCGCCCAACTGGTGGTTCCGCGCCGCCAGCGACTGGAGTGCGCACTGCTCAAGGCGGTGACCGCGCACTACGTGATGAGCCGCCCGGGCGCCGCGGCGCGGCAGGCGCGGCAGCGGGAGCTGATCGCCGAGCTGGCCGCCGCTGTCTCCGCGGGCGCGCCGGCGACGCTCGACCCGGCGCTGCGGCCGGATTTCCAGGCCGCGGATTCCGACGCTGGGCGGCTGCGGGTCGTGGTCGACCAGATCGCCTCGCTCACCGACACGTCCGCCGTTGCCTGGCACAGCCGCCTCTGCACCGGCCGCTAAATCTGAACCTGACTTGGTTTCACCTTTCCGGTAGGCTGCGTCCGTGGCGCGCGAAAGCCCGTCCAGCGACGGTCAACGGCAGGCCGTGGCGGCCGCCTGTCACGCGCTGGCCCGAGAAGGACTGCTGATCGGCACCGCCGGCAACGTCAGCGTCCGGGCCGGTTCTCACGTCGCGGTCACCGCGACCGGTGTCGTGCTCGGACAGGCGACGCCGGAGCAGGTGAGCGTGGTCGGCCTGGACGCCGGCATGATCGCCGGCGACCTCGAGCCGACCTCGGAACTGGACCTGCACCTGGGGATCTACCGGCGCTACGGGCCGGGCGCGGTGGTGCATACGCATTCCCCGCAGGCCATCGCGCTGTCCCTGGTTCTGGACGAACTCCCGTGCGTGCACTACCAGCAGCTACTGATCGGCGGGGCGGTGCGGGTCGCGCCGTTCGCCGTGTTCGGGAGCGCGGAACTGGCGGCGCATGTGCTGGCCGCGCTGGAGGGCAAGTCCGCGGCGCTGATGGCGAACCACGGCGCCGTGGTGCACGGCCGGACGCTGGCCGAGGCCGTCGAGGGGGCGCTGCTGCTGGAGTGGGCATGCGGCATCTACCTGCGCGCCGCGGCGGTTGGCACTCCGCGGGTCCTGAACTCCGGCCAGCAGGCCGCCGTGCTGGAGGCGGCGATGCGACGCGGCTACGGCAGCCCCAGGGAAACGGAGAGCACCCGATGACGCAGACGATCATCTCGCTCGGCGCGCACGTTTTCGACGTGCAGGTGCGCCCGGTTGAGGCCATCCCGGAGGGCCAGGGCGCGGCGCTGGTCGAGCAGATCCGGTTCAGTCCGGCGGGAACGGCGGCGGGTACCTCGCTCACGCTGGCGAAGCTCGGTGCCGTCGTCCGCAGCGCGGGCGCGGTGGGCCGCGACCCGATCGGCGACCTGCTGCTGGAGTTGCTGGCGCGGCACGGGATCGACACGTCGCTGGTGGTACGCCGCGGCGGAGAGCAGACCTCGGCGTCGGTGCTGGCGATCCGGCCGGATGGCAGCAGGCCCGCCTTCCACGTTCCGGGCGCCAACCTCGGCTACGGGGCCGACGACGCCCCACACGCCGAGATCGCGCAGGCGACCCACCTGCATCTCGGCGGCCCCGAGCTGATGGGCGGCGAGAGCGCGGCCAAGATCCTGGCCCCGGCGCGGGCCGCCGGTGTGGTCACCTCCGCCGACCTGCTCGCACCCGGCGAAGGCGACATGATCACCTGGATCGCGCCCGCGCTGCCCTATCTGGACTACCTGCTGCCCAATGACGAGCAGGTCCTCGGGCTCACCGGTGCCGCCACGCTCACCGATGGCGCCCGCGCGCTGATCGGGCACGGCGTCGGCTGCGTGGCCGTCACCAGGGGAGCCGACGGTGCGCTGGTGGTGACCTCCGACGACCTGATCGCCGTTCCCGCGTTCGACGTGCCGGTGGTCGACACCACCGGCTGCGGCGACGCGTTCTCGGCCGGGTTCCTGCGCGGCATCGGTCTCGGCCGTGGCCTGCGGGATGCGGCGGTGCTGGGCTGCGCCGCGGCGGCGCTGGTGGCCCAGGGCCTGGGAAGCGACCACGGCGAGTTCGACCTCGCCGCCGCTGACGCGTTCGCGGCGGCGACCCCGGCCCGGGAAGAGGGCGCTTAACGGCTCCCGGCCCGCGCGCCCGCTGCTACCCGCTACCGGCTGCTGGCCCGCTGGCCGCTGCCCGCTGCTACCCGCTGCCTTGGGCGCGCTTGGGGTTCACGTTCTCGCTGGGCTTGTAGTAGGCGGCGAGCAGGCCGCCGGCCGCCACGGCGCCCAGGCCGGCGGACAGCAGCAGGCCCCAGCCGCTGACGAGGTGAATGCCGAGCGCGTTGTCCAGCGACCACCGGCCCGGGCCGGTGATGGCGACGCCGACCGCGACCGCCGCCAGGATCAGGTTGTACTCCCAGCCGCCGGTGGTGAGGAAGAACCCCTTGCCGCGGTGCACCGTCCAGGCGGCCACCAGCATGACGCCGACGATGCCGGCCGCCGCGAACGGTGTGAGCAGTCCGGCCGCCAGCAGCACGCCGGCGCCCAATTCGGTGCCGGCGGCCGCCAGAGCGTGCAGCCGGCCGGGCCGCAGCCCGATGCTGTCGAACCATCGCGCGGCGCCCGGGATGCGGCCGCCGCCGTAGAACTTCTGGTATCCATGGGCGGCGAGCGTCAGCCCTACGACGAGCCGGACGAGCAGCAACCCGAACGAGATCGCAGTCACCGGATCTGTATCGCATATCCGGCAGGGGCCGGCAACCGGAATCGGCGGATCGCCGCCTTAGCAGGCCGTTACCGGCGGCGCGCCGCAATAGACTCGCCGGTTGATAGCCACCAAGCGGCGAGCGGGAAGCGGTGAGCGCAGATGCCGGGCCGGATCCGCGATGAGGACATCGCGCTCGTCCGTGAGCGCTCGCCGATCGACGAGGTCGTCGGCGAGTACCTGCAGCTGCGCAGCGCCGGCGGCGGTGCGCTCAAGGCGCTGTGCCCGTTCCACGAGGAGCGGACCCCGTCGTTCAACGTCACCCCGTCGCGGGGGCTGTACTACTGCTTCTCCTGCGCCGACGGCGGCGACGTCATCACGTTCGTACAGAAGATCGACAACCTGACCTTCGCGGAGGCGGTCGAGCGGCTGGCCGCCCGGGCCAGCATCGAGCTGCGGTACGAGCAGGGTGGCCACGTGCCTGGCCGGGAGCAGGGCATGCGGCGCAGGCTGCTGGAGGCGCACCGCGCCGCGGCCGATTTCTATGCGGAACGGCTGTCGGCGGCGGACGCCGAGCCCGCGCGCGCATTCTTGACCGCACGGGGCTTCGCCCGGGCCGAGGCAGGGCGGTTTGGCGTCGGATACGCGCCGGACGAATGGGAGGCGCTGACCCGGTATCTGCGCCACCGTGGCTTCACCGACCGCGAGCTGCTGACCGGCGGGCTGGCCCGCGAGGGCCGCCGCGGGCCGGTGGACCGGTTCCGCGGGCGGCTCATCTGGCCGATCCGGGACCTGAGCGGCGACGTGATCGCCTTCGGCGCGCGCAAGCTCGCCGGGACCAGTTCCGACACCGGCGACGGCCCGAAGTACCTGAACAGCCCGGAAACCCCGCTGTTCAAGAAGGGCTCGGTGCTGTACGGGGCGGATCTGGCCAAGCGGGAGATCGCGCAGCGCCGCCAGGCGGTCATCGTCGAGGGCTACACCGACGTGATGGCGTGTCACCTCGCGGGGGTGCCGACCGCCGTCGCCACCAGCGGCACGTCGTTCGGCGACGGGCATGTCAAGATCCTCCGCCGGCTGTTGATGGACACCGAGTTCCGCGGCGAGGTCATCTTCACCTTCGACGGCGACGCCGCGGGCCAGCGCGCGGCGCTGCGGGCTTTCGACACCGATCAGCGGTTCGTCACCCAGACGTTCGTCGCGGTCCAGCCGGACGGCCTCGATCCGTGTGACCTGCGGATCGAGCGCGGCGATGCGGCCGTCCGCGACCTGATCGCGCGGCGCGTCCCGTTGTTCGAGTTCGCCATCCGCAGCGTGCTCGGCCAGCACAACCTCGACACCACCGAGGGCCAGCTAGCCGCGCTGGACGCCGCCGCCCCGCTGGTGGCCGGGATCAAGGACACCGGCCTGCGCAAGCGGTACGCGGTCAACCTGGACCGCTGGCTCGGCCTGATGGACGAGCGGTTCGTGCTGCAGCGCGTCGGTGAGCACTCCGGGCGGGGTCGGCCGGCCGGTGCCGGGTCAGCCAATGCCCGGCAGCGGGACGCCCCATCGACGGGGCAGGCAGCATCGACCGGGCAGGCAGCCGCGACCGGGCGGGCGGCCACGGAACCGGCTGCACGCGGCGGGCCCGGTTCCGCCGCCTCGGGCCGTTTGGCTGGAAAACCGGAGGCCGGGCCCGGCCAGGAGCCGTTCCAGCAGCCCTACGACGGCGAGAACCCCGCCGTGCAGGTGGAGCGCGAGCTGCTGAAGCTGGCGGTTCAGCGCCCGGTGCTGTGCGGGCCGGACTTCGACGCCCTGGACGCCGGCGCGTTCACCGCGCCCGCGCACAACGCGGTGCGCGAGCTGATCGCCCACGCCGGGGGGATGGCCGCCGCGCAGGCCGGCGACGGCGGAGCGTGGGCCGCGCGGCTGCGGGATGCGGCGCCCGGTGAGGCGGCGCGGGCGTTCGTGACCCGGCTGGCGGTCGAACCGCTGCGGCTGAACGGAGAGGCGGACGCGCGATACGCCGGGGCGGTCGTCGCCCGGGTGGGTGAGCTCGACGTCTCCCGGCAGATCGTGGTGCTGAAATCACGGTTGCAGCGGCTCAACCCGGTGGAGGATCAGGCGGAGTACAACCGGACTTTCGGTGATCTCGTCGCCCTGGAGCAGCGCCGCAAGGTGCTGTGGGAGCGGGCCGTCGGGGCCCTGTAAGCGCTCCAGGCGGCCCGTCTGGCCGCGTTCCGGACGGCGTAATCCGGCGTTACTGCCATGAAGGTGACAAAATTAGGCCCACAATCCGGGGCGCGGATGGCGCAAAATGGCCTCCGTGGGCCTTTCGGTTCTGCCCAGCGGGCCGCCGCCGGCAAAGCGGGTGGCGGACCTCGTCGCGCGGGGCCGGGAACGCGGTGGTGTCACGATGGGCGATGTCGCCGAGGTTCTCGACCGCTGCGACCTTCCAGCCGAGGCGCTCGATGGCGTTGTACGCCTGATCTCCGAAGAGGGGGTGGAGATCCTCGAAGCCCGGCAGGAGGTGCTCGAGGACCCCCGGCGGTCCGGCGAAGACGAGGCGGGAAGGCGTGCTCCCACCAGCGACCTGGTCCGGATCTACCTGCGCGAGATCGGCCGCGTTCCGCTACTCACCGCAGAAGATGAAGTGGAACTCGCCAAGGCGATCGAGGCCGGCCTGTTCGCCGACGAGAAGCTCAGGGTCATGGGCGACGGGCCGCCGCCGGGCGTCGAGGGTGGCGAGTTCGAGCAGCTCGTCCACGACGGGGCGCGGGCCAGGCAGCGCCTGATCGAGGCCAACCTGCGGCTGGTGGTGTCGATCGCCAAGCGGTACATCGGCCGGGGGATGCTGTTCATGGACCTGATCCAGGAGGGCAACCTGGGCCTGATCCGCGCCGTGGAGAAGTTCGACTACACCAAGGGATACAAGTTCTCCACCTACGCCACCTGGTGGATCCGGCAGGCCATCACCCGGGCCATCGCCGATCAGGCGCGGACGATCCGCATCCCGGTGCACATGGTGGAGGTCATCAACAAGCTCGTCCGGGTGCAGCGGCAGCTTCACCAGGACCTCGGCCGGGAGCCGTTCCCGGCGGAGATCGCCGTCGAGGTGGAGCTCCCGGTGCACCGGGTGGTGGAGATCCAGCGGATCGCCCAGGAGCCGGTCTCGCTGCAGTCACCGATCGGTGAAGAGGAATCCGCGCTCGGGGACTTCATCGAGGACGCGGATGCGGTGGTGCCGATCGAGGCCGCCGCGTTCCTGATGCTGCAGGACCAGATGGACGAGATCCTCGATGCTCTCAACGATCGGGAGCAGCGGATCATCCGGCTGCGGTTCGGCCTCACCGACGGCCACCCGCGGACGCTGGAGGAGGTCGGCCAGGAGTTCGGCGTGACCCGCGAGCGCATCCGGCAGATCGAGTCCAAGACGCTGGCCAAGCTCCGCCACCCCAGCCGCGCGCGGATGCTGCGCGACTACCTGGACTGACGCGCGGGAAGCTAGCGCAGGTCGACGAAGACGATCTCGCGCTCGCTCAGGCCGGTGAAGGTCACTCCCCGCTGCGCTTCCTGGCGCCGGCGTCCCGCCGTGACCGCTTCCCATCCGAGCATGGACGCCTTGTCGCTCCAGGTGCTGCCGGTCCGTCCCTCGCCGGTCTGCCGGTCGATCATGTAGCGCACCGCCTGGAAGCCCGGCGTGGCCCGCATCTGCGGCAGCACGTCATTGGTGAAAAACTCGAAAATCTCGTCGGCGCGGCCTGGGTCCATGCTGATGCGCAGCAGGAACAGCGCCGAGCCGACCACTGGCGGCCTGGCGGTTTCGGCGAGCAGTTCCTCGTAGTGCTCGACCGTGATCTCGCCGCCGATACGCCGCAGGCCCTCTTCCCGGGCGCTGAGCAGGGTGCTCTCGCTGGCGTCCCGCTCCGCCTCGGTCTCCCACAGCGACAGGACGCCCAGCTCGCTGGCGGCGCGGTCCGCGCTGGCGATGACCCCCCGGAAACCCTTCTGCTCATGCAGCATCTGGGCCACCGAACCGGTCAGGTACCGCACGCCGGCGTCGATATCGGCCGCACCCCTGAAGTTCACAACGCGGGTGAACATCGTTGCCCCCTCCCGGCCCGGGTCCCCGTTACCGGGCCGATATCGACGAGCCTAAGCCGTCTACAGTTCCAGGGCGGCCGCGAGGTCGTCGTCGACGATCAGGACGAGCTTGCCGCGGGTGTGGCCGCGTTCCGCCACCCGGTGCGCCTCGGCGGCGTTCTGGTAGTAGTAGCGGTCCTGCACGCTGACGGTCAGCGCCCCGTCGTCGAACCAGGGAGCCAGCGTGATCAGCCGCGAGCCGCTTGGCTGGCCGTCGTAGCGCGCCCAGCGGACCCCCTGCCCGGGTGGCAGGTCGCCGTGCACCGGGGTGGCGATGACCGCCCCATCCCGCGCGGCCCGTGCGGCCCCGTCCAGGGTGGGCGCGGCGCAGGCCAGCACCCGTTCCGCGCCCCCGCCGGTCAGCTCCCGTACCTGCTCCGGCCAGGCCGGCTGGGTGTGGTCCACCACCTCGGCCGCGCCGAGCTCGTGCAGGAACTCGTGGTGCTGCGGACTGGACGTCGCCACCACCGACGCACCGAGGTTGCGGGCGATCTGCACGGCGAAGTGACCCAGGCCGCCCGCGCCCGCGGTGATCAGGATGTTGTCGCCCGCCCCGACGGTGAGCACGTCGGTCAGTCCCTGCGCCGCGGTCAGCGCGTCGATCGGCGCCGCCGCGGCATCTGCCGCCGGGAGCCCGGAGGGAATGGGCGCCAACTGGTCGGCCGGGCACGTGACGTACTGCCCGTAGCAGCCGGTCAGGCCCGGGTATCCGTATACCGGCGCGCCGTCGTAGAAGCCGGCGGCATCGCCGGTGTCGCCCTCCACCAGGCCGGCGAACTCACCCCCCGGGATGTAGGGCAGCGGTCCGGTCCAGCCGCCGCGGCGCAGCGACACGTCCCACGGGCCGACCCCGGCGGCGAGCACCCGGACGAGCACCTCGCCGGATCGCGGCTGCGGCACCGGCGCCTCGCCCGGCTCCAGCACCTCCGGGCCGCCGAACCGGCTGACCGTGATCGCCTGCATCGCGGCTCTGGGTCAGCGCTTCGCTCGCGCGCCGTCGCGGCTGCCCTTCCCGGTGCCCTTCGCCGCAGCATGGGCACCATTCGCGCTGGCATCGCTGTCCGCCCGCAGCCACGGGACCCGGTCGTGCAGCCGGTCGCTCATCTTGTTGCGCGCGGTCACCGTGAAGGTGCTGGCCTGCGCCTGCAGCGCCCCCGCGGCCTGCTGGACGGCGGCGTTGTCGGCGACTTGGCGGGCCAGCCGCGCGATCTGGTCATAGCGTTCACGGCCGGCGCGTGCTCCCGCAACGAATCCGGTGGCGAAGCCGGCGATAAACGTCACCCGGTACCGCATCTGGTACCCCTCTCAGCTGATCGGTCCTGCGCAGGCTTGACTTCCCCCTTACGGGCCGGTGTACTCCTGGTGGCTAGCGGGAAACCGGCGCAGGCCAGTAATCGCGTGGGGATTACTGCGCCGCGTACGCTACCCTGGGGGCCGCGGTATGACCATCAGTGGTCTCCCGCTTGCGCCGGCAGGCCGTATGATCGTCCAGGCCGCACCGGCCATTCCCGCGTAGCTCAATCGGCAGAGCGTCCGGCTGTTAACCGGCAGGTTGGTGGTTCGAGTCCACTCGCGGGAGCCACTCCTTTCCGGATCCGGGGACCATCGACCCTGGCCTCTTTCGGCGGCGCGCTGATTGGCTGGGAACGCGATGTAGGGGGTTCGCGAGGGGGAGTGCGAGTGGGCACAGCGATAGCCGTCGTCGCCTCGCTTCTCGCGGCCTGCTGTTTTGCGATGTCTGCGGTCGTCCAGCACGGCGTCGCCCGGGAAGCCGGGGGCCGGACGCTCAGCGTCGGGCTGCTGGTGGAGCTGATCCGGCACCCGCGGTGGCTCGCCGGTGCGGGGCTCGCGGCACTGTCCTTCGCCATCCAGGGTCTCGCCCTGGCGTTTGGGCCGCTGGCACTCGTCCAGCCGCTGGTGGCGGCCGACGTGCTGTTCGCGCTTCCGATGATCGCGGTGGCGCACCGGCACCGGCTGACCCGCGCCGACTGGACCGGGGCCCTTGCCGTCACCGGCGGGATCGCGGTCTTCCTCGCGGTCTCTCCGCCGTCCGCGGGAGTGCGGACCCCGGGCCTGACTGCGTGGGCTCCGACCGTCGTGGTCGCCGTGGTGCTCGCGGTGGTGGCGGCTTCGGTGGCGATGCGGGTGCGCGGCCGCGCCCAGGTGCTGTGGCTCGCGGCAGGCGCGGGCGTCACGTTCGGCGTGCTCGACGCCCTCACCAAGAGCACGGCCGGCCTGCTTGCCGATCGCGGCCCCGGTGTGCTGCTGCGGTGGGAACCGTACGGGCTGATCGTGGTCGCGGTGCTCGGCGGGCTGCTGTCGCAGAGCGCCTTCCGGGCGGGTGCCCTGTCGGTGAGCCTTCCGGTGATCGACACGCTGGAGCCGATCAGCGCGGTCGTCATCGCCGCGACGGTCTTCAACGAGCAGCTCGCCACATCGCCGGAGCGGTTTGTCGTGCAGTTGGCCGGCGGGTGCGTGGCCGTCGCCGGTGTCGCCTCCCTCAGCCGCTCGGCGGTCGCGGCCGCGGAGGTTAAGCCGCGGCCGAGGCTGTCCGCGGAGCCGGCCACAGTCAGCCCGACGTCCCGTAGGGGATATTGACGTTCATCGTCTGGACGGCGGTCCACGAGCGGTTGGCCGCGGTGGCCGCCCAGACGGTAAGCCGGCTGCCCTGGACGGCAAGCGCCTGCACCTGCCCGGGCGGTCCCGGGACGACCGTGGCGGTCGCGGTGGGAAGCGCGGGGAAGCACTGCCACAGGCTGCCCGGCGTCTGACACATCTCGAGCCGGGTGGAGCCGGAGGGGCGGACCAGCACGTAGAGCTGGCCCCCTGGGCCAGGCCCGGCGGACACCACCTGGGCCGTGCCGATTTCCAGCGGCGCGGTCAGTGCCCAGTGCCCTCCGGGGCCGTCGGCCGTCGAGCCGCCCGCCCGGGCACCCACGACGGAGGTGCCGCCCTGGGTGCTGGCGGAAAGCACCGCCGCGGTGCCCGCCGGTGTCGTCGTCAGCCGGAGCACCTGAACGGTGGCGCCGCGCAGCGCCGCCGGGAGCGCCGGTCCTGCGGGCTGCCAGGCGGAGCCGGACATGGCGAAGATCCCGGCCGTCCCGGCTCGGCCGCACGCCGCCCCCGCGAGCGGGGTGCCGGAGGCGGTGACGGCCACCGCCGTCAGCGCGCTTACCCCGCATGCCCGTGCCGCGGGCTGCGCGGCCAGCGACGTGGCCGTGGTGACCTCTGCCCACCGGCTGCCGCCGCTGGCGGCGGAATAGACGGTGCCGCCCCCGGCGGCGGTGAGGCCGAGCAGCTTCCCGCCCGGCCCGGCCGCGAGTGCGTCCGGGACGGCCGCCAACCCGCCGGGCAGCACCCCCGGCAACGCCCCCCAGGTCCGGCCGCCGTCCGCGGTGGCGGCGAGCGGTGAGAACGTCAGGTGCTGGCTGGGCCGGAATCCGGCCGACAGCGCCTGATCGCCGCCGGCCGCGACCACCAGCCCGCCGTTGTCGGCGACGCCGGGCGGGGTGACCAGGGTCCACCTGGCCGTCCCGGCGGGCCGCCGCAGCAGCTCCCAGAACAGGTTCGTCCCGGACCTGCCCATCGGGACGGTCGCCCAGGCCCCCGCACTGGTGGGCAGCGAAACGGCAAGCTGCGGGTCGGCCGAGATCGTGACGGACGGCGCGGTGTCGGTTCCGGCCTGCGTGCCGCTGCATCCGGCGAGCGCGGCGATTCCCGCCAGCACGGCGGTGCCGGCGAGCGCGCAGGCGGTCAGCCGGCCACGGCGGGCCGGTGCGCGGGGCGTTCTCATGACCCGCTTACCTGCTTGACGGCCTGGGCGAGCTGGGCGGAGAACGACGACATCGTGGCCGCGGTTCCGGGGCCCGGGTTGGTGCCGATGATGAGACGGGTCCGGCCACGGGGGTCGATGACGTACGCGACGTCGCCGTGCCCGACCATCCCGCCGCCGGACACCAGTTGCACCGGGAAGCCATAGTCCTTCCAGGTCCGGGTGAGCTGGGGCGCGGTCCCGGTGAGGTACCGCCAGTTCGGCACCTGATCGAGATGCTCCTGCTGGTCGAATGCCTGGATAGCGGCGGGGGAGCGGTAGATGGGGTTGGCGACGATCGCGACCAGCTCCACCTGGTGTGACCAGTCGCCGAGCAGCGTGTCCGCCTGGCGGAACTCCTGGGCGATCAGCGGGCAGTCGGTGGTGCAAACCGGGTCGAGGAAGGTCAGCAGGACCGTGTGGCCGCGCATGCTGGCCAGCGTGACTGGCTGCCCCTGCTGGTCGGTGAGCGTGAATCCGGGCGCCGGGTAATTGACAGATCCGGGCGTGCCGTTGAGCGCCGTCGCGACGATCGTGTCGGCACCCGGCCGGGCCGATGCCGCCGCCATCGGGATAATCCCGGTGAGGACCACGGCGATGGCGGCGACGGCGCCCACAGCGCGCCAGGCTGACGTGAACGCCGCGGGGGCAGATGCCGGCCGGGCGGATGCCGCCGGGGTGGATACCGCCGGGGTGGATGCCGCCGGGGTGGATGCCGCCGGGACGGATGCGGCGGCGGGTGGCCCGGGCCGGGACAGCCCGAGATAGCCGGCGACCAGCAGCAGGATAAGCGGGATCATGCTGTTCGGGTCGGTGCCCGTCCCGCCGAGGAACCCGAGGTCCTCGACCAGAACCCAGTCCGCGAGGAAGAAAACCGCGCTGCCGGCGACCGCGAAAAGCACCGCCCGCTCCCGCATCGACAGCAGGGCCACCCCCGTTGCGGCGAGGACGATGACGGCGGCGAGGTTGACCGCGAAGCCGTGCGCGGACAGCAGCGACGCGAACCCCGCCACCCACGACGACAGCCACCCGGGCTGCGACGTCTGCGACATCTGCTGGACCATGCCGGTCAGCGTTCCGCCCCGCCCGACCCAGAAGCCGCGGCCCGGCCACGCCTGGAGCAACGCCATCCAGGCGAGGAACAGGCCCATCACGCCCACGATCTGCTTGCCGGCCCGCCTGCCTGCCCAAAACCGCTCCGGCATCGCGATGGCCGCGCCTGCCGCCGCGTAGAACAGCACCGCCCCGGGCGCGCCGAAAAGGACGGTCAGGCCGGGTGCGAAGATCCCGCCGAAGGCCTCACCGAACACCCACACCACGAGCGCCCATCCGGTGCTCGCGGCGCCGGCCAGCCGGGACAGCGGGCCGGTCCGGGCGGCGAGCAGCCACAGCCCCAGTCCGAGCTGTATCCAGACCGTGGCGGCGGCCGCGCCGACCGGGTGGGTGTCCCATACCAGCCCCGCCCAGTTCGACAGGTGCTGCACCCATTCCGGAGAGCTGCCGGCGGCCGGGACGGTGACCTTGTCGGCGAGCCCGACCGGCATCGCTGGCTGGGCCTGCAGCAGCCCGTCCACCACCCAGAGGATCCCGAACCCGATCCGCAGCAGCCGCCGTGCCGCGGGCTCCGGCCGGCCTATTGCTGACCCCGCCGCGCCGGAGCGGACCCCTGCGTGCGTGCCCAGCCAGCGGGCAACCGCCTTCATTGCACGCATTTCGCGCAATTCCGGCCGGGCTTGCTGGGACCGCCACGCGATCACGAGCGCAGCCAGGACGACCGCGATGGCGAGGATGATCAGCGCCTGAGTCGTGAGCGCCGCGTGAAACGCCGACACGATCGTCGGGTTGTCGTCGGTCAGCGACCCCATGCCGGACATGGCCTACCTCGTTGCCCGTGACCAGGACATTATCGGTACCTTACGCCGGTCTGCAGCGGACGCCTTCGTGGCCACCTCGCCCATAACTACAAACTGTAGTAGATCGCGCCTGCCCGGATCAGGCTCCCCCTGGCGCTGGCGACGGCCGGTGGACACCGGTTCCGCCTGCGATGCCTCAAGGCTCAGCCGACCGCCCGGACCGCGAGCACGGTGATGGCGGCGGCGACGGCGACCGCGGCGGCCGGACGAGAGATGATCACCCGGCCCGGGCGCAGATGATGGAAGGCCGCCCGGAGGCTCACCCGCGACGCCTGCGCGAGAACCCCCGCCGCCACCGCGAGCAGCACGGGCTCGGCGGCGGCGGGGGTCCGGAAGGCGGTGGCCGTCACGGCTCCCAGCGCCGGGCTGACGCACATCGCCGCCAGCCAGGCCGCGACGCGGCGGCCCGGCTGTGCCCGGAGCAGCGCCCCCGCGGCCAGGCCCTCACCGAGAGCGTGCACCGCCAGCGCGATCGCGACCGAGACGGACCCGGTCAGGGCGATCGCGGAGCCCTCCAGGAAGCGGTGCACCGCGAGCGCGCCCGCCGTTCCGGCGCCGCTCACGTGCTCTCGATCCTCGTCGCAGGTGCAACCAGCCCGGGCCACCAGGCCGGCCAGCAGGAACGAGGCCACGGCCGCCGCCGGGACCAGCCACCACGAGATGCCGGCGGCACGCGCCGCCGACAGGGCATCGGGAAGCAGATGAACCCCGGCGATGACCAATAGTGCCCCAGCGGCCGCCCCGAGCCACACCTCCCGCTGCCTTGTGTCCCGGCGAGCCAGCCACGCCCCGGCCACCGTGGCCACTGCCACGGTGGCGACCCCCGCGACCACCAGGCCGGCCGGGGCCGGCGGAACGTGCGGATCAGCGGGCGCCGCGACTGGCAGCCAGGACATGGCCACCGGCTCCCTTGTCCGTCATTCCCTCATTCTGATCCCGCCCGGGACGGTGTCTCCAGAGCTGAAGCGGCGGTAGCGAAACGCTGGCGATCCGGTGACCACGCCGAACATGGGGTCCGGCGCGCTCCCAGGGCGCCCGGGAGCTTGGCTCGGCCGGGTCAGGTCCCGAGGTCGCCGGTGAGGTAACGCTGCAGGGTAGGGCCGACTGCGGCGGCCAGTTCGTCCGGGCCCGCCGATGCGACCGGCTCCAGTTTGAGCACATACCTGGCCACGGCGAGGCCGACCATCTGGCTCCCCGCCAGGGAGGCCCGGAAGCGCGCCTCCGGTCCGCCGTCGGCCGGTCCACCGGCCGCGCCGGCGATCGTGGCGATGATCGTGCTGGCGACGAACTCGCTCAGCATCGCCGCCGCCTTCTCGTTGGTCAGCGCCGACCGGAGCAGGCCGAGGAAGGAGGCCTGCACCTCCTCGGAATCCCACATCCCGACCGCGACGCGCACCATCCGCGCGCCGATCTCCGCCCGCTCCGGCGGCCCGGCGGCGGGGACGGTGGCCTCGCCCGCGCCGGTGGCCTGCCCGGCCTGGCCGGCGCCGAGGACGGCGGCGAGCATCTCACTGGGGACCACGGGCAGCCGCATGGCCGTTGTGAACAGGCGTTCCTTCGTGCCGTAGTAGTGGTGGACCAACGCGGGATCGACCCGCGCCTCGGCCGCGATGCCGCGGATCGTGGCCTTGTCGTAGCCGTGGCCGGCGAACTGGTGCCGCGCGGCCTCGATGATCGCCTCACGGGTGCCGCTCTCCCCGGACCGGCGGCCCGTCCGGCGCCCGGTCCGGCGTGGCTGCCGCGTCACGCGGGTCATCCAGATGCCTCACTTTCGAGCAGGCCTTCTCCCGCTCGGGCCGCGCCGCTGCGCCGCGGCGGGGCGATGAGCTCGAAGAACCGTTCGTCCAGCGTGGCGGGAACCTCGGTGACGGTGCACATGAGCCCAGCGTCCCGCAGCACCGCCGAAACCTCCGGTGGCCGTGCCCCGGGCACCCGGAGGCCCGGCCAGCGCGGCGGACAGTCCGCCCGCCTCGATCGCAGCGTACGCGTCGGCCCACGACGGGCCGTGCACGACGGTGACCATCGAGGTTCCGGTGATCTCGGCCGGGGTTCCCGACGCGACCACCCGCCCGCGCGCCATCACCACCAGCCGGTCGCATTCGGCGGCCTCGTCCATGTAGTGCGTCGTCACCAGCACGCCCGCCCCGGCGTCGGCGGCCTCCCGGATCGTCTGCCACAGCCGGGCCCGGGCCAGCGGATCCACCCCGGAGGTCGGCTCGTCCAGCGCCAGCAACCCGGGCAGGTGCGCGAGCGCCTGGGCGAACGCCACCCGCCGCTGTACCCCGAGCGGCAGTTCGGTCACCACCGTGTCGCCGAACGGCCGCAGTTCGGCCGGTAGCTCGGTGGCGCCGACGCCGAAGGCGGCGCGGGCGAAGGCCATGTTCTCGGCCGGCGTCAGGTCGTCGTAGAGGCCCAGCCCCTGCGGGACGTACCCGATCCGGCCGCGTACCCGCCGGGACGGGTGCTCCCCGAACAGCAGGACCTGGCCAGCCGACGGCCGTAGCAGCCCCAGCAGGATGCGGATCAGCGTGGTCTTGCCGGCGCCGTTTGCGCCCAGCAAGCCGACCACCTCGCCGGAATTGACGCGCAGGTCTACTGCGTCGACCGCGGCATGCGAGCCGAACCGGCGAACCACCGCCCGGCACTCGGCGAGCACGTCCGTCATCGCCCCGCCCCCCCGGTCGCGCGTCTCGGCGGTGCGGGATGCGGCCAGGCCCCGGGCGGGCAGGGATGCGGCCAGATCCGGGGTGCCGATCTCGCGGGCCAGGGCCGCGACGGTCACGGCGTCCTGCAGATCCGGCTGGACCAGGACCGCACCGGACCGGCCTGCCTGGGCCGCGCCGCTTGTTCCTGGCTCGTCCCAGACCCGCCAGGCGGCTCCTCGCCGCCACGCGTGCCGGCGCTCCTCGCCGTCCGGCGCCGCCGGTGCGCTGCGGATGGCGCCGGGTATCGAGGCGACGATCTCCGCCGGCGTCCCGGTCGCGAGCATCTCGCCCCGGTCGAGCACCAGAACCGACGCGGAGCGCTCCGCGTCGTCCAGGTATGCGGTCGCGACCGCGACGGCCGCGCCGTCGGCCGCGGCGGCCGCGATCAGCCACCACAGGTCGGCCCGGCTGACCGGATCGATCCCGGTGGTGGGCTCATCCAGGATGAGCAACTCGGGCTGGTGCAGCATGGCGGCGATCACACCGAGCTTCTGCCGCATGCCGCCGGACAGCCGGCCCGCCAGCCGGTCGCGGGCCGCGGCCAGGCCGGTGCGCTCCAGGTACCGTGCGGCCCGCTGGCGTGCCAGGCCGCTGCCAATCCCGTATGCCGATGCCCGGAAATCAAGGTTCTCCGCGACGGACAGGTCCGGGTAGGTTCCCGAACCCGGCGCGAGGTACCCGATTCCTCGCGCGCCGGGCCGGCGGATCCGTCCGCTGGCCGGCTCCAGCGCGCCGGCCAGGCAGCGCAGCAGGGTGGTCTTCCCGGCGCCGTCGCCGCCGACGACGGCGGCCACCTGGCCTTCCGCGAGGGGGAAGCTCACGTCGGCGAGCGCGAGCCGCCGGCCGTAGCGGACGGAAACGCAATCGGCTCCCCACCGGGCGCCGGTCATCGCGAGCCCCGCGTACCCGCGAGCGCCGGCTCGGTCCCGCGTGCGCGGCCGCTCCCGCCGGTGCGCGCCCGGTGCCCGGCAGGTGCGAGGAAGCGGCGGAACCGCAGCGTGGACAGCACGGTTATCACCGCCCCGTAGGCGGCGAGGCAGGCGAACGGCAGCCAGAGCGGGCCGAGCGGCTCCGCCTTCAGCATCACGGCGCGGGATATCTCGTTGAAGTACGTCAGCGGCAGCAGGTAGGCGATCCACCGCACCCCGGCCACGATCGAGGACAGCGGGAAGATCAGGCCGGACAGCAGCACCTGCGGCAGCAGGGTCATGATCGCTAGCTGGATCGCCTGGCCCTGGTTCTCCGAGACGCTGGAGATGAGCACGCCGATGCCGAGCGTGACGAACAGGAACAGCACGGCGGCCAGCGCGAGAACGGCGAGCGATCCGGTGAAGGGCACCCCGAAAATCGCGACGCCGACGGCGAGGACGATCGCCAGGTCCGCGGCGGCAACCGCGAAGTACGGGGCGATCTTGCCGAGGAAGACGTCCCGCGGCCGCAGCGGCATCACCGCGAGCTGCTCGAGCGTGCCGCTCTGCCGCTCGCGCACCACGCCGAGGCTGGTGATGATCGTCCCGACGAAGACCAGCACCACCCCGGCGAGGCCGGGGATCATGATGTACGAGGTCTTCAGTTCCGGGTTGTACAGGACGCGGACGGCCGGCTGCCCGGAAAGCTGTGTCCGGGACCCGGCCCGCGGCAGCACCGTGAGCGATCCGCGGCCGCTTACGTTCCCGGCCTGTGCCTGATCCCGCGCCGCCAGCGCCGTCATCGCGGCCCGGGCGGTGAACAGCTGGGTGCCGTCGATCAGGACCCGCGGCTGGGGACCGCCGGTGACAACGGCGACCGCGGCCTTGCCGTCGCGAAGCTGATCCGTGGCCCACCGCGCACCACGATGCTGCTGGGTGGCGGTCACGTCGAACGGCTTGCCCAGGGTGGCGGCCACCGCGCCTGCCTGCGGTCCGGCCGCCACCGTGCCGATTGCCGAGACGTCGAAGCTCGCGGCGTAGCCCAGCACGACGAGCAGCAGAACCGGCATCGCGATCATCATCGCGAGGGTCCGCCGGTCCCGGCGCAGCTGGCGGAACTCCTTCACGATCATCGCCCACATCGCAGGATCCTCTCGCGGTACCTGGCGGTCACAACCTTCAACAGCCGTTGAATTCTACGGACGTTGAATTAGCATCCGCAAGGACCAGAACCCACTCGCCGGCTACTGTGCATGAAATCGTTGACAATATGCTGCACGGTTTTTACCGTGGCGGTCATCGCGCCCGGGCCGGCTCGCCGGAGCCGCTGGGCGGGCCGATCGGGGTCGGCCGCCCGCCGCCTCGGCGGCGGCCGGGTGGTGGCCGGCGGCGACGTTGTGGTATTCGTACCTGCCACCCGCGCGGCCGGGGTGGTGCTGCCGGTCAGCCAGCAGAACGCGCTGACGTCGCGTGGGTGAGATCCTGGTATGCGAGAGGCGGCGGGGATGCAGGTGAACGGGCAGGACAACGGCGCGAACGCGCGGCCGTCAGCGGACGTCGCGGCAGGTATCCGGGACGCGATTCTGCGCGGCGAGTACGTGCCCGGCCAGCGCCTGGTCGAGGTGGAGCTGTGCGACACCTTCCAGGCGAGCAGGTCGGCGGTCCGCGGCGCCTTGCAGCAGCTGGCCAGCGAGGGCATGGTCGAGGTGCAGCGCAACCGGGGTGCCCGGGTCCGCCGGGTGAGCCGCGACGAGGCCATCGAGATCACTGAGGTGCGCCGGATGGTGGAAGGGCTGATCGCGGCCAAGGCAGCGGGCCGCGCCACCCCGCCGCAGGTGGCCGAGCTGCGGAAAGTGGTCACGGCGATGCGCCGGGCGATCCGGCAGCACGACGCCCTCGGCTATTCCGAGCTGAACGCCCGGCTGCACGCGATGATCCGGCAGATCTCCGGGCACGCAACCGCGGCCGCCATCATCGAACGGCTGCGCGGCCAGGTGGTGCGGCATCAGTTCCGGCTCGCGCTGCTGCCCAGCCGGCCCAGCCGGTCGCTCGCCCAGCACGAGAAGATCGTCGAAGCCATCGCGTCCGGTGACCCGGAGGCGGCGGAAACCGCCATGCATGAGCACCTTGACGACGTGCTCGCCGCGCTCCGGCGGATGGACGAGCCCGATGCCCGGGTGGTCCCGCCGCCGGAGGCCGCCCCCGTCTGAGCGGCAACCGGCTCGCGCGGGGCAGTGGCGCAGCAGACCACGGAAGGCGGGCGCAGCGTATGACCGATCACCCGGAGCCGTCCGACCGTGCGCGTGACCTGGTCCGTGGCGGATACGACCTGCACGTTCACGTCGCCCCCGACGTGATGGAGCGGCGGATCGACGACCTCGGCCTCGCCCGGCGATTCCGCGACCGCGGGCTCGCCGGGTTCGTGCTCAAGTCGCACTATGCGCCGACGGCGGAGCGCGCGAGCGTGGTCCGTGCCGCGGTTCCCGAGGTGGATGTGCTCGGCGCGGTCGTGCTCAACGCCGCCGTGGGCGGGCTGAACCCGGTCGCGGTCGAGATCGCCGCCCGGGAAGGCGCCCGGGTGGTGTGGCTGCCCACGGTGGACAGCCGCAACCAGCGCGAGTCGCGGGCGGCCGCTCCGTCCGGTGCGGCCGCGCCGATGTGGGCGCGGATCCAGGACGAGCTTCGCGACCAGGGCATCATCACCGCGCCGGTGGATGTGACCAGCTCCGGGGCCGGAGCCGGGGGCGGGGCGGGAGCCGGGGCCTGGGCCGTCACGGGCGAGTTGCGGGAACTGCTCCGCCTCGTTGCCCGGCACGACCTGGTGCTCGCTACCGGGCACCTGTCCCGGGACGAGATCTTCGCGGTCGTCGACGCGGCGGCGGCCGAGGGCGTGCGCCGGGTGATCGTTACCCATCCCGAGTTCACCTCGCAGCGGATCAAACCCGATGACCAGCGCGAGCTTGCCGAGCGCGGCGCCTACCTGGAACGCTGCTTCACCACCGCCTACACCGGTAAGTGCAGCTGGGACGAGATGTTCGACGGGGTGCGCGCCGCCGGGTCGGCGCGGTCGTTCTTCTCCAGCGACCTGGGCCAGCCGTTCAACCCGCCGGTGGAAGACGGCCTCGCGCTGATGGGCGACCGGTTCCTGGAGGCCGGGTTCACCGAGGACGAGGTACGCGCGATGGCGGTCACCAACACCCGCGCCCTGGCGGCCCGGTGACCAGCAGGCGCCGGGCATCGGGGAAACAGGCGCCGGGCATCGGGGAAAACCGCCAATTTCAGCCGCTGCCAGCGGGCCCGGCCGCGGCTCGCAGCGCGTTGACCGCGCTCATCAGGTCGATCCAGCCGTGAAACGGCCGCCGGAACGAGCCGTCCGCCAGGCCAACCGTCCCGCTGACCGTACCGGAGTCGCCGGCCGTCAGGTCGAGGATCAGCCGCAGCCTTTGCCGGTGCCCGCGCGCGCCGTTGAGGCCGTGCTGAGTCTCCGAGGCCATGCCAAACCACCTCACGCGTATCCGCGGGCACCGGCCCCGCACCCACCAGGAAGCCGTGCGGCCGCTACAGCGAGTGTGGCGGAGCGCAGGGCCGCGTGACGTCGGGAAAAGCCGCTAATCGTTGTCCCAGGCCCGGTCCGCCGCGGGCATCGCGATCAGTTCCCGGCGCGAATGGATGCCAAGCTTCGCGTAGATCCGCTCCAGATGGGTCTCGATGGTGCTGACCGACAGGTAGAGCTGGCGGGCGATCTGCGCGTTGCTCGCGCCGGTCGCGGCGAGATCGGCGACCCGCCGCTCCTGGGCGGTCAGCTTTCCGGGCTCGGCAGGCCGCCGCCGTCGCCCGCCCGCGACCCGGAGTTCGCCGGCCGCGATGCCGGCCAGCCACTGGGCACCGGCATCCGCCGCCGTCCGGGCCGCCTGGGCCAGCACCGGGCGTGCCTCCATCAGGTGCCCGCCTCTGCGCAGGAACGCGCCGTAGCCGAGCAGCGTCTCCACCTGCTCCACGGGCAGGTCCACCTCGCCATGAAGGCTCAGTGCCTGGCGGAACCAGCGGTCGGCCTCGTCGCGGTCCCCGCGCAGTTCCGCGAGCTGGGCGCGGCCGGTGGCGGCGGCGATCCGGGGGAACCGGCAGGGCAGGCGGCCGGCTCGCTCGTCCAGCCAGCCAATGATCCGTTCGGCATCGGCCACCCGCCCGGCCGCCAGGTAGGCGGAGATGCCATGCCGGGCCCACGGCGGCAGGCACGGCTCGCCGATCCCCATCTGCCGCATGGTCGCTTCGAGCCGGCCGAAAAGCTCGCACGCCCGCGCCGTCGCTCCCTCGCGCAGGCTGCGGTGCCCGAGCATGTCCCACAGGAACAGCAGGGCATTCCATTCACCGCGGGCCGTCGCATTTTCCTCCACCCGCTTGCACCATTCCGCGCTGTCATCCAGCGCACCCCGGTAGAGCTGGATGTAAGCGCGGCCCACCCCGGCGAAGGACTGCGCCAGCGGGACGATGTCCGCCAGCGACAGGGCTTCGTCGACGGCCCGGAGCGCATCGTCGAGGCGTCCCATCCGCACCAGCACCCACCCGTGGCTGGGGGCGAGGAGCGCGATCGGCTCCGGCAGTCCGACCTGTTCCGCGGCGGCGCGGACCAGGGTCAAGGCCCGGTCCGCGTCGGCCAGCCGCTCGGTCAGGCAGGCGGCGAGCGCGAAGCTGTGGATCGATCCCCACGACTGCGGCTCCCCGGCGGGGCCGGGCCCACGGTACTCACCTTGCGGCCACGGCGCGGCCGGCTCGGCGGCCGCCATTCCGGCCGGGTCCCCGGTCTGGATGGCGATCTGGCCCCATTCCGCCTCCGCCCGGGTCCGGAGGTCGCCGCCGAGGGGCCGCGCGAGTGCCACGGCACGCTCGGCGATCGGGAGCGCGCAGCCAGGCCCGGCCGACAGCCAGGCCGAGAAGGCCGAATCCAGCAGCGTCGCGGCGGCCGCCGCCGGGTCACCGGGTCCGGACGCGGCCGCGGCCTGATCGAAGACCGCACGTCCGCGCTCGTGCGAGCCGGCCTGGATCAGCGACCGGGCCAGCATCGGCAGCGCCGGGATCCGGACCCCGGCCGGCAGCCCCGGCCGGTCCAGCAGCCGCTCGTATATCGTCACGGCCCGGTCCGGGCTGGCGCCGGCCAGCACCGCCTCACCCTGCGCGAGCAGCAGCTCATCGCTGGCCCCGTCGCCGGCCAGCGCCACGGCGGCATCGAGGTTCCGGACGGCGGCGGCCAGCGCCCCGGCCCGGTGGGCCGCCCGGCCAGCCCGCTCCAGCACCGCGATCGCCGCGGGGTCCCCGGCCAGGCCAGCGGCGATCGCGTGCTCCGCGGCCGCCGCGTCCATCCCGCGCTCGGCCAGCACGGCGAACGCACGGGCGTGCATCCGGGAGCGGACCGGTCCGGCGAGGTCGTTGTAGAGGGCCTGCCGGAAAAGCGGGTGGACGAACTCGGCGTCCTCCGCGGTCCGCTGGCCGATCAGGCCGCTGCGGCCGAGCGACTCCACGGCCAGGTCCAGGCCGGCGCTGTCCAGCCCGGCGACCAGGCCCGCCACGTCCGGCTGGAAACGGGTTCCGAGCACCGCCGCCGCCTGGGCGCAGCGCATCCCGGCGGGCGGCAGGCCGGCGAACCGGGCCAGCAACAGCCCTTCGCCGATCCGCGGGGCCCGGTCGGCGTCGGGCACCTCGCCGCCCTGGCTGATCGCCACCGCCATCTGCTGCATCAGCAGCGGGTTGCCAGCGCAGAACCGGAACGCCCGCCGCCCGACCTCGGCGGAGGGTTCGTACCCGAGCCGGTCGGCCAGCAGCGCCGTGGCGGCGCCTTCGCTCAGGGCTGCGAGCCGCTCGGCCGTCGCACAGTGGTCGTCTACCAGGTCCATCACCGCGTCGCCGGCCCCGCTGGGCCACGGCCGCAGGGTGCCGATGATGGCGACCGGCAGCGAGGAGATCCGGCGGCCGATGAAAGCGGTGAGCGCGATGGAGTCGGCGTCCGCCCAGTGCAGGTCCTCCAGGGCGAGCAGGATCGCCGGCCCGCTGCGGCCCTCCAGCCAGCGCAGCACTCCGTAGAAGCGGGCCGCGCGGCCCTCGCCCGCCCCCACCGGTCCGGCCGGGTCCACCTCGAGTAGTTCGCGGCCACCCACCGCGTCCAGGGCCTGGGTCAGCACGCCGAACGGGAGCGCCTCCTCCATCGGGTTGCCCCGTCCGAGCCCGACGGTCAGGCCGGCTTCGGCTGCGGCGCGGCTGGCGTGCGCGAGCACCGCCGTTTTTCCCAGTCCTGGTTCTCCGAGGACGAACAGCGCGCCGCCGCGCCCGGCCCCGAGATCGTCCAGCAGGCGCCGCACCGCGCTGAGGACCCGGTCCCGCTCAAGCAGCCCGACCCTGGAACCCATCGCCGCCCCTTCCGGCGCGGCAGCGCCGCAGGCCGTGCTCGGCGTCCTGCGAAGATCACCGGCCGCTGGAATGGCGGCGGGACCGCGCTGCCGTCCCGCAAGTTACGCTGCGCCGGCCATTGTCAGAAGGGCCGAAAGTCCCAATAGCGCAATGAACAGGGAACTTCTGGTAACTTGGGCCAACTTTCCCGTCACATTAGGTGAACGAATCCGGTCGTTCCGGTGCGGGCACCGGCAGCCGCGAGCCAGCCGGAGCTGCCGGGCGGCGGCGGCCGTGCTTGTAGCCTGACGGGTGTTGCTGACGTCCCTGGTCGCGACGATGAGGAGGATGGATGGCGTCCCGGCAGTTTGACCCCCCGTCTGGCACGAGGGATTTCCTCGCCGGTTCGCTCCGGGTGCGCGAGCACGTGTTCTCCGTCATCCGGGACACCTTCGAGCGGTTCGGGTTCGAGCCGCTGCAGACACCCGCGTTCGAGCGGCTGGAAACGCTCACCGGCAAGTACGGCGACGAAGGCGACAAGCTGATCTTCAAGATCCTCCGCCGGGGGGAGCACGAGGCCACCGGCGAGGCGGACCTGGCGCTGCGGTACGACATGACGGTTCCGCTCGCCCGGGTGGTCGCGGCGTACGGATCTCAGCTCCCCACCCCGTACAAGCGGTACGCGATGGGCCCGGTATGGCGCGCCGACCGGCCCGGCCGGGGCAGGTTCCGCGAATTCGCCCAGTGCGACGTCGACGTCGTCGGCAGCGATTCGCCGCTGGCCGACGCCGAGGTTGTCGGCGCGGCGGCATCGGCCCTCGATGCCCTCGGCGTCACCGCGTTCCGGGTGCTGGTCAACTCCCGCCGGGCACTGACCGGGCTGCTCGAGGCCTACGGGGTCCCGTCGGAGCTCGGCGGCGGCGCCCTGATCACCTTGGACAAGCTGGACAAGCAGGACCCGGGCGAGGTGGCCAGCGAACTGGCCGGCGCCCGGTCGCTCGACCCCGCCACGGCCAAGTCCCTGGTGGCCGACCTGACCGCCGACGACGCGACCGACCGGATGCGCAAGGCGCTGGCGGACAACGAGGAGGGCCGGGAAGGGCTGGCGGAAGTCGACCGGCTGCTCGAGCTCGGCGCGCCGACGGTCGGAGCGGACCGGCTGGTGTTCGCGCCGAGCATGGTCCGCGGGCTGGACTACTACACCGGCGTGATCTTCGAGATCGACGCCGACGGCGTTCCCGGCTCGATCGCCAGCGGCGGCCGTTACGACCACCTGATCGAGGCGATGGGCGGCCCGGACGTCAAGGCGACGGGGGCGTCCCTGGGTATCGAGCGGATCATCACGCTGGTCGGTGCCGCCGCCGAGGGGACGCGGCGCCTCGACGTCGCGGTGACGGTCATGGACAGCGAGTCGGAGCCCGCAGTGATGGACTTCGCCGGGCGGCTGCGCCCGGCGGGGCTGAGCGCCGAGGTGTATCTCGGAACCAGCCGGAAGCTGGCCAAGCAGCTGCGGTGGGCGTCCGACCGGCGGGCGCGGTACGCCCTGATCTACGGCCCGCAGGAGCAGGCCGCCGGCGTTGTCACCGTCCGTGACATGGACTCCGGCGAGCAGGACGAGGTGGCCGTCACCGACCTCACCCGGGAACTGGCGGCACGGTGCGCTCCCCGGGACCGGGGGCGCGGCTAGCCCGGCTCGCGGCCGCCGCCGTCCGGGCCACCGCGGGCCAGCCGCGCGAGCATGGTGTTGTAGGCGTCGAGGGCGGCGCTGTCCTCGTCGACGTCGGCCGATTCGGGGATCGGCTCGCTGCTGACCGGCGAGCCGCCCGTCGGGCTGTGGCCCGCAAGCGCGGCGCGGCGCACCCCCTCCAGCCAGCTGCCGGGCCCAGCCCCGGCCCCCGCCGGGCTCGCCAGCCAGACGAACATCACCGCCAGGATCACGGCGACCATCAGCCCGTCGCCGCCGATCCACATCACCGCGCCGCCCCAGTGGATGTCCTCCACCAGCCCCGGGCCCCACGTCCGGTGCACCGCCGCGTAGGCCGGCCACGGCTCGCTCGGCGTCTGGATCAGGATCAGGCCCACCAGGGTGTCCACGCCCATGCCGAGGAACAGCAGGAACAGGCGCACCGGGTAGGACACCCGCCATCGCACCGGCTCGCTGCCGACCAGCGTCACGAAATAGAGGAACCCGGCGCCCAGGTACATCACGTGCTCGACGTGATCGAGCCACATATGGGTCAGCATCAGCTGCATGAAATTGGTCAGGTGCGTACCGACCAGGACCGCGGTGTAGAGCGCGAGGGCCACCAGCGGGAAGGTGATCGCGCCCGCGAACCAGCGCACCCCGGCGTCCGCCCGCGCGGGCAGCCGCCCGGCCAGCGGGGGAGCACCCGCGGCCCGGTACAGGGTCAGCGGCCGCCCGCCGATGGCCAGCAGCGGCACCACCATGATCAGCATCAGGTGCAGGATCATGTGGATCCAGAACAGGTCGTCCGAATAGACCTCGATGCTGCTGTTCAGGCCGACGACGATGACGGCGAGGCCGGCGAGGAAGGAAACGGTCCGCGGCCAGGGCCAGCCCCCGCGCCGCCGGGCCCGGACCACCCCGGCCAGGTAGATCGCCGCGGCGATGGCGACGAGCAGGTCTGGAACCCACGCGAGCCGCCAGGTCGTCACCGCCGTGTGCCACGTCAGCGGCGCCACCATGCCACCGTCCATGCGTTTATTCTGGCCCGCGGCGGTGGGTGGCATGGGCCGGGGTAACCAGATGGCCGTGGTGGCGCTCGTCACCCCCGCGAACCTGGCCGCGTGCACCGCGGCACGGCAGGCGCCGCCGGAGGGTCATAATGGCCGGGATGCCGCATCGGACGGTCTTGTTCACCCGGGAGAGCTTCGCCGGCCTGCCATGGTCCGAGCTGGCGCCGCTGCTGCCGGACTGGGAGATCCGGTCCTGCCGGGGCGGCGAGCTGGCCCGGCATCTCGACGGCGTGGACGTGGTGTGCCCGGTCGGCTCGTTCATCGGCGCGGAGCTGGTCGACCGGGGCAGCTTCGGGCTGATCCAGCAGTACGGGGTAGGGCTGGAAAAGATCGATGTCGCCGCGGCGACCCGGGCCGGAGTCTGGGTGTGCCGGCTGCCGGGCGACCAGACGGGCAATGCCGACAGCGTCGCCGAGCTGGCCGTGCTCCTGCTGCTCGCCGCGATGCGCCGGCTGGACGAGGTGCGCGCCGCGTTCCGCGAGCAGCGCTGGGGACAGCCGCCCGGCCGCTCGCTGACGGGCACCACCACCGCACTGGTGGGCCTCGGAGCGATCGGAACGGCCGTTGCGGCGCGGCTCGCCGGTTTCGGCACCCGGATGATCGGCATCCGGGCGAACCCCGGCCACGGCGGTCCCGCTCACGTCGAGCGGGTGCTGGGCCCGGATTCGCTGCACGGGGCACTCGCCGCGGCGGACATCGTCGTGTGCTGCGCCATGGGCGGTCCCGGTACCCGGCATCTCTTCAACCGCGAGGCGTTCGCGGCCTGCAAGCCCGGCGCGGTGTTCGTGAACGTCGCGCGCGGCAGCATCGTCGACGAGCTGGCCCTGCTCGCCGCCCTGGAATCGGGCCAGGTCGGCGCGGCCGGGCTGGACGTGCACGCGGTGGAACCGGCCGATCCGTCGGCCGCGCTGGGCAGCCACCCCCGGGTGATCGCCACCCCGCATGTGGGCGGCGTCACCGGAACGATGTTCCGCCGCAGCGGCGAGCTGTTCGCCGCCAACCTGACCCGCTGGGCACGCGGCGAGGCGCCGCACTGGGCTGTCAACGAGCCAGCCGCCGGCCGCAGCTAGCGCTGTTGCGGCGTGCCCTGCGGGCCTGGCGGACCTTCCGGGCGAGACGATAGCTTGCTGCCTCGGCCTGGAGCTGGCCGGTGCGTTGCGCGATGATGCGGGAGAGCTCAGGGTTCATCGGTGTCCCTCGTGCCTATGGGGCCAACGTGTTCGGCCCGGCACCATCGAGCGTCGTCGTAAGGCGGGGAGCTTCGCGTCGGGCGGATGCCTTATTTCGCCGGCCGGGCGCCCGTGGCGTAGCTAAGGCCCCCTTATCCGCGGCGCACTCCGGAGTCAGCGACCCCGGATTCCGCGCGCCCGGGGCAGCGCTCAGTTGGTGAAGTAGCTGCCGCCACCCGTCTCCGGGTCGGTCACCATCGCCGGGACGGACATGCTGCCCGCGTGAGCGAAGGTGAGGGTCAGCGTGATGTCCTTGCCGCCGGTCATCCGGCCGGTCGCGCCGGTGATGAGCAGGTGCGAACTGTCCGGCAGCAGCCGGACCGTCGCACCGGACGGGATGGCGATGGCCGGAACGGTCTTCATCGCCGCCGGGCTATTCCCAACCGGCACCCGCAGGGTGACGTGGCCGCCGACGCTGGCCCGGGCGCCGATCAGCCGGTCGGCCGCGCCGTTGTTGTGGATGTCGAGGTACGCCGAGGTCAATCCGGCGGTCCGGGGCTGCGGTACGTACGCGGAGGTGAGCTCGACCGACGGGGCGGCGATGGCCCGCAGGCCGCAGCCGGTGGCGAGCAGCGCGAGGGCACATGCCGCCACGGCGGCGCGCACCCCGCGCGCCCTGCGGCTGTCCGTCGGTGCGGAGTTCGGTGCGCTGGTCATCACAGTGAGTGTCTCGGGCTCCCCGGGGGATTGTTCCGCCTCACAGCGTAGGTGGCCGCGGATGGTGCTACCGATGCTATTCCTCGGTGCCGGCCGTGCTGGGCGCGGATGCCGCGCTGGTGTGCCTAATCGCCCCCATCCGGCGCCTGACCGGCTCCGACAGCCTGGCCCGGCCGGCTGCGGCGGCGGAATGCAAATTGTCGGTGCCCTCTCTTAACGTCGGACCCGGTATTGATTCCGGCCCATCGGAGGAGGGGTTGTGCTAATCGACTGCGATAGGTGTCAGATGCGGGACATCGCGTGCGCGGATTGCGTCGTCGGCGCGCTGATAACCGACCGCGACGAGCCCGCCGCGGACACCGCCGCGGCGCCGGACGGGCAGCCTGGGGACCGCCTGCTGATGGTGGGGCGCGGCGAACGGCCGGACGGGCATCCCGGTTGGCACGACGGGAGCCGCCGCGGTCACGGCTCCGGCGTGCCGGTGGACCATCCAGGTGAGCCCGCGCCCACCACCGGATCGCCCCGGCCCGAGATCGGCGAGCAGGAGCGGCGTGCGCTGCGCACTCTCGCCTCGGCGGGCCTGGTGCCACCGTTGCGGTTGGCAATCCCGGACCCGGAGGTCACGGCTACCGACGGTGACCATTCAGACGGGTTTCCGGACGCAGCAGCCTCCTGACCACCGGCATCATAGGTAAAAACGTCAAAGATGCCAGCAACTGTGCCGGAAGCGGTTGAAACCAGGGGTGTTCTTCACTAATGTTCCGGCCCGAGCCATCACTTCACAGTCGCCACCGGGGCGACGGTGATGGACTCCCGCCGAGTCCTCACGGCCCGTCATCGCCACAGGCCAGCGCGAGGAAACCGGGGACCAAAGGAGGAATTGCGCGCTCGGGTCCATTTCCCGGGCACCGTGCATTTCCAACGGGTGAATGGGTGCGGTCACCGCGTGAACACCCGGTGGCGATCGTAGGGCAACTGTCCATGCCCGAACCCGTCATGCCCACCTGGTCGGCGGATCGTGGGAGAAGGAGCGTGTCACGCCCGTGGGAACGCACCCGGAATCGAGCGCGTCCCGTCTGCGCCGCGGCATCGCCATCGCCGCTGGAGCCGCCATGGCCGGCGGGTTCGCCATCTACGGGGGAGTAGCGAGCGCAGCCTCGGGGGCTCCCCAGCCTTCTGTCGGGCAAGCCCAGCAGAAGCTCAGCAAGCTGATCTCGCAGGATGACAAGCTCGGCGCCCAGTACGATGCGGCGCTGTCCAGTTTCTCGAGCGCGAACTCGAAGCTGAAGCAAGTCAACGGCGAGATGGCCCGCGATGAGAAGAGCTTCCAGTCGCTGCGCGGCCAGCTCTCCCAGATCGCGGCGACCGCGTACGAAACGGGCGACACCACGTCGGTCAGCGCGATCCTCACCAGCGCCAACCCGCAGACCGTGCTGCAACAGGCCAGCATGCTGGAGCACCTGTCCAGTGAGCGGATCTCGGCGATGAACGCCTTCATCGCGGCCGCCCAGGCCCTGCGCGGGGCGCAACTGACCGCCCAGCGGACCCAGTCGGCGATCGCCCAGCAGAAGGACAAGCTCTCAAGCCAGAAGGCGACCCTGGACGCGAACGTCTCCAAGCAGAAGGCGCTGGTCGCGAGTCTCACCTCGGCGGTGGAACCGGGCAACAGCAGCAGCAGCACCCCGTCCGGCCCGCCTCCCTCGGCCAGCGGCCAGGCGGGCCAGGCCGTCCAGTTCGCGTTCGACCAGATCGGCAAGCCGTATGAGTGGGGTGCCACCGGTCCCGACGCCTACGACTGCTCGGGGCTGACCCAGGCCGCCTGGAACGCTGCGGGCGTGTCGATCCCGCGCGACACCTACGGTCAGTATGGTTCGCTCCCGCACGTGCCGCAGTCCGACATCCAGCCCGGCGACCTCCTGTTCTACGACGGCGAGGGTCACGTCGCGATCTATGCCGGAGGCGGCCAGATCATCGACGCCCCGCAGCCCGGCGAGAACGTCGAGGAGATCTCGATGAACGAGCAGTGGTACTCGTCGAACTTCGACGGTGCCGCCCGCCCCTGAGCGTGACGGGGCCGGGCCAGGTCGGCCCGGCCCCTATGATCTTGGGGTGACGCCGAGGACGCTGTTCGTCACCAACGATTACCCGCCGCGCCAGGGCGGGATCCAGTCGTTCGTGCACGCGCTGGCCCTTGGCCGCCCACCGGAATCGGTCGTCGTCTACGCGCCCGCCTGGGAGGGCGCCGCCGAGTTCGACCGCCGCCAGCCCTTCCCGGTGGTGCGCCACCCGACGTCGTTGATGCTTCCAACCGGTTCGGTGCTGAGCCGGGCTCGGCGGATCGTCCGGGAGCACGGCTGCGACACCGTGGTTTTCGGTGCCGCGGCCCCGCTCGGCCTGCTGGCCCCCGGCCTGCGCCGTGCGGGAATCCAGCGCTGCGTCGCCCTGACCCACGGTCACGAGGCGGGCTGGGCGGCGCTGCCCGGCGCGCGCTCGCTGCTCCGCCGGATCGGCGACGAGGTCAACGTGGTCACCTACCTCGGCGGCTACTTCCGCAACCGGCTCGCTCGCGCCCTCTCGCCGTCGGCGGCGGCGCGGATGGTCCGGCTGGCGCCCGGCGTCGACACCCGCACCTTCCGGCCCGGATGCGGCGGCGCCGCGATCAGGGAACGGCTTGGCCTGACCGGCCGCCCGGTCGCGCTATGCGTGTCGCGGCTGGTCCCCCGCAAGGGCCAGGACGCGCTGATCCGCGCCTGGCCGCGGGTGCGCGCCGAGGTCCCGGACGCCACGCTGGTGCTGGCCGGCAGCGGGCGGTACCGCTCCGCGCTGGAGAACATGGCGAAACGGCGTGGCGTGGCATCGTCGGTCCTTTTCGCTGGCCCGGTGCCGCTGCCGGACCTGCCGGCCTGGTACGACGCCGCCGACGTGTTCGCCATGCCGTGCCGGACACGCAGGGGCGGGCTGGACGTGGAGGGCCTCGGGATCGTGTACCTGGAGGCCTCCGCGACCGGGCTGCCGGTGATCGCCGGTGATTCCGGCGGCGCACCGGATGCGGTGGTCGACGGGCAAACCGGTTACGTCGTCGACGGCCGGTCAGCAGAAGCGGTTGCGCGACCGCTGTCCGCGCTGCTGGCCGACCCCGGGCAGGCGGCCGCGATGGGCGAGAAAGGGCATGCCTGGATCACCGCCGAATGGCGCTGGGACCTGGTGTCACAGCGGTTCGAGCGGATCCTCCGCGGCTAGCGTTCAGGAGTACAGGGCCTCGATGTCGGCGGCGAAGTCCTTGGTGACGACGTTTCTGCGGACCTTCATCGACGGGGTCAGCTGGCCGCCGTCCTCGGTGAAGTCCGTCCGCAGCACCCGGAACCGGCGGATCGACTCAGCGCGCGAAACCGCCTTGTTGGCGTCGTGAACGGCGTTCTGGATCTCCTCGTTGATGTCCGGGTCACTGGCCAGGTCCGCGATGGTCGCATCGGCGGGCTTGGAGTGTTGCTGCTTCCAGTGATCGATCGCCTCTTCGTCGAGGGTGACCAGGGCCGCCACATACGGCTTCGCGTCGCCGACGACCATGCACTGGCTGACCAGCGGGTGGGCCCGGATCCGGTCCTCGAGCACCGCCGGGGAGACGTTCTTCCCGCCGGCGGTCACGATCATTTCCTTCTTCCGCCCGGTGACGCGCAGGAATCCCTCGTCGTCGAGGGAGCCGAGGTCCCCCGTCCGGATCCAGTCGCCGTCCATCATCTCGGCGGTCGCATCGCTGTTGTGCCAGTACCCGGCGAAGACGTTCGGCCCCTTGATCAGGATCTCGCCGTCTTCGTCGATCTTTATGGCGACCCCGGGCAGCGGCATGCCGACGGTGCCGATCTTGTTCCGGTTCGGCCGGTTGACGGTCGCGGCGGCGGTGGTCTCGGTCATCCCGTATCCCTCGAGGATGGTGATCCCGACGCCGCGGAAGAAGTGGCCGAGCCGCTCGCCGAGCGCCGCGCCGCCGGAAACCGCGAAACGCACATCGCCGCCGACTGCCGCCCGCAGCTTGCCGTAGACCAGCCGGTCGAAGAGCGCATGCTTGAGCCGCAGGCCGACTCCCGCGCCACCGTCGTCTTGGGACTTGCTGTAGGCGATCGCGGTGTCGGCGGCCACATGGAAGATCTTGCCCTTGCCGTCGGCGACGGCCTTCTGCTCCGCGCCGTTGTACACCTTCTCGAAGACCCGCGGGACGGCGAGGATGAAGGTGGGCCGGTACGACCCGAGGTCTTCCAGCAGGTCGGACGAGGTCGAGGTGTGGCCGATCACCGTTCCCGATTCCAGGCATCCGTACTGGATGATCCGCGCGAACACGTGCGCGAGCGGGATGAACAACAGGGTGGAGCCGCCGGCCAGTTCGAATACGTCGGAGAGCGCCCCGGCGACGGCGTTGCGCACGTCGGATAGCAAGTTGCCGTGCGTCAGCTCGCACCCCTTGGGCTTGCCGGTGGTGCCCGAGGTGTAGATGATCGTGGCCAGGTCGCCGGCGCCCGGTGCGCTCCGGCGCTTCTCGATTTCCTCGTCCGTCACGTCCGAACCCGTCCGGGACAGGTCGTCGAGCACCGACCCGTCGATCCGCCAGACGTTGGTGAGCGCGGGGAGGCGGTCGCGCACCTGGGCGACGATGGCCTCGTGGTCGGCGGTCTCGACGAACGCCGCTTTCACGCCGGCGTCGCTGGCGATCCACTCCACCTGTTCGGCCGACGACGTCTCGTAGATCGGCACGGTGACCGCGCCCGCGGTCAGGATCGCGTAGTCGAGAACCGTCCACTCGTATCGGGTCTGCGAGACGATCGCGACCCGGTCGCCGGGCTCGATGCCCGAGGCGACCAGGCCCTTGGCAACGTGCACCACGTCGTCGCGGAACCTGCGGGCGGTCACATCGCGCCACCCGCCGCCGGAGTCCTTCCGGCGCGCCAGTACGGTGTCGGGCTCGCGGGCCGCACGCTGGAAAACGACCTCGGTGAGGTTCGCCGAGCCCGGGATGTCCACCATGGGGGGCGCGCTGTATTCACGCACGGTTGCTCCTTGGTTTCTTACTCCAGTCCCGAAAGGACCGTATCGTGTCAGGCTACTCGCCGGTAGAGGTTCTGGCAGGTGTGCCGCCCGCGGCGATGGTTCCGGCGACGATTGTTTCCACCACGCGGCGCACGAACGCGTCCTCCAGCGGTTGGTGGCCGAGCAGCAGGCGGTGGTAACCGGCGCCGAACAGCAGGTCCAGCACGACATCCTTGTCGGTGTCCGGCGGGATCTCGCCACGCGCGATCGCCCGGTCGAGCATGACGAAGTGCCGCGCCCGCAGCGGCGCGATGACCCGGTCGCGCCAGTTTTCGGCGAGTTCCGGATCATGCTGCACTGCCGCGATCAGCCCGGCGAGCATCTGCCCGGCCGCGGTCTGCGTCACGGCACCGACCCAGCCGCGGAGCGCAGCTAGTACATCGCCGCGCAGGCTGCCGGTGTCGGGCTCGGGCTGCTGCCCCTGATAGAGGGCGAGGAACGCATCCAGCGCGAGCGCTCCCTTGGTCGGCCATCGCCGGTAAACGGTGGCCTTGCCGACGCCCGCCCGGGCCGCGACCTCCTCGATCGACATCCCGGGCAGCCCGCGCTCGGCGAATAGGTCGGTCGCGGCGCGCAGGATCGCGTGGTCGGCCTCCTCGCTGCGCGGCCGGCCCCGCTTGCCCGCCTCCGCAGGCCCCGTCCGGCCCGCGGCCGCCGCTGGCGCCGCGGCTGGCGCGGCTGGCGCTGCTGGTCCTGCTGGCGCCGCTGGCGGAATATCCGTGCTGCTCATGCTGTTCCAGCCTACCGGTAATATGAAACGGATCGTAACGTATCTGAATATGATGGGCTCTGATGACGCTGCCGGCGACGAGCACACCCGCGGACACCAGGACAACCGCTGTCACGACCACACCCGCCGAGACCGGTACACCCACTGAGACCGGTACACCTACTGAGACCGGTACACCCGCTCAGACCGGTACACCCGCCGGGATGAGCCCGCGCTCCGGGAACGGCGCACCCGCTGATGCGGGCACGCCCACCGGCGCCGGCAGCGGGCACGACGGACACCGCGGTCCGGCGCTGGCGCTGATCCTGGTGGCTGCCTTCATGGTCGTCCTGGACTTCAGCATCGTCAACGTGGCGCTGCCCTCCATCCAGCGGGAACTCGGCCTCGCCGCGTCCACGGTCCAGTGGGTGGTGACCGCGTATGCGATCGCCTTCGGCGGCCTGCTGATTCTCGGCGGCCGCGCGGCCGACACTTTCGGCCGCCGCCGCATGTTCGTCAGCGGGCTCGTGTTGTTCTCCGCGGCGTCGCTGGCCGGCGGGCTGGCTCAGGACCCGGTGCTGCTGCTGGCGTCGCGCGCGCTGCAGGGCGCGGGGGCCGCCATCGTGGCGCCGGCGGCACTGTCGCTGATCACGACGGGCTTCGCCGAGGGGCCGCAGCGGACCCGGGCCCTCGGCCTGTACGGCGCGACCGCGTCAATCGGTTTCGTGGCGGGGCAGGTGCTGGGCGGCGTGCTGGTCGACTTCACCAGCTGGCGGTCCGTGTTCCTGGTGAATGTGCCGGTCGGTGTGGTGGCCGCGCTGCTCACGCCGCGGTTCGTCGGCGAATCACATTCGCCGTCGCGCACCCGGGCACTGGATGTGCGGGGCGCCGTGCTGATCACCGCCGCGATCGCGCTGCTCGTCTTCGCCGTGTCGGAGGGCAACACACTGGGCTGGACATCGCCGGGAGTGATCGCCGCCGCGGTCCTGTCGGTGATCACGGCGGCCGGCTTCGTGGCGGCGGAGGCGCGGCACCCGCAGCCGCTCATTCCGGCCAGGATGCTGCGCGTGCGGGGGCTGCGAAACGGCGCCAGCATGACGCTGCTGCTCGGCGTGTGGAACGGCGGCGAAATGCTGGTGCTGTCGGTGTATTTCCAGCAGGTCCTGCATGACTCGCCGCTGGTCACCGGCCTGGCCATCGCCCCGCAGGGCATTATCGGCCTGATGGTCGGCCTTTCCGGAGCCCGGCTGGCCCGCCGCATCGGGACGCACCGGCTGCTGGTCCTGACGGCCGCGGTGGCCGCGCTCGGATTCGTGCTGCTGACGCGCCTGCCGGCCACCGGGAGCTATAGCCCGCTGCTGTCCGCGGTGATGCTGGTCGGTTTCGGGAGCGCCGGGACCGCGTTCGGCTCGATGGTGATTGCGAGCCGGGGCGTCGCCGACCGCGACCAGGGGCTGGTCGGCGGCGTGATCAACACCGGCCGCCAGATCGGCGCGGCGGTCGGCGCGGCCCTGCTGCCCGCGGTCGCCGAGGCGGTCAGTCACCAGGGCGGAATGTCGGACGCCGCGGGCGACCGGTCGGCGATGGTGGCGGGCATGGCCGCAGGGATCCTGGCCGTGCTGGTGGCGCTGATGGCCGAGCGTGGCCGCCGCTCGGCGCGCCAGCCGGGCCGGGCCGGCTGACCGGCCGCGGCCGCGGGTGGGCGCTGCTCGCGGGCGGGCGGCGGTCATGGACGCAGGATCTAAGGTGTGCCTTATGCGGGTCCACGTGGTGAGCGACGTGCACGGCAGGGCCGACGCACTCGCCCGCGCGGGCGACGGCGCCGATGCGCTGTTCTGCCTCGGCGACCTGATGCTGTTCGTCGACTACGCCGACCACGGCCAGGGGATCTTTCCCGAGCTCTTCGGCACCGAGCAAGCCCGGAAGTTCATCGCCCTGCGTACCGAGAAGAGGTTCGACGAGGCACGGGCGATGTCCGCACGGCTGTGGGCGGGACTCGACGGCGATCCGCACGAGCACATCCTGGCCGCCGCGCACCGCCAGTACGCGGAGCTCTTCGCCGCGCTTCCCGAGCCCGCCTACCTGACCTACGGCAATGTCGACCTGCCGCAGATGTGGCCGGAGCATCTGCGCACGGGCCACCGGGTGCTGGACGGCGAGCGGCTCGAGCTTGGCGGGCTGACGTTCGGGTTCGTCGGCGGCGGGCTGCGCAGTCCCTACCACACGCCCTACGAACTCGACGACGACACGTACGCGGCGAAGGTGGCGGCGGTGGGCGCGGTGGACGTGCTCTGCGCGCACATCCCCCCCGCCGTCCCGGAACTGCTGTACGACACGGTGGCCCGGCGGCTGGAGCGGGGGAGCGAGGCGCTGCTGGCGGCTATCCGGCAGACCCGGCCCCGCTACCTGCTGTTCGGGCATGTTCATCAGCCGCTGGCCCGGCGGGTCCGGGTGGGCACCACGGAGTGCATCAACGTTGGCCATTTCCGGGCCACCGGAACCCCTTACGTCCTGGAATGGTAGGGAGCATGAGCACCGAGACGACGAGCGCGAGCGTTATCGTCGGCGCACCACGGCCGGCCGTGATGGCAGTAATCGCGGATTTTCCCGCGTACCCTGAGTGGGCTGCGGCAGTTCGGGCCGCCGAGGTGACGGAGCCGGCGGCGGACGGGGCGGGTGCTGCGGATGGCCGGGCGCGCCGGGTCCGGTTCGTGCTCGACGCCGGGGTGATCAAGGACAGCTACGTGCTGGCCTACGAGTGGGATGGCGACACGCAGGTGCGGTGGCGGCTTGCGGAGGCGGGGTCGGTGATCTCGGTGATGGACGGCTGCTACCGGCTCGCCGAGGCGGCTGATGGCACCGAGGTGACGTACGAGCTCGCCGTCGAAGTCAAGATCCCGATGATCGGGATGCTCAAGCGCAAGGCAGAGAGAATGATTATCGATACCGCGCTCAAGGAACTGAAGAAGCGCGCCGAGAGCCTGGGGGTGCAGTGACCTGGCTCGACGATCTTGAGGAACGGCTGGTGCGGGCCGGGGCCCGCGGGTTCGGGCAGCAGCTCGCGGACCAGGTAGGGCGGGCGCTCGGCCGCCCCGAGGACAGCGGTTCCCACGGTGGCGGAGACGTCTGGGACGTCGCGACGCACGAGCATGAGCGCCCGGACGCGGAGCCGCCGGAATGCGCCTGGTGCCCGGTGTGCCGCGCCATCCGGCTCAGCCAGCACGCCGGTCCTGGGCTCGCCGGGCACATGTCCGGCGCGGCGGATGCCCTGGCCACCGCGGCACAGGACGCGCTGGGCCTGCTGGACGACATCTTGTCCTCGTCGGCCGATCGGCGGGACGGGCCGTCTGCCGGGCCACCTGCCCGATCCGAGGCGGGGCCGCCGGAGAGCACCGCGACGCCGGCCACCGGCCGGCCACCGGGGACAGCGCCGGGATTCGACGCGGGTCCCCCCGGGAGCGGGCCGGGATCCGGCCCGCGGCCGCCGGGTGACGCGCCGGGATCCGACCCGCGGCCGCCGGGGACAGCGCCGGGATTCGACGCGGATCAGCCCGGGAGCGGGCCGGGCTCCGGCCCGCGGCCGCCCGGGAACGCGGCCGGGCCCGGGGAAGAGCGGCCGGCGCCCGGCGAACCCGAGAATCCGTGGGATGGGCCCGCGAGCGGCTCATGAGCCTGGCGATCGGCGTCGACGTGGGCGGCACCAAGCTTGCGGCCGGCGTCGTGGACAGCCACGGCCGGGTCATCGAGCGGCTGGAACGGCTCACCCCGTCGAACAGCCCGCCGGCGACCGCCGCCACGATCAGTGAGGCGGTTGGTGAACTGCGCGGGCGGCATCGCGTTGACGCGGTCGGCGTGGGCGCCGCCGGGTGGGTCGACGAGGCCCAGGCCACCGTGGTGTTCGCGCCGCACCTTGCCTGGCGTGACGAGCCGCTGCGGAAGGAACTCGAGCGTCTCACCGGCGCGCCGGTCCTGGTGGAGAACGACGGCAACGCCAGCGTGTGGGCCGAATGGCGATTCGGCGCCGGGCGGGGGTACCGGCACGTCGTGATGGTGACCATCGGCACCGGAATCGCCACCGGGATCATCGTCGACGGCGCGATCTACCGCGGCCACGGGGGGATGGCCGGTGAGGCCGGGCACTACCGCGTTGTCCCGGAGGGCAGGCCGTGCCACTGCGGCAACCGGGGCTGCTGGGAGCAGTACGCGAGCGGATACGCGCTGGCCGCCGAGGCGCGCGAAATCGCCCGCTGGTCACCGGATGACGCGGCCCGGCTGCTCGAGCTGGCCGGGGGGAAAGCGGACGGTATCGACGGGCCGATGGTCACCCAGGCCGCTGAGGAGGGGGATCCGGCGGCGATGCGCTGCTTCGAGGTGGTGGGGACCTGGGTCGGCCAGGGGCTGGCCGACCTCGCGGCGATCCTGGACCCCGGCTGCTTCGTCGTCGGCGGCGGCGTGTCGTGGGCGGGAGACCTACTGGTCGCCCCGGCGCGGGCAAGGCTGGCCGCCGGCCTCCCCGGCCGCGGCTTCCGCATCCCGGCCGAGGTGCGGCTCGCCGAACTCGGCGCGGACGCGGGCCTGGTCGGTGCCGCCGACCTGGCGCGGTCCGCGGCCTGATCCGCTACACCACCGCGCCGTCGTCGGAGCCGGAACCATTGTCCCTGCGGTCGTTGCCCAGCTGCAGCACCAGCACGACGAAGCCACCGACGAACGCGGCCATCGCGCAGAATGCGGCCCACCCCGGCACCGTCCAACCGGCACCCGTCGCCACGAGCAGGTACGCCGGCCCGCCGAACAGCGCCAGCCAGGCACCTTTGACCACCGGTCCGAGCTGTGGAAGCGGCGGTGGCGGCGGCGGGACGAAGTGCTCGTCATCGGCCGGCGCGGCGCGGCGTGGACGGACCGGACCGGGGCCGCTGTCGGCGGCAGGACCGCTGGGGAGCTCACGCGCGGCCCGGTGTTCACCGGCATCCTCCGGGCTTCGTTCCGCCAGGGGATGGTCCAGCCGCCCCGCGGCCTGCTCGCCGTGCAGCGAGGTCCGGAGGTTCTCCCGCTCTGGCCATGGTGCGATGCCCTGCTCGCCCGCGGCCGGCCCGTCGAAGCGGGCCACCAGGTCACGCCAGGCGGCTTCCTCGTCGCTGTCCCCGTCTGCCGGTTCCCGCTCCGTCATCGAATCACCTGTTCCCCGCACGGCTGTGAGCCCGGATGAAGTCGAGGCTTCCGGCGAAGATCGCTGGCGCGTCGTTGTCCAGCGTCGCCACATGATAACTGTCCTCGCAGGACCGGACGGTGAGCTGGCCAGCCGGCAGTCCGTCACGCAGGACCTGCATGCTCGCTGGGCCGACGACGTGGTCTTCCGTGCTGCGGAAGGCGAGCACCGGCTGCGTCAGCGTGCCAAGGCCGTCGGCGGTAACCTTCCACAGCTGGGGGAGCGTGGCGGCCGCCCGTACCGGTACCCGGTCGTAGCCAAGCTCGGTCACGAAGGGCTTCTTGATGTCGTCGGTGATGCCCTTCAGCGACGGGACCAGGTACTTCATCACCGGTGCCAGCATGAACAGCTTGCTGTCCGCCGTCAGCGACGGGTTCACCAGCACCAGCCCCCGGACGGTGCCGCCCTCCACCTCCGCCAGTCGGAGGCCGAGGCAGCCACCCAGCGAAAGGCCCATCACGAACACCTCGCCGGCCCGCTTGGTCAGGTCCTCGAAGGCCCTGCTCACCTCGGCAAACCAGTCCTCCCACCGGGTGCGCCCCATCTCGCGCCAGGTAGTGCCGTGTCCCGGCAGCCGGGGCAGCGAGACGCTGAGCCCCTCGGCCGCCAGGTACTCAGCCCACGGCCGCAGCGACTGCGGTGAGCCGGTGAATCCGTGGCAGAGCAGTACTCCCGTGGACCCGCCGTCATGGGTGAAGGGCTCCGCGCCCGGCAGCACCGGCATGGCATTCCTCCTCAGGGCACCCGCGCTCGCACGCCTGCTCCGCATCGTCGCATGCCCGCTCTCGCCGCGCGACCGCAGCGGTGATGCCTGATTGCGGTAAGCAGCAAGGCCTGCGGGAACGGTTATATGAACATCGTCAGCATCAGTGCGAAGATGGCGGCAGATGCCCGATGCCTGCGACGGGGCGGCATCGCGGCGGAGAGGAGGGGCTGTGTTCTACTGGGTGGTGAAGGCGATCTTGACCCCCATCTTGAGGGCCTTCCGCCCGTGGGCAGAGGGCGTTGAGAACGTGCCGAAGACAGGGCCGGCGATCATCGCCAGCAACCACCTGTCCTTCTCCGACCACTTCTTCGCGCCGCTGCCGCTGTCGCGGAAGGTCACCTTCCTCGCAAAGGCCGAATACTTCACCGGCTCCGGCCTGAAGGGCCTGATCAGCAAGGCCTTCTTCCGCGGCGTCGGCCAGATCCCGATCGACCGCTCCGGTGGGAAAGCCAGCGAGCGCGCCCTGAAGACGGGGCTCCGGGTGCTTGGTGAGGGCAACCTGCTGGGCATCTACCCGGAGGGCACCCGCACCCCGGACGGCCGCCTGTACCGGGGCAAGACCGGCGTCGCCCGGCTCGCGCTGGAGGCGCGGGTACCGGTGATTCCGTGTGCGATGGTCGGGACCTTCGAGCTGCAGCCTCCCGGCCGGATCTGGCCGCGGTTCCGGGTCCGCCCCGGAGTCCGGTTCGGCGCGCCGCTGGACTTCTCCCGTTATCACGGGCTGGAGAAGGACCGGCTGGTGCTCCGCGCCGTCACCGACGAGATCATCTACGCGCTGATGAAGCTGTCCGGGCAGGAGTACGTGGACGTCGACGCGGCGCACGCGAAAGCCGAGCAGAAGGCGGCGCGCAAGCACGGCGCGGCGGACGGATCAGCGGGAATCGGCGGCGGTTCCGCGAACGGGACGGCCGACATCGGGACGGCCGGCACCGGGACGGCGGCCACCGAGAAGGTCGGCACCGGGACGGTCGTCGGCGGGGGTTCTGCGCCCGACGAATAAGGGGCCGCGAAACCGCCTGCCGGGGCGATCAGCGGCAGCCGTGCGCTCTAGGCTGAGAGCAGATTTCTCCGCGCTGCGGCGGGACGGAAGGCAGGAATGATGAGAGTCGGCGTGCTCACCGGTGGCGGGGACTGCCCCGGCCTGAACGCGGTGATCCGGGCGGTTGTCCGCAAAGGCGTGCAGGAATACGGGTTCGAGTTCACCGGGTTCCGCGACGGTTGGCGCGGCCCGCTCGAAGGCGACACCATCCCGCTGGACGTACAGGCGGTGCGCGGCATCCTGCCCCGCGGCGGCACGATCCTGGGCTCCTCGCGGACCAATCCGCTGAAGGATGGCCAGTCCGGCGTCGACCGGATCAAGGACAACATGGCCGGCCTCGGGGTGGACGCGCTGATCGCGATCGGCGGCGAGGACACCCTCGGCGTCGCCACGAAGCTCTACGAGCAGGGCGTCGATGTCGTGGGCGTGCCCAAGACCATTGACAACGACCTCGGCGCCACCGACTACACCTTCGGCTTCGACACGGCGGTGAACATCGCGATGGAGGCGATCGACCGCCTGCACACCACCGCCGAGAGCCATCACCGCGCGCTGATCTGCGAGGTGATGGGCCGGCACACCGGCTGGATCGCGCTGCACGCCGGCCTGGCCGCGGGCGCGAACGTGATCCTGATCCCGGAGCGGCCGTTTGAGATCGACCAGGTCGCCGCGTACGTGCAGCGCCGGTTCCAGACGAGATACGCGGCGATCGTCGTGGTCGCGGAGGGCGCCCGGCCGGCAGAGGGGGACATGGAGGTCGCCACCCAGCAACTCGACGCGTTCGGGCACGTCCGGCTCGGCGGGATCGGCCAGCGGCTCGCCGAGGAGATCGAGAAGCGCACCGGCAAAGAGGCGCGGTACACGGTTCTCGGCCACATCCAGCGCGGCGGAACGCCGACCGCGTTCGACCGGGTGCTGGCGACGCGGTTCGGCGTGCACGCGATCGAGGCGGTCCGTGCCCGCGATTTCGGGAAGATGGTCGCGCTGCGCGGGACGGACATCGTCCGGGTGCCGCTAGCCGAGGCGACGGCGGAGGTGAAGACCGTCCCGGTCGAGCGCTACGGCGAGGCCGAGGTTTTCTTCGGGTCCTGATTTTCCGCCAGAACGGCTCACGCGACCGGCGGGGTCGCGGAGGCTGATGTGGTCGGCCAGGTCGGCGGGAACGGCCGGGTGGTGGCGGGTTCCTGGCACACTGGGGGAGTGTCCGTCACCGTGCCGATGAGTTCGCCCGCACCGGAACGGGCCGCGGCTGGGCGGCCCGGCGCGGGCGAGAAATGCGTGCTGCTCAAGCTCGGCGAGATCGTCCTCAAGGGCCAGAACCGCCAGCGGTTCGAGCAGCGGCTGAACGCGAACATCCAGCGGGCCCTGCACGACATCGGAACCGGGGTCCAGGTGTGGCAGCGCCACGGCGTGATCGTGCTGCTGCCGCGGGCCGCCCCGGACAACGCCCAGGGTGGCCCGGCCGACGGCGGGCGGGACAGCGGCGCGCTGATCGACGAGATCGTGCAGCGGGTCAGCGATGTGCCGGGAATCGTGCGGGTGTGCACGGCGGTGCGGGTGCCGAAGGACCCGGACGCCGCCGCCGCCGCGGCGGTCGAACTGACGGCCGGGTTCGCGGGCACGTTCGGGGTGCGCGCCAGGCGGCGGGACAAGCGCTTCCCGATGACGTCTTCCCAGCTCGCCTCGCACATCGGCACCATCGTCCAGCAGGCGCACGGGCTCGCGGTCAACTTGAGGCGGCCGGATATGGAGATATTCGTCGAGGTCGACCAGCGGGAAGTGTTCGTCTTCACCGGCGGCCTGCCGGGGCAGGGCGGGCTGCCGGTCGGGATGAGCGGCCGCGGGCTGGTGCTGATGTCGGGCGGGATCGATTCACCGGTCGCCGCGTACCGGATGCTGCGGCGCGGGCTGCGCTGCGACTTCCTGCACTTCTCCGGCATGCCGCTCACCGGCCCGGAGTCGATCTACAAGGCGTACGCGCTGGCCCGCGAGCTGGACCGGTTCCAAGGCGGATCGCGGTTGTTCGTCGTGGCGTTCGGCAAGGCCCAGCAGCAACTCGCCTCCAGCGGCGCGCAGCGGCTGCAGATCGTCGCGCAGCGCCGACTGATGCTGCGCACCGGCGAGGCCCTTGCCGCGCGGCTCGGCGCAGCGGCTCTGGTCACCGGCGACTCCCTGGGCCAGGTGAGCAGCCAGACACTCGCCAACATCACGGCGCTGGACGACTCGGTGGCGCTGCCGATCCTGCGGCCGCTGATCGGGTGGGACAAGACCGAGATCATGAACGAGGCGCGGCGGCTGCGCACCCTGGCGATCTCGGAGCTTCCCGACCAGGACTGCTGCACGCTGCTCACCCCGCGGCGGGTGGAGACACGGGCGAACATCGGTGATCTCCGCCGGATCGAGCGGCGGCTGCACGCCGACGACCTGGTGGCGGAACTCGTCGCGTCGGTGCAGGAGTACCGCCCGGCCGCGCGCCCGGCTCAGCCGATGGGCATCTCGGGTGCAGCGACATCCGGTCCTGCTGCGGCGCCGGCGCCGGCCGGCTGACGGGCCGGCGTCAACGTGCGGCCGACGAGTGGCGGCAGGTGCTGCGCGACGCTCGCGAGCTCGCGGACGTCGCTGGTGGTGAGCGCCTGCGGGCCGTCGCACAGGGCGGTCTCCGGGCTGGGATGAACGTCCACGATCACGCCGTCCGCCCCGACCGCGATGCCGGCGCGCGCCAGCGGGATCACCAGGTCGTGGTGGCCGCCGGAGTGTGACGGGTCGATGATGACCGGCAGGTGCGACAACCGCTGAGCGACCGGGACGGCGCTGATGTCCAGCGTGTTCCGGGTGGCCTTCTCGAAGGTCCGGATGCCGCGCTCGCACAGCACGATGTCCAGGTTGCCGCGCTGCGCGATGTATTCGGCCGCCATCAGCCACTCCTCGATCGTGGCGTTCATGCCGCGCTTGAGCATCACCGGTTTCCCGGCCGACCCGAGCGCCTGCAGCAGCGAGAAGTTCTGCATGTTGCGGGTGCCGATCTGGAGCATGTCGGCGTAGCTGGCGACGAGGTCGACGTCGCGGGCGTCCATCACCTCCGTGACCACCGGGAGCCCCGTCTCGTCGCGTAGCTCGGCGAGGATCCGCAACCCGGCCTCACCCAGGCCCTGGAATGCGTACGGCGAGGTCCGCGGCTTGAAAGCGCCGCCGCGCAGCAGCGACGCGCCCGCCGCCTTGGCCAGCTTCGCGGCGCCGAGCGCCTGCTCCGGGGTCTCCACCGCGCACGGCCCGGCGATCAGGGTCATCGTGTCCGGGCCGATCGGGACGCCGCCGACCCGGATCACCGACCGGTGCGGATGGTTCTCCCGGCTCACCAGCTTGTAGGGGACCGAGATCCGCAGGACGTCGTTCACCCCCCGCAGGCTCCGCAGGTTGAGCGCCTCGAACTGGTCAATGTCACCGACCAGCCCGATGATGGTGCGCGCCACGCCGCGGCTGACGAACGCCTCACCGCCCGCGGACTCGACCAGCTCGACAACCGCGTCGATGTCTTCCTGGGTGGCCTCAGGGGCCATCACCACGACCATGCGTGCCTCTCTTCCACAGTTCCGGAAAAACAAAAAGGGAGCCCCGGGCTTCGGCCCGGGGCTCCCTTCAGGTCGCGATCGTCAGTGCAGCACCTGGCGGGCGACCGTCCGGAGGCCATTCAGCCCGGGCCGGTAGCCATAGGTAAACCAGAACTGCTGACGCACGGTTCAGAGCATAGCCGACGCGCGGCACGAACGGGGGACCGGGCGCGGCGGGCGCGCTGGCGGCCAGCTCCGGGCTTCCGGTCAGCCGCCGCCGGGTGGTCCGCCACCGCCGGGCCCGCCACCGCCGGGCCCGCCACCGATCCCCGGGACCGCCCACAACGTCACGGTGCTGCCGCGTGGCGCCTGCCCCTTGGGTGACTCGATGAACACCGTGCCCGTGCCCAGCGAGTTGACCTTGAACCCCGCCTGCTGGAGCACCGTGCGCGCATCACGCATCTGCATGCCGGTCACGCTGGGAATCGGGACGATCTGCGGACCGGTGGAGACGAACAGCGTGACGGACTCGGACCCCGGGCTGATCGCGCCGCCCGGCGCGGGACTCTGCCTGGTGATCACCCCGGACGGCTGGTTGCTGCCGGTGTCGGGCTGCTCGGTCCAGGTGAGCTGATGCACCCTCAGCCACAGCTCGGCGGCGTCCTTCTGCTCGCCGGTGAAGCTGGGCAGCCCGACCCCGTCGCTGATCACCAGGCCGACCGGTTTCGGCTGCGGCCAGGATGTTCCAGCCGCGGGCTTGGTGGCCACGACCGAGCCCCGCGGCACGGAGTCGGAGACCCGATGGCTTTGCCCGCCGGGTGTCAGGCCGGCGGCCCGCAGCGCGAGCTCAGCGCCTGCCAGCGACTTCCCGGAGATGTCCGGAATATTGATCATGTGCGGGCCGGCCGACGGGATCAGCGTGATGGTCCCATTGGTGGCCACTCGCTGGCCGACCGCGGGACGGGTGGCCGCCACGTCCCCCTTGGTGACCAGGTTGCTGAGCTGAGGCGTGGCCAGCTGGACGTGAAAGCCCGCGTTGCGCAGTTCGGTGGCCGCCGCGGTGGTCGTCATTCCCGCCACGCTCGGTACCGCGACGAACTTCCCGGCGAGCTGGTACCAGGCGAAGAGACCGATCAGCACGGCGGCGGCCGCCGCTGCCGCCGCGACGGTGAGCCGGGGCCATAGCCGCCCGCCCCGCAGCTGCGGTCCGCCCGGCCGGTCCTGGACCACCAGGGTGTGGTTGTGGCCGGTCATGTCCGCGGGCGGAAGGACAGGGCCGCGGCCGCCTGCTCCGTTGCCGCCCGGGAGAGCCGGGCCGCCGTACGAAACGCCGGGGTATCCGGCCCCCGGGTGCGGGTGACCGGTGGCCTGCTGGGGGAGACCAGGCTGGCCGCTCCATCCGGGCGCGGTGCCCGTACCCGGCGGCGGGGGTTGCGGATGACCGACTGCGCTGGCGGCAGCGGGGGAATCGAGCCCGTACGGCGCCGTCCCGGCAGCCCGCGGTGTCACCGCCGGGCCGGCCGGTGCCCCGGAGACCCGGATTTGCTGCCGGACGTCGTTGACCGCACGGAGCATCTGGCTGGCATCCGCGGGCCGCAACGCCGGGTCGCGGCTGGTCGCGGCTGCCACCAGGGAGTCGAAGGGGGCGGGCAGCCCGGGAACGAGGCTCGACGGCGGCGGCACCGCTTCGTTGACGTGCTTGTAAGCCACCGCCAGGGGCGAGTCCCCGACGTGCGGCTGCCGTCCGGTGAGCATCTCGAACAGCATGATCCCGGCCGCATAGACGTCGGTGCGGGCGTCGACGACGCTGCGGGAGACCTGTTCGGGCGCGATATAGGCGACGGTGCCGATCAGCATGCCGGTCTGGGTATGCCTGGTCGCCGACGCCGTCGCCCGGGCCAGTCCGAAGTCCGCCACCTTGACCCGGCGGTCCTCGGTGAGCAGCACGTTCTCCGGCTTGACATCACGGTGGACCAGGCCGGCGCTGTGCGCCGCGCCGAGGCCGGACAGCACCGGAACGAAGATGTCCAGCGCGCCGGCCGGATCGAGCTTGCCGCGGGTGTGCAGCAGGTGCCGTAGCGTCTCGCCGGGCACGTACTCCATCGCGAGGTACAGCTGCTCGACAGCGCCCTGATGGGCGCTGCCCTGGTCGAAGACCGCGACGACGTTCGGGTGGGATAGCTGGGCCACCGCCTTCGCCTCGCCGACGAACCGGTGCACGAACTCGTCGTCACTGGCCAGCGCGGCGTGCATGATCTTGAGTGCCACGGTACGGTCCAGCCGGGTATCGGTGGCGACATATACCGTGGCCATCCCGCCGCGGGCGATCCGGCCGTCGACCCGGTAACGGCCGTCCAGCAGTTGCCCGAGCAGCGGATCAACGACCCTCGTATCCATCGCGATGAGTCTACGGGCGGTTCGCTACCGCCCGTGCGCGAACAAAGTGAACGCTGGTCAGCGGCCTGTCGGCCGCTCCAGTCGGCGATATGGCATACCGGCAGGTGGCGTCACCGGGGAGGCGACGACGCCTCGGCGTAACGGCGCCGCGGCACCCGCCCCGCCCGGTAGGCGAGCCGCCCGGCCACGACCGCCGAGCGCATCGCGGCCGCCATCATCTCGGGGCTTTCCGCGCGGGTGACGGAGGTGGCCAGCAGCACCGCGTCGCAGCCGAGTTCCATCGCGATCGCTGCGTCGCTGGCGGTTCCAACACCGGCATCGAGTACCACCGGCACCGTGCACTGCTCGACGATCAACTCGATGTTGTGCGGGTTACGGACGCCGAGCCCGGAACCGATGGGCGCGCCGAGCGGCATCACGGCGACGCAGCCGGCCTGCTCCAGGCGCAGCGCCACGACCGGATCGTCGCCGCAGTAGGGAAGCACGGTGAACCCGTCGGCGACCAGCTTGTCCGCGGCGTCCAGCAGCTCCACCGGGTCCGGCAGCAGCGTCCGCTCGTCCGCGATCACCTCGAGCTTGATCCAGTCGGTGCCGAGCGCCTCACGCGCCAGCCGGGCGGTGCGCACCGCGTCGCCCGCGGTGAAGCAACCGGCGGTGTTCGGCAGCGGCCGGATCTTACGGTTCCGAAGCATCCCGAACACCGACCCCTGGGCCGACGGGTCGACCCGGCGGATCGCCACCGTGGTCAGCTCGGTACCGGACGCGTCCAGCGCCCGGCCGAGCACGTCCAGGCTCGGCGCGCCGCCTGTCCCCATGATCAGCCGTGAGGAGAACCGCTCCCCGGCGATGATCAGGGGATCGTCCGACGCGGCGTCGATGGTCACGCCCGGCTGTGCGGGCGCTCCGGTTGGCCGTTCCGCGTCCACGATCTCACCCTCCTTGCACCGCGGTGAGCACCTCGACCCGGTCGCCGGCGGCGACGCGGGTGGAGTCCCACGCCGCCCGGCTCACCACCTCGTCGTTCACCGCTGCCGCCACCCCGCTGATCTCCGCCGTCACCAGCCGGACGGCTTCCGCCACGGTCGCCCCCTCGGCGAGCCGCTTGGGCTCCCCATTGATGGTCACATCCATCGGCCATCCTCCACCGGCGCGCGGGCCAGCGCGTGCTGTTCCGGCAGCCGGGCCGGACCGGACCGCTGTGGCGGCCCGGTCCGTGCGGGACCGGCCGGTGGCCCGCCCGCTGCACGCTGGTCCGGTGACCCGTCTGGTGGACGCTGGTCCGGTGCACGTTGGTCCGGCGGCACGGCCGGTGCCGACCCGCCCGGCGGCGGACCCGTCGGATCGGCGAACCGGGCGGCCGTGAACGGGGCCGCGATCTCCGGGAGCCGCAGCGTCTCCAGGTACTCGGCGGTGATGTCCGCAGTGACTGGCGTGAGCAGGACGCCGCTGCGGAAGTGGCCGGTCGCCAGCACCAGCCCGGGCAGCGCGGACGGGCCGAGGATGGGCGCGTTGTCCGGCGTGCCCGGGCGCAGACCGGCGATCGCTTCGGCGAATTCCAGCTCGGTGATGCCCGGAACGAGTTCGCGGGCGTCGCGCAGCAGCTCCCAGATGCCACCGGCGGTGGTCCGGGTATCGGCGCCCATCTCCTCCTGTGTCGCGCCGACCACGATCTCCCCGTTTTCCCGCGGCACCAGGTAGATCGACGACCCGTGCACGATTCCGCGCACCGAGCGGGTGATCAGCGCCGGCTCGCGCGGCCCGCGCAGCCGCAGCAGCTGGCCCTTCACCGGGCGCACCGGCGGGGCCACGCCGGCGGGCAGGCCGCCCACCATCGCCGACTGCCAGCCGGCGGCGAGCACCACGGTGCCGGCATCCAGCCGGGAACCGTCGGCGAGGCGTACCCCGCTGGCCCGGCGGCCTGGTGCCCCGCTGATGGTGATTTCCGCCACCGGCTGCGGGTGCAGCGCCACCCCGGCGCGAGAGACGGCGGCCAGCAGCGCCCGGGCCAGCTGCCGCGGCTCGATCGAGCCGTCCCCGGGCACGTGCAGGCCGCCGCGGACGGACGGGGCGAGCATCGGCTCCAGCGCCCGCGCCTCTCGCGCGGTAACCCGCTCCGCTGCGACCCCGAGCAAGCGCTGGAAATCGTGCAGCCGGTGCACAACGGCGAGGTCGTCACCGTCGCAGGCGACTTGCAGGGTTCCGGTGGCGCGGAACCCGGTCGGCTCACCGGCCTGCTCGGCGAGCTCGCGGGTGAACGCCGGGTACCGGTGCAGCGACTCGAGGCCCAGGCGCAGCAGTGGTTCCTCGCCGTAGCCGGCCTCCGACACCGGGGTGAGCATGCCCGCCGCCACGTTGGTCGCGCCGCTGGCCGGCGCGGGATCGGCGATGGCGACCGACAGTCCGCGCTGGGCCGCCCGCCATCCGATGCTCAGGCCGATGACACCGGCTCCGATGATCACGGTGTCGTAGCTCGGGGGGGTCATTTGCCGTCGCTCCCTTCGCCGGCATGATCCGGATCAGGTTCGTACGGTCGGAGGCTCACCAGCCTCCCTCTCAGTCCGGTCAGCACCAGACTCCCGCGCGTTCGCCTCCCATCGTACTAACACGCCGTGCTAACCAGCTGTGCTGAACCCGCCGTGTTAAACGCGCCGTGCTAACCGGCGGTGCTGGTGAGCTGCCGGCGGGCGTGCCCGATGAATGCCCTGGCCGCCGGGCTGGCCGGCTGCTCTGCCCGCCAGGCCAGTGCTATCCGGCCGCGCAGGACGGGATCCACCAGCGCGACGCAGCGCAGCTGCGCCGGATAGGCGCTGGCGACCGATTCGGGCAGCAGCGCAACGCCCAGGCCCCGGCCGGCCAGCTCCGCGGCGATCCGGGGATCGCCGACCTCGAATCCGATCCGCGGCCGGAAGCCCAGCCTGCTGCACGCGTCGTCCAGGGACCCGCGCAATCCGGTGCCCGGCGGCAGGCTGATCATCACCCGGTCGCGGATGGCGTCCAGGCCGGTGCTCTCGCGCCCCGCCAGCGCGTCGGCGTGGCAGACGGCGATGACGAGCGGCTCGTCCGCGACGATCGTGGCCGCGAGCCCCGGTGGCAGCGCTCCGGCGGGCGCGATCAGCGCCACGTCCAGGCGCCCGGCCCGCAGCGCCGCGAGGAGGCCATCAGATCCGCCTTCGGTCAGCGTGATCTCGATTCCGGGATGGTCCCGATGGAAGCCCGCCAGCAGGCCGGGCAGGTCGATGCTCGGCGAGGAGATCGGGCCGATGATCCCGATGGTGACGTGCCCGCTGGTGAGCCCGGCGAGCGCGTCCACGGTGTCGCGCACCGCGGCCACGGCCGCCAGCGCCGCCCGTGCGTACGGCAGCACCGCGGCACCGGCGTCGGTGACCCGCACCGCCGGGCCGTTGCGGTCGAGCAGAGTCTGCCCGAGCTCGCGTTCCAGCTTGCGGATCTGCGCGCTCACGCCCGGCTGGGCCACATGGACCCGGGCGGCCGCCCGGGTGAAGCTGCCCTCGTCGGCCACCGCCACCAGGTACTCCAGCTGGCGCAACTCCATAAGCAATGATGCTAGCCAATCTAAGAACTAGGTCTTGGACTTCTAGCCTCCCGGCGGCCGACGATGGCTGCATGGCCGATCAGGAAACGAGGAGCAGGCTGCCGGGGTGGGGGTCGATGCGGCCCGGCCGGGCGGCGGCTCCGGGCGTGCTGGCGGCGGTGCTGGTCTTCCTCGCCGTGCAGTCGACCGCGGTGGCCAGCCTCGGGACTCCGCTGCTGCCGACCGTCGAGGCCGCCGACCACGTGTCGCTGGCCGCATCCCAGTGGGCCCTGACGATCACGTTGCTGACCGGCGCGGTGACCACCCCGTTGCTGGGCAGGCTGGGCGACGGGACGCCGCGGCGCGCGGCGATCATCGGCGTGCTGGCGGTCATGCTGGCCGGATGCGTGCTGTCGGCGCTCCCGGCCGGTTTCGCCGTGTTCCTGGCCGGGCGGGCGCTGCAGGGCGCCGGGTTCGGGCTCGTTCCGCTGGCCACCGCGGTGGCGAGGGACGACCTGCCGGACGGACGGCGCGGCCGCACCATCGCGCTGATCGGCATCACCACCGCGGCCGGGATCGGCATCGGCTACCCGCTGGCGGGCGTGCTCGCCCAGTACCTCGGCCTCGGCGCGCCGTTCTGGGTGGTCGCCGTGCTCAGCGCGATCGCGCTGGCCGCCGCTGCCGCGGTCCTGCCGCCGAGCCCCCGCCGCCCGGTCCGGGTGGACGTGCCGGGCAGCGCCTTGCTGGGAGCAGGGATCGCGGGGCTGATCCTGGTCCTGGCTGAGGGGCCGGGCTGGGGCTGGGGCTCGCCCGCCACCATCGGCTGCGTGGCCGTGTCGGTGCTGCTGCTGGCCGGCTGGGCCGGCTGGGAACTGCGCGCCCGCCGGCCGTTGATCGATCTGCGGCTGCTGCGGCGCAAGCCGGTGCTCGCGGCCAACCTGACCGCGTTCTTGGTGGCGGTCGGCTTCTACCCGCTGGGCCCGCTGGTGGTCCGGTTCGTGCAGGCCCCGCCCACGGCGGGTTACGGCTTCGCAGCGAGCGCGGGAATCGCGGGCCTGATGCTGGCGCCGTTCTCGGCGGGCAGCTTCCTCGCGAGCCGGGCGGTCGGCCGGGCGGCCCGGCGCCTGTCCGCGGAACTGATCGTGGTGACCGGATGCGCCGCGCTCATCGCCTCGATGGTGCTGTTCCTGCTGGCCCGATCCGCCTACTGGCAGATCGTGATCGCGATGCTGGTGGACGGGTTCGGCGTCGGATGCGTCTACGCCGTCAACCCGCAGCAGATCACCGCCGCCGTGCCCGCGGGGGAGACGGGGAGCGCGATGAGCTTCTACCAGGTGGGCAGGACGGTGGCGTACGCGATCGCCAGCGCGCTGAGCGCCACGCTGCTGGTGCTCTCGGTCCCGCGCGGGCGCACCCTCCCGGCGGCGGCGGGCTATTCCACGGCCGCGATCACCAGCACCGTGATCCTGGCCGCCGCCCTCGCCGTCGCCGTCCTGTTCGCCCTGCCGCGGCGCTCAGCCCGGTGACACCGGCTCCCACCGTCGGGGCCTGAGTCCCGGTCCCGCGGTTCATCCAGGCCGGCGCGGTGGCTGCCCCCGGGGGTAGTTTGGCCGGGATGAGGAACCTCGAGCGGGTTGTGGTGGCCGGAGCCGGGCTTGCCGGAATCCGGACCGTTGAAGAGCTGCGGGCCGGTGGCTACCAGGGCCAGCTGACGCTGGTCGGCGCCGAGCCGCACCGGCCGTACGACAGGCCGCCGCTGTCGAAGGCGTTCCTGGCCGGGAAGATGGACGACACCACGCTGGATTCGGGGGCCCTGAGCAACACCAGGCTCGGCGCCGAAATGCGGCTCGATGAGACCGCGGTGGGCCTGGGGGACGGCGTCCTGCGCACCGACCGTGCCGAGCTCAGCTTCGACGCCCTGGTGCTCGCGACCGGCTCGTCACCGGTCGCCATTCCCGGCGGCGGCCCGCAGCGCTTCCTGCGCACGGTCGATGACGCGCGAGCCATCCGCGACCGGCTGCGCCCCGGCGTCCGGCTGGTGGTGATCGGCGCCGGCTGGATTGGAGCGGAGCTGGCGACCGCCGCCGTGGCCCGCGGGTGCCAGGTCACCGTGGTGGAGGCGGCGAGCACGCCGCTCAGCGCCGCGGTCAGCGCCGACGTCGGGGCGCGGACCGTGCCCTGGTACGGCGCGGCCGGGGTCGAGCTGCGGCTGGGAACCCTGGTGGAGGCCGTGACCGCGGACGGCGTGGTGCTCGCCGGCGGCGAGGTGCTGACCGCCGACGATGTCGTGACGGCCGTCGGGGTCCGCCCGGCGACCGGCTGGCTGGAGGGCTCCGGCGTCAAGCTGGACAACGGGGTCGCGGTCGACGAGGGCCTGCGTACCTCGGTTCCCGGCGTCTACGCGGCCGGGGACTGCGCCGCCTTCTGGTCCCGCCGCTACAACCGGCGCCTCCGGGTCGAGCACTGGGACAACGCGCTGCACGCGCCCGAGGTGGCGGCGGCCAACGTGCTCGCCGGCGACGGCGGGGACGTGGTCTACGACCCCGTTCCCTACTTCTGGTCCGAGCAGTTCGGCCGGATGGTCCAGTACGCCGGTCATCACCCGGCCGGTTCGCGCCTGCTGTGGCGCGGCGACCCGGCGGGGGAGAAGTGGACCGCCTGCTGGCTCGGGAGCGACGGCAACCTGGCCGCCGTGCTGACCGTGGACCGCCCCAAGGACCTGGTGCAGGCCCGCCGAATGATGGCGTCCGGCACGGCGGTGGACCCGGAGCGCCTGGCCGACCCGGAGACTCCGGTCCGCGGCGCGGCCATCGGGTGACCAGCGCCTGGTACCGCGTCCAGCGGCGTTCGCGCTGCGGGCGATCTTTTCCGGCCCGCCAGCGTTCCCTGACGCGGCGCTAAATTTGCATCGTTCGTTGTCTTGAATGATTTGTCTTTGTGGCGATAGATTCGGTGGTCATGACCGCGACCCCGACCACCGCTGACGAGTTGCGCGGTGCCGGCCTGCGGGTAACGGCGGCCCGCGTCGCACTGCTCGACACTGTCCGGGACGGTGACCACCTCGGCGTCGATGCGATCGCCGCCGGGGTGCGTGATCGCGTCGGCCATATCTCCCTGCAAGCGGTGTACGAGGCCCTGCACGCGCTCACCGCGGCGGGACTGATGCGCCGCATCGAACCGGCGGGCAGCCCGCCGCGATTCGAGAGGCGCGTCGGCGACAACCACCACCACCTCGTCTGCCGTTCGTGCGGCGTCGTCGCCGACGTCGACTGCGCGGTCGGCGAGGCTCCGTGCCTGACCGCCTCCGACGACCACGGCTTCTCGATCGACGAGGCCGAGGTCATCTACTGGAGCCTCTGCCCCGAATGTTCCAGCACTCGCAGTTCCTCAGCACCGTGATCGGCCTACCCCGGAAGGACTTCAATGACTGACAACCACGATGCAAACGCCGCCAAGACGGAGAGCGCGGGTGGCTGCCCGGTCGTGCACGGCGGCCTCACTGACCCCACGATGGGTGACGCCAACCGTGACTGGTGGCCGAACCGGCTCAACCTGAGGATCCTTGCCAAGAACCCCGCCGTGGCCAACCCGATGGGCGAGGGGTTCAACTACGCGGAGGCGTTCAAGACCCTCGACCTCCCCGGGGTGAAGGCCGACATCGCGGAGGTGCTGACCACTTCCCAGGACTGGTGGCCGGCCGATTACGGCAACTACGGCCCGCTCATCATCCGGATGGCGTGGCACGCCGCGGGCACGTACCGCATTGGCGACGGCAGGGGCGGCGCCGGCGCCGGCCAGCAGCGCTTCGCGCCGCTCAACAGCTGGCCCGACAACGCGAGCCTGGACAAGGCCCGCAGGCTGCTGTGGCCGGTCAAGCAGAAGTACGGCCGGAAGATCTCGTGGGGCGACCTGATGGTCCTGGCCGGCAACGTCGCCCTGGAATCGATGGGCTTTAAGACCTTCGGCTACGGCGGCGGCCGCGTGGACACCTGGGAGCCCGAGACGGACGTCTACTGGGGTCCGGAGACCGAGTGGCTCGCTGACGAGCGCTACACCGGCGACCGGGAGCTGGAGGAGCCGCTGGCCGCGGTCCAGATGGGCCTCATCTACGTCAACCCGGAGGGCCCGAACGGTAACCCCGACCCGCTCGCCGCTGCCCGCGACATCCGCGAGTCGTTCCGCCGGATGGCGATGAACGACGAGGAGACGGTCGCCCTGATCGCCGGCGGCCACACCTTCGGCAAGACGCACGGCGCGGTCACGCAGGACCACATCGGCCCCGACCCGGAGTCCGCGCCGATCGAGCAGCAGGGCCTCGGCTGGAAAAACAGCTCCGGCACCGGTAACGGCGCGGACACGTGGACCAGCGGGCCCGAAGTGATCTGGACCCCGACCCCCACCAAGTGGGACAACAGCTTCTTCGAGACCCTGTTCGGCTACGAGTGGGAGCTGACGCACAGCCCCGCCGGCGCGCAGCAGTGGAAGCCGAAGGGCGACGCCGGCGCCGGCACGGCCCCCGACCCGCACGACCCGTCGAAGCCTCGCACCCCGATGATGCTGACGACCGACCTCTCGCTGCGGTTCGACCCGATCTACGAGCCGATCTCACGGCGTTTCCTGGAGCACCCGGACGAGCTCGCGGACGCCTTCGCCCGCGCCTGGTTCAAGCTGACCCACCGCGACATGGGGCCGGTCGTGCGCTACCTCGGCCCGGAAGTCCCGTCCGAGACGCTGATCTGGCAGGACCCCGTTCCGGCGGTGGATCACGAGCTTGTCGGTCCTGCGGACATTGCCGCCCTCAAGGACCAGATCCTCGCCTCGGGCCTGTCGGTCGCCCAGCTCGTCTCCACCGCGTGGGCGTCGGCATCGACGTTCCGCGGCAGCGACAAGCGCGGCGGCGCCAACGGCGCGCGGATCCGCCTCGAGCCGCAGAACGGGTGGGAGGTCAACAACCCCGAGGAGCTTGCGGTAGTGCTGCGCACCCTCGAGGGGATCAGGGAGTCCTTCAACGCCCAGGCCGGCGGCAAGCAGATCTCGCTGGCGGACCTGATCGTGCTGGCGGGAGCTGCGGGTGTCGAGCAGGCCGCCAAGAACGCCGGTTTCGACGTCGAGGTCCCGTTCGCACCGGGCCGCACCGACGCGTCCCAGGAGCAGACCGACACCGAGTCGTTCGCCGTGCTCGAGCCGAGCGCGGACGGTTTCCGCAACTACATCGGCAAGGCTAATCGGCTGCCCGCCGAGTACCTGCTGGTCGACCGGGCGAACCTGCTGACGCTGAGCGCCCCGGAGATGACGGTCCTCGTCGGTGGCCTCCGCGTCCTGGGCGCGAACTACCAGCAGACGCCGCTCGGCGTCCTCACCAGCACCCCTGGGTCGCTGACCAACGACTTCTTCGTCAACCTGCTGGACATGGGGACGACGTGGCAGGCGACCGGGGACGCGAACACATTCGAGGGCCGCGACGCCGCCGGCCAGCCCAAGTGGACCGCCAGCCGGGTCGACCTCGTCTTCGGGGCGAACTCGGAGCTGCGCGCACTCGCCGAGGTCTACGCGAGCGATGACGCGAGGGAGAAGTTCGTCAACGACTTCGTCGCGGCGTGGGACAAGGTGATGAACCTCGACCGGTTCGATCTCGTCTGAGTCATCGCCGTCCAGGCCGGCCCGCCGCGGGCCGGCCTGGACGCCCCCAGCGCCCGCCGGGGGGTGTTTGACTGTCACCCCGGTGTGGGACATTGCGTCTGTGGCACAGATCGATCCCGAGCTGGACGCCCTCGTCGGCGACTGGCTCTCACTGAGCGAGGCCGCGCAGCACCTCACCATCCCCGACACCAAGGTCCGGCAGCTGCTGCGTGACCACAAGCTGCTGGGCGTGAACCGGCCGGGTGGCGGCTACGCCATTCCGGCGGCCTTCGTCGGCAACGGGCACCTGATCAAGGGCCTGCACGGCACGCTGACCCTGCTGTTCGACTGCGGGTTCGGCGAGGCCGAGGCGCTCCGGTGGCTGTTCACCGCCGATGAAACGCTGCCCGGCACCCCGATCCAGGCGATCGCCGACCACCGCGGCACCGAGGTCAACCGGCGCGCTCAGGCGCTGGCCCTGTAACGATGTCCTCCGGCCGCGCGGCGGGTGAACGGACGGGCCGTTTCAACCGTTTCGCATCAATCAATGAGCGCTGACCTGCGCGACCGGCTCGCGCGCGCGGTGCTGTACCTGTGCACCACGGCCCGCGAGCGTGAGGGTGACCTGCCGCAGTTCCTGGACGCGGTGCTGAGAGCGGGGGTGGACATCGTCCAGCTGCGGCAGAAGGGGCTGGAGGCGCGCCACGAGATGGAGTACCTGTCGGTGCTGCGGGCCGCCTGCGACAAGCACGGTGCGCTGCTTGCGGTCAACGACCGGGCGGACATCGCCCACGCGGTCGGCGCCGATGTGCTGCACCTCGGCCAGGACGACCTGCCGGTCCCATCCGCCCGGGAGATCATCGGCCCCGGTCCGCTGATCGGGCGCTCCACCCACTCCCGCGAGCAGGCCGCGGCCGCCGCGGCCCAGGACGGGGTGGATTACTTCTGCGCCGGGCCGGTCTGGCCGACACCGACCAAACCGGGCCGTCCCGCTCCCGGCCTGTCCCTGCTGTCAGATGCGAAACGGCTGAACGCCAGGCAGCCCTGGTTCGCGATCGGCGGCATCGACCTCGGCAACCTCGATCAGGTCATCGACGCGGGAGCGCGCCGGGTCGTGGTGGTGCGCGCCATCACCGGCGCCGAGGACCCGGCGAAAGCGGCTGCCGAATTCGCCCGGCGCCTGCGAGCGGCCTGACATCGGCCCTGTCGGCGGCCGGTAAGCGATCGGGCCGGCCCGGAACAAACGCGCATAATAGGTGCATAAACTATCTGCGCACACGCTGATAGCTTTCACTGCCATTGCATTGCACAATGGACCTTCGTCCCTTTTGTATCTGGGCAGCGCGGGAAAGGCTGGAACCCTTCCGTCCCGGCGGGACCATTCGGCCGGGACGGGATCAGGGTGTCCGGGCCGTACGCGGGGAACGGGTCCCCGGCAGCCTGGTCCAAGGGGCTCGCGCGACCGGCCTGAACGGGTCATCGCGCGAGCCCCGGCCGGTCCGCTCGGCGGCAGCAGGTATGCGCCAGTTGTTAGGGTTGTCGGGTTGGCCGGGCTGGGGAGGATCGGACGTGGCCCACTGCACCGTGTGCGGGCAGCCAGGAAACGCCGGGGGCCGGTTCTGCGCGGCGTGCGGCGCACCGATCGCCGGCGCCGCCCCGCCCCGTGGTGTCCCGCCGGGTGGTGCGCGGCCGGGTGGTTACGCGCCGGGTGGTGCGCGGCCGGGTGGTTACCCGCCGGGCGGTGCGATGCCGGACGAGGTGATGCCGGACGACGGGATGCCGGACGACGCCGCGGAGGACCCAGGGCTGGATGAGGCGTTCGGGGGCCTGTTCGCCCCGCGCCGTAACGGCCCCCGCAGCGGCGGCGAGGGTGCCGTCGGCGGCACCTGGGCTGGGGGAACGCCCGACGACTGGGATACCGGGCAGCTGCCTCCAGTGACGGATCCCGGCGGCGGGGGCGACTGGCCCGGGTACGCGCCGGAGGCCGGCGGCGGGGGCGACTGGCCCGGGTACGCGCTGGAGCCCGGCTCTCCCCGCACCTCCCGCAACGTCGTCATCGCGCTGATTGCCGCCCTCGCTCTCGCCGTGGTCGCGGTCGCGGCCGGCGTGCTCGGCTTCGAATCGCACCGGCGCCCGGGCCCGTCCCGGAGCAGCGCCGCGCAGAGCTCGCCGCCAAAAAGCCCGCCCCCGAAAAGCTCGCCGCCTGGCGGCACGCGGACTGGCCTGGTGACGGTGGCTCCACAGGTCGCGAACAACCCGGATGCGGGGCCGATCGCCAAGTTGCTGACCGCCTATTTCACCGATATCAACAGCCATGACTTCTCCGCGTACCAGGAACTGCTGAATCCGCAGATGCAGCGTTCGGTAACGCTGGCGAAATTCTCCGCCGGCTACCGGTCCACCACCGACTCCGCCGCCACGCTCACGGGTATTTCGGCCCCGGACGCCGGGCACATCACGGCGGACGTCACGTTTACCAGCCACCAGGATCCGGCCGACAGCCCGGACCAAAGCGCCTGCACGACCTGGGGCATCAGGCTTTTCCTCGAACGATCTGGCGGCGGTTTCCTGATCGGCCCGGCCCAGCGCGGCTACCACGCCTCTCACCAGCCTTGCGGATGACCCGGAATTTCCCGGTTATCGATGATTGGTTCTCCGCTACCCAATAACGGAACGGGTTCAACATCTAGCTCTGCGTAGCCATGAATCGTTAAGGTTGTATCCGGGACCCGATGTACAAGGGGGGTGCATCGTGGGGTTCTGCGACGCATGCGGTCAGCCGGGGGAACAGGGCGCGAATTTCTGCTGGGCGTGCGGTACAGCGGCAGCCAAGCGGGAAGGCGCCGCCGATCCGGACCGTGACCAGTCGCTGGACGATACGCCGGTCCTGGGAACATTGGGGGCTTACGCGCCATTTGGCGGGCTTTTCCATGACTTTCACGCATCCTCCGCCGAGGATCAGGATGACCCATACGCGCGCTTTTTCGCGCCACGCCGCGACGACAGGTCGGACTCGCAGCAGCGCGATGGGCGGGTGCACGGAGGGCGCCGCGGCCAGCGCCGCCGGAAAGCGGGCCGGTCGGCCGCGGCGGCAGGGCCGGACGGGGGAGCGGTCCGGCAGCGGGGCGGGACACAAGCGCCGCCGCGCCGCTACGGCGGCCCAGCCGGGGACTCCGGATCGCCGCACGGCTTCGGCCGCGGGCCAGGGGACTACCCGGCCCCGGACCTCCGCGGCCGGGGGCAGTCGGACCCGGCGACGCCGCACCGCAACGGCGGTCCGCCGCCGGACTATGCCGCGTTGTACGGCCATGGCCCTGCGCCGTGGGAATCCACGCCGCCGGACGGCTACGGCGGCGCGGGGCGGAAATCCGGCGCACCGTGGGGCTACCAGCCCGGATCGCGGGACTCGGGTCCGCTCCTGTCGAATGCCGCGGCAGGCCCCGACTCCGGCCCGCTGGAGAACTACGTGTGGACGCGCCGGTTCCCGGTGGGTCCCGCCCGCCGGAAGAGGTTCGTCGGAGCCGTGCTGGCCGTGGTCGTCCTCGTCGCGGGTGGCGGCGTGATCCTCGGATACCAGATGTACCGCGACCACCCGGCCGCAACAACCAGCCCCGCTGCTCAGCGCGACGGCGCCCCGCGCTCGGCCGCGCAATCCCGGCCGCAATCCCGGCCGCAATCCGCACCCCCGACCGCGCAGCGGACCGCGCCGCCGACCGCGCCGCCGACTGCGCCCCCGACCGCACCGCCGGTCCCGCCGTCCGCGGCGCAGTTGGGCAACAGCACGGTGGCGGTCGCGCCCGCGCTGGCGGGCGTGCCCCAGGCCCGGGCGATCGTCAGCTTCCTCACCAGCTATTTCCGCGCCGTCAACGCCCATGACTACGTGGCTTACCGGCGCCTGCTCGACCCGGCGATGCAGTCCGATGTCACCGCCGCGAGATTCGTTTCCGGGTACCGCTCGACCGTGGATTCGGGGGCGACCTTGACCGGCATCTCCCGGGCCGCCGACGGCCGGAGGGCCGCGGACGTCATGTTCACCAGCCATCAGGCGCCTGCTGACGGCCCCGGCAGCACGGCCTGCACCAACTGGAGCGTCACCCTGTTCCTGGAGCATGCGGACAGCGGCTACCTGATCAGCGAGCCGCCGGCCAGCTACCGCCCCAGCTACCAGGCCTGCTAGCGGCGTGCGGCGTCAGCCGATCCGGGATGTTGCCGCGACCGCAAGCTCGGCGAGCGCCTCCCGCGCCTCGCCGGTGACCGGCGCCTCGTCGAGCGCAGCCAGCGCCTCGGAGGTGTACCGCTCGATCAGCGACTCGCATTCGGCGAGTGCGCCGACATCGTTGATCACCGACCGGACCTCCTCCAGTTGCTGCGGGTCCAGCAACGGGTCGCCGAGCCGGCTGGTGAGCAGCCTCGCCTCGGCCGGGCCGGCTTTGGTGAGCGCGATCGCGACCAGCACCGTCCGCTTCCCCTCGCGCAGGTCGTCGCCGGCCGGCTTCCCGGTGAGCGCCGGGTCGCCGAATACGCCCAGCAGGTCGTCGCGGAGCTGGAACGCCGTCCCCAGCGGCAGGCCATAACGGCTGTATGCCGAGGCCGTCGCCTCCGCCTCGGCGGTGGCCAGGGCCGCGCCGAGCTGCAGCGGCCGCTCGATCGTGTACCTGGCCGTCTTCAGCCGCGCCACCCGCAGCGCGGCGTCCACCGTTCCGGTCGTGCGGGCTTGTTCCACCAGGTCGAGGTACTGGCCGGCCATCACCTCGGTGCGCATCCGCGACAGCAGGCGCGCGCCCCGGCGCAGCGCCTCCGCGCTGAGGTCACTGTGCTGGAACAGCTCGTCCGTCCAGCACAGCAGCAGATCGCCCATCAGGATCGCGGCGCCCCGGCCGAAGGCCTCCGCGGAGCCGTGCCACCCCGCGTCGGAATGCCGTGCCGCGAACTGGCGGTGCAGGGACGGACGGCCGCGCCGGGTGTCGCTCCCGTCCATCACGTCGTCATGCACCAGCGCGCTGGCGTGCAGCAGTTCCAGCGCGGCCGCGGCCGTGAAGATCCCCGGTTCGCTGCCGCCGCCCGCCCCGCGCCAGCCCCAGTAGCAGAACGCCGCGCGGAGCCGCTTGCCGCCCGCGAGGAGCTCGTCGATCGCGGCGAGCCCGGGGCGCAACTCCCCGGCGGTGCCGAGCACAACCGGCCGCTGGCCCTCGAGGAACGTCTCGAGCGCGCGCCCGACCTGCTCCCGCACATGCCTGAGGGCTGCTGGATCGGCGGTCTCCGTGCCGCGCCTGGCTGGGCTACCTCCCATGCCGCGAGGGTATCCACGGCCCGGGCCCAGCTCACCCAGGGCGGGGCAAGCTCACCCAGGGCGGGCCCGGCGGGCGCTCGCCCCGCCAGCCATGCTTCGTCCGGTACGGCTGGCCCGCCACCAGCGATCACCACTAGCCTTGACGTATGGCATTCGGTCCGATGAGTCGAGCAACCACCATCCGCGAGCTGCTTGCCGAGGGCGGCGAGTCGTTCTCGTTCGAGTTCATGGGACCGAAGACCGACGAGGCCGAAGCTCAGCTGTTTCGGGCGATCCGCGAACTGGAGGCGCTCCGGCCGACGTTCGTCTCGGTCACCTACGGGGCCGGCGGCACCACCCGTGGCCGGACGGTGCGGGTCACCGGCCGGATCGCCGAGGAGACGACGCTCACCCCGGTTGGTCACTTCACCGCGGTGAACCACTCGCTGGCCGAGCTCCGGAACGTCATCGGTGCGTACGCCGCCGAGGGGGTCCGCAACGTTCTCGCGCTCCGCGGCGACCCGCCTGGAGACCCCAACGGGGAGTGGATTCCGCATCCCGAGGGCCTGCAGTACGCCGAGGAACTGGTTCGGCTGATCAAGGGCGCCGGTGACTTCTGCGTGGGCGTCGCGGCGTTCCCGGAAAAACACCCCCGGTCGCCGGACCTGGACTCGGACACGGCCTACTTCATCAGCAAGTGCCGGGCAGGGGCGGATTTCGCCATCACCCAGATGTTCTTCCACACCGACGACTACCTGCGGCTGCGTGACCGGGTCGCCGCGGCGGGCTGCGACGTCCCCATCATCCCGGCGATCATGCCGGTGACGAGTGTGAAGATGATCGACCGGATGGTGCAGATGTCCGGCGCCAAGTTCCCGCCGAAGCTGGCGGAACGGTTGCACGCGGCCGCCGATGAGCCCGCCAGAGTCCGCGCGATCGGGGTGGAGTACGCGGCGGAGATGTCCCAGCGGCTGCTGGACGGTGGCGTTCCGGGCCTGCACTTCTACACGCTGAACCGGTCGACCGCCACCCGGGAGATCTACGAGCGCCTCGGACTCCGGGAGCGGGCGCTGCGCGGCCGCCCCGAGCAGGTCGCGTAACCGGGCTTCTGCGCCGCGTCAGCCGCTGTGGCCCGGCCCGGGCGGTAGCGGCAGCGGCACGCCCATCACTGCGTAGGGCTCGCCGCCGCCGGGAAAGCGGAACCCCGTCAGCAGGTCGGTGAAGCCCACGCTGCGGTACAGCCGCCTCGCCCGCGATTCGGCGTCGAGGGTGGACAGCACCGCGGTGCGTTCCGGCCGGCCGGAGGCGAGGCTGACGAGGATGCGCCGGCCGATACCCCGGCCCTGATGGTCCGGGTGAACGTGCAACTCGCCGATCTCGAACGAATTCGCCATCCACGCCTGGGAGGCGCCGCGGCCGGCCGCCGCCGTGATCGCGGCTGCGACCATGTCATGCCACCACTGTCCGGCTTGGCCGGGGAAACCGTAACCGATGCCGATGATCGTGCCGTCCCCGCCGCGAGCATCACCCTCGGTGACCGCGGCCAGTCCGCGGAACTCCGGATAACGGGCGTGCCGCTCCATCATCATCCGGCGTCCCGGCAGTTGCGGCGCCGGGGTTCGCATCGCGGCGGCGTACACCGCGAGGACCGCGTCGAGTTCGCGGATCAGCCCCGGGCCGTCCAGCGGGCGGAGGCGGGTATCGGCCAGCACAACGACGAGCCTATGAGAGGTCGCGGTCCGTTCTGGCGCCGTGGTCCGTTCTGGCGCCGTGGTCGGTTGTGGCGCCGTGGTCCGTTGTGGCGGTCTCGTGGTTTGTGGCGCCGTCGTCTGCCGGGCCGACGCGGTCTGCCGGGGGGTCGTGGTCTGCCGGGAGGGCGTGCTCCGTGGCGGTGTTGCGCTCCGTGGCGGTGTTGTGCACGGTGCCGGTGTTGTGCACGGTGCCGGTGTCATGCCCCGGCGCGGTCTCCTCGTCCGGCGGGGTGTCATGCCCCGTCGCGGTGTCCTCGTCCGGCGGGGTGTCGTGCTCCGTGATGGTGTCGTGCTGCGTGGCGGTGTCGTGGTCTGTGCTGGTGTCGTGGTCTGTCGCGGCGGCGTCGTCTTCCGTCGCGCCGGTGTCCTGCTCCGGTGCGGCAGCCCGGCGGCGCCGGCGCACCACGCGGCGGACGATCAGCACCACGACCAGCGCGCCGAGCACGGCCAGCAGGTACAGCGAGTAGCGGTTCACGTAGGCATAGATGGTCCCGATGTGCTTGCCGCCCAGGTATCCCAGGCTGGTCCAGCACCCGACCCACAGCGCGGCCCCGAGCGCGTTGAACGCGAGGAACTTCAGCCAGTGCATCCGGGAGATCCCGGCGATGAGCCCGTTCGCCTGCCGCAGCCCCTCGATGAACCGGGCGATCGTGACGATCTTCCCGCCGTGCCGGGCAAAGAAGCCTTCCGCCACGGCCAGCCGCTCCTCGGTGATGAACACATAACGGCCGTATCGCAGCACCAGGGCCCGCCCGCCGAACCGGCCGATGGTGTAACCGATGTTGTCGCCGACGACGGCGGCGAAGAAGGCGACGATGGCAACGCCGACGATGCTGAGCTGCCCCGCCCCCGCGTAGACCGCCGCGGCGATCAGCACGGTCTCGCCCGGAACGGGCACGCCGAAGTCCTCCACGGCGATCAGGCCGCCGACGGCGAGGTAGCCGTAATTGTTGAGCACCGGCGCCAAGGACTGGAGCACGCCCGGCAACGGGGGCGCTGACATCAGCATCTGCTCACGCTACAGATCGCTGCGATCGGAAATGTCAGTGCGGGCCGGTAGCGTCCGGGACCAGCAGGATGCATTCGAACACACGTCCAAATGAACTGGACATCTTCTCGAACTTATGTTCGACTAGATGTCAGCGGAGCCACCCGGTAGCCCGCCCCCGAAACCCCCCAGGCGCCGGGTGCGGCCAGGCGGGGTGAGGGAAAGCACCCCGCCTGGCCACTGCTCCGCAGTGCCGGAGAAGTAACGGAGGCAGCCATGAAGGCATCGTCATCTGCGTTGGTGGACCGCCCGCCGGTGGCGCCCTCGGTCCTGGCTCTGCTGCAGTCGGCCCAGCACGGACTGGCGGAGGCCGCCGGGGAACCGGCACCTGCCGCCCGGTACGTGTCGGCCCACCTGGCGGCACTGCGGGCTGCCGCGGCCGTGGTTTCGGCGCGGGCCGAGCCGGGCCGGGCGCCACGGCGGCGGGGGCCGCACAGCGTATGGGAGCTTCTGCCGAGAGTCGCGCCCGCCCTCGCCGAGTGGGCCGCGTACTTCGCCGTCGGGGCAGCGAAAAGGGCGGCGGCGGAAGCCGGCCTTCCCCGTGCGGTGACGGCGCGGGAGGCCGATGATCTGCTGCGCGATGCGGAAACGTTCCTCGGGCTTGCCGGGGAGGCGCTCGGAGTGCCCGGCCAGGAGATCCTGCCGCTCCGAACGGCGGGCTAGCAGGGGTGAAGCGTCAGAGCACTTCGACGGCGCGGCGCGCCTCGGCGTCAAGCACACCCCAGTCGATGAGCTCGTCGGTGAGGTCGACCGGCGACTTGTCGAAGATGACGGCGAGCGAGCGGAGGTCCTCCTGGCGGATGGAGAGCACCTTGCCGTTGTAGTCACCGCGCTGGCTCTGGATCGTCGCGACGTAGCGGGCCAGCGGACCGGACTTGTCCTTCGGCAGCTCGTTCATCCGCTCGAGGTCGATGACGAGCTTCGGTGTCGGGGCCAGCGGCGCAGGCGCTGAATCGCCGGGCAGCAGCTCGGATACCGGCACGCCGTAGAAGTCGGCAAGCTCGGCGAGTTTCTGGACGGTCACCGACCGGTCGCCGCGCTCGTATGAGCCGACCACGACGGCCTTCCACCGGCCGCGGGACTTCTCCTCGACGCCGTGGAGGGACATGCCCTGCTGGGTACGGATAGCGCGCAGCCGCGCGCCGAGTGCCTTCGCATACTCAGATGCCATGCTGGCCCCCCGGCCGGTTTGTCACATACGGTAATGGTTACGGACTGTGACAGTAAGCGGCGAGCGGTCCCAGGTCAAGCCGAATGCAAAAAGCGGGCGAACCGTTACGCAAAGCCCACAACCGCTCAGCCGGCCGGCCGGGACGACGGAGGGCGCGCGCCGCCGACGGCACGGTCACCGGCGGGTCGCCGGAGGTCTTGCAAGGGCGGGGCTCGCACCGTTTCCCGCCGTTGAGAATGCGGGTAACCCCCGCTCCGGTCCCCGAGCTGGAAAAGTGACGAACGTCACACCACGTCGATCGACGTGCACGATCGCGGGATGAGCCTCCGGGACCCGGGTGTCGCGGCTGCCGCTCGCCGTCAGGCTGATACCGTGATGCCGACTGACGTCCTTTAAGCCCCGTCCGGTGAGGCGGGAAAGGAGGTCCATCTGCTGTGCATGCTCAGTCGCGGCCGCCCGGGCAGGAGGGTGCCCGGCGGGAGGCCGAGGCCCGCGCCGGCGATGCAGGCGCCGGCGATGACGGGATCGGCAAGCCCGTTCTGGAGGCGGCCGATATCGGGCGGGCTCTGACCCGCATCGCTCATGAGATCCTGGAGCGCTCCCGCGGCGGCGGGAACGTCGTCCTGCTCGGCATCCCGACGCGCGGTGTCCCGCTTGCCGAGCGGCTGGCCCACCGCATCGAGAAGGTCGAGGGCCATCGGGTGCCGTTCGGATCCCTCGACATCACCATGTACCGCGACGACCTCCGGATGCGCCCGGCCCGCGCCCTCGGCCGGACCGAGGTGCCCGCCGACGGGATCGACGGCCGGACGGTCGTGCTCGTGGACGACGTCCTTTACTCCGGACGGACCGTCCGCGCCGCCCTGGACGCGCTGAACGACATCGGCCGGCCGCAGGCCGTCCAGCTGGCCATCCTCATCGACCGCGGCCATCGTGAGCTGCCCATCCGCGCGGACTACGTGGGCAAGAACCTGCCCACCTCGCACAACGAGGTGGTCAGCGTGCTGGTGGAAGAGGTAGACGGCGAGGACGCGGTTCTGCTGGGTGACGGGCGGATGGCCGGCCGGGCCGGCGACCCCGCCGCGGCCGGTGGCGAGAACCGCGGGAAGGGGGACAACCGATGACCCGGCACCTGATTTCCGCGGGGGACCTGAGCAGGGACGAGGCGCTGGCGATCCTCGACACGGCGGAGGAACTCGCCCGGGTCTCGGATCGCCCGATCAAGAAACTTCCCACTTTGCGCGGTCTGACCGTGGTCAACCTGTTCTTCGAGGACTCCACCCGCACCCGCGTCTCTTTCGAGGCGGCGGCCAAGCGGCTGTCGGCGGACGTGATCAACTTCTCGGCGAAGGGATCCAGCGTCGCCAAGGGGGAGAGCCTCAAGGACACCGCGCTCACCCTCGAGGCGATCGGCGCCGACGCCGTCGTCATCCGGCATCAGGCCTCGGGGGCGCCGCACCGGCTGGCCGGCTGGGTCCGCGGCAGCGTGATCAACGCCGGCGACGGCACCCACGAGCACCCGACACAGGCGCTGCTCGACGCCTTCACCATCCGCCGCCGCCTGGGCAAGCTGGAGGGGCTGCGGGTCACCATCGTCGGCGACGTGCTGCACAGCCGGGTGGCCCGGTCCAACGTGCTGCTGCTGCACACGCTCGGCGCCGAGGTCACCGTTGTCGCCCCGCCGACGCTGCTTCCGGTCGCGATGAGCGGCTGGCCCTGCGCGGTCGGATACGACCTCGACGCGGTGCTGCCCAAGACCGACGTGGTAATGATGCTGCGGGTGCAGCAGGAGCGGATGAGCGACGCCTTCTTCCCCAGCGTGCGCGAGTACAGCCGCCGCTACGGGCTGGACCGTGCCCGGATGAAGCAGCTCGCCGAACACGCGATCATCATGCATCCCGGGCCGATGAACCGGGGCGTGGAGATCGCCGCCGAGGTCGCCGACGATCCGCGGTCCACCGTGGTGGAACAGGTAGGGAACGGAGTGAGCGTCCGGATGGCCGTGCTGTACCTACTGCTCGGGGGAATGTCAGCGCCTTCCGCCGACGAGCCCGCCAACCGCCCGCCGGTCGCGGCGGACGGCCCGGCAGTGGGGGAGGTACCGGCATGAACTGGCTCATCACCGGTGCCCGCCCGCTGGGCGGCGAACCGGCCGACCTGCTCCTGCGCGACGGGGTCATCGCGGAGATCGGCCGCCATCCGGACGCGCCCGGAGCGCAGGTGCTCGATGCGGACGGCCTGATCGCGCTGCCTGGCCTGGTGGACCTGCATACGCATCTCCGCGAGCCCGGCCGCGAGGACGCCGAGACCGTCGAGACCGGCACCGCCGCCGCCGCGCTCGGCGGGTTCACCGCCGTGCACGCGATGGCCAACACCGAACCGGTGGCCGACACCGCTGGCGTCGTCGAGCAGGTCTGGCGCCTCGGCCGGGAGGCCGGCCGGTGCGACGTCCAGCCGGTCGGCGCGGTCACCGTCGGCCTGGCCGGGCGGCAACTGGCCGAACTCGGCGCGATGGCGGATTCCCCGCCGCGGGTCCGGCTGTTCTCCGACGACGGCCGTTGCGTGGCCGATGCGATGCTGATGCGCCGCGCGCTGGAGTACGTGAAAGCCTTCGACGGCGTCATCGCGCAGCATGCCCAGGAACCGCGGCTGACCGAGGGCGCGCAGATGAACGAGGGGGAGGAGTCGGGCCGGCTTGGACTGGAGGGCTGGCCCTCGGTGGCCGAGGAAGCGGTCATCGCCCGTGACTGCCTGCTCGCCGCGCACGTCGGCTCACGACTGCACATCTGCCACGTATCCACCGCCGGATCGGTCGAGATCATCCGCTGGGCGAAGGGCAAGGGCTGGCCGGTCACGGCCGAGGTGACCCCGCACCATCTGCTGCTGACCGACGAGCTCGCCGGGACCTATGACCCGGTGTACAAGGTCAACCCGCCGCTGCGGACCGCCGACGACGTGCGGGCCCTGCGCCAGGGCCTGGCCGACGGCACGATCGACTGCGTGGCGACCGACCACGCGCCGCACCCGCTGGAGCACAAGGAGACCGAGTGGCCGGCCGCCGCGTTCGGCATGATCGGACTGGAGACCGCGCTGCGCGCGGTGCACGAGTCCATGGTCTGCACCGGGCTGCTCGGCTGGCCGGAGGTCGCCGAGCGGATGTCGTCGCGGCCCGCCCGGATCGGCCGGCTCACCGGCCACGGCGGCCCGCTGCATCCCGGTGCGCCGGCCAGCATCGTGCTCTACGACCCGGAGGTGCGTGAGGTGGTCGACCCGGCAGCGTCGGCGTCGAAGAGCCGCAATACGCCGTTCGCGGGCATGACCCTGCCCGGCCGGGTAATAGCCACGTTCCTGCGCGGAAATCCGGCAGTCCTCGACGGGAAGCTGACATGACCGCAAGCATGACCAACCGGCCCGCAGCAGCAGACGCGGTGCTGGTGCTGGAGGACGGCCGCGCATTCCACGGCATCGCGTTCGGCGCGCGCGGCGAGGCGTTCGGCGAGATGGTGTTCAACACCGGCATGACCGGATACCAGGAGACCCTGACCGATCCGTCGTATCACCGGCAGATCGTCGCGATGACGGCGCCGCACATCGGCAACACCGGCATCAACGATGAGGATCCCGAGTCGCGGCGGGTCTGGGTCGCCGGGTACGTGATCCGCGAGCCCGCCCGGCTCGCCTCCAGCTGGCGGGCCCGGCGCAGCCTCGACGACGAACTGCGGGCCCAGGGCGTGACGGGGATCGCGATCACCGGCACCCGTGCCCTGACCCGGCACCTGCGGGACAAGGGCGCGATGCGGGCGGCGATCATCCCGGCCGGGCCCAGCCCGGCCGAGATCCGCGACCGGGTGCTGGCCAGCCCGTCCATGGTCGGTGCCGATCTGCCCCGGGAGGTGACCACGGCGCAGCCGTACGTGGTCCGCCCGCCGGATGGCACCCGGACTCGCTTTCGCGTCGCCGCCATCGACCTCGGCATCAAGGCGGCGACACCGCGCAACCTGGCGCTGCGCGGATGCGAGGTGCAGGTGCTGCCCGCGACCAGCAGCGCCCGGGACATCCTGGCGCTGGAGCCGGACGGGGTGTTCTTCAGCAACGGTCCCGGCGATCCCGCCGCGGCCGGGTACGCGGTGGACACCATGCGAGGCGTGCTGGACGCGGGGATCCCGCTGTTCGGCATCTGCATGGGCAACCAGATCCTCGGCCGGGCGCTCGGCCTCGGCACCTACAAGCTGCCGTTCGGGCACCACGGCGTGAACGAGCCGGTCGCGGACTGCTCGACCGGCCGGGTGCAGATCACCAGTCACAACCATGGCTTCGCCGTCCAGCCGCCCCGGGAATCCGGTGCGCCCGGGGCGGCCGGCCCGGCGGGCCGCGGCGGCGGCACGTTCGAGACCGGCTACGGCCGGGCGCGGGTCAGCCATGTCTGCCTGAACGACGGGGTCGTCGAGGGGCTGCGGCTGCTCGACCGGCCGGCGTTCAGCGTCCAGTTCCATCCCGAGGCGGCCCCCGGCCCGCATGACGCGACCGACCTGTTCGGCGAGTTCTGCGAGCTGATGGAGGCAGCGACATGAAGGCGGTGAGGCGTGCCGCGGCGTGCTGATCTCCGGTCGGTCCTGGTGATCGGCTCGGGGCCGATCGTGATCGGCCAGGCGTGTGAATTCGACTACTCCGGTACCCAGGCGTGCCGGGTGCTGCGCGAGGAGGGCCTGCGGGTCAGCCTGGTGAACTCCAACCCGGCCACGATCATGACGGACCCGGAGTTCGCGGACGCCACCTACGTGGAGCCGCTCACCACCGAGGTGCTGACCAAGGTGATCGAGACCGAGCGCCCGGACGCGCTGCTGCCCACGCTGGGCGGGCAGACCGCGCTGAACGCGGCGGTCGCCCTGCACGAGGCGGGCGTGCTGAAGCAGCACGGGGTGGAGCTGATCGGGGCGAACATCGATGCGATCGCCTCCGGCGAGGACCGGCAGCGGTTCAAGGAGATCGTCACCGGGCTCGGTGCCGAGGTACCCCGCAGCACGATCTGCCACGAGCTCTCGCAGTGCATGGCGGCTGCCGAGGAGCTTGGCTACCCGCTGATCCTGCGGCCGTCCTACACGCTCGGCGGCGCCGGCTCCGGCGTCGCCCGCACCCCCGACGAGCTCGCCCGGATGGCCGCGGCCGGCCTGGACGCCAGCCCGGTCACCGAGGTGCTGCTCGAAGAGTCGATCCTCGGCTGGAAGGAATACGAGCTCGAGCTGATGCGCGACGCCAACGACAACGTCGTGGTGGTCTGCTCGATCGAGAACGTGGACCCGATGGGCGTGCACACCGGCGACTCGGTCACGGTCGCGCCGGCGATGACGCTCACCGACCGCGAGTACCAGCAGATGCGCGACACCGCGATCGAGGTGATCCGCGCGGTGGGGGTGGACACCGGCGGCTGCAACATCCAGTTCGCCGTCGAGCCCCGGACCGGCCGGATGGTCGTGATCGAGATGAACCCGCGGGTGTCGCGGTCCTCGGCGCTCGCCTCCAAGGCCACCGGCTTCCCGATCGCGAAGATCGCCGCGAAGCTGGCGATCGGCTACACGCTGGACGAGATCCGCAACGACATCACCGGCGAGACCCCGGCGAGCTTCGAGCCGAGCCTCGATTACGTGGTGGTCAAGGTCCCGCGGTTCGCGTTCGAGAAGTTCCCGGGCGCCGACCAGTCGCTGACCACGCACATGAAGTCGGTCGGCGAGGCGATGGCGATCGGCCGGTCCTTCCCGGAGGCGCTGCAGAAGGCGCTGCGTTCGCTGGAGCGCCGCGGCGCATCGCTGTCCTGGCGGGCACCGGCCGCCAGCGGCCCCGCCGACCTGCTGCGCCTGTGCGAGTCCCCGCACGACGGGCGCCTCGCCACGATGCACCAGGCGCTGCGGGCGGGCGCGAGCGTGCAGGAACTGCACGAAGCCAGCGGAATCGACCCGTGGTTCATCGACCAGCTCGCGGCGATAGAAGAAGAGGCAGAACGGCTCGCGCGGGCACCCCAGTTGACCGCGGACACGCTGCTCGCGGCGAAGCGGCTGGGTTTCTCCGACAACCAGATCGGCCAGCTGCGGAGCCTGCCCGAGATCGTGGTGCGCCAGCTCCGGCACGCGCTGGGGATCCGGCCCGTCTACCAGACCGTCGACACCTGCGCCGCCGAGTTCGCCGCCCGCACCCCCTACCTGTACTCGAGCTACGACGAGGAGACCGAGGTCCCGGCCGGCTCCCGGCGCAAGGTGATCATCCTCGGCAGCGGGCCGAACCGGATCGGCCAGGGAATCGAGTTCGACTACGCCTGCGTGCACGCGTCGTTCGCGCTGTCGGATGCCGGGTTCGAGACGGTGATGGTCAACTGCAACCCGGAAACCGTCTCCACCGACTACGACACCTCGGACCGGCTGTACTTCGAGCCGCTCACCCTCGAGGACGTGCTCGAGGTGCTGCATGCCGAGGAGGCCACCGGCCCGGTGGCCGGCGTGATCGTGCAGCTCGGCGGGCAGACGCCGCTCGGCCTGGCCCGGGGGCTGGCCGAGGCCGGGGTACCGGTCGCCGGCACCAGCCCGGAAGCCATCGACCTCGCCGAGGACCGGGGCTCGTTCGGCCGGGTGCTGGCCACGGCCGGGCTGCCGGCCCCGCGGCACGGCACCGCGTCCTCGCACACCGAGGCCCGGGCCATCGCCGAGGAGATCGGCTACCCGGTGCTGGTGAGGCCGTCCTACGTGCTCGGCGGGCGCGGCATGGAGATCGTCTACGACGAGAGCACCCTGGAGTCCTACATGGCCCGGGCGACGCAGGCCAGTCCGGAGCACCCGGTGCTCATCGACCGGTTCCTCGACGACGCGACCGAGATCGACGTGGATGCCCTGTTCGACGGGGAGGAACTCTTCCTCGGCGGGGTGATGGAGCACATCGAGGAGGCCGGCATCCACTCCGGAGACTCGGCCTGCGCGCTGCCGCCGATCGCGCTCGGCGGCGGCGAGATCGCCAGGATCCGCGAGTCAACCGCCGCGATCGCCCGCGGCGTCGGGGTGCGCGGTCTGCTGAACGTGCAGTACGCGCTGGCGGCGGGCGTCCTGTACGTGCTGGAGGCCAATCCCCGGGCATCGCGCACGGTCCCGTTCGTGTCGAAGGCGACCGCGGTGCCGCTGGCGAAGGCGGCCGCGCGGATCATGCTCGGCGCGTCCGTCGCGGACCTGCGATCCGAGGGCCTGCTTCCCGCCCAGGGCGACGGCGGGACCCTGCCGCTGGACGCGCCGATCGCGGTCAAGGAGGCGGTGCTGCCGTTCAGCCGGTTCCGGTTCGCGGACGGGGAGGGAGTGGACACCGTCCTCGGCCCGGAGATGCGCTCCACCGGTGAGGTGATGGGCATCGACGACGTGTTCGGCAACGCCTACGCGAAGTCGCAGGCGGCGGTGTACGGCTCGCTCCCGGTCGGCGGCCGGGTATTCGTGTCGGTGGCCGACCGCGACAAGCGCGCGATGGTGTTCCCGGTGAAGCGGCTCGCCGACCTGGGATTCGAGATCCTGGCGACCGAGGGCACCCGCGACGTGCTGCGCCGCCACGGCGTTCATGCGACGATCGTGCGCAAGCACAGCGACGGTCCCGGACCGCACGGCGAGCCGACCATCGTCACCAGCATCCTCGATGGCCAGGTCGACCTCATCGTGAACACCCCCTTCGGCAGCCCCGGCCAGTCCGGCCCGCGGCTCGACGGCTACGAGATCCGCACCGCCGCTGTCCGGCGCGGCGTGCCCTGCGTCACGACCGTGCAGGGACTGGCGGCGGCGGTGGAGGGGATCGAGGCCGTCACCCGCGGCGAGGTGGGCGTCCGCTCCCTGCAGCAGCACGCGCGTAGGCTGCGCGGTGCCGACCCGGTCGGCCAGGCGCGCGGTACGCGAGCACGAAGCCCGGCGCCGGATTCCCGATGACGACTGCTGAGGACGGTGAGGCGGGCATGGCGCCGGTCCAGGTACGCGGCCCGGTGCTCACCGTGCGCAAGGTCGACGCCTACCACGCGATGACGGTGGTGGCCCCTGGCGTCGCCGAGCGCTTCCGTCCCGGCCAGTTCGTCGCGGTCGCGGTCGGCGGCCCGAACACCAGCATGCTGATGCGCCGCGCGTTCTCCATCCATGACGTGCGCCGCGACCACGGCGGAACGGTCGAGTTCGTGTTCTCGGCGCACGGCCGCGGCACCCAGTGGCTGGCGAACCGCCGCCCACGCGACCTGGTGGACATCACCGGCCCGCTCGGCCGCCCATTTCCGCTGCCCCGCGACCCGGTCAGCTGCCTGCTGGTCGCCGGCGGGTACGGCAGCGCGCCGTTGTTCTCGCTGGCCGACCGGCTTCGCGCCCGGGGATGCGGGGTCGATTTCCTGCTCGGCGCGGGCAGCGCGGACCGGGTGTTCGGCGCGCTGACCGCGCGGCGCACCGGGCGCAGCACCACCATCACCACCGAGGACGGGTCGTATGGCGCGCGCGGCATGGTCACCGATGTGCTGCCCCAGGTCATCCACGAGGCGCGGACCGACGTGGTGTACGCGTGCGGGCCGATGCCGATGCTGCGGGAGGTGACCGCGGTGGCCGGGAAATACGATCTCCCGGTGCTCGCATCGGTGGAGGAGTCGATGGCGTGCGGGATCGGCGTGTGCATGACCTGCGTACTCCCAGTGATCGGCACCGACGGGATAACCCGGATGGTGCGGTCGTGCGTCGACGGGCCGGTGTTCCGCGGCGAGACGGTGCGCTGGGACGACATGGGCACCATCCCGTTCGATGCCCTCGGAGCGCCCGGATACGCCGTCCGCCCGTCCGGCCGGCCCGCCGTACGCGGCCCCGGCGACGAGCCGCTGGAGGCCGGCAGTGCCGGTTGACATGCGCACCAGGTTTGGCCACGTCGAGCTGCCGAACCCGATCCTGACCGCCTCCGGCTGCGCGGCCGCCGGCCGTGAGCTGGCGCAGTTCTTCGACGTCGCGAAGATTGGCGCGGTCGTCACGAAGTCGGTGATGCTCGCGCCCCGGGCCGGCCGGCCCACGCCGCGGATGGCGGAAACCGACTCCGGGATGCTCAACTCGATCGGCCTGCAGGGCCCGGGTATCGATGCGTTCCTGCAGCGCGACCTGCCCTGGCTGCTGTCCCGGGGGGCGCGGGCGGTGGTGTCGATCGCGGGCGGCACGGTCGAGGAGTACGCGGAACTCGGCGCCCGGCTGTCGGCCGCGCCCGGGGTGACCGGGATCGAGGTCAACATCTCCTGCCCGAACGTGGAGGACCGCGGGAAGGTCTTCGCCTGCCACCCCGACGCATCCGCTGCCGTCATCGAGGCGGTGCGCAAGCGGGTCCGGTACGACATCCCGGTGTTCGCCAAGCTCTCGCCGGACGTGACCGACATCGTGTCGATCGCGCGAGCGTGCGTGTCCGCCGGCGCGGACGGGGTCTCGCTGATCAACACTCTGCTCGGGTTGACGATCGACCTGGACACGATGCGCCCGGTGCTCGCCGGCATCACCGGCGGGCTGTCCGGCCCGGCGATACGCCCGGTCGCCGTCCGGTGCGTCTGGCAGGTCCGCGCCGCGCTCCCGGACGTCCCGATCATCGGCATGGGCGGGGTGCGCAGCGGCCGGGACGCGCTCGAGTTCATCCTCGCCGGGGCGGACATGGTAAGCGTGGGTACGGCGATCTTCCACGATCCCTCGGCTTGCCCCCGCATCCTGCGCGAGCTCGAGGAGGAACTGGCCAAGCGCGGCGTCCAGCGGCTGCGGGACGTCGTCGGCCTCGCCCACCAGCCGGCCGGCGGTGCCGCCTTGCGCGGGCATCAGCTTCGCGGGCGCCGTCAGCGAGCGTGAGAGGGAGAACGGTGGACGGAAACCACGCGCCGATCGCTGTGGCGCTCGATGCCCCGGATCTGGAGACCGCGGCGCGCTGGGCGAGCCTGGTGACCCCGCATGTGAGCACCGTGAAGGTCGGGCTGGAGCTGTACCTGCGTTACGGCCCGGACGTGGTTGCCTCCGTCCGCGGCGCCAGCGGCGTCCAGGTTTTCCTCGACCTCAAGCTGCACGACATCCCGGCGACCGTCGCCGCGGCCGCGCGCGCCGTCGCCCGGCTGCGGCCGGCGCTGCTCACCGTGCACGCGGCCGGCGGCCCGGGGATGATCCGCGCCGCGGTGGACGCCGCCGGCCCGCAAACGAAGATCGCGGCCGTCACCGTGCTCACCTCCCTCGACGACGCCGATCTGGCCCGGACCGGCGTCAGCGGCCCGTCTGAGGACGCGGTACGGCGCCTGGGCGTCCTCGCCGTCGAGGCGGGAGCGCGGGCGCTGGTGTGTTCGCCGCACGAGGTGGCAGCGGTCCGCGCGGACGTCGGCCCGGACATCACCCTCATCACGCCGGGCGTACGCCCAGCCGGATCGGACACCCAGGATCAGGCCCGGGTCGCGACGCCGGAGGAAGCGCTGCGGGCCGGCGCCGACCTGCTGGTAATCGGGCGCCCGATCACCGGCTCCGCGGACCCGGGGGCGGCGGCGGCCGCGGTCGCCGCGTCGCTGCGCCGCGGCGGCGTCCCGGCTACCGGAAGCGCCACGTCAGGTTAACGTGACGGGCCGGTGCCCGCGCCCGCGCTGGCCCCGGAACCGCCCCAGACAGCCGCCCCTTCCGCCCTGGAGGGCCGCCCCGTGCCGCCCAGGACAGCCGTGCCGTGCCGCCCCGGAAAGCCGCCCTGTGCTGCCCCAGACAGCCGACCCGTGCTGCCCCGGACAGCCGACCCGTGCTGCCCCGGACAGCCGCACCGGAGAACCGCTCGCAGCGAACCGGGCGGAACAACGACGGACAGATTGCGCGAACCGGACAACCCGGCGGGCTGACCGCGCGTCCTATTGATAACGGATGCCGTGCCGGCTGATTGGCAGGCGGACCATCGTGACGTGCTCAGGTCCCGGGACTATGCCACGCTGCGCTCAATCCGTTACGCTCCGTATTGCCGGAAGCTCGGAAAGTAGTAAATGCCATTTTGTGACGGGACAAACATGGGTTTGCGTTGCCGGAAGGGGTACACAGTCGCTAGTTTCCCCTCCCGACCATAGTTTTCCGATCCGAAACCCGAGGTGACCCGGCGTGGCTCTTCCTCCCCTCACCCCCGAGCAGCGCTCCGCAGCCCTGGAGAAGGCGGCACTGGCCCGCAAGGCACGTGCCGAGGTCAAGAACAGGCTCAAGCGCGGCAACACGACCCTGGCCACGGTCCTCAAGGAGGGCCAGTCCGACGATGTGGTCGGCAAGATGAAGGTCTCATCGCTGCTGGAATCGCTCCCCGGCGTCGGTAAAGTACGTGCCAAGCAGATCATGGAGCGGCTCAACATCGCGGATTCCCGGCGCGTCCGCGGCCTGGGCGCCAACCAGCGGCAGGCGCTGGAACACGAGTTCGGTGGTGAGATCTGACTGACGGCAGTGACCGGAATGGCGGGCGAGGGGGCGACAATGCTTCGCCCGCCGCCCGGCTAGCCGTGCTGTCCGGACCCTCAGGGGTCGGCAAGAGCACGGTCATCCGCAGGCTGCGGGAGAACCGCCCGGACATCTGGCTCTCGGTCTCGGTGACGACACGTCCGCCGAGACCGGGGGAGGTGAACGGCCGCGAGTACTACTTCGTCAGCGAAGACCAGTTCGACCAGCTGATCGCCAACGGCGAGCTGCTGGAGTGGGCCTCCTTCGTGGACCACCGGCACGGCACGCCGCGCGGGCCGGTCGAGGCGCAGCTCGCGGCCGGTGTCCCGGTCCTGCTGGAGATCGACCTGGCCGGGGCGAGACAGGTCCGGCGAGCCGTCCCGGACGCGCTACTGGTCTTCCTCAAGCCGCCCTCCTGGCAGGAGCTCGTCCGCCGGCTGGAAAGCCGGGGGACCGAGGAACCCGAGATCATCCAGGGGCGCCTCGCCGAGGCCCAGCAGGAGCTCGCGGCCGAGGACGAGTTCGACGTGACCATCGTCAACACGGCCGTCGATGAGGTCGCCGACAGGCTGGTAGCCTTGATGTTTGCCCAAGTCAGTCAGTGAAATGACTCGCCAAGGAACCTGGGCCAGAGCTAGCTAGCAAACAGCCCGTACCCGGAAGGCACGCGTGGCAGCGACACAAGCCCCAGAAGGCATCACCAACCCGCCGATCGACGACCTTCTCGAGATCGTCGACAGCAAGTACAGCCTGGTCATCATGGCCGCGAAGCGGGCGCGGCAGATCAACGCCTACTACTCGCAGCTCGGTGAGGGCCTGCTCGAGTACGTGGGACCGCTGGTCGAGACGCACGTGCAGGAGAAGCCGCTGTCGGTCGCCCTGCGGGAGATCCGCGACCAGCTCCTGTCCGCGGAGAAAATCGACGGCTGATTCCGCCCGGGGCCGCGTCGTCCTCGGCGTCGGGGCCGGGATCGCCGCATACAAGGCCTGTGAGCTGCTCCGGCTCCTGACCGAGTCCGGCTATCAGGTCCGGGTGATCCCGACACGCGACTCGCTGCACTTCGTCGGTGCCGCCACCTGGGCCGCGCTGTCCGGCCAGCCCGCGGAGACCGACGTGTGGACCGGCGTCCACCAGGTGCCGCACATCTCGATCGGCCAGTCCGCCGACCTCGTCATCGTCGCGCCGGCCACCGCTGACCTGCTGGCGAAGGCCGCCCACGGGCTGGCCGGTGATCTGCTCACCAGCACCCTGCTCAGCGCGCGATGCCCGGTGCTGATGGCACCCGCCATGCACACCGAGATGTGGCAGCATCCCGCCACCCAGGCAAACGTCGCGCTGCTGCGCGACCGCGGCACCGTGGTACTGGAACCCGCGGCGGGGCGCCTCACCGGCGCCGACACCGGGCAGGGGCGGCTCCCGGAGCCCGAGGAGCTATTCGCGTCCGCGGTGGCGCTGCTCTCCCGCGGCGCCGGCGGGCTGCGCCCCGATCTGGCCGGCCGGCACGTCGTGGTATCCGCCGGCGGGACCCGCGAGGAACTTGACCCAGTCCGTTACCTGGGCAACTGGTCGTCGGGCCGGCAGGGCTACGCGATCGCCCGGATCGCCGCCGCGCGCGGCGCCGAGGTGACCCTCGTGTCGGCGAACGTGGCCCTGCCCGACCCGGCCGGCAGCCGGGTCATCCGGGTGACCTCCGCCTGCCAGATGCGGGACGCCGTGCTCGCCGCCGCGCCGGCCGCGGACGCGGTCGTGATGGCGGCCGCCGTGGCGGACTACCGGCCCGCGGAGCGCGAGGCCGTCAAGATCAAGAAAAACGGCTTGCCGGAACCGGTCCGGCTGGTCGAGAACCCGGACATCCTGCGGGAGCTCTCGGCGGCCCGGGCGCGGCCCGGGCAGGTCGTGGTCGGCTTCGCCGCCGAGACCGACGACGTGCTGGCCCACGGGCGGGAGAAGCTCGCCCGCAAGGGCTGCGACCTGCTCGTGGTCAACCGGGTCGGCGGCGGGCTGGCATTCGGGACGACCGACAACGCGGCGGCCGTGCTGGCCGCCGACGGGACCGTCACCGACGTTCCGCTCGGTCCCAAGGAGGTGCTGGCCGGGGTCTTGTGGGACCTGGTCGGTGCACTTTGGCCTAAGGCACAGGGCTAAGCTGACAGGCTCTGGGCTAAACTGCGGCGAAACCCATTAGCAGGGACGACGTCGGCCGCATGCGCACACTCTGCGGGCTCGGACCGAGCCCGGCCCCTGGCCGGCGCAGAACTCAGCCGTCGCAGCATCGACGAACGACACAGAAAAGGAAGTCACGTGTCACGCCGCCTGTTTACCTCTGAATCAGTCACCGAGGGCCATCCGGACAAGATGGCCGACCAGATCAGCGACTCGATCCTGGATGCCATGATCAAGGATGACCCGGGAAGCCATGTCGCGGTCGAGACAATGCTCACAACGGGGCTGGTTCATGTCGCCGGCGAGGTGACGACAAAGACGTACGTCGACATCCCGGGGATCGTCCGCGAGAAAATCCTCGACATCGGGTATGACTCGTCGGCCAAGGGATTCGACGGCAATTCCTGCGGGGTTTCGGTCTCCCTCGGCACCCAGTCGCCGGACATCGCCCAGGGCGTCGCGGACGCCTACGAGCGCCGTGAGGGCGAGGGCACCGATGACCTCGACCGCCAGGGAGCCGGCGACCAGGGGATGATGTTCGGCTACGCCTGCCGGGAGACCACCGAGCTGATGCCGCTGCCGATCATGCTCGCGCACCGGCTGACCCGGCAGCTCACCGAGGTGCGGCGCAACGGGCGCGTTCCCTACCTCCGCCCGGACGGCAAGAGCCAGGTGACGATCGAGTACGAGGGCGACAAGCCGGTCCGGCTCGACACCGTGGTGATCTCCAGCCAGCACGCTCCGGACATCGACCTCAACGAGCTGCTCACCCCGGACATCCGCGAGTACGTGGTCTCCCCGGTGATCGATGCGGCGGGGCTGGACAACGACAACTACCGGCTGCTGGTCAACCCGACCGGGCGGTTCGAGGTCGGCGGGCCGATGGGCGACGCGGGCCTGACCGGCCGGAAGATCATCGTCGACACCTACGGCGGGATGGCCCGGCACGGCGGCGGCGCCTTCTCCGGGAAGGACCCGTCCAAGGTGGACCGCAGCGCCGCGTACGCGATGCGCTGGGTGGCGAAGAACGTGGTGGCCGCCGGCCTCGCCGACCGCTGCGAGGCCCAGGTCGCCTACGCGATCGGCAAGGCGAAGCCGGTCGGGCTCTTCCTCGAGACGTTCGGCACCGAGCACGTCGACGTCGACAAGATCGAGAGCGCGGTGTTCGAGGTGTTCGACCTCCGCCCGGCCGCGATCGTCCGCGATCTGGACCTGCTCCGCCCGATCTACGCGCAGACGGCGGCCTACGGCCACTTCGGGCGCGAGGAGCCGGACTTCGCGTGGGAGCGGACGGACCGCGCGGATGCGCTCCGCAGTGCCGCCGGCGGCTGACACCACGGCGGGCCACGGGCTCCGGGGCCGCAGCTTCATCTGCGAGCGTGACCTCAGCCCGGACGAGTTCAGGTACCTGCTCGGCTTGGCCGCCGACCTGAAGGCGGCCAAGCGGGCGGGGACCGAGCAGCGCTCGCTGGACGGCAAGAACCTCGCGCTGCTGTTCGAGAAGGCCTCGACTCGTACCCGGTGCGCGTTCGAGGTCGCGGCGCATGACCAGGGCGCCCACGTCACCTACCTGGATCCGTCCGGCTCGCACCTCGGGCACAAGGAATCGGTCGCCGACACGGCCAGGGTCCTCGGGAGGATGTACGACGCGATCGCCTTCCGCGGGTCGCGGCAGGCCACCGTCGAGGAACTCGCCGAGCACGCCGGGGTACCGGTGTACAACGCGCTCACCGACAGCTGGCACCCGACGCAGATGCTCGCCGACATGCTGACCATGAGCGAGCACAGCGGCAAGCCGCTTGCCGAGGTGCGTTACGCCTACCTGGGCGACGCGCGCAACAACATGGGGAACTCGCTGCTGATCACCGGCGCCCTGCTCGGGATGGACGTGCGGATCGTCGCACCCGAGGCGCTGTGGCCGGGCGGTGAGGTGATCGAGCAGGCCAGCGAACTGGCCGCGGGATCCGGCGCGCGGCTGACCTTCACCGAAGAGGTGGCCGACGGGGTCCGCGACGCGGATTTCCTGCACACCGACGTGTGGGTGTCGCTTGGGGAGCCGGCCGACGTGTGGCCCGACCGGATCGCCCAGCTCCGGCCGTACCAGGTGAACGCGGACGTGCTGGCGGCGGCCGGCAACCCCGCCGTCCGGTTCATGCACTGCCTGCCCGCGTTCCACGACCGCAGCACCGCGGTCGGCGAGGATATCTTCGCCAGCACCGGGATGGACTGCCTGGAGGTCACCGACGACGTCTTCTCGTCCCCGGCGTCGGTGGTGTTTGACCAGGCCGAGAACCGGATGCACACGATCAAGGCGCTGCTGGCCGCGACGGTGGCCCGGGGCGGCTGAGCCTGTCCGCCCGGCCTGGTAGGACGGAGGCCGTGGCGGTGTCTTCAGCGTCGTCCAGCCGGGGGGCGGCCCCGCGGAAGGCGGCCCAGCGCAAGCGCGCGACAGCCCGGGTCCCCGCGGCGGAGCTGCCTGTTGCGCGGGTCCTCGTCGACATTCCGCTGGCCCACCTCGACCGGCCGTTCGACTACCTGATTCCGCAACGGCTGTCCGCGGCGGCCTCGCCCGGATGCCGCGTCCGGGTCCGTTTCGCCGGCCAGCTGGTGGACGGGTACCTGCTTGACCGGCTCGCCGAGAGCGACCATCGCGGGAAGCTGGCCTACCTGGAGCGAGTCGTGTCCCCGGAGGCTGTCCTCACCCCGGAGATCGCCGGCCTCGCCCGCGCCGTCGCGGACCGCTACGCCGGCACGATGGCCGACGTCCTGCGGCTGGCGATCCCGCCGCGGCACGCCGCAACCGAGACTGCGTCCGCATCGTCCGCACCCACCGCATCTTCGGCACCCGCCGCATCTTCGGCAACCGCCGCATCTTCGGCAACCTCCACATCCTCCGCACCCTCCGGGCATCCCGGCCCGGTTGCGCGGCCCGATCCCGGACCGTGGTCGCGGTACCCCGCCGGAGCGTCGTTTCTCACCGCCGTCGCCGACGGCCGGGCGCCGCGGGCCGCCTGGTCCGCGCTGCCGGGCTCCGGCTGGCCCCAGGAGATCGCCGCCGCGGCCGCCGCTGCGAGCGCCGCCAGCCCGGCCCGGGGCGCCCTGATCGTCGTCCCGGATACCCGTGACCTGGACCGGGTGGACGCGGCCCTCACCGCCGCGCTCGGCCCCGGGCGGCACCTGACGCTGACCGCCGACCTGGGACCCGCCGAACGGTACCGCCGGTGGCTCGGCGTCCTCCGCGGCACGGTGCGGGTGGCCGCCGGAACCCGCGCCGCGATGTTCGCGCCGGTCCGTGACCTCGGCCTGGTCGTTCTCTGGGACGACGGCGACGACCTGCATGCCGAGCCGCGCGCCCCGTACCCGCACGCGCGGGAGGTGCTCGCCCTTCGGGCGCACCGGTGCGGTGCGGCCGCGCTGATCGGCGGTTTCGCGCGGACCGCGGAAATGACCCAGCTGGTCGCCGCCGGATGGGCGCGACCACTGGCGGCCGGCCGCGCCGCCGTCCGCGAGCGGGCCCCGGCCGTCCGCGCCGCCGGCGACGAGGCGGAACTCGCCCGGGATGAGTCGGCCCTCACGGCGCGGCTGCCGAACCTGGCGCTGCGCACCGCCCAGCAGGCGCTGTCCGCCGGCCCGGTCCTGGTGCAGGTGCCGCGGCGAGGCTACCTCGCCGCGATCGGCTGCGCCCGGTGCCGGGAGCCGGCCCGGTGCGGCCACTGCGGCGGCCCGCTCCAGCTTCCCGCGGAAAGCGGGATGGCGAGCTGCCGGTGGTGCGGGCGCCGGACGCTGCTGGTCGCCGCCCGCGCCGATTCTCCGCCGGGCCCCGGGCAGGCCAGCTGGCGATGCCCGAGGTGCTCGTTCACCGGCGTCCGCGCGCTGGTAACCGGAGCGCAGCGCACCGCGGAGGAACTGGGCCGGGCATTCCCGTCGGTCCGGGTCCGCACCTCGGCCGGCGGAGCTGCGCTGCGCAGCGTCCCGGCTTCGCCCGCGCTGGTGGTGGCCACGCCCGGCGCGGAGCCTCCGGCCGAAGACGGATACGCCGGGGCGCTGCTCCTCGATGGCTGGGCCCTGCTCGGCCGACCGGACCTGCGAGCCGCCGAAGAAGCGCTGCGGCGATGGCTGAACGCCGCCGCGCTGGTCCGTCCCGCCGCCCGCGGCGGGACGGTCGTGGTGCTCGCCGACGTCGCGCTCCCCGTGGTGCAGGCGCTGATCCGGTGGGACCCGGTCGGCCACTCCGAACGGGAACTGGCCGAGCGGGCCGCCGTGGCGTTCCCGCCCTGTGCCCGGATGGCATCGCTCACCGGAGCGCCCGGAGCCGTCCGTGAGATGACCGGCGCCCTGGTGCTGCCGCCGGGCGGGGAGATACTCGGCCCGGTCGAGGTGACCGGAGGGCCGGTGGATGTTGCCGGAGCGGGAGCGCCGCCCGAAGCCGGCGGCACCGGAGATCTGGCCCACCATCCGGGCGAACGCGCCCTGGTCCGGGTACCGCGCGCGGCGGGCGCACAGCTGGCGCGGGCGCTCCGGGATGCGCAGGCCGCGCGGACCGCCCGCAAGGCGCCCGACCCGGTACGGATCCAGCTCGATCCGCAGGAACTTGCCTGATCAGATCGCCGGAACCCAGCGGGCCGGCCACCGGGCAATACCGCAGGATGGTACGTTCAGGCCCCGCGAAGCCGTAAGGTGCATTGCGTGGCAACTTCGCCAAGGAACCCGGCAAACCGGGCATCACGGCGGGGGCTGGGCATGGACGGGAGCCAGCAGAGTGCTGAGGCGCCGTCCGAGATGAGCATTGCAGCCACAGCCGACGGCGGACTAGGCGGCGGTGACGAGCTGGATGGTTCGCCACCCGCCCTCCCGGCCGTGCGGATCGCCCCGATGCATGAGCTGGCGACGGCGGCGCGGAACGCGCCGCTGCTGCGGCAGGCGCGGCGGCTGGCGCGCTGGGTCCTCGCGGGAACCGACGAACGGCCGCTGACCGGCAGCGGCCGGCTGCGCCCGGGCGATGCCGCGGCGGCGATCGCGGAGCTGGAAATCGGCTCCGTGCAGCCGCAGCCGCGCAGCGCCGGGGACGTGCCCGAGCTTGAGATGCTGTGGCGGGTCAGCACCGGCGCGGGCCTGCTGACCGCGACCGGGCGGCGGGCCCGTCCCGGGCCTGCCATGCATGCCCTGGACGACAAAGGGTCCCATCCGGTGCTGGAGGCCTGGGAGAGCGCACTCGACGCGGTCCTCGGCTCCGGGCCGGAAGTTGCCAGGGAAGAGCTGGAAGGCATGGCGACGGCCCTGTACGCGGCCGGCGAGCCCGTTCCGATGGATTCCCTGTTCGAGGCGTTCACGGCGGCGGTGAGCGACCGCTGGCCCGGTGCCCGGGAGCGAGACCCGCGGCTCCGGATGTCGCAGACGCTGGAGATTCTCGCCGATCTGGGGGTCGCCGATCTCGGCGTGGACGAAGACGCCGATCAGCTGACCGTTGCCCTGACCGCGCTCGGTGCCTGGGGGATCCGCCGCAGGCTGGTCGCGGCCGGATTCTCCGCGCCCGTCAAGGGCGCCGCGTCCGGCGCCACGGCCCCGGGGCTGCTCGCCGCGCTCGCCGCGCACGACGCCGAGGACGGCGAGCAGGAGATCGCGGCCTGGCTGCGGCAGCGCAGCCCGCAACGCGCCGCGGCCGAGCTCATCCGGGCGGCGCGGCAGGCGTCGCCAGGCGGTCGTGGCGCGGCGTTCGCCATCCTGGACCGGCTCGGCGATCAGGCGATCCCGCTGGTGCGCACCGCTATGGAGGACCCGCTGCTGCGCCCGCACGCGGCGATCTGGCTGCGCGAGCACGGCGTCGCCGCTGAACTCGGCCCCGACGAGCAGGCATGGCTGCTCGTCGACCTGGGTGCCGGGCTGCTCGAGGAGGCGGACGCCTCGGCCGTCTCGGCCGACCTGCTGCCCGACCTGCCGGCCGCGCAGCAGGCGGAGCTGGTCTCCGGACTGTGGCAGGTCACGCATCCCGCGGTGATAGGCCTGCTGACCACCCTCAGCGACCACCATCCGGAGCCATCCGTCGCGAAGGCCGCCCGCAAGGCGGCGTTCAAGGCCCGTTCGCACCTGCTCGGCTTCGGCTGAATCGGCAGCTGCGCAACCCCATTCACGGCGAGTTTTTCCGCATCTGCTCCGGTTGCGTGCTCATAGACTTGCAGCGGCGCACCGTGGTTGCCAGGACGCGCCGGGTTAACCGTTAGGGAGGCAAATCGTGGCAGTCAGGCCGATCCGGCTCTTCGGCGACCCGGTGCTGCGCACCCCAGCTGACCCGGTCCAGGACTTCGACGCCGAGCTGCGCCGGCTCGTCAAGGACCTGGCCGAGACCATGCTGGAGGCGCCCGGGGTCGGGCTGGCCGCGCCGCAGATCGGTGTCAGCCTCCGGGTGTTCACCTACAACGTGGACGACCACATCGGTCACCTGATCAATCCGGTGCTCGAGCTCTCCGGCCCCGACGAGATCGACGACGAGGGCTGCCTCTCGTTCCCCGGGCTCGTCTTCCCGACGAAACGGGCGCACGCGGTCGTCGCCAAGGGATTCGACATGCACGGCGAGCCGGTGGTCCTGGAGGGGACCGAGACGCTCGCCCGCTGCGTCCAGCACGAGACCGACCACCTCGACGGGGTTCTGTTCGTGGACCGGCTCGACCCGGAGCAGCGCAAGGCGGCGATGAAGGCGATCCGCGAGGCGGACTGGTTCGGCCAGCCGGCGCCCGACGTGAAGGCATCACCGCACCCGGTGTTCGGCAAGGCCTTCTGACCGCGCCGGGACCGCCCGGACGAGCAGGGAGAACATCAACGCCATGCGGTTGGTTTTCGCGGGCACGCCACGGGCCGCGGTGCCGGCCCTGGAGACGCTGCTCGCGTCCCGCCATGAGGTCGTCGCGGTCGTCACCCGGCCGGACGCACCGGCCGGACGTGGCCGCCGGGTGGAGCCGAGCCCCGTCGCGGCACGGGCCCGGGAAGCCGGGCTGGAGGTGCTGACGCCGGCGAAGGTCCGCGACCCCGGCTTCCTCGGCCGGCTGCGCGAGATCGGGCCGCACTGCTGCCCGGTGGTGGCCTACGGCGCGCTGCTGCCGCAGGCGGCGCTGGACATTCCCCGGCACGGCTGGGTGAACCTGCACTTCTCGCTGCTGCCCGCGTGGCGCGGAGCCGCCCCGGTGCAGCATGCCATCCTGCACGGCGACGACATCACCGGCGCCACCACGTTCCGTATCGTCCAGGAACTGGATGCGGGACCGGTCTACGGGGTCGTCACCGAGCCGATCCGGCCGGCCGACACCGCCGGGGACCTGCTGGGCAGGCTCGCGGATTCCGGTGCCGAACTGCTCTCCGCCACCCTGGACGGGATCGAGAGCGGGGAGATCCAGGCGCGGCCACAGCCGGCTGACGGAGTCAGCGTCGCGCCGAAACTCGGCCCGGGTGACGCTCGGGTGGACTGGACCGCGCCCGCGCACGCGGTCGACCGCCTGATCCGCGCCTGCACGCCGGCGCCGGGTGCGTGGACGATGTTCGGCGAGACCAGGGTGAAACTCGGCCCGGCGACGATGCCCGGCCCGGCGAGGCCCGGCCCGGCGAGGCCCGGCCCGGCGATGGTGCCCGGCCCGGAAACCAGCGGCACGGCCAGCGGCACGGCCACCGGGGGGGCGGGCGGACCCGCCGCCCCGCCGCGCTGCCTGGGACCGGGCGAGCTGCTGGTGGAGGGCCAGCGCGTGCTGGTGGGAACCGCCACCACGCCGGTCGCGCTCGGCGAGGTGCAGGCGCAGGGCAAGCGCCGGATGGCGGCGGCCGACTGGGTGCGGGGGCTACGGGTCAATGGCGGCGAGAGGCTTGGCTGACCCCGCGCGCCGCGTTGCCTATGACGTGCTGCGCGCGGTGTCGAAGCGCGATGCCTACGCCAACCTGCTGCTGCCCGCGCTGCTGGCGGAGCGCGGGGTGACCGGCAGGGACGCCGCGCTCGCCACCGAGCTCACCTACGGCACGCTGCGCGGCCAGGGGACCTACGACGAGATCGTCGCGGTCTGCAGCGACCGTCCGCTGAAGCGCATCGACGCGCCGCTGCTGGAAGTGCTGCGGCTCGGGGCGCATCAGCTGCTCGCCACCCGGATACCGCAGCACGCGGCGGTCGCCGCGACGGTCGACCTGGCCAGGGACGTCACCGGTACGCGGCGGGCCGGCTTCGTCAACGCCGTGCTGCGCCGGATGGCGGGCCGCGACCTGGATAAATGGCTGGAGATCGTGGCACCGGACCGCGCGGCCGACCCGGTCGGCTACCTCGCCGTCGCCCACAGCCACCCCCGCTGGGTGGTCGAGGCATTCGGTGCCGCCCTCGGCCAGCCCGGCGGCCGCGGGTCCACGGCGGAACTCGACGCGCTGCTCGCGGCCGACAACGAGCGGCCGACCGTCACCCTGCTCGCCAAGCCGGGCCAGGCGACGGCGGCGGAGCTGACCGAATCCGGTGCCCGGCCCGCACGATGGTCCCCCTACGGGGCGTACCTGCCCGAAGGTGACCCGGCCGCGGTGCCGGCGGTCGCCGAGGGCCGGGCCGCGGTCCAGGACGAGGCGAGCCAGCTCGCCGCCATCGCTCTCGCCCGCGCACCGCTGCAGGGCCGGGACGGCCGCTGGCTGGATGTGTGCGCCGGACCCGGTGGGAAAGCGGCGCTGCTCGGCGGGCTGGCATCCGAGCGCGGAGCCCGCCTGATCGCCGCGGATGTCCAGCCGCACCGGGCCGCGCTGGCCCGCACGGCCATCGGCTCGCGCGGCAGCACCGTCGTGGCCGACGCGACGCTGCCGGCCTGGTGGCCAGGAACGTTCGACCGGGTGCTCGCCGACGTGCCGTGCTCCGGGCTCGGTGCGCTGCGCCGTCGGCCGGAGGCGCGCTGGCGCCGCGACGCGGCCGGCGTGCGGGCACTGGGCCGGCTGCAACGGCGGTTGCTGACCGCTGCCCTCGCCTCGTTGCGGCCCGGCGGGGTCGCGGCTTACGTGACCTGCTCCCCGCACCCGGACGAGACCCGCTCCGTGGTGGAGGACGTGCTGGCCGGCCGCGCCGGTACCGGGCTGCCCGCTGGCAGCACGGTCAGCGTGCTGGACGCGGCTTCCGTTCTCGACGGGGTGGCGCCGCTGCGGTCCCCGGAGCCCGATGGCCGTTACGCACAGTTCTGGCCGCACCGGCACGGCACCGACGCGATCTTCCTGGCGCTGCTGCGCCGCGACGGCTGATTCCGCCGGCCGGCGCGCTGGCGGCTGGCGTCCCGCCGTGCCCGGGCGGCCGTCGCAGCGGGAGAATTGGGCGCGTGGCGGACGAGGTGTGGCGGCGGCTGCTGGATGAGGCGTACGCGGCAGTGACGGCGGCCAAGCCGCAGTCCGCGCCCGCGCCCGGCGGCATCGCGTCCGCGCCGGGCGGCATGGCGGCCGCGGCAGGCGGCACCCAGTCCGCGCCCGGCGGCATCGTGGTCGATGGCGGCACGGATCGCCTGGGATCGCCGTTTCCGGTGCAGGACATGGCCGTTGCCTGCATCGGTGCCGCGCTGGCCGCGGCCGGGTCGCTGCAGGAACGGCGGACCGGCAACCCGCCCGAACTGCGCCTCGCGGCCGATCACGCCGCCGCGGCGGTGCGCAGCGAGGCACTGATGCGCCGCGGCGGCCAGCCGGCCGGGCCGGGCTTCGCGCCGCTGTCGCGGTTCTGGCCGGCCGCCGACGGCTGGGTCCGCACCCATGCCAACTATCCGTGGCACCGCGCCGCGCTGCTGCGGGCGGTCGGCGCCGCGGATGACGAGCCGGGCGCGGTCGGGGCGTCGATCGCGCGGAGGCCGGCCCGGGAACTGGAAGAACGAGTGAACGCCGCCGGCGGTGTCGCCGTCGCCGTCCGCAGCCCGGCGGAATGGCAGCAGCATCCGCAGGGCCGGGACGTGGCGGCCGGGCCGCTGATTGTGAGCCGCCGGGTGGGCGCGTCCGGGCCGCAGCGCGTGCTACCGGGCGAGCTGCCCGCGACCGGCCTGCGGGTGCTGGACCTGACGCGCGTCATCGCTGGCCCGGTGTGCACCCGGTTCCTCGCGGCGCTCGGCGCCGACGTGCTGCGGCTGGACCCGCCGCACCGGCCGGAGCTGCCACGCCACATCGCCGATGGCCTGATCGGCAAGCGCAGCGCCCTGCTGGACGCCGGCAACCCGCGGGGCTATGACCGGCTGCACGAACTGATCGCCGATGCCGACGTGCTGGTACACGGCTACCGCCCCGGTGCGCTGGACCGGTTCGGGCTGGCGCCGGACCAGCTCGCTCAGCGCTATCCCGGCCTGGTCGTGGTCTCCCTGACCGCCTGGGGCCGCACGGGTCCGTGGGGAGACCGCCGCGGCTTCGACAGCATTGTCCAGGCCGCCACCGGTATCGCCGCCGAACTGTCCGCCGACGGGGCGCGCCCCGGGGCGCTGCCATGCCAGCTGCTCGACCACGGCACCGGATACCTGTGCGCCGCGGCGGTGCTGGACGCGGTACGCCGCCAGGCAGACGGCGCCGGCACCTACCACCGTGAGCTGTCACTCGCCCGGACCGCGCACTGGCTGCTCAGCCAGCCCCGCAGCCAGCCCCGCAGCCAGCCCCGCGGTGGCCCGGCCCGGCAACGGGAACCAGCGACCGGGGACGGTGGTCCGTGGCTGGTGCCGGTGCAGGGCAGCGATGGCCCGGTCAGCGTTGTCGCGCCTCCCGGGCGGATCGACGGCCACCGGCTCAGCTGGCCGCGCACCCTGACCACGTACGGCGCCGATCCGGCGCGGTGGTGACCGCCGGGAACGATCGGAGGGAAGACGCAACCATGCCGACGCTGCCGCTGACGAACGGCCATCTCGCGTATGACGACGTGGGGTCCGGCCAGCCGGTGCTGCTGATCCACGGCCACCCGTTCGACCGGACGATGTGGCGCCCGCAGACGGCCCAGCTCGCCGCTGAGCCGTTCCGGTTCGTCGCGCCGGACCTGCGGGGCTTCGGCCAGAGTTCCCCGGCCTCCGGAACGGTCCGGCTGGAGGATTTCGCCGCGGACCTGCGGCAGCTCATCGACGACCTGGGGCTGGCCCCGGCCGTGGTGGCCGGCACCTCGATGGGCGGGCAGATCGCGATGGAGCTTTTGCGCACCTGCCCGGAACTGCTCAGCGGCCTCGTTCTCGTGGACACATTCTGTGAGACCGACGCTCCCGAGGTGCGGCAATGGCGGGTGGAGCTCGCGGACCGGCTGGACGCCGACGGCATGGACGGTTACGCGCACGAGGCGCTGGAGCGGATGATGGCGCCGTACAATGTCCGGTCGTCGCCCGGCGCTGCTGGCGCGCTGCTGGACATGATGCGCAGCGCGCCGCCGCGCGGCGCCGCGGCGGCGCTGCGCGGCCGGGCGATCCGGCGGGACTACGCGCCCGTGCTCGGCGCGGCGGCGCTGCCCACGCTGGTTCTCGTCGGCGAGGACGACTACTTCGACCCCGGCGCGGCGCGGGCGAGGACGATGCACCACCTGGTCAGGGGATCCGAACTCGTGGTGATCCGGTCCTCGGGGCACCTGCCGAACCTGGAACGCCCGGAAGAATTCAACCGGGCCCTCGGCCGGTTCCTCCGGCGGGCCAGCGCACCGCCCGGATGATCGCCGGCCCCGTCGTGGGCCCACGCTGACATCGCCGCTGACACCGACATCGCCAGCGACCACCGGCGGGCCGGCGGAACTACACTGTTTGGCTGTAATGGCCGTTCAGATCGCTCCCAGCATCCTCAACGCGGACTTCGCCCGGCTCGCCGACGAGGCCCAGGCGGTGTCCGATACCGCCGACTGGCTGCACGTCGACGTCATGGACGGGCATTTCGTCCCGAACCTGACCCTCGGGCTGCCGGTGGTCGCGTCGCTGCTCAAGCACGTCAGCCTCCCGGTCGACTGCCATCTGATGATCGATGACCCGGACCGGTGGGCGCCGGGTTACGCCGAGGCGGGCGCCCGGAACGTGACCATCCATGCCGAGGCGGCGCAGTCGCCGCTGCGGACGTTGCGGGCGATCCGGGCCGCGGGAGCACGAGCCGGGCTCGCGATCAACCCGACGACGCCGGTCGAGCCGTTCGGTGACCTGCTGGCGGCCATCGACATGTTGCTGGTGATGACGATCGAGCCCGGTTTTGGCGGCCAGCCGTTCCTGGATGCGACGCTGCCCAAGATCCGCCGCGCCCGCAAGCTGATCGGCGGGCGGGACGCGTCGGTGTGGCTGCAGGTCGACGGCGGGGTGAGCGACGAGACGATCGAGCGCTGCGCCGAGGCGGGCGCCGACGTGTTCGTCTCCGGCACGGCGGTCTACTCCAGCGACGATCCCGGCCGGGCGGTCAAGGCTTTGCGGGCACAGGCCGAGCGGGCGACCGCTCACGCCGCGTGGGCACGCAGGCGAGCCGCGCCGGGACGCAGCTGATCGGGACGCGGCTCATCCGGCGGGGTTTGAGCGCAGCCAGCCCACCACCTCGTCGGCGTGCCGATCCGGCGGGAACACCGGGTAGAACACATGCTCGATGACGGCGCCGCCATCGGCCGAGCGCTGCAGCACCAGCGTCAGCCGCTTCAGCAGCGTCATCGAATCCACCGCGAACGACGGCAGTCGCAGCGCATCGCGTAGCTGGCCATCGGCGTCGCTGAGCAGCGGGAACGGCAGGCGCAGCCGTTCGGCCGCCTCCCGCTGGTCGGCGGTGTCCTGGGCGGACACACCCGCCACGTCCGCGCCCGTGACGGCGATCTCGGCGGCGTGGTCGCGGAAGCCGCAGGACTCCGGCGTGCATCCGCGCGCCCCGGGAATGCCGTTCCAGCCAGTCGGCAGCGGTTCCCCCGGGCGGCCGGTCATCGGGTAGACGTAGATCACCCGCCGCTGGAAGCCGTCCGGAACCCGGTCCACGCGCTGCGGCTCGCCGGAGGTGGCCGGCAGCACAACCGGCGGCATCGCCATGCCGGGCAGGTGATCGGCGGCACCGTCGTCGGCAGGCCTGGGCAGGTCCTCTGGAAGGACCAGCGGGTTGGTCGGTCCGTCTGTCATAACGGAACCATAGCCGCGCGGCGGGCCGGGTGGCTGCCCGCAAACAGCCGGTGGTCCGCCCGGAATAGCGGTCATGGCACACTGGTTGTGCGAGCAAAGCGTGCTCCGGGGTCGGTGAAACTCCGAACCGGCGGTGAAAGTCCGCGACCCGGCCGATGCCAGCGGCCGGCTGACCCGGTGAAATCCCGGGACCGACGGTGAAAGTCCGGATGGGAGGCAGCACGCGCGCGGCCATAGGCGGGCAGCCATCCGGCGGCCCGGCCAGCCAGGCCAGCGGGACACGCCGGCGGCACAGCCGGCCGGTGCCGCGGCCAACGGCGACCCACCGCGTGACCCGGAGCCACCGAACGACAGCTCCGGAGGGTGGCGCGGATGTTCACCGGAATCGTGGAAGAGCTCGGCGAGGTGGTCGCCGTCGAGCGGCCGCCGGGCGCCGACAGCACGGCGAAGCTCACCATCCGCGGGCCGGACGTGACCACGGACGCCGGCCACGGCGCCTCCATTTCCGTCAACGGGGTCTGCTTGACCGTCACCGCGGTCGCCGACGGCACCTTCACCGCCGACGTGATGGCGGAGACCCTGCGCGGGTCCAGCCTCGGCGCGCTCGCCCCCGGGACCGCGGTCAACCTGGAACGGCCGGTGCGCGCGGACGGCCGGCTCGGCGGGCACATCGTCCAGGGTCACGTCGACGGCACCGGGACGATCATCTCCCGGGCCGGGGGGACGCGCGACGAGGTCGTGGTCCGGATCTCGCTGCCGGCCGCGCTGTCGCGGTACGTCGTGGAGAAAGGCTCGGTCGCGGTGGACGGCGTCAGCCTCACGGTCTCCGCGCTGTCGGGCCCCGCGGAGGGCACCGGCCCGGCTGCCAGTACCGGCCCGGCGGGCGGCTGGTTCGAGGTCAGCCTGATCCCCGCCACGCTGGCGATGACGACCCTCGGCCGCAAGCAGCCGGGCGAACAGGTCAACCTCGAAGCGGACATCATCTCCAAGTACGTCGAGAAGCTGCTGGATGGGAGCGCGCGGCCATGACCATCAGCAACGCGGAGCGGCCAGGCCCCGGCTCGCGGCGGCACGCGGGCGCTCCCGCGCACCGGGGGAGCGTCGCGCTGGACCCGGTCCCGCGCGCCATCGCCGACATCGCGGCCGGGCGCGCCATCGTCGTGGTGGACGACGCCAGCCGGGAAAACGAGGGTGACCTGGTGTTCGCGGCGAGCAAGGCCACGCCGGAGCTGCTCGCCTTCACGATCAAGCATGCCCGCGGCCTCATCTGCGTGCCGATGCTCGGCGAGGAACTGGACCGGCTGCAGCTCCCCCCGATGACCAGCGACAACCAGGAGCACATGGGGACCGCCTTCTCGGTCAGCGTGGACGCCCGCGACGGGATCACCACCGGGATCTCCGCCGCCGACCGGGCCCGGACGATCCGGACCCTCGTCGACTCGGCCACCGAGCCGTACGAGCTGGTCCGGCCCGGGCACATCTTCCCGCTGCGCTACGCCCCGGGCGGGGTACTGCGCCGCCCCGGGCACACCGAGGCCGCCGTCGACCTCGCCAGGCTCGCCGGGCTCAACCCCGCGGGTGTGGTCGCGGAGATCTTCAACGACGACGGGACGATGGCGCGGCTGCCCGAACTGCGGGCGTTCGCCGACCAGCACGGCCTCACGCTGATCACCATCGAGCAGCTCATCGGCCACCGCCGGCGCGCCGAGCAGATCGTCCGCCGGGTGGTGGAAACCAGGTTGCCGAACTCGCACGGCCGGTGGCGCGCGCTCGGCTACCGCAACTCGGTGGACGGCACCGAGCAGGTGGCGCTGGTCTTCGGGGACATCGGCGACGGCGAGGAACTACTGGTGCGGGCGCATTCGGAGTGCCTGACCGGGGACGTGTTCGGGTCCCAGCGCTGCGACTGCGGCGAGCAGCTGGACGCGGCGATGGGCATGATCGCCGCCGAGGGCCGGGGCATCGTGCTGTACCTGCGCGGCCACGAGGGCCGGGGCATCGGCCTGCTCAGCAAGCTGCAGGCGTATCAGCTGCAGGACGCGGGCGCCGACACCGTTGACGCCAACCTGGAGCTGGGATTGCCCGCGGACGCGCGCGAGTACTCGACCGGCGCGCAGATCCTCACCGACCTCGGGGTCCGCTCGATCCGGCTGCTCACCAACAACCCGGCCAAGCTGGCCGGGCTGTCCGGGTTCGGCATCGACGTGACCGGGCGGGTTCCGCTGCCGGTGGTGCCGACCCCGGACAACGTGCGGTACCTGATGGCGAAGCGGGACCGGCTCGGCCACCTGATCGACGGCCTTCCCGCACCGGTCAACGGCAACGGGGAGGCCAGCGGGAGCGCCGCCCCCGGCCGTTGTGGATGGAAATCATGAGCGGAACCGGGAAGCCGGCCCAGCGGGCCGTGGACGCTGCCGGGCTGACGCTGGCCATCGCCGGGACCCGCTGGCACGGCGAGATCACCGACATCCTGGTGGAACGCGCGGTGGCCGCCGCGAAGGAGTGCGGCGTGCCGGACCCGCTGGTGGTGCGCGTCCCCGGCGCGGTCGAACTGCCGGTGGTCGCGGCGGAGCTGGCGCGGCGCAATGACGCGGTGGTGTGTACCGGCGCGGTGGTCCGCGGCGGCACACCGCACTTCGACTACGTCTGCGACGCGGTAACGATGGGACTCACCAGGGCGGCCCTGGACGCCGGGGTACCGGTTGGTAACGGGGTCCTGACCTGTGACACCCTGGAACAGGCCCGCGAGCGCAGCGGGCTGCCGGGCAGCAGCGAGGACAAGGGCTGGGAGGCCACCGTGGCCGCGCTCGAGACCGCGCTGGTGCTCGCGTCGATCCGCTCGTCCGGCCCCGTCGCGCGGACCTGACCCGAACGAGGATCTGATGCTGTCACTGGTGCTGCCCAAGGGCTCCCTGGAGAAGGCGACCCTGGAGCTGTTCGACGCCGCCGATCTGACCGTCCGCCGGGCATCCGACCGTGACTACCATGCCTCCATCGAGGACCCGCGGATCGACCGGGTCCGCTTCCTGCGGCCCCAGGAGATCCCGTCCTACCTGGAGCGCGGCCTGTTCGACCTCGGCATCACCGGCCGGGACTGGATCACCGAGACCGAATCGGACGTGGTGAGCCTCGGCGAGCTGCACTACAGCAAGGCCACCTCCAACCCGGTGCGGATCGTGCTCGCGGTGCCCGCCGATTCCCCCTGGCAGTCGGCAGGCGACCTGCCGGAACACGTGCGGATCTCGACCGAGTTCCCGTCGCTGACCCGCCGGTTCCTCGACTCCCGCGGGGTCAAGGCGATGGTGGTCCCCTCCCACGGCGCCACTGAGGCGAAGGTCCCGGACATCGTGGACGCGATCGTGGACATCACCGAGACCGGCTCGTCGCTGCGCAAGGCCGGGCTGCGGATCCTGGAGACGCTGCTCACCAGCTACACCGAGCTGGTCGCCAATCCCGCCGCCTACGAGGACGCCGCCAAGCGCGCCGCGATGCAGGACGTCTCGCTGCTGCTGTCCGGCGCGATCCGGGCGCGCGGGAACGTGCTGCTCAAGCTCAACGTGTCGGCGCCCGACCTGGACGCGGTAACCGACATGCTCCCCGCGATGTCGTCGCCGACGATCACCAAGCTCGCGCACGCGGACATGAACGCGGTCGAGACCGTGGTGCCCAAGCAGGGGGTCAACACGCTGATCCCGGCGCTGCGGGCCGCTGGCGCGCGGGACATCCTGGAGATCCCCATCTCCAAGATCGTCGAGTGATCTGGCCCCGTCCTTACCGCGGGTCACTTCCGTCACACGGGCTAGTTACCGTGGGGCGCCGGCGAACGTAGCCTGAGAACATGCGCGACATCCTTCCGGAGATCTCCAAGTGGTGGGAGGCCGGAGAGACCGTCGGTCTCGCCACGGTAGTCCGGACATCCCGCAGCGCCCCTCGCGAGCCCGGAGCCGCGCTCGCCGTGTCCGCCGCCGGCCAGGTGGTCGGCAGCGTCTCCGGCGGGTGCGTGGAGGGCGCCGTCTACGAGGTGGCCCGCGAGGTAATGGCCGAGGGTCGGCCCGCCCTCGAGACCTACGGGGTCAGCGACGACGACGCGTTCGCGGTCGGGCTCACCTGCGGCGGAACGATCGAGGTCTTCGTTGAGCCGATCAGCAGGGAGTTGTTCGCCGAGCTGGGCGAGGTCAGACGCGCGGTGGACACCGGCGACCCCGTCGCGATCGCCACCGTGACCGCCGGGCCGGGCCGGGTCGGCGCCCGCCGGGTGATCTGGCCGGACCGCGAGTCATCGGGGACGCTCGGCGCCGGCGACCGGCTGGACGCGGCGGTGGACGACGACGTGCGCGGGATGCTTGCCCAGGGGGCCACCGCGATCCGGCACTACGGTGAACACGGCGAGCGCCGCGGCGACGACCTGAGCGTGTTCGTGCAGTCATTCGCCCCGCCGCCGCGGATGCTGGTGTTCGGCGCAATCGACTTCGCCGCGGCGGTGGCCAGGGTCGGCAAGTTCCTCGGCTACCGGGTGACGGTGTGCGACGCGCGGCCGGTCTTCGCCACCCCGGCCCGGTTCCCCGAGGCGGACGAGGTCATCAATGACTGGCCGCACCGGTTCCTTTCGGGCACCGAAATCGATGGCCGGACCGTGATCTGCGTGCTCACCCACGATCCCAAGTTCGACGTCCCGGTGCTGCGGGAGGCGCTGCGCACGCCGGCCGTCTACATCGGCGCGATGGGGAGCCGGCGCACCCACGAGGACCGGCTGGCCAGGCTCCGCGAGGTCGGGGTCACCGAGGCAGAACTGGCCCGGCTGCGATCGCCGATCGGGCTCGAGCTCGGAGCCCGCACCCCGGAGGAGACCGCGGTGTCGATCGCGGCCGAGCTGATCCAGCTCCGCTGGGGCGGCTCCGGGAAGCCGCTGACCGCCACCGGCGGGCGCATCCACGGCGCCCACGGCGATGGCGAGCTGGCCGCCACGGCACCCGGCGCCGACGCCGGGGTGGCCGCGGCCAGCGCCCCGGGCGGCACGGGCGCCGCTGCGGCCAGCGGTCCCGTGTGAGCAACGTCGCCGGGGTGCTGCTGGCCGCCGGGGAGGGGTCCCGGCTGGGCCAGCCGAAGGCACTGGCCGTATTCCAGGGCGAACGGCTCGTCGACCGGGGGGTCCGGCTGCTGCGCGACGCCGGAACCGAGCCGGTGATCGTGGTAACCGGCGCAGCCGACGTCGAGATGCTCGGCGTGGTAACGGTGCACAACCCCGCGTGGCGGTCCGGGATGGGCACCTCGCTGGCCGCAGGGCTGACGGCCGTCCCGGGTGACTGCGCAGCGGCGGTGATCGCGCTGGTGGACCAGCCGCTGGTCGGTGCGCAGGCCGTGCGGCGCCTGATCGCCGCGCACCGCGGTGACGGCGCTGGTGTCGCGGTCGCCGCCTACGACGGCAAGCCGCGGAACCCGGTGCTCCTCGCCCGCGAGCACTGGCCCGAGGTTGTGGCGCGTGCGACCGGAGACACCGGTGCGCGGCCGTTCCTGAAGGCGCACCCCGATCTGGTGACACTCGTCGAGTGCGGCGACACCGGCGATCCGGCCGACGTCGACACACAAGGAGACCTGGCCCGCCTGCAGGCGCTCGCCGGGGTGACCCACCGGTGACAGCGGGCCGCCAGTACCCGATCGGCGAGCGGGCCACCCTGGCGGAACTGGAGGACGACCCGCATCCGCTGCTCGCGCGGCTGCGGCGGGCCGAGCCGGTGTCCTGGCTGCCGGCGCTCGGCGGCTGGCTGGTCACCCGGTTTGATCTCGCCGCCCAGGTGATGCGGGACGGGCAGTCCTACACCGTCGACGACCCGCGTTTCTCCACCGCCCGCATCGTCGGGCCGAGCATGCTCTCCCGGGACGGCGCCGAACACGACCGGCACCGCGCCCCGTTTTCCGCCGCATTCGGCGCTGAGGAGGTGCACGCCGGGCTCGCCGGGTTCGTCCGGTCAGCGACTGGGCGGCTGATCGCCGGGATCGAGCGCGACGGCCACGCCGAACTGCGTCGAAGTGTGGCCGGCCCGCTCGCCGTGCAGGTGGTGGCCGAGGTGCTGGGCCTGGACGATCTGCAGCCCGGCACGGTGCTCGGCTGGTACGACGCGATCGTCGGCGCCGTGTCCGGGCTGGCCGCCGGGAACAGTGTCAGCGCCCCGGGAACCGAGGCGTTCGGCGAGCTGTCGGACCGGCTGGAGGCCGTGATCGGCGGTCATGGCAGCGGCGCCCTGCTTTCGGCGGCTGAGCAGTCGGCGGCGGACGGCGGGTCCGGGCTCAGCACCGGCGAGGTGATCTCGAACGCCGCGGTGATGATGTTCGGTGGGATCGAGACCACCGAGGGGATGATCACCAATCTCGCCCTGCACGTGCTCAGCCACCCGGGCCAGCGCGAGCTGGTGCTCGGTGACCCGGAGATGCTGGCGAACGCGGTCGAGGAGTCGCTGCGGCTGGAGCCGGCGGCCGCGCTGGTGGACCGCTACGCGACCCGGGATCTAGAGCTGGCCGGAGCGCAGATCCGCCGCGGCGATCTGGTCTCGGTGTCGGTCGCCGGCGCCGGCCGCGACCCCGCCGTCTTCGATGACCCGAACCGCTTCGACGTCACCAGGGAAAACGCGCGCCGCCACCTCGGCTTCGCCCGTGGCCCGCACTTCTGCCTCGGTGTCCATCTCGCCCGCCTCGAAGCGCGGACCACGCTCGCCGCACTGCTCGCCAGCCTTCCCGGGCTCCGCCTCGATCGGGACCGGCTGAGCTCACCGCGCGGCCTGGTATTCCGCAAACCGCCAGCGCTGCACGTGGTCTGGGATCTGAAGCCGCGGCCGGCTTAGCGCCGGGACCGCCCGCCAGGTGCGGACGGCCCGCGGGTGCGGCGTGCTCACGGCCTGGCAGCGGCGATTCCCCAGCTGTGCGAAACGCTGCCGCCCGGATCGAGGACCACCAGGTCCTCGCCGGTGGCGAGAGCGTTCGGCGGGCAGGTCATCGGCTCGATCGCGACGGCCCGGCGGCGATGCCCCTCGGGGAGGCTGTCGCCGGTGAATACCTGCAGCCAGCGGTATCCGTCTCCGGCCCACAGGGCGGCCTGGACCGGACCGGAGCTGATCGAAGCCCAGGCCTTGCCCGCGGCGTCACGCTCCAGCGCGGAAAACGCGTGGTTGATCGCGGTGGCGCCGATCCGCCGGCTCTGCCGGAAGTCGAACGGACCGCCGGCCACATCTTCGGTCGGGCCGGACGGGATATCGCGGGCTCCGGCCGGCAGCCACTTCGCCGCGGGCAGGGTGAGCGAGCATTCGTCCACCAGCGGCGCCTGCACGGTCAGGTAGGGATGCGAACCGGTGCCATACGGCGCGGGCGAGCCGCCCTCATTGCGGGCGGTGATCGTCACCTGCAGCCCGGCCGCCGGATCAAGCCGGTACTCCGCCTCGAGCCGCACGCAGAACGGGTAGCCCGGCCGGCCCAGCAGCGTATGCGTGAGCAGGACCCGGTCCTCGAGTTGGTGCGCGGGCGCCCAGTTCGCCCACCGGGTGAGCCCGTGGATCGCGTTCGCCTGGGCGGGCTCGGAAAGGTCCAGTTGATGTTCTTCCCCAGCGAAGACGTACCGCCCGTGGTCCACCCGGTTCGGCCACGGGGCCAGCAGCTGCCCGGCCGCACCGGGGGGCAGCTCGTCCGGCTGGTAGCCGGTGACCAGCGCGCGGCCGGCGTGGGTGAGCTCGCGCAGCCCCGCCCCGAGTTCGGTCACGGTGGCCCGGTACTCGCCTGCGGAGATGTGGTACTGGCATCCGGTAAGCGGGATCATGCGGCCTAGTCTTACCAGCCGTCGTCATCACCGGGAAAAGGTGGTGCGCCGCCGGCGGCTGCTGGGAGGGGCGCGGAACAGCGTGCCGCCGGCGGCCGCTCGTCAGGGCCTAGGCACGTGCGGCGTACGGGCCAGCACTCGCCATCTCCAGCCGCGGAACCGGGAGAGCCTCTGGACCCCCGTACAGGCAGACTTTATTGCGGTTTTCGTCCTTGGCCTGGTAGAGCGCGGTGTCTGCGGCCGCGAGCAGGTCGGTCAGCCCGGCTTCGCCGCCGCGGCCGACGGCATCGAGGGTTGCAACCCCGACCGAGACGGTGACGGTCACCGGAAGTGAGCCGGGACGTTCGCTGGCGGCGACCGTGAGGCCGGCGACGCGCCGGCGGAGCCGTTCGGCGATCCGGACGGCCTCCGCGCCCTCGGTGGCCGGGAACAGCAGCGCGAACTCCTCACCGCCGAACCGGCCTGCAAGGTCATACGGCCGGATGGTCGCGCGGAGGGCACCGGCGACCGCCTGCAGCACCCGGTCACCAGCGAGGTGGCCGTAGCTGTCGTTGATGAGCTTGAAATGGTCGATGTCGGCAATCGCGACGGCCAGCGGAGACCGGGTGCCAACGCCGCGGGTGACCTCCGATGACGCCGTCTTCTCCCAGGCCCGGAAATTCAGCAGGCCCGTCTTCGCGTCGGTGCGGGCGCGGTCCACCAGGTCGGAGTGGATGGTCAGCAGCCGCCGCTGCACCAGGATGGACGGTACCGCGAAGATCACCAGCACCGGGTTGATGGCGACGACGACGGTGATCGCGACGCCGAGGCTGAGCTGGACGAAATCGGCGAAGAAGACGTCGCGGCGGGGCAGCAACCGGGTGCGGCCGGTTCCCGGCCGGTCCGCCCGGGCCAGGTACGTCAGGCCGCTGGCGGCGGCCCAGGCCATAATCCCGCACCCGGCCACCAGGAGGGTCCAGGTCAGCGCGTGCGTCCCGATACCGGGCCCAGGCGAGGTGATGCCCGCCGCCCCGATGCTCAGATGGAAGGCGACGGATGCGGCGCCGTAGGCGAGGCCACTGGCAGCGGCTCCGAATACCCGGAACTGCGGGTCCGCCCGGTTCACCCGCAGCTGGGTGAGCGCCAGCAGCGGGATCGGCGCGACCAGCGCCCAGAACGGCGGCAGCAGCACCGCGACCGGGAGGCACCAGACGGCCAGCTGGTCCGGTATCAGCCTGTCCCGGGTGCTGGTGACGCTCCGCGTCGCCTCCACCGCGGCGAGCCCGCACACCACGAGAGCGAGGAACCTGCCAACGTCGGCCGCCTGCCAGGGTGCGGCCGCGGCCGACACGGCGATCGCGGCGACGGCGACCAGCGGCACGATCAGCAGGCTGGCTCCGCGTGCAACTTCCGAAGCCCCGCGTGCAACTGCCCACGCAGGTGCGCAGGCATCTGCACGTGCATCCTTCTCAGGGCCTACTGCACCAAAGGGCGGTTTCATGATCGATTTCCCCGGCTAGGAACGGGCCGACTTAGCCGCAACTAACGGTGAGCCAACAGTCTCGCATAGCGACGGGATTGCGTCCATCCCGCCCGGAAATTTTCGGCCTTATCGGTCGATATCCACCGGGCGGGGGACCGTCCGCTCAGGCAGGTCGCGGCCGCAGCGCGAGCGCTGCGCGGCAGCCGGCCGCCAGTCCCCACGCCAGGTCAGCTCCGGAACTGCCCCCGGTGGCCAGCAGCTTCCGGATCGCCGGCGCTACCGGATCCTGGCCGGCGAGCCCGTGCAGCACCGCGGCCACCTCTGCCGCGGCCTGACCCCGGGCCGCGCAATGCAGCAGCGTCGCGGACAGCGGGGTGGTCCGCTCGGCGGCGAACGGGGTCACAGCTGCGCCCAGCCAGTCCGCCAGCCAGACGGCCCGTGTCCCGCCCGGGATGACCCCGCCGAGCAGGCGGAGGGCGATCAGCAGCCCGCCCACCATGTCGTCCCCGCTTGGCGTCAGGCCGGGACCCAGCCCGACCAGGCTCTCCGCGATCTCCACAGCCCCGGCCAGGTCTCCGCTCGCGCAGCACTCGGCAAGGGCACCGGGGCCCTGGTGACCGTCGAGACCCGGCTTCCGCGCGGCCGCCGCACGGGCAGCCTGCAGCGCGGCGTGACCGTGCTCGAGGCGTGCCCGCGACAACGGGCCAAGGACCGGCGACGGGTCCCACCAGCGGCGCACCGGAACCCACAGCGGGCCGGCCTGGGCGGCGCCGGAGCCGATCCAGCCCTCGTCCCCCTCGGCAACTCCGGTCAGCGCGTCCGGGCCGCGGTCGGCCGACGGCCGGGGAAATGCCGGCGAGGAGGAACCGGACCCCGGCGACGCTGCCGCGCGGCGGCCCGCGGCGGCCATGGCCCAGCCGGCGACCTTGCTGACGACCACGGCGTTCGGAAGCCGGGCGGCAGCCGGAGCCACCAGCGCGAGAACCCTCGGCTCGGGTGCCTGGTCGCGCAACTCGAGGTAGACGGCCGACGGGAAGGCGGCGATCACCCGGGCCGGCCGCCGCGGCCCGTCGACCAGGCTGCGCACGCCCAGGCTGGCCGCGCCCGCGACACCGGTGACAACCGGCAGCCGGCGCCCCGGCGGGCGGCGGCCTCGCACCTGCCCCGCCCGGACCCGTTGGCTCACCGCCCGCTCACCGCTGCCTCACCGCTGCCATGAGTCGATTCCCTGCCACTGCCGGACCTGACAGCCCACCAGCCTGCCACGATTCTCGGCCGCGATGGTGCCCACGGCGATGGCCAGCGCGGCAACAGGCCGACGGCCAGGATGGCCGGAAGTGGGGGAGTGCCGGCGGGGCTGCTTGGGGAGCGGGGGACCGTCAACCCCGCCGGCAATGGCACCTTAACCCCTGGGGGACTGGTGATGTGCACGAACCTGGCCAACTTCGGAAGAAGGCAGAAAGAACGCCAATGTTTCCGCCGCGGTGGTGTAATCGCAGCCGGCCGCAGCCGCGTCACAGGCCCCTCGGGCATCATGAGCAGGTAGCAGCGGAACGAGGCAGGAGAGGAGCTATGCCGGTGGAGGGACCGCTAGCCGGGATTGTGGTGGCCGATCTCACCCGGGCGCTCGCCGGGCCGCACGCGACCATGCTGCTCGGCGACCTCGGCGCGCGGGTCATCAAGGTCGAGCAGCCAGGGACGGGGGACGAGGCACGCCAGTGGGGCCCTCCGTTCGCCGGGCCGGACGATGGCGAGCGGGTCAGCACCTATTTCCTGTCCTGCAACCGCAACAAGGAATCGGTGGTCTGTGATCTGCGGACGGACGAGGGCCGCGACCTTCTTGAGGGCCTGGTGCGGCACTGCGACGTGCTGGTCGAGAACTTCCGGCCCGGGGTGCTCGACCGCCTCGGCTTCCCCTGCTCCCGGATGCAGGAGATCAACCCGGGACTGGTGATCTGCTCGATCACCGGTTTCGGGCACGACGGCCCGGAAGGCGGGCGATCCGGGTACGACCAGATCCTGCAGGGTGAAGGCGGCCTGATGGGCGTGACCGGGAGCGACCCCGAGCACCCGGTCAAGACCGGCTTGTCCATCGCGGACGTGCTCGCCGGGCTGAACGCCGCGGTCGGGATTCTCGCCGCCCTGCATGAGCGCGCGGAAACCGGCCGCGGGAAGGTTGTCCGCACGTCACTTCTGGCCTCGGTGGTGGGCGCGCACGCGTACCAGGGAACTCGCTGGACGGTCGCCGGCCAGGTGCCCCGGGCCACCGGCAACCATCACCCGTCGATCGCCCCGTATGGCGCGTTCCGCTGCGCTGACGGGCTCATCCAGGTGGCGGTCGCGAACGACGGCCTGTGGCGGCGTTTCGCGCCGGTGGTCGGCCTCGACCCGGACGACAGCCGGTTCGCCGCCGCGCCGCAGCGTGCGGAGCGGCGGGACGAGTTGATCGCGGAGATCGAGCGGGTGCTCGCCGGCGGGACCCGCGACCACTGGATGCGGCTACTGGACCAGGCCGGGGTACCGGCGGGGAAGATCCGGAGCATCGATGAGGTCTACGAATGGGATCAGACCCGATCCCAGGGACTGGTGGTAACCGTGCGGCACCCGGTGCTCGGCGAGATCGAGATTCCCGGTCCGAGCGTGCGGTTCGACGGGCTTGCGCCCCGAGACCACGGCGCGCCGCCGGTGCTGGGCCAGCACCAGGCCGCGGTCCTGTCGTGGCTCAGCCAGATGGACGACCAGACGGCCGGCCAGGCTGGTGCCGGGTCCCGGCAGGAGGCGCTGGGGCCCGGGGCCTGATCTGCCGCGCGGCTCCCACCGGCCCGGCAGACGGTGCCGCCCCGCTGTCGGGCCGGACGAGCCGGCCGGCTCCGCGTTCTCGCCGGACAAGCCGGCCGCCTCCGCTGTCAGGCCGGACGGGTCGCCCGGCTCAGCTTTCGCGACGGACGAGCCGGCCGTTGCGGAGAGCGTCCGCGGCGAGCACGCCGAACAGGTAGAAGTACGCCGACTCCTCGTCGAGGAAGAATCGCACCTCGTGCTTCTCGTTTCCGGCCGAGCTGTACACCTCGAAACCATCGTCGGTGCGGACCAGGCAGCGCGCGCCCTCCACATCCTCGTCGACGGCAAAGGATCGGTCCGGTATCGCAGCCAGGCCCACCAGGTCCCGGAAGGCCGAGTGGGTACCGTTCTGGCGGCTCGGCTCGGGGGACTCCGCGGCCGCGTCCGGACCGGCCCATCCGTTGGTCCCGTCAGCCTCGGACGAGGCCGGACCGGATCCATCCGATCCTTGCTCACCGGGACTCCACGGGCGCCAGCCGCCGCGGCCGTTGGCCGCCGGTTCCCTGGGCGGCGCCGCAGCCATCATGTCCGCCGGAAGCGATGGTGCGCGCCTGCGAGACCTCGGTGACGGGGCCGCCACCGTGGGGTCGCCGGAAGCGACGGCGGGATCGGGCGCTGACTGCTGCGACGGGGCGGGCTGGTGCCCGCCCGACGCCGCCGGAGCGCCGGTCGTGGCGTCCACGGACCCGGTTTCCGTTGCGGTCGTCCCGCCCTCGGCCCGCTCGGCGGCGGGCCGCGCCTGGCCGGTCCCGGCCGGCTCCGCCGCGTGCGGGTCCGGCGTCTGCGGGTCCGGCGTCTGCGGCTCTGGCATGCGCGCGGCCGGCGACGGTGCGCCGGGCGAGGCGGCGTCCGGCGAGGGGGCGCCGGGCGAGGGCGGGTCCAGCGAGCCTGCGTCCGGCGACGGTACGTCCTGCGCCCCAGCCTCCTGGGGCGCCGGGTACTGCCCTGCGGGGTATTGCTCGCCGGTGTATTGCCCGGCGGTGTACTGCGCACCCGGATGCTGCGGTCCTGAGTACTGCGGTCCCGAGTACTGCGGTCCCGAGTACTGCGGTCCCGGGTCCTGGGATCCCGCGTGCTGCGGTCCCGGGTACTGCGGTCCTGAGTACTGCGGTCCCGGGTACTGGGATCCTGAGTGTTGCGGTCCCGGGTACTGCGTTCCCGGGTACTGCGTTCCCGCGTACTGCGGTCCTGTGCCTTGCGGCAACGCGTGCTGCGGCCCGGCGTTGCCCGACCCGGTGTCCTGCGGCAGCGCATGTTGCCCAGTGCTCCGCGGTGTCCCGTACTGGGGTCCGCCAGGCTGTGGCGCCGCGTGCTGCGTGCCGGAGCCATTTGCCCCGGCCGGCTCGGCGTTCATCGGGCGCACCGGCTGGGTCGCCAGCGAGGCCAGCGAATCCGGCGGCACCGGACCCCCCGGGGCGCCCATCGGCGCCGGCGCGGCCGGGAACGACGCCTCCGGGTCCACCGGTCCTGGCGGGCTGGACTCCGGCGCCTCCGCCGGCATCAGCCCGAATCCGGCCGCCGTCGCGGGAGCGGGCAGCGCCGCATAGCCGGAACCGGCCGAGCCGAGCGTCTCCCCGGGCATCGGCCCCGGCGCGGTGGCCATCATCCCCGGCGGGGGCGTCCCGGGGCCGGGTGGAGTGGTACCCATCGACCCGCTCAGCGCCGCTGGCTCCGCCCGCCGCAGCGGATGGTCCTCACGCAGGTCGGCGAGGTCGGTGACGTCATGGCGGGGCACAACGACCTCATAGACGCCCCGGTCCACCTGCCAGTAACCGAGTTGCTCGGCCTCGTAGGCGTCGTGGCCCTGGAAGGCGATATGCATCCGGTCACCGAGATCATCGAGCACCAGGCAGGGGTGGCCACGGTAGCGGCCGACCGGCCGGCTCTCCCACAGCGCATCCAGGTCGCTGCGCCGCACCGGCAGCCGCCATAGCCCGCCAGCCTGCTCGAATTGGAGCCCTTCCGGCGGCGGCGCAACCGAGAACAAGACCACGTCCTCGTCGGCCGGCCCGAGTGCCGCCTCGAAAGCCAGGCCCCGGAAGCTTGCCATCACTTGGTACCGCACGATTCAGCCCTCCCTCGGCGTGTCTCGCACGCCCGCGTCTGCCCTCCTTCGGTTGGCCCGTCCGGATACCCGGGACCATGAACGGCGATGACGGCCTACCCCTCCCGCGACGGGTGCAGCCAGACCCGTCCGTCGTACTGAGCCACGAACTCTTCCCCGGTCGTGTTGATCCGGTACATCTCGGCGCCAACGGGGATCGCCGTGGGCTCGGTGAAGAACTCGGCGACGGCCCGTACTCGCGAGGAGCTGAAGCCGGATCCGGTGAACGGCGGCTTGTCCCGGAAGTCACCGCCCATCTGGGCGGAGTAGGGGACCAGATAGGTGTCCATCTCGCGCGCCAGCCAGCGCACCACATATACCTCGGGCATCCCGGGGGAGAACTCCGACCCCTCGTAGCCCAGGTCCAGCGCGTCGTAAAGCTCCGCCGGATGCTGGAACGCGCTGTCCTGAGCCCGGTGCACGAAGCCGGCGAGCACCGCTCGCTGGCCGTTCAGGTAGGGCTCCACCAGCCGCGGCGGGATGACCTTCTGCATCGGTGTTCCGGGCTCGATCAGCCTCGCGGGGTGCTCGACCGTGGCCACGCTCCCCCCTTGCTTAGATTGCGGTCAGCCTCCAGATGCGGCAATAAGGCTAGAAGCATCCCATACCCGCGGATACTGGCTCAACCTGTTCCCAGCCGGATGGCCGGCTAGATCGGATGGCCGCCTCCGCAGCCGCTCCAGCGGCATGGGTGACCCGGCCGATTCGCGGCAGCCGGCCGCACCGGGGTGGCTCGCCGCCGGCGCCAGCCTAGCGTGCGGAGGGTGCTGTGGCACGGAGCGCGTGCCGGAGCAGGAACCCGCCGATGAGCTCGAAGATCCCCATGACGATGAACCAGATCCCGAGCAGAACCGCGAGCGCACTCAGTGAGTGCACCGGGGCGACGGCCACCACGATCCCGGCGGCCAGGCTCACGATGCCGAAGATGACCCACCATCCCCTCCGCTCGCGAGAGCGGCGGGTGAATCCCCCGGCCAGCGCCGCCAGTCCCTGAGCGATCCAGGTGATGCCGACGAACACGCCGATCAGCCTGATGGTCAGGTGCAGGTGGCTGACCAGGATCGCGCCGAAAACGATGAACACCACGCCGCCGATGCCAAGAAATATCCGGTGCGGTTCGTGCTGATCGAAAACCCGGATCAGGTGGTAGATCCCCGACAGGATCGCCAGCACACCCAGCAGCACCGCGAGTACATACAGCGATTTCGTCGGGTGGAAGCTCACGATGATCCCGAGGATGAGCGTGGCCGCGCCGAGGAACAGCATCGCCTGCCAGGATCCGCCCAGGACCGGAGAACGCGGCGGCTTGACGTCAGATTCAGCGGACTTCATTCCAGCTCCCGTTTGCTCTCACCCGCGTCAGTTCCGCGGTCTGGAGCGGCCTGCTTCCGGCGGCGACCGCCACCGGGCACTGTCGATCCTGCAGCGGGGGAATCGCGTCCGCCTCACCCGGCCGGGGGGATCCTCGGCTGGAGGTGGCGCCGGCCAGGGCGGCGCTGGCCAGGGTGGCGCCGGCCAGGGCGGCGTCGGCCAGGGCGGCGGCAGCAAAGCGGCGATGTGCGTGGCATCCGGGCGCGTGGCAGGATCAATGCATGCTGCGATGGCTTACCGCGGGAGAGTCGCATGGTCCCGCGCTGGTCGCGATCCTGGAGGGGATGCCGGCCGGGGTGCGGGTGGGCACCGGCGACCTGACGGCTGCCCTCGGCCGCCGTCGCGCGGGCTACGGCCGGGGCGCGCGGATGAAGTTCGAGCAGGACGAACTCGAGATCACCGGCGGCGTCCGGCACGGCTGCACGCTCGGCGGCCCGGTGGCGGTGCGGATCGGCAACACCGAATGGCCCAAGTGGGAGACGGTGATGTCGGCCGACCCGGTCAGCCCTGAGGTACTGGCCGGGCAGGCCCGGAACGCGCCGCTTTCCCGGCCGCGGCCGGGGCACGCCGACCTCGCCGGAATGCAGAAGTACGGCGCCGGCGACGCCCGGCCCATCCTGGAGCGGGCGAGCGCGCGGGAAACCGCCGCCCGGGTGGCGCTGGGCGAGGTCGCCCGCGCCTTTCTCCGACAGGTGCTCGGAATTGAAATACTGAGCCACGTGGTGGCCCTCGGAACGGTGCAGGCACCCGATGGCCTGCTGCCGGAGCCCGGGGACCGGGACCGGGTGGACGCCGACCCGGTCCGGTGCCTGGACCCGGAAACCAGCGCCCGGATGGTGGCGGAGATCGACGATGCCCGCTCCAACGGCGACACGCTCGGCGGGGTCGTCGAGGTAGCCGGGTACGGCCTTCCGCCGGGGCTGGGCAGCCACGTGCACTGGGACCGGAAACTGGACGGGCGCCTCGCGGCGGCGCTGATGAGCATTCACGCGATCAAGGGCGTGGAGATCGGCGACGGTTTCACCACCGCGCGCCGGCGGGGCTCGCAGGCACACGACGAGATCGAGCGCTCCGGGAACGGCGCGCCGGGCGGGGCCGGTGTCCGGCGGCGCACCAACCGCGCGGGCGGGATCGAGGGCGGCATCAGCAGCGGCGAGGTGCTGCGGGTCCGCGCCGCGATGAAGCCGATCTCCACGGTTCCGCGTGCGCTCGACACGGTAGACGTGCGGACCGGCGAGGCGGCCAAGGCGATCAACCAGCGCAGCGACGTGACCGCCGTGCCGGCCGCCGGCGTGGTGGCCGAGGCGATGGTCGCGCTGGTGCTGGCTTCGGCGGCAGTGGAGAAGTTTGGCGGTGACTCGGTGACCGAGACCAGGCGCAACCTGGATGGCTACCTGGCGTCCCTGGACCAGCTTGGAGTGGGGTGAGCGTGGACCGCGCGGGCAATCCGGGGCCGCTGGCGGTGCTGACGGGGCCGCCGGGGGCCGGCAAGTCGTCCGTCGGCCGACTGCTGTCGCGGCAGCTCGGCGTCGCGTTCCGCGACACCGACGACGACATCGAGGCCATCGCGGGCAAGCCGGTGAGTGACATCTTCGTCCAGGACGGCGAGCCCGCCTTCCGGAAACTGGAGCGGGAGGCGGTCGCCGCCGCGCTGCGCGAGCACCGTGGCGTCCTGTCGCTCGGCGCGGGCGCCGTGCTGGATCCGGGAACCCAGGAGCTGCTGGCCGGGCATCCGGTCGTCTACCTGGATACCCAGTTCGAGACGGTGGCCCGGCGGGTCGGGATGGACCGGCCCAGGCCGCTGCTGATCGGCAATCCCCGGGCCCGGCTCCGCCAGCTGCTGGACGAGCGGCGGCCGATCTACGAGCGGCTGGCGACCATCACCGTCCCCGCCGATGACGACGAGCCCGCCGAGATCGCCGAAGACATCGCCGCGCGGCTGGCCGACGGCCGGCCGGGTGACGCCGACGGCCGGCCGGGTGACGCCGGGGGCCGGACGGGTGACGCCGGGGGCCGGACGGGTGACGCCGGAGACGGACCGGGATGAACGGCGCGAGCGTACCGGCCCGGCACCGGGCCCACGAGGCGACCCGCGTCGACGCCGGCGGTGCGCCGGTGATCATCGGCACCGGGGTGCTGGGCGAGCTTCCCGGGCTGGTCGCGGGATCGGGTCGCGCCGTCACATCGGTCGTCATCATCTACGCGGCAGGGCTCGCCGAGGTCGCCCGGCCGGCCATCACCGTTCTGCAGAGATCCGGCTTCACCGTGCACGCGGAGCCGGTGCCGGACGGCGAGGCCGCCAAGGACGTCCAGGTCCTGGCCCGGTTGTGGTCGCGGCTGGCCCAGCACCGGCTGACCCGCTCCGACGCGATCGTGGGAATCGGCGGCGGAGCGGCCACCGACCTGGCTGGTTTCGTGGCGGCGACCTGGCTGCGCGGGGTGCGGCTGGTGCTGGTGCCGACCACCCTGCTGGCGATGGTGGACGCGGCCATCGGCGGTAAGACGGCGGTGAACATCGCGGAGGGCAAGAACCTGGTCGGCGCGTTCCATCCGCCGGCCGGGGTGCTGTGCGACCTCACCACCCTGGTGTCCCTGCCACGCCCGGACTACGTCAGCGGCCTCGCCGAGATCATCAAGGCCGGGTTCATCGCTGACCCGGCCATCCTGGACCTGATCGAGGATGATCCGGACGGCGCCGGGTCGCCAGACGGTCCGCACACCCGGGATCTGGTGGAGCGCGCGGTCCGGATGAAGGCCGCCGTCACGACGGCCGACCCGCGGGAGGCGAACCGCCGGGAGATCCTGAACTACGGCCACACCCTGGGCCACGCGATTGAGCGGGTGGAGGAATACCGGTTCCGGCATGGCGACGCGGTGGCCATCGGGATGTGCTACGTCGCCGCGCTCGCCCGGCTCGCGGGCCGGCTCGACGATGCGGTGGCTGTGCGGCATGAACGGGTGCTCGCCTCGGTGGGGCTGCCGACCGCGTACCTCCCCGGCGCGTGGCCGCGGCTGCGCGAGGCGATGGCCGTGGACAAGAAGAGCCGCGGAAAACGGCTGCGGCTGGTCGTGCTCGACGGGCTGGCCCGGCCGGGCATCCTGGACGACCCCCCGGAAGACCTGCTCGCCGAGGCGTACGCGCACGTCACGCAGAAAGGCAGGGGCCGATGACCGCGCCGCCGCAGGTTCTCGTGCTGAACGGCCCGAACCTGGGGCGCCTCGGCGCCCGGGAGCCGGACGTGTACGGCGCAGCCTCCTATGAAGCCCTGGAGGAGCTGTGCCGCAACACGGGCCGGACGCTGGGCCTGCACGTGGAGGTGCGGCAGACCGAGGATGAGGGCGAGCTGATCCGCTGGGTGCACGAGGCCATCGACGGCCGCTTCCCGGTGGTGATCAACCCGGCCGCGTTCACGCATTACTCGTACGCCCTGCGGGACGCGCTCGCGCAGCGGACCGCGCCGGTCGTCGAGGTGCACATCAGCAATCCGGCGGCGCGGGAGGCGTTTCGGCACGTGTCGGTGGTGGCGGCCGTGGCGGACGGGACGGTCGCCGGCTTCGGCCTGATGTCGTACCAGCTCGCGCTGCAGGCCATCGCCGAGCTGGCGGCGGAGGAGGCCGCCGGCCCCAAAGCTACTGCCTAGTAATATGCCAAACGGCTTCCACGTCGCAGCCCCGCCCGCAGCGCCTCCCCGATGGGGCGGCCCGTCGGCGGGTTGCGCCAGGAAACTGGCGCGGATCGGCGGCGAGCCGCAAAACTAGCGGATCACAGCGCCGCGCGGCGGCGCCCGGAGCCCGAACAGAAGGGACGTGCGCCGGATGCGGATCGGAATGGCGCTGAACTACGCCGGCGGCGGCTTCGCCCAGACCGCCGACGAGCTGGTGGACTTCGAGAAGGCGGGCCTGGACATCGTCTTCGTGCCGGAGGCATACAGCTTCGACGCGGTCAGCCAACTCGGCTACCTCGCCGCGAAGACCGAGCGGGTCCAGCTCGCGTCCGGGATCCTGCAGCTGTTCACCCGTACCCCGGCGCTGACCGCGATGACGGCCGCCGGCCTGGACTTCGTCTCCGACGGGCGGTTCGTGCTCGGGATCGGTGCGTCGGGCCCGCAGGTCATCGAGGGCTTCCACGGGGTGCCCTACGACCATCCGGTCGGCAGGACGCGCGAGATCATCGAGATCTGCCGCGCGGTGTGGCGCCGCGAACGGCTCAGCTATACCGGCCGGCACTACACCGTCCCGCTGCCGCCGGAGCGGGGGTCCGGGCTCGGCAAACCGCTCAAGCTGATCAACCATCCGGTGCGGGAGCGCATCCCGGTGGTGGTGGCCGCGATCGGGCCGAAGAACGTCACCATGGCGGCCGAGATCGCCGAGGGCTGGGAGCCGATCTTCTTCCTCCCGGAGAAGGCCGCCGAGGTATGGGGCGAGTCGCTGGCCGCCGGCCGGGCCGCGCGCGACCCGGCGCTCGGTGACCTCGACATCATCGCTCAGGCGCCGCTGGCAATCGGTGAGGACGTGACCGGGCTGCGGGACCTGCTGCGGCCGATGCTCGCGCTGTACATCGGCGGCATGGGGGCCAAGGGGCGCAACTTCTACAACGACCTGGCGTGCCGCTACGGGCACGAGTCGGCGGCGGCGCGGATCCAGGATCTGTACCTGGACGGGAAGAAGGACGAAGCGGCCGCGCTGGTGCCCGACGATCTGCTGGCGGGCACCGCGCTGATCGGCCCGGAGTCGTATGTGCGGGAGCGGATCGCGGCGCTGAAGGAGGCGGGAGTTACGACGCTCAACGTCACGCCGCTGGCCCAGTCGCACACCGACCGGCTCCGGCTGATCGAGCAGATCAGCGACCTCGCCGCCTGATCCCCGCGGGCCGGGTCCTTCCCGGGTCCTTTCCGGGTCCTTCGCGGATCCGCCGCAGCGGTTCCCGCCGGCGGTTGACCCTGCCCGCGGGCGGCAGGGCGGTTGCGCAACTTTCGGACCAACGGCCCCTATCACGTCCGGTCTGTACGGGGTAGGACGAACCCAGGGGCTCCGCTCACTGGAGGGGACAATGAAGAAAATCATCAACGACCCGCAGACCGTTGTCGCCGAGTCTCTGCGTGGGCTCGCAGCGGCGCACGCCGACCTGCTGAAAGTCCAGGAGGACCCGGCGGTGGTGTACCGCGCGGACGCGCCGGTGCCCGGCAACGTGGCCGTGATATCCGGTGGCGGATCGGGGCACGAGCCGATGCACATCGGCTTCGTCGGCCCCGGCATGCTGACGGCGGCGTGCCCGGGCGCGGTGTTCACCTCGCCCACGCCGGACCAGGTGTCGGCGGCGATCGGCCACACCAACGGTGGCGCGGGCGTGCTTCTGGTGGTCAAGAACTACACCGGCGACGTCCTGAACTTCGAGACCGCGGCGGAACTGGCTGACGCCGAGGGGATCGAGACCCGCACCGTGGTGATCGACGACGACGTGGCGGTGCGCGACTCCACCTACACCGCCGGGCGGCGCGGTGTCGGCGGCACGGTGCTGCTGGAGAAGATCGTCGGCGCGGCCGCCGAACGCGGTGTCGAGCTGAAGGCGTGTGAAGAGCTGGCCAAGCAAGTGGTGGCGGGATCGCGTTCGATGGGCCTGGCGCTCACCGCGCCGACCGTCCCGCATGCCGGTACCCCGAGCTTCGACCTGGCCGACGACGAGATGGAAGTCGGCATCGGCATCCACGGCGAGCCCGGCCGGGAGCGGATGAATCTGGAGGGGGCCGACGAGATCGTGGCGCGGCTCCTCGACCCGATCCTTGAGGACCTGCCGTTCACCCGTGGTGACGATGTGCTGCTGTTCACCAACTCGATGGGCGGCACCCCGCTGATCGAGCTGTACCTCGCCCACGGGATAGCCGAGCGCCGCCTCGCCGACCGGGGCATCACGGTGCGCCGCCGGCTGGTCGGGCCGTTCATCACCAGCCTGGAGATGCAGGGCATGAGCCTGACCCTGCTGAAGCTGGACGACACGCTGACCGACCTGTGGGACGCCCCGGTGCGCACGGCCGCACTGCGGTGGGGTACCTGATGGGCTGCGATGCCAGCAAGATGGGCGGCGCGCTCCGGCGCGCCGCCAAGGTGATCGCCGAGCACCGCGACGAACTGGTCGAGCTCGACCGTGCGATCGGTGACGGCGACCACGGGGAGAACATGAACCGCGGCTTCACCGCCTACGTCGCCGCATTGGATCAGTCCGAGCCGGATACGCCGGGCGCGGTGGTGAAGCTGCTCGCGACCAAGCTGATCTCCACCGTCGGCGGCGCCGCCGGCCCGCTGTACGGCACGGCGTTCCTGCGCGCCGCGAGCACGATCGGCGACGCCGACGAGCTGACCACCGATGGCGTGGTGGCCGCGCTGGCGGCGGCGCGCGACGGGGTCGTCGCCCGGGGCAAGGCGGAGACCGGCGACAAGACCATGGTGGATGCGCTGACCCCGGCGGTGGATGCGGCGGGCAAGGCGGCGGGACCGGACGCGACGATCGCGTCGGTGCTGACGGCAGCCGCCGACGCGGCCGACGCGGGGGCCGAGTCCACCGTCCCGCTGGTGGCCCGCAAGGGCCGCGCGTCCTACCTCGGGGAGCGCAGCGCCGGGCATCTCGATCCCGGTGCCCGGTCCAGCGCCCTGCTGCTGCGTGCCCTGGCGGACGCCGCGTCGGGGGAGTGACGCCGGTGGCGGACCTGGTCGGGCTGGTGATCGTCTCGCACAGCGCCCGGCTGGCGGAAGGAGTCGTGGAGCTGGCCGGCCAGATGGCGCCGGACGTGCCGCTGGTGGCGGCGGGCGGGATGGCCGATGGCGGGCTCGGCACCGACTTCGAGGCGGTCAGCAATGCCGTGGGCGAGGCCGACCGGGGAGCGGGCGTGCTGATCCTCTACGACCTCGGCAGCGCCAAGATGACAGCGGATCTCGTGCTGGAGTCGGTCCCGGAGCCATCGCTGGTGATGCTGGCGGACGCCCCGGTGGTGGAGGGCGCGGTGGCCGCCGCGGTGGCCGCGCAGGGCGGGGCGGCGCTGGATGCGGTCGCGGCGGCGGCCCGCTCGGCCGGGCGGCAGGCGGACGAGGGGGAGCCCGCCGCTGCCGGGACGCAGGAGCGGCCCGCAGCGGCGCCAGACGGCTCGGAGGCGCGGGCGGTCTTCGAGCTCAGCAACGAGATCGGACTGCACGCGCGGCCCGCCGCGCTGCTGGCCCGCAGCCTCACCGGCCTCGACGCGACGATGACCGTCCGGTTCGGCGAGAAGCAGGCGGACGCCCGCAGCGTGCTGGCGGTGATGGGCCTCGCCGCGGCGAAGGGCGACCGGATCGAGGTCTCCGCGCGCGGTCCGCAGGCGGCCGAGGCCCTGAACCGCGTCAGCGGCCTGGTCAGCCGGAACTTCGACGAATAGCGCGGCCTCAGGGCGCGATCAGCCGCTCCGGCGCAGGGACCGGAAGCCGCTCCATCTCCCGCGGCTCGAACTTCGCCAGGCCGCCGGCGTAGGTCCGGCCCTGGCCGGCCGTCACGGTCGCCCGCAGGTGGCTCACCAGCCGCTGCAGCGCGCGCTCCGGAAGCGGCTCGCGCGGGTAGATCCCGTGCGCGATGTTGATGTGCCGCGCGGCCGCGCGGTTATGCACGAACGCGGGGGGTCTGCGCGCCATGTAGCTGGCGAGCAGCGGTGCGGCCGGCCGGAGCCCGATGCTCCACCACGGGCGCCGGGCCCTGGCGGTGTAGCAGTCGGCGGCGCCCGCGTGCTTCGCCGCCCGGAGGAAATGGCGGACGGCACGCCGCTCGTCCGGAGCCAGGGCTTCCAGATCGGCGGGCAGGTCGACGACCAGTGCGAGGCCGGCCGCATCCATCAGCACATCCCCGGCGGTGAACAGTTCGCGAGCCTTGGTGACCGACGGGAACAGCACACCGGTGGGCAGGTCCGTCTGGTCCGGGCGTACGATCCACACCCGGTTCGCCCCGGTGACGGCGCCACGGTGCACCCGGCACAGCTCGCCGAGCTCGACCTGATCGCGGGGGAGCCGCGGAGATGCCCGGGTGAGCGGCCCCCATCGCGGCGCACCGGCCAGGGCGGCGCGGGCCAGCGGCCGCCCGCCACCCAGGGCGCCGAGGTCCGCGACCCGGCGGACGCGCCGCAGCGCCAGCGCCGGAGAGCGGGTGCCGATCGTGAAGCAGGTGATCGCCCCCGTCACGGTGGCGTCGGCGAACGGCGCGGCCGCCTCGTCGAGAACGCTGATCCGTTCCCCGCCCAGGCCGCCGAGAAGTAGCTCGCGTACCAGGCTCCCGTAGTTCACGTCCAGCCATTCCGAGCTGGTGACGAAGGCCCCGTAATCGGCCGGCCGGCCATGCAGCGCCGTGGCGAGGAAGAAGTGGACGTGCAGGCCGGAGAGACCCGACGCGCGCAGGCCGAGCCGTGCGGCCGTCTCCAGCAGCCACCGCTTCCATTCCGGCTGGATCTGATGGTGCCGGACATACGGCGGGTTCCCGACGAAAAGCGTCCGGCCATCCGGCCTCCCGGCGCCGAGCAGGCGGTAGTCAACCTGCCGCACCACTGCCCGCGAAGCCAGTCCAGCGGCGGCGAGATTGCCCCGGGCGATGATCGTGGCGACGGGATCCACGTCCACGCCGAACAGGCTGGTGCCCGGGAACTCGCGGCCGGCGGCCAGCAGGTACCGGCCCGATCCGGTTCCGGGATCCACGACTCGCGACGGCGCGCCCCGGCCGGCCGCCCAGCGCACCATGCTGCGGACTATTTCCGGCGGCGTGAAGGTCTGGCCCAGCCTCCGGCGCGCCACCGGGCCGCGGATCGTGCAGAAGGCCTCGCCAAGCGGATCGCGGCCGCTGCGGACGAGATCGGTGAGCTCCCCGACGTCCGCCGGATGCACCGCGACGGACCGCGCGAGCTGCGTCTCCGCAGCGGACCACCCGGGGACCTGGCCGGCGCCCAGCTGCAGCGCCGCGCTGACCAGGCCGGCAACCGACCCTGGCACGGCCATGTGCCGATCATCGCCGCAGCATGGCAGAAAGCCCAGCCGGCACGCCGCGGCAATTGCCCGGCGGCCGACGTCAGAACTGCTGGCCGCCGACGTCCGCCTGACCGTTGGCGGCGAGCCAGGACAGCGCCTGGTAGAGGGCCTCGGGGGTGCTGTACCGGGGCGAGTATCCGAGCACCTCTTTCGCCCGGCTGATGCTCGCCGTGATGCTGCGGATGGTGTGCTCGCGAGTGACCCCGGCGTGCTCCGCGCCGGCCCGGCGATCGAACTGCGCCCAGTCCACGAACTCCAGTACCGGGTCACGGCCGAACCACCGGGCGACCTGAGCGGCGAGGCCGCGCAGCGTCCACGCCTGCTCGGCGACCACGTGGAAGCTGGCCCCGATCGCCGCCGGCCGGTGCAGCGCCTGCTCGAACGCCTGCGCCACGTCGTCGGCATGGACGTGGTGCAGGATGCCGAGCCCGTGATCGGGAAGCGCGAGCGGCTGTCCCAGGGCCAGGGCGGTCCAGACGGCGGGGTCCCGGTTGCCGGCGGGCGTGATGACCGGCCAGCCGGGGCCGCTGATGTGCCCGGGGTGCAGCACCACCGCCGGGACGCCGCCCGCGAGAGTCTCGCGGTGCAGCAGCGCCTCGATCGCCACCTTGCCGGTGCCGTACGGGCCGTAACCGGTCCTCGGCTCGTCCTCGGTGACCGGGACCCGCAGGGCCGGCCCGTGCACCCAGATCGTGCCGCAGTGCACCAGCAGCGGACGCGCCGGGCGAAGCGCGTCCACCAGCTGCTGAGCCGAGGCGGCGGTGAAGCAGATCAGGTCGATCACCACATCGGCGTTCAGCGCCGCGACATGCGAGCCGAAGGTACCCTCGGCGTCCTCCGCCTCGCGGTCGGCCGTGATCGTCGTGACGGCGTTCCACTCCGGGCTTGCCCGGTACGGGCCGCGGGTGCCGCGGCTGATCGCGATCACCTCGTGCCCGCCGCGGACCAGGCGCGGCACCAGGTACGTGCCGATATGCCCGGTGGCGCCGATAACAACGACCCGGCTCACTCCTGCATTGTGCCGTCAGTCGGGGATGCCGGCCAGCACGTGGTCGGCCCGGGACCGGGCCTCGAGGAGGAACTTGTCCAGCGCGCCCCGGCGCGGGCGCTCGTCGGCCATCATCGCCATCAGCAGGTGCGTCTCGGCATCGGTGACCTGACCGGTGTCCAGATCATTGATCTTGGAATCGGTCAGGACGGCTGCGATGTCCTCGTTGCCCAGGACAGACGACAGGACCCGTTCCGCGACCCGGGGGTCGAGCGCCCGGGCGATCGTCTCCGCGCGGGCACGCACGCCCGCGACGAACAGGATCACGTCGGCCGGCTTCCACTCCCGGCCGAACCGGCGGCGGGCGGCCACCCCGAACGCCGCGGTGAGCAGCATGCTGTACCCGATGCCGTCGTCACGCTCGCGGATTTGTTTCAGTAGCCGGTTGTGCTCCTCCATATCGCCTGCGAGCTGCGCGCGCAAGGCTGCTACCTGCTCGTTTGCTACGGACACGACGCCTCTCCTGCGCTGTGGCGAGATAATCCGTGAATCCTAGGGCCGATCATGGCGCATTATCTGGTGAAACGCGCAGATCGTGCTCGTATCGAAGCCCGGCGTAAAGTCGGGGCATGCCCGCCGTTCACGCGGCGCGCCGCGGCAGGCTGGCCGCCAGAGCCGCCGCGGAAGGCGCCGACGCCGCCCTGATCACCCACCTGGTCAACGTCCGGTACCTGAGCGGCCTGGCCAGCTCGAACGCCGCGCTGCTGGTACCGGCCGCGGACGGCGACCCCGGGGACCCCGGCGCCGGCGACTCATCCGCGGCCGGACGGCCCGCGGGCGCCGGGCCGGATGGCTCACTGCTCGCCACCGACTCCCGCTACGCGCTGGCCGCCGAGCGCGACGCCCCGGACGTGGAGCTGGTCGTCGACCGCCGGATCGAGGCCGCCCTGGCCCACGAGGCCGTCCGCCGCGGCTACCGGCGGGTGCTGTTCGAGGCGCACGAGATGACCGTTGAGCGGCACCGGGCCATTACCGCCCTGCTCGGCGGGGACGGCGCCGGGCCGTTGCTCGCGCCGCTGGGCCGTTATGTCGAAAAAATGCGGGAAGTGAAGGACGACGAGGAGCTGGCGCTGCTGCGCACCGCCTGCGAAATCAGCTGCCGCGCGCTGGCGGATGTGCTGCCCCGTATCCGGCCAGGGCTGACGGAGCGGCAGGTGGCGGCCGCGTTGGAGCAGCGGATGATCGAGCTGGGCGCGGAGAAACCGGCCTTCGACACCATCGTCGCCAGCGGCACGAACAGCGCCATCCCGCACCACGTGCCGACCGGCCGGGCCATCGAGCGGGGCGACCTGGTGGTCATCGACTTCGGCGCCCGCTACGGCGGCTACCACGCCGACATGACCCGCACCGTCTGCCTCGGCGACGTGTCCGGATGGCAGCGCGACCTCTACCAGCTCGTTGCGGCCGCCCAGGCCAGCGGGGCAGCCGCGGCCCGGCCGGGCGCCGGGCTCGCCGCGGTGGACGCGGCCGCCCGCGACCTCATCTCCGAGGCCGGCCACGCCAGCCATTTCCAGCATGGCCTCGGCCACGGAGTGGGCCTGGAGGTGCATGAGGAGCCGCTCATCGCCGCGGGCCGGACGGGTAGACTTTCGGAACGGGTTCCGGTCACCATCGAGCCCGGCGTCTACCTTCCCGGCAAGGGCGGCGTCCGGATCGAGGACACGCTGGCGGTTGGCGCCGAGACGACGGAGACCTTCACCACCTTCACCAAGGACCTGCTCGTCCTGTGAGCAGCATGCGGGAGAGACGAGACACGTGGCGACCACGAACGACCTGAAGAACGGCATGACGCTGAACCTGGACGGCGGGCTCTGGAGCGTTGTGGAGTTCCAGCATGTCAAGCCCGGGAAGGGCGGCGCGTTCGTGCGCACCAAGCTGAAGAACGTGCTGTCCGGCAAGGTGGTGGACCGGACGTTCAACGCGGGGGTCAAGGTGGACGTCGCCAGCGTGGACAAGCGTGAGATGCAGTACCTCTACCGCGAGGGTGAGGACTTCGTCTTCATGGACACCGAGACCTATGACCAGCCGCACATCCCGGCCAAGACCCTCGGCGACGCCGCCAGCTACCTGCTGGAGGAGCAGACCGCGACGGTCGCGTTCAACGAGGGAATGCCGCTGTACGTCGAGCTTCCCGCCGCGGTCGAGCTGACGGTCACCCAGACCGACCCCGGCGTCCAGGGCGACCGCTCCACCGGCGGCACCAAGCCGGCCACGCTGCAGACCGGGGCGGAGGTCCAGGTGCCGCTGTTCATCACCACCGGCGAGAAGGTCAAGGTCGACACCCGCAGCGGCCAGTACCTCGGCCGGGCGTGAGGACCGGCGCGGCGATGTCCGGCCCGCTGACGGGGAGCACCTGAGTTGCCAGCCCGGAGCAAGGCCCGCAAGCGCGCCCTCGACGTGCTGTTCGAGGCCGAACTGCGGGGCGAGAAGGTCCTCGACGTGCTCTCCCAGCGGCAGGCCCAGGACGCCGCCGAAGCGCCGCCGGTCCCGGAATACGCAGCCGATCTGGTCCGGGGGGTGCACGATCACCGGGCGGAGATCGACGAACTGCTCGCCGCCCACTCCTCCGGCTGGCCGCTGGAGCGGATGCCGGCGGTGGATCGCAATATCCTCCGGATCGGCGCCTACGAGCTGCTCTACGCCGACGACGTCCCGGACGGGGTGGCGATCAGCGAGGCGGTGCTGCTGGCGGGCCAGCTGTCCACCGGCGAGTCGTCCGCCTTCGTCAACGGGCTGCTGGCCCGGCTGCTGGAACTGAAGCCGTCGCTGCCCCGCCCCTGCTAGCCGCCCTCAGTAGCCGATGGCGTAGCCGTCGGTCCGCGGCTCGGTGCCCGCCACGTACCCGCCGCCGGGCAGCCGCCAGATCGCCTGGCCGTTGCCGACCCGGTCGGTCGCGCCCTCGGTGCTGACCTCGTGGCCGCGGGCCGCCAGCTCGTCGCGAACCTGCGGCGGGATGCCGGTTTCCAGGTGCACCTGGCGTCCCTGCGCCCAGTACCAGCGCGGCTCGTCCAGCGCGGCCTGCGGGTCCATCCCCGCGTCGAGGGTGTTGCTGATCAGTTGCAGATGACCCTGTGGCTGCATGTGAGCGCCCATCACGCCGAACGGCCCGGCGGCGCGCCCCTGGTGCGTCAGAAACCCCGGGATGATGGTGTGGAACGGGCGCTTCCCCGGTTCCAGGTGGTTCGGATGGGACTCGTCCAGCGTGAACGCGGCGCCCCGGTTGTGCAGGCTCACCCCGGTTCCGGGCACCACGACGTGCGACCCGAAACCCGAGTAGTTCGACTGGATCAGGCTCACCATCATCCCGGCTGAGTCGGCGGCGCACAGGTAGACCGTGCCGCCGCGGGTCGGGTCGCCGGGCTCCGGTTCCAGCGCCTTGTCGGTGATCCGCTGCCGCCGCTGCCGCAGGTAATCCGCGCTGAGCAGCTCCGGCACCGGCACGACGGACCGGTCCGGGTCGGCGATGTAGCGGTGCGCGTCGGCGAACGCCAGCTTCATCGCCTCGATCTTCAGGTGATAATCGTCGGCGCTGCCGTGGCCCGGCATCTGCATTCCGTCCAGGATCCCCAGCGCGAGCAGCGCGGCCAGGCCCTGGCCGTTGGGCGGCAGCTCCCACACCTGGTAGCCGCGGTATGAGACGCTGAGCGGCCGCACCCAGGTGCTGGCGGCGTGCGTGGTGATGTGCGCGGCGAGGTCGTCCATCGTGACCGGCCCGCCGGTGCCGGCGGAGAACGCGGCGATCTTTTCCGCGGTCTCGCCGGCGTAGAAGTCGTCGGCGCCGCTCGCGGCGATGCGCCGCAGCGTCCCGGCCAGCTCCAGGCTCCGCCATGTCTCACCGGCGCGCGGCGCCCGGCGCCCCGGGGCGAACATCGGCGCGAAGCCCTCGAACTCCGGACCGGTGAGCGCCGGCTGGGTTTGCTCCACCGCGCGCCGCCAGGACCGCGCCGACGTCGGCGACACCGGGAAGCCGTCCGCGGCGTAGCCGGCCGCATCCTCGAACAACGCGCTGAACGGGAGGGCGCCGAACCGGTCGTGCAGGTCCCGCCAGGCCCGCGGCGCACCGGGCACGGTGACACTGAGCCACCCGTGCTCGGGCATCTGCGACCAGCCACGCTCGCGTACCGCGGAGGCGGTCAGGGCCATCGGGGCGCGGCCGGATCCGTTCAGGCCGTGCAGCGACGTTCCGTCCCACACGAGCGCGAACAGGTCGCCTCCGACCCCGTTGGAGTTGGGCTGGGTGACGGTGAGCGTGATCGCCGCGGCGAGTGCCGCGTCCACCGCGCTGCCGCCGCGGCGCAGCGCCGCGAGCCCCGCCGATGCGGCGAGCGGCTGGCTGGTCGCTACCATGCCGTGCGGCGCGTACACGGGCTTGCGGTCCAGGTTTGGCAGGGGCCGGGTCGGATCGATCATGCTGCCAGTGTGCCCGGCGGCGCACCGGCGGTGCAGCCCCGGCGGCGGAACCGCCAGCCGGGCGGGGAACCCGCCGGGCGGTGAACTGTCACCGGGGGGCACTACCCTGAATTGCGTCCCGGCGGTGACCTGGGGGAGGAGGCTGCGGTGAGCGGCACGCACAGCGGTGGCTGGGCCACCGCGGACGCCAGCGCCGCGCCGGCCAGGGCTCCGGGCGCCGCGGGAGGCGCCCACGCCTGCTCGCCCGGCCGCAGCGGGGTCCGGACCGCCGTGGTCTGGGAGGCGCTGCTCGGCGTCCTGCAGGCGAGGGCGGAGCAGGCCGGCACCACGCGGTTGGACATCGTCGATGCCGGCGGCGGCACCGGGGGGTTTGCGGTGCCGCTGGCGGCGCTCGGTCACCACGTGACCGTGGTCGACCCGAGCCCCGACTCGCTCGCCGCCGCGCAGCGGCGCGCGGCCGAGGCCGGGGTGGAGCTGCGCGCTGTGCAGGGGGACGTGGCGGATCTTCCGGCCATCGCCGGTGAAGCGGCCGCCGACCTGGTGCTGTGCCATAGCGTGCTCGAGTACGTGGACGACCCGGGGGGCGCGGTCGCCACCATCGCGCGGGTGCTGCGGCCCGGCGGCACCGTCAGCGTGCTGGCCGCGAGCGCCATCGCGGCCGCCATCCACCGGGCGCTGGCCGGTAACTTCGACGAGGCCCGTGAGCTGATCGAGGCGACCGCCGGCCCGGACGCCGGGCTGGCCGCCGGCGAGCAGCCGGGCGTCCCGCGGCGGTTCACCCTCCCCTCGCTCACCGGGCTGATCGAGCGGGCCGGGATGCGGCCGGGCGCAGCACACGGGGTGCGGGTCTTCTCCGACCTGGTACCGAGTTCCCTGACCGACGGGGACCAGGGCGCGCGGGAGGCCCTGCTGGCCCTGGAGGCGGCGGCGGCACAGCATGCCGCGCTCCGCGACATCGCGACCCAGCTGCACATCTTCGGGCACCGCTGAGCGGGCCGGATGTGCTGAGATGGGCTGAGCGGCGGAAATGGGCTGAGACACCGGTGGCGCCGATGGACGATTCGGGCTGTCACATCCTGCACGCGGACATGGACGCGTTCTACGCCAGCGTCGAGGTGCGTGACCGGCCCGGGCTCCGCGGCCAGCCGGTGATCGTCGGAGCCGCCGCGGGCCGCGGGGTGGTGCTATCGGCGACCTACGAGGCCCGGGCGTACGGCGTGCGGTCCGCGATGCCGATGATGACGGCCCGGCGGATGTGCCCGCATGCTGAGATCATCCCGCCCCGCCACCGCGAGTACGCCGCGGTGTCCAAGCAGGTGATGTCGATTTTCCGGGCCATAACTCCCGAGGTCGAGCCGCTCTCGCTGGATGAGGCGTTCCTCGACGTGGCCGGCGCCCGACGCCGGCTCGGCGCGCCGGCCGCGATCGCCGCGCAGATCCGTGCCGAGGTGTACGACCGGCACGGCATCACCTGCTCGGTCGGTGTCGCGCCGAACAAGTTCCTGGCGAAGCTGGCATCCGCCCACTGCAAGCCGGACGGCCTGCTGGTGGTCCCCGCCGCCGGTGTGCTCGCCTTCCTGCATCCGCTCCCGGTGGACGCGCTGTGGGGGGTGGGACGGACGACCTCGCGTACGCTGGCCCGGCTCGGGCTGCGGACCGTCGGCGACATCGCGGCGACTCCGGCCGGCACCCTGCGCCGGGAACTGGGGAACGCCGCCGGGGACCACCTCGCGGCGCTCGCCCGCGGGGAGGATTCGCGCCCGGTGGTGCCCGATGCGCGCGGAAAGACGATCGGAGCGGAGGAGACCTTCGCCGACGACGTGGCGGACCCGGCGGTGATCCGCCGGGAACTGCTGCGGCTGTCCCTGCGCACCGCCCGGGCCCTGCGTTCCGGCGGATACGTGGCGCGGACGGTGGTGGTGAAGCTGCGCCGCGCCGACTTCAGCACGATCACCCGGTCCCGGACGCTGCCGGAGCCGACCGACCTCGCGCGGCAGATCTACGACACGGCATGTGAGCTGTACGCCGCGTCGGGGCTCGGCCCGCGGACCCGGCTGCGCCTGGTGGGGGTGCGCGCCGCGAACCTGCGCGCGCCGCGCGCGAAGGGCACCCAGCTGGCGCTGGACGAGCCCGGCGGCGGCTGGCAGGACGCCGAGGAGGCGATGGACCGGGTCGCCGCCCGGTTCGGTTCCGGCTCGGTCGGCCCCGCCGCGCTCGTCCCGCCACATCGGCCACATCAGCCGCAGCCGCCACCACACCAGCCACCTCCGCCCCGATCGCCGCACCGACCGCAATCGTCCCGATGGTCCCGCGGACGCGATCGCGAAACAGGGCCGGAGGGTCCCTCGCCGCCGTGACCAGAGCGGCGGCCCGGCTTCGCTTGCCTCGTGGTGGCGTCCCTTCCAACGAGTGTGGTTCGGCTCGTATCCTGGGGATAAACCAGCACAACCGCGAGGGTCCAGGTCATTGCCCCGACTCCAGGTGCGATCGGTTCCATGGGAGGCGCCGTGCCGCTCTCTGAGCACGAAGAGCGCATGCTCGACCAGATCGAGCGCGCGCTGGAGGCTGACGATCCAAAGTTCGCGCACACCGTGCGGACGAGCGATCCCCGGGTGCACTACAAGCGCCGTGCCATCAAGGCCGCCCTCGCCTTCCTGCTCGGCGTTGCGCTGCTGCTCGCCGGGGTGATAACCAAGATCATCGAAGTTGGCGTCGCGGGGTTCCTCGTGATGCTCGCGTCCAGCATGTGGGCGCTGACCAGCTGGCGCCGCATCGGCGGGAACCCGGCGACGCCGCGGCCCCCGGCCGCCGCCACGCCGCTGAAGCGCCGCAAGCGCCGTCGCCGTCAGCGGCGCCCTAGCGGGCAGGGCTTCATGGAGCGGATGGAAGAGCGCTGGAGGCGCCGCCAGGAGGGCGGCGGGTTCTGAGCAGCCCGTCTCCAGCAGGGGAGTGCCGCACGCACCCCCGGAACGGTCCCGTCTATCTCCGGGTACCCGGTTAGATCCGGGTACGCGGTTACCTCCCGGTGCGCGGTCCGGCGGAGCTCGCGAGCTCGCGCGCGGCGACGATCCGCCGGATGAGGCGTCCGATCAGCCACGTCGTCCCCACCTCGATCCAGCCGAACACGTCGAGCGCGTTCCGCGCGGCCCCCCCGGCCGGGACGAGAACGGACGCCGGAAGGCACCGGGCCCGCAACCGGGCGCGGCGGGACGCCGTCGCCCAGAGTGCCCGCCGCACCACCAGGATGTCGGCGTGCAGCGTCCCAGAATCGGCGGAGCTGGTCGCGTAGCGGGAGCGTTCCTCGGCGACGGCGACGCGGTAGACAGCAGCGCGGGCATCGGCCGGTAGCTGGCCCTCCACTCGCCGCGCACAGGCGCGCGGCGACTCGTTCCCAGCGACCGGCATCCCGAAGTCGGCGAGACTGTCGCGCAGTTCCAGCCAGGCGGCGCGGGCCCTGCCCGCATCGCCGGACGCCTTGAGCCACCGCCAGCGGCTGCGCAGCGGCCGGGCGGCGGCCGGTGCGATCAGCGCGGCCAGCGCGATCAGGCCGGCGATCAGCCCCCACGGCGGGGTGGACTGCGGCCCCGGGTGCTGCGCGGGACTGCCCGGTAGGGAGCTGCCCCCCGGGTTGTGCTGGACGGCAGCGCCTCCGGTCGCCCCGGTCCCGACCCGCGGGCCGGTTTCGCCGAGCGTGCCCGGCTGGTAGGTCCCGGAGCCGTTGCCGGAGCTGCTGGGCGGCAGCGTGTAAACCGGCGGGGTCGCGGTGCCCTGGCCGGCCGCGTTGCCGGGGGGCGTCGGCTCGAAGCGCAGCCAGCCCGCCCCCTGGAAGTACAGTTCCGGCCACGCGTGCGCGTCGGACGTGGTGATCTGGAAGTTCGGGCCGCCCTCGTTCGTGCCGGCGGTGTACCCGACCGCGACCCGGCTCGGGATGCCGAGCTCCCGCGCCAGGATCGCCATCGCGATCGCGAATTGCTGGCAATAGCCGTTCTTGGTAACGGTCAGGAACCGCATCAGCCCCGCGGGGCTGTCCGGGACGGTCGAGGTCAGGCTGTAACTGAACCCGCCGGTCGTGCTCAACCACAGCTGCAGCGCCACCGCCTTGTCGAAGGCGGTCTGCGCGCCCGTGGTCGCCTTTTCCGCCAGCGCCTGGAGCCTGCCGAGATACGGGTTGTAGCTGGGCGGCAGGTTGAGGTACGCGCCGGCGACGGCGTCGGACGGCCCGGGCGCCCGGCGCAGCTGCGTATCGGTCGGCTCGACCTCGTCGCTGGTGACGTCGTAGCTGAGCCCGGCGACCGGGTTGCCGGCCGAGGCGACCATCAGCGTGGCAGGGTCCACCTGCCAGCCGCGGCCGATATCCAGCCTGGTTGCCGGGTACGGCACCGGCAGGAAATTCTGTCCGCGGCTATTCACCCCGGAGGAGAACCGCAGCCTGGTGTGCACGGTCTGCACGGATGCGCCCTGCAGGCCCGGCGCCCGCGGCAGCCGGCCGGTCGCGGGCTGCGTCCGGCCGGAGAACGCCAGGTTCCATCCGTCGCTGAACAGATTGAGCACGTACTGGCGGAGGTAGGGCGGCTCCGGATCATCGGTGGTGTAGTTGAGCACGTTCTGCGCCCGGGACTCGCGCAACTGCCCGTACATCCGCGCCACCGGGTCCGGCAGGGTGGCCGGGAGCAGCAGGCTGTTGCCCGGCCCCAGCCCCGACGCGGGGTTGCCCTGTGGCAGGCCCCGTACCCGCAGGCCGGGGACGAACAATGGGACGATCAGCGCGACCGCGACGGCCGCCAGCCCGACGCGCCGGCCCGCGGCCGCGAGCGGACGCGTATCCGGCAACCGCGGCGCAGCCGCCGGCGCGGGCTCCGCTGACCGCCCGCGGCCGGGGCGGAATCGGCTGGCCCCGGGGAGCGTTACCAGCGCGCCCCATGCCGAAAGGCGCTCGCGCCTGTCTGCGGCGAGCAGCATCAGGTACCCGGCGACGCCTGCGGCGAAGATCAGCGCCTGGACCGGCCGCGACTCCGTGGCGCGGGTCGCCACGGTCACGCTGAACAGGGCGAGCAGCGGCAGCCCGGCGACCGCGGTGCTGCGCAACCGGACGGCGATGAAGTCAGTGAGCACGGCCACCGAACCGATCCCCGTCACCGCGAGCAGGACCATCCCGCTCAGCGGGGGCACCGGCGGCGCGAACTGGGCCGCTTCGATGTAGCCCTGCCGGGCGAGATTTAGCAGGTCGGTAAGGGACGCCGGGGTCGGCAGCACCCCGATCAATGACCGGTGCCCGGAGAACACCACGTTCAGGTACAGCAGCAGGCCGATGACGGATGCCGCGAAGCAGACCACGACCGGAAGCCTGCGCAGCCGGGTCAGCGCTCCGGCGCAGCCGACCGCGATGATGGCCCCCGACCCGGCCCAGAACCAGGTGGCACCGCTGATCAGCGGATGCAGCGCGACCGACGCCGCGGCCGTGGCGGCCCCAGCGGTCACGGTGAGCCTGGCGTTCACGGCGCGGCGCCCACCGGAGCCGGCCCGGGTGCCCGCAGCTGGCGCCAGGCGTCGGCCAGCGAGGTGCCTGCCGTGATCGTCAGCACCTGCCAGCCGGCCGCGGCGAGGATGGCGGCCGCAGCGGTCTCGCCGCGGTGCGGCCGCGATCCGGACCAGGTCATGACATCCAGCAGAACGGCTATCGCGGACGCGGGCGGGCGGACGGCGCGGGCGAACTGCCGTGCCTGATCGGCGGTCAGGTGGCCGGCCACGGCGATGACGAGCCCGCCCGGGCTGGCGGCCAGCGCGGAAAGGCCCGGCCGCAGCGTATCGTCCGGCGCCGGGCGCACCACCGACAGCACGTCCAGCACCGCGTCCTCGAATGGCCCGCCCGGAGGCGCCGGGCCCTGGCCGGTGACGAGCGTCGTGTCGAACTGCTCCCGGGCCAGCCGGACACCGATCGAGGCCGCGGTGCTGACCGCGTACTCGAAGGAGGAGTTGATGCCGGAGCCGGAGTGCGCGGCCGCCCGGGTGTCGAGGAACAGCGCGGCCCTGGCGTGCCATTGCTGCTCCTCACGGCGGACCATCAGCTCGCCGTACCGCGCAGTGGAGCGCCAGTGCACCCGTCGCAGGTCGTCGCCGTCGCGGTAGGAGCGGGGCGCGACGTCGTCATCGCCGGCCGCGGCGACCGTGCGGCCCCTGCGGTCGCCGGAGCCGAGCCACGCGCCACCGAGCGGGGTCCGCGGCAGCCGCTCGACCTTGGGTGTCACCGTCAGCGTGCTGGTCGACTGGAACGAGCGGGAGATTTCCACCATGCCGAACGCATCCGCGACGCGAACCTGGAGCGGGCCAATGGTGTACTTGCCGCGCAATCCGGAGTGGATGAGGTAGCTGATCTCGCGGCCACCGCCGCCCTCGATTCCGTCGAGCACGAACCGCTGATGGCCGCCGAGGGCGTACGGCACGCCGTCTTCGGCCAGCAGCAGGCCGCTGCGCAGCCGCGGCGTGTTCTGCAGCCGGACGGTGACCGCCGTCGCCTGGTCGGCCTGTACCCGGCTGGGCGACAGGGCGCGCTCGCAGCTGAGCTGGTAGCGGGTGCGGCTGGCGGCGAGAGCCGACAGCAGCGGCAGGGCGAACAGCAGCAGGCCGACCTCGACGAGCCCAAGTTCTCGCAGCACCAGGCCGCATACCACCGACGCGGCGCCCGCGGCCAGAAATGACCGGCCCCGGGTGGTGAATCCCGCGAGTATCTCCCGCATCTGGCCCCAGCTTCTCCGCGATCCCTGCTCTCGCTGTTTTCCGCTGGCTGTCGCGGCCCTTCCGCCCGCGCTCTGGCTACCCGCGGCGCGGCAGCGGCAGCCGCCGCACCAGTGCGCTGACCACGTGCTCCGGCGTCCGCCGCTCCACCATCGCATCCGCGGCGGGAAGCAGCCGGTGCGCGAGCACCGGGACGGCCAGCGCCTGCACGTCGTCCGGTACCACGTAGTCGCGCCCGTCCAGCGAGGCGAACGCACGGCAGGCCCGCATCAGGTGCAGCGTTGCCCGTGGCGACGCGCCGAGGCGCAGATCCGGGCTGGTCCGGGTGGCGGAGACAAGGTTGATGATGTAGTGCCGGACCGGTTCGGCTACGTGCACGATGCGCACCGCGTCGATCAGCTCGCGGACGTCGTGTGCCCCGGCCACCGGTTCCAGTTCATCGAGCGGCGACGACGCGGAGTGCGCGTCCAGCATCTCGAGTTCGGCGGCTGGTGCCGGATAACCGATCGAGATCCGGGCGGTGAACCGGTCCCGCTGCGCCTCCGGCAGCGGGTAGGTGCCCTCCATCTCCACCGGGTTCTGGGTCGCGATGACCATGAACGGGCTCTCCAGCGGGTACGTCGTTCCGTCGACCGTGACCTGCCGTTCTTCCATGCACTCGAGCAACGCGGACTGGGTCTTCGGCGAGGCCCGGTTGATCTCGTCGCCGACCACGACGTTCGCGAAGACCGGACCGGGTTTGAACTCGAATTCCCGGCGCTCCTGGTTGTAGGCGCTCACCCCGGTGATGTCGCTGGGCAGCAGGTCGGGCGTGAACTGGATGCGGCGCACCGAGCAGTCGATCGATCTGGCCAGGGCCTTCGCGAGCATCGTCTTGCCCACGCCGGGGACGTCCTCGATCAGTAGATGGCCCTCCGCCAGGAGGACCGCGATGGTGAGGCGGACGACGTCCGCCTTCCCCTCGATTACGGAGCCGACCGCCGTCCCGATCTGGTTAGCCCGGCCGACCACGTCACCGAGCATCTTGTCCCGACCGTGTCCGGTAGTGACAGCCACACGGCCTCCCCTGCATCCCGTCCCTGGGTGCCCCGGCGGCGCTGCCACTGCCAGCTCGGAGCGAAGTCGTTACTGTTTCGTTGCTTTGACAGTACCCCGCTAACCCTGCCATCCACCTGCCTGCGAGCAGCATCCTGACCGGAAACCTGTGCCCCAGGACAGCCAGCGCATCGGCACGCGGGATCGGCTCGGCAACGGCCACCACGTTGCCCCACCACGTCGCCCCTGCACGTTGCCCCACCACATCGCCCCACCCCATTCACCTCGGCATTCACGCCATCCGGCGGCAATCCGCGGTCGTTTCTTCGTTGACGGTGGGGGAATGTGGAGTACAGTGGTGGAGCGTGGAGCGAGCGACGTCCCGGGTGGGGCGATCGCCGTCCGGTTGCCCTCAGCCGGCGGCGTGACCGCACACCGGGCCAGGGGGAGAGGTGAGTGCCCGTGTTCCTCGGCACTCACACGCCGCGCCTCGACGAGAAGGGGCGCCTGTTCCTGCCGGCCAAGTACCGCGAAGAACTCGCAGGAGGTCTGGTGCTTACCAAAGGCCAGGAGCGATGCCTCTTCGTCTTCCCCGAAGCGGAATTCGCCCGCATCACCGACGGGCTCCGGGCGGGCCCGGTCACCGACAAGCGGCTTCGCGATTACATCCGGGTCTTCTTCGCGAGTGCCTCAGACGAGGTGCCCGACAAGCAGGGCCGGATCACGGTGCCGCCCGCCTTGCGGGAGTACGCCGGGCTCGACCGCGATTGCGTCGTGATCGGCGCCAACACGCGGCTGGAGATCTGGGATGCCCAGGCGTGGGACGCCTATCTGGCTTCCCAGGAGGAGGCATTCTCCGCCGCATCGGAGGAGGTGCTTCCCGGAGTGTTGTGAAGCGCTGTCCGGCCAGGTCTCCACCCGCGGCACGGGCCGTTCCGTACCTGGTGCCACTTCCCCGGTGCCAGGTGGAACAGCCCCGCAGGGAACGCCATCCGGGCCCTTGTCCCGGAAAGACGCCTGCACCAGCGGATGGGGACCTGGCCGGACAGCCGCCACTCAGCGGCTAGCCCGCGAGAGTAACGAGCCTTCCGGCCGGGACGACCGCTCTCGTCACCGCTCCCCGGCAGGCTCGGTGAGGGGGGTTCAGATGGGTACCGCGCACGCGGGGCACGTGCCGGTCATGCGCGACCGGGTGACCGAGCTTCTCGCCCCGGCGCTCCGGCAGGCCGGTGCCGTGCTCGTCGATGCCACCCTCGGCCGGGCGGGACACGCGGTGGCGCTGCTCGACGGTCATCCTCAACTGGTCCTGGTGGGGGTGGACCGGGACGGCGACGCGATCGAGCAGTCCCGGCGGCTGCTCGCCGCCCACGCCGACCGGGTCACGCTGGTCCGCGGCGGTTACGACGAGATCCCGCAGATCGTGGCGCGGCTCGGCCATCCGCGAGTGCACGGCCTCCTCTTCGACCTCGGAGTCTCCTCACCGCAGCTCGACGATCCCGCGCGCGGTTTCGCCTATGCCCGCGACGCCCCGCTGGACATGCGGATGGACACCAGCCAGCCGCTGACGGCGGCGGAGGTCGTCAACACCTACCCCGCCCGTGACCTCGCCCGGGTGCTGCGCCAGTACGGCGAAGAACGCTATGCGCGGCGGATCGCCGACGCGGTCGTCCGGGAACGCTCCGCCGGGCCCATCACGACAACCAGCCAGCTCGCCGCCATCGTCGGTGACTCGATACCCGCGCCGGCGCGGCGCACCGGAGGGAATCCGTCCAAGCGCACCTTCCAGGCGCTGCGGATTGAGGTGAACGGCGAGCTCGCCGGGCTCCGCCGGGCGCTGCCCGGTGCCCTGGACGCGCTGCGGGCCGGCGGCCGGATCGTTGTCCTCGCCTACCACTCGCTGGAGGACCGGGAGGTCAAGCGGGCCTTCGCCGCACGAGCCGCGGACACCACGCCGCCCGGACTGCCCGTGACCCTTCCTGACAGCAAGCCGGAGTTCCGGCTGCTCACCCGCGGGGCGGAGCGGCCGGCCGCCGATGAGATCGCCCGCAACCCGCGCGCAGCCTCCGCCAAGCTGCGCGCCGCCGAACGGATCCGGGAAACACGGGGAGCCGCCTGATGACAGTGACACCCGGCGGCCTCCCGAGCAGCCGGAGCTGCCCGCCCCGCTCCGCCGCGATGCTCCTGCCCGCCCGCACCGCCGCCCGTCACGCTCTGGAGGCCGCCTCGTGACAACCACCACGCGCACGCGGAACCCACGGCAAGCCGACGCGCCGACGATTCCCCGGCCGGGGCGGCGGCCCGGGGGGCCGGGGCCGAATCCGCCGACCATCCCGCGGCCCGCCCGGCCGCCCGCGCGCCGGCCAGATCCCGGCGCGGGCACCCGCCCGGGCACCCGGACCGGGCCGGCCGCGGTCCCCCGTACCGGGCCAGCCCGCCGGGCGGCGCCGCGGATGCCGTTCGTCTTCCTGGTGGTCGGCCTGCTCGGCGGCGGGCTGGTGTGCCTGCTGGTGCTCAACACCATCCTCGCCAGCGGCGCCTTCCAGCTCACCTCGCTGCAGCAGGCCAACACGACCCTGGCGCAGCGTGAGGAGATGCTGCAGCAGCAGGTCGCCGAGGACGAGGCCCCGGCGACGATATCCGCCGAGGCCCGCAAGCTCGGCATGGTGCCCGACCAGAACCCGCATTTCGTCAACCTGAAGACCGGCAAGATCTACGGCTCCTCCGGCACCTCCGCTGGCGCCCAGGGGTCCGGCCGGTGAGGGAGGAAGACGAAGGCTCGTCCGGCGGGCCGCCGCGGCGCTCCCGGCACCCGGCTTCCGGCCCCGCCCGCACCCGGCCGGGCGGCCCCCGCCGACCCCAGGCCGGCCGTG